>JAUNPS010000089.1 GCA_030536575.1 Eubacteriales bacterium | reverse complement strand
AGAAATCGGCGAAGCCGGACGGCCAGGGCATAGTATTCAGGCCAAGGATGCGGCGTTAGGCTGCGGGAATCGGCGAAGCCGGGCGGCCAGGGCGTGGGATTCAGGCCAGAAGGGCGGCGCTGGGCCGTGCGAATTGGCGGCGCGGGTGCTCAGGTCAGATTTACGCCTGACGGCGTTGTAAAATGGGATTATATGGGCAGAATAAAAATACAGGAGGAAAAATTATGGTAATTCCAGTTCTTTTATTTCTTATCGGACTTGTGCTGCTGATTAAAGGCGGCGACTGGTTTGTGGACGGGGCCACGGGCATTGCGCACCGGTTCCATGTGCCGGAACTTCTGATCGGGGCGACGGTGGTTTCGATCGGAACGACCCTGCCGGAGGTGATGGTTTCGGCTACGTCTGCGGTGGGCGGACACGGGGAGATTGCGTATGGAAATGCGATCGGCTCCGTGATTTGTAATACCGCGCTGATCGCAGGTATAAGTGCAGCGATCCGCCCCGGAAGAGTCGAGAGAAATTCTTTAAAGACCCCGGTCATCTTTTTCTTTATCGCCGCCGCGTTTTACGTGCTGACGGCGTATACCTCCGGGCATTTCGGACGGATGGCGGGTGTGGCCCTGCTGTCGATTTTCGCAATTTATATGATCTTTACAGTGAATCAGATGAAACAGGCGCCTCAGGAGGCCAGTGCCGCGGATGCGGAGCGTGATGAGGGAAGCATGACGAAGGAGCTGGTTTTACTGGTGGTGGGCGCGGTGCTGATCGCCATCGGGGCCAGGCTGCTGGTGGACAATGGGACGCTGATTGCGGAGGCGATGGGGGTTCCGGAGTCGGTGATTGCGCTGACGTTTGTGGCGCTGGGAACGTCGCTGCCGGAGTTGGTGACGGCGGTTACTTCGCTGGTGAAGGGGCATGGGGCTCTGTCGCTGGGAAATGTGATTGGGGCGAACCTGTTTAATTTGGTGCTGGTGAGTGGAGTTGCGTCGTTTTTGGCGCCGTTTGACATTCCGCAGAATGGGGAAATTGCCGGGATGAATTCTTCGCTGGTGCTGGATGTTCCGGTGATGCTGGCTGTGATGGTGATTTTGACGGTTCCGGCGATGTTTAAAGGAAAGCTTTCAAGAGTGCAGGGAATTGTGCTGCTGGCGATTTATGCGGCATTCTGTGCAGTCTGTTTTATCATGTAAAAAGGGCGAAACGAAGTCCGGGGATGTAAGATTCCCCGGACATTTTTATGCCTCGAAGCGCGGAGTAGGCCGCCGTCGGATTTTGGCGCGTGCCCGGAAGAGCGGAGCACGGAAAGTATTTTGCAGATTCGAAAGACGGGCCAGTTAGGCCACCGCCGCAGATTTTCCGCGCGTGCCTGGAAGAGCGGAGCACGGAAAATTATTTTGCGTACTCAAAGGGCGGATCAGCCGGGTAGCCGCCAGCGACTTTCTGCATAGCACGCTGGACGGAATCCTTGGATTCTTTCCAGTCAGCGTCTTTGAACTGATAATCGAATTTTTTCTGGAACCACTCGACGTCTCCGGTGATGCGCTCCAGGCCGGAAATCATCTGGGGGAATAACATCTCAAAGAAAGCAGCCCGGTCTTTTTCATTCATTTTAACTTCGGCGGCCTGGACGAGATCGCCAAAGTGATGCAGGCAGAAGCCTTTGCTGTTTTTAACGAGGTCGCGAAAGGCCGCGTCTTTTTTATACATTTCAAAAAAGGTGTCCAGGTAGCGCTGGTAGATTTTTTCAATGTAGTCGCAGATGTAGCAATGGGACTCCTGGTCTTTGACCCAGTGGACGAGACTGCTCTGGTGGGAGTCGTCGGGGGCGGATTTGGAGAAGCGGCTCAGGAAGGAGGACTTGGAGCCGGGGGCGTAATGGGACGTTTCGGCTTTCAGGTCGGCGGTGAGTTTTTTCATGTGGGTTTCGAGGATGAGGGCGCTGCCGAGTTTATTGCCGTAGGTGAACATTTTCTGGTAGTGGTAGGAGCAGAAGCCCATTTTGTCGGTTTCGGCGCGGACGTCGTCTTCCATGTAGGAGGCGGCGGAGGGGCTTAGGACGAATTCGATGGCGTGCTGCTCTAAGGAGCGGTGGATGTGGCAGAAGGGGCATTCGTCGTCGGTGTGAAAAGCGTCGTTGAGTGGAATGGTATATAATTGTTCTTTCATGTGAAAACCTCCCTAATTGTATTAGAAACAGCATAACATAAATAAAAAAATTTTTAAATAGGTGAAACGATTTTGGGGGCTGGTGCGTCTAATAAGTAGGGACATCCGGCGGGACGGATAGCAGAATTTACAATTTGATTACAACGCGCTGTATATTTTTGCGGCTAGTATCGGTATACTGATAGACAGGAAAGCCGAACAGGCTCTTATGGGAGGAAAGATTGAAGAATGCGGCAGAGACTGATTTATTATAAAAGATTGTTAGAGGAAGCGGAGCTGCTGAAGGAGGCCAGGATTACGGAGTATGGCATGACTCCGGTGGCGGGGCTGACGTATGATTCGCGGGAAGCGGTGAAGGACGGGATATTTGTGTGCAAAGGGGCCGCATTCCGGCCGGAATATCTGGAATCCGCGAGAAATATGGGCTGTATCTGCTATATTAGTGAGAAAAAATGCGAGACGGCAGAACCGATGGATTATCTTCTGGTAAAAGACATCAGACGGGCAATGCCGATCCTGTCCAGGGCATTTTATGAGAAGCCGGAGGATACGCTGTTTTTGACCGGAATCACGGGAACGAAGGGAAAGACGACAACGGCTTACTATTTGAAAGGAATCCTGGATGCCTATGAGCGGGCAGAGGGCCGGAAGGGCACGGGACTTCTGTCTACGATTGAAAATTTCGATGGGAAGCAGAGTCAGCGGGCAATGATGACGACGCCGGAATCCTTGGAAATTTACCGTCATCTGCGCAATGCGGCGGACAGCGGGCTGAACTATTTTACGATGGAGGTTTCCAGCCAGGCGTTGAAGTATCAGCGGGTGCGCGGGCTGATGTATGACGTGTCTGTATTCCTGAACATTTCGGAGGATCATATCAGCCCCCAGGAGCATGAGAATTTCGAGGATTATTTCAGCGCGAAGCTGTCGCTTTTCCGCCAGACGCGGACAGCCTGTGTGAATCTGGATACGCCCTACGCGGATCGGATTCTGAAGGCGGCCAGAATGTCAGAAAAGGTAGTGACGTTCGGAACCACGAAAATGCCGGATCTGTGGGCGCATGATATCCAGATCATAAATGGAAAGCTGACCTTCCGGGTGAAATGCGACCGGTTCCATGAGCGTTTTACGCTGGCGATGCATGGGAATTTTAACGTGGAAAATGCGTTGGCGGCCATCGCGGCGGCGTATGCCTATAACATTCCGGTGGAATATATGAAAAAAGGGCTGGCAAATGTCAGGGTCAGCGGCCGCATGGAACAGTATGTGAGCTATGACGGAAAAGTGCTGGGCGTGGTGGACTATGCGCACAACCGCCTGAGTTTTGAGCGGCTGTTCGATGCGGTATATATGGAATATCCGGGCTGGCGGATCGTTTCGGTGTTCGGCTGTCCGGGGGGAAAGGCTTATAACCGGAGACGGGATTTGGGGCTGATCGCCGGGCTGTTTTCGCATAAAGTGTATCTGACGGCGGACGATCCGGGGATGGAGAAGGTGGACAAGATTTCCGGAGAAATTAAACACTATGTGGAAATGGTGGGGTGTCCCTGCGAATGCATTGAAGACCGGGGACAGGCCATTCGAAAGGCAGTCTCAGAGTGTAAGGAAAAGACGGTGATCCTGGTGCTGGGAAAGGGAAACGAAGCCCGGCAGAAATATGGAAATACCGTATATGCGTATCCCGCAGACGCGAGGCTTCTGTGCCAGGCGCTGCGGGACTATGAGGGGCGCCGCTATTCCTGGGGAGTTTCGTCCAGGGGAGGGGCGGCGGAGTAGATATTTTTCAGATCTTTTAATACATAATGCGTCCGGGTGGAGGAGACGCCGGGCTGGCCTTTGATCCAGCGGTGAATCTCTTCCAGATGATCGGAGGAACGGCAGACGATTTTCAGGAGAAAATCGAAGTTGGCCGCCAGATAGTAGCAGGATATCACATGGGGATTCTGCAGGACTTCGTCGGTGAACGCCTCGTAGTATTTGGGGTGTTCCAGGCTGATTTCCATCAGGGCGGTGACGTCGTTCCCCAGTTTTTTTTCGTCCAGGACGACGGTGTAGGATTTGATAAGCCCGGAGGATTCCATTTTCCGGATGCGCTCGATGACGGTTGAGACGGAGAGGTGGATTTGTTTGCTGATGTCTGAGGCGCTTTGTCTGGCGTTGGCGCGCAGGCAGTCCAAAATCTTGCGGTCCAGTAGATCCATTCGTTACACTCCTTTGCTTTTGTTTGATTCATACGTTGCCATACCAAAAACAGTCTAGCATAATTTTCGGGAAAATACCACAAAAAGATATTCCTATTCACACCGTGACGATGCGAAAAAGAAAAAGTTTTGCGGAAGGCCTTGTTCCTTCCAAAAAGCAATGTTAAACTGTAAGAAAAACAAAAAGGATGGAAACGTTCTATGAAGAAAATCATACTGGCTTCGGCGTCACCGCGCAGGCGGGAACTGCTGACCCAGGCGGGAATCCCGTTTGAGGTCATCACCAGCCAGACCGAGGAGATCATTACGAAGGAAACGCCGGGCGAGGCCGTGATGGAGCTGGCGCTTCAGAAGGCCAGGGCGGTGGCGGAGCGCCTGTGCACTGACGCGATTGTGATCGGCGCGGATACCGTGGTGGCGATCGATGGGAAGATTCTGGGGAAACCGGCGGATGAAGCCGACGCAAAACGGATGCTGGAACTGCTTTCCGGGCGGACGCATGAGGTCTGCACCGGGGTGGCGCTGCTGATCCGGGAGGGAGAACGTCTGCGGGAGACGGTCTTTTTCGAGGGGACGCAGGTGGAAATGTATCCGATCACCGAGGAGGAAATCCTCAGCTACATTGCGACGGGGGAGCCGATGGACAAGGCAGGCGCTTACGCCATCCAGGGCCGCGCGGCCATTTTTGTGAAAGGAATCAAAGGGGATTACGCGAACGTCGTCGGCCTTCCGGTCGGGCGGCTGTATCAGGAACTAAAAAAATGGCTCACAGACTGAGCGAGGGGAGAAAAACATGCAGAACCGAATTCTGGTGGTGGAAGACGATGAGGCGATTTCAGAGCTGATCGAAATGAATCTGACCGTGGCGGGCTATGACGTCCTGGCGGTCTTTGACGGCGGAAAGGTCGAGGAGACGCTTGCGCGGGAACGGCGTTTCGACCTGGCTCTGGTGGATGTGATGCTGCCGGGCAAGGACGGCTTTGAACTGATGGATCTGATGAAGCAGTACCGGATTCCGGTGATCTATCTGACGGCCAAGGCGGATGTGGGCTCGAAGGTGCGGGGCCTGCGCTCCGGGGCGGAGGACTACATTGTGAAACCGTTCGAGGTTCTGGAGCTTTTGGTGCGGGTGGAAAAAGTGCTGGAGCGAACCGGAAGGCAGAAAAGCGTGCTGGCTTTCGCGGATATCCAGATTGCCCTGTCCGAGCATCAGGTGCTGAAAAATGGACAGGAAGTCAGCCTAAAACCGCTGGAATATGACCTTTTGGTGCTCCTGGCGAAGAATAAAAACCGCGCTTTTACCAGGGAACAGCTTCTGAACCAGGTGTGGGGAAGCGAATATATGGGGGAGACCAGAACCGTGGACGTCCACATCGGGCAGCTTCGGAAAAAACTGGGATTGTCCGATGTGATCAAGACGATCCCGAAAATTGGTTATCGCCTGGAGGATTAATCGATGAAACTGTGGATCAAAATATCCCTGCTGACAGGGGCGGTCATGCTGGTGGCTATGGGCGTGTTCTGCAGCGGCCTTATTTATGAGACATGGCAATATAGTTTAAACCAAACTATTGAAAATAGTACGAACCAGATCCAGACCACAGCCGTGGGAATCGCCAGGGAAATCGACAACAGCTCGATCCAGCAGTACGGCGAGACCGCCCGCAGCGCATTCCTAAAATATGTGATGAAACGCTACGGCGGCCGGGACTGCATGCTTCTGAAAAACGGCGAACTGGTCTGCAATCTGACGGATTACGACCTCCTTCCCGGAAACGAAGAACGCTGGCAGGAAACCGAGGTCGAATACGTGATCCAACGCACCAGCGGAATGCACATTTTAGTCCTGGGCCAGAGGCTCGCAACCCAGCGCGGCGAGGGCTATCAGCTCGTCATGGTGAAGGACATTTCGGAAATTTATGAGGAAGTGACCAGACAGGCAGGGTTTTCCGCCCTGACTCTTGTTCTGGTGCTTTTTTTTTGCGGTGGATATGATTTTCTGGCTGGTGAAGCGCCAGCTAAAACCCCTGGGCGAACTGGAAAAAACGGCGATCGGGATCAGCCAGGGCGACTATGGAAAACGGATGCGCGTGCGCACGAAGGACGAGGTAGGCCGTGTCGGAAATGTTTTCAACCAGATGGCGGAGCAGATCGAAGACCAGATGAAGGAGCTGGAGGAGGTTTCCGAGCGCAGAAAGCAGCTCCTTGGCGGTCTGACTCATGAACTGCGCACGCCGATGACTTCGATCATTGGATATTCGGATACCCTGATGAATGTGAAGCTGAGTCCGGAGCAGCAGAAACGTGCCCTGGGCCATATCAATGCGGAGTGCCACCGCCTGGAACGCCTTTCCGGAAAGCTGATGAACCTGCTTGGCATGTATGACAGCGAAAGCATTTTTATGGAAATCCATCCGATGAAGGAGCTGTTTTCGCGGGTTTCCAAGTTGGAGACGTACCGGCTGAAGGAACATGAGATGCAGCTTCAGATGGATTGTCAGATGGGGGACATGCGGATGGATGTGGACTTGATGGAGAGTTTGCTGGTGAACCTTTTGGACAATGCGATCAAGGCCTCCCAGCCTGGCAGCCGCATTGAGCTGAAAGCCTGGGGCCGCACGATTCTGGTGCGGGATTACGGAAAGGGGATTCCGCAGGAAGAGATTTCCAGGGTGACGGAGGCGTTTTATATGGTGGATAAGTCCAGGAGCAAGAAAGCCGGGGGCATTGGGCTGGGACTGGCGCTGTGCGTGCGCATTGCCCAAATTCATCAGGGGGAACTGTCCATCGAGAGTGAGGTCGGGAAGGGAACTTCCGTTTACATTACCTTTGCAGAGGAGGTATTTTCGTGAAAAAGGGAAAAATGCTGCTGCTGGCCGGGGCGGCCTGCCTGGCGTGCGGCGGATGCGGGAAGGATTCGGCGGTGCAGATCGTTGCCCCAAGGGAGACGGAGCAGGTGGATGTGATCACGGTGGAAAATGCGGCGGAGAATTCGGTGCGGGAGCAGGTCAGCGCGCCGGAACATGTGGAAAATGAGCAGGTTGGCGCTGGCGTCACGCTGAATGCCGACGTGGAGGTGCCGGAGGTTTCCGGAATCCAGATGAAAAAAGTCCAGTGGAGGGACATCACGAACGAGGATCTGGAGTTGTACCAGGAGGTGCTTTTTGAGGGGGAACCGCTGTGCGTTTCCACGGATTTGTACAGTATGGGGCTCCTGACAAAAGAGGACATTGCGCAGCAGATCGAAGAGCTCTGGAAAAAATACGAGGGAAGCCTCGATGAGGATGAGATTTTGCAGGAAATTCAGGATTTGGACGCATTGTATGAGACTGCGCCGGATACGTTGGAAACGGAAGAGGTTTTGCTGGAGATCGGGCCCTGGCAGGACGAATTCTGGGAAGACGATGGGGTGGAGAAGACGCAGGCGGAAGTGGCTGTGGAACAGCAGAACAGCTATGTGGGAGGCTATGTGAAAACGGCGCGGCGGACCTACTATTTTAATGCGGCGAATGGGTCGGATTTTGCCAGTGTTTATCTGACAGATCCTACGGCGCAGTATTGGTCGGAAGAATGGATGCGGGCGCAGTATGGAGAGGGCTTTGAAGATGAAATTGTGTCGGGGGACGGGAGCCTGGAACAGGCGAAAGCACAGGCGGATGCGCTTCTCTCAAAGCTTGGGCTGGGAGATTTCGCATTTTTTTCGGAGAGCTTTGAACATTTCAGCAATGTGTCGGAAGGGGATACGGAAATGCCGTATACCCGCTGTTACGGGATGAACTACACCAGAATGGTGGACGGGGTTCCGGTGTCCTATGCAGGAGATTCGGTGATCACGAGTGTCGGGGACAGCAGGCAGAATGAA
>JAUNPS010000088.1 GCA_030536575.1 Eubacteriales bacterium | reverse complement strand
GCCTGGAAGAAGATATCCGGGTTCTGAGCGGAACCTCTCTGGCACGGATGGTTCGGGTTCAGGGCATGTTTCCGGAACTCGTCGATGGCGTCCATGTCTACCATATCTTTCAGATCTTCGTAGTCCCAGGTCTCGATCTTCTGGATCTCGTGGGAGGTACGGAAACCGTCGAAGAAGTTAATGAACGGAATCTTGCCTTTGATCGCGGAGCAATGTGCAACCGGGGTCAGGTCCATAACTTCCTGTACGCTGGACTCGCAGAGCATCGCGCAGCCGGTCTGACGGCAGGCGTATACGTCGGAGTGATCGCCGAAGATGGAAAGTGCATGGCTTGCAAGGGCACGGGCAGATACGTTAAATACGCCCGGAAGCTGCTCACCAGCGATTTTATATAAGTTCGGGATCATAAGCAGAAGTCCCTGGGAAGCGGTGTAGGTGGTCGTCAGAGCACCTGCTGCCAGAGAACCGTGTACTGCACCTGCAGCACCTGCCTCGGACTGCATTTCCGTTACCTGAACTTCCTGTCCAAAGATGTTCTTTCTGCCCTGGGTGGCCCACTCGTCGGTAGCCTCTGCCATAACAGATGACGGGGTGATCGGATAGATCGCAGCGACATCGGAATATGCATAGGATGCATGGGCTGCAGCATGATTACCATCCATGGTCTTCATTTTTCTAGCCATTTTTTGTATTCCTCCTTATTTTTTGATCCCGGCTAAGGGATTTTTGATACAAAATGAACATTTGTGTCATATGAGCTTATCATACCATATTCTAAAAAAAATGTCTATTTCTACCTAGCCCGAAAATGCAATTTTTCTTGTTTTTTTCAGGATACAAAGTCTCCTTCCCAGCCCTTGCAGACGTCTGCCCAGCCTTTTGCCGCCGCGTAATGCTCCAGTTCGGGGCAGGTCAGCTCCACGCAGCTGTTTGCGCTCCCGGCCGCCGGATAGATTTTGTCGAAGCGTTTCAGCGAGATATCCAGGTAGATTTCGGCATTTTCCGGGACGGCGAAGGGACAGACGCCGCCGATGGCGTGGTTGGTCAGGGCAACGACTTCTTCGGGCGTCAGCATTTTCGCTTTCAGGCCGAAGGTGTCTTTAAACTTGCGGTTGTCGACTTTGGCATCGCCGGCGGCCACGACCAGAAGAGCGTGGTCTTCTTTCTTAAAGGAAAGGGTTTTGGCAATGCGGGCAGGCTCCACGCCGACGGCTTTGGCGGCCAGCTCGACGGTGGCGCTGGATACAGGGAATTCATGGATTAAATGTTCGGCGTCCTGGGCGCGGAAATAGGCGCGGACTCTTTCGATTGACATGCTGTTTCGTCTCCTTTATTTCACCGTTACGGTAATTTTGGCTTTCTTCTTATTATAAGTGCGCACCGTGATCACCGCAACACCTTTTTTCAGCCCCTTCACTTTACCGGTCGCGCTCACGGTCGCCACTTTTTTGTTGCTGCTGGTAAAGGTGATCTGATAGCTGGCCATCCCTGCCGGAAGTTTGTATTTGATCTGGAAGGTTTTCCCTTTCTTCAGGGTCTTTTTCGTGGCGGCGAGGGTGATTTTCGTGGGCGCTTTGCGCACGGTGACGTTGATCGTGGTCTTTACGCCGTTTACGGCTGTGGCGGTCAATGTGGTCTTTCCGACCTTGAGGCCGATAATCCTGCCGTTTTTGGTGACTTTCAGGATTTTCGAATTTCCGCTCTTATAGGTCACGGTCTGGTCGTAGGATTTTTCCGGAAGTACCAGAACGCTCATTTGCAAACTTTCTTTTAACCCGATGGTAATCGAAGAAACCTTTGTCGTCCCGACCATCATCCGCAGCGAGGTAGGTTCCTTTGCCGAAGCCTTTTTCGGTGTCGTGGATTTCGGCGTGCTTCCGGACAGGCTTTTCAGTTTCGACAGATCGAGTTCGGTTTCGGTCTGCTCTGTCGCAGCCTGGGTCTCGGTCTGAGGCGTTTCGGTCTGGGACGTTTCCGTCTGTTCTGTGCTTTCTGTATCTATTGCAGGTATCTTTTCCGATTCGATCGGCTGCGGGTTTGGGAGCTTATCTTTATTTGGGTCTTCCGTCTGGGTGGTCTCCGTTTCTGTTTCACTTTCTTCGCTGTTTTCCACATTTGTGACCGAAATGGCCGCCGTTTTCACCACAGGCTCATAGTTTTCCCCAAAATCGGCTGTCACCTGCACCTTGTACGCGCCGGTCGCCACGACTTCGCCTGCGTCATTTCTGCCGTTCCAGTAGTAGTCGGAATAGTATTGATAATAACTGGTGGAGGGGTCCTGGATCACATCCACCAGGTCGCCGCCGCTTCCGCTCAAAATCCGCACAACATTTCCGCTGGCATCCAAAACCTGAACGGTCAGATACGCCTGAGGAAGGTTCTCCCGCAGGCTGCTCCCAAAGCTTGCCCGAATCCGCACTTCCCTGGTTCCGTTTGCCGAAAACGACGTGTTCCCCAGTGTCACGGTCAGTTCCGGCAGCGTCACTTCGCTTTCTGTCACCGAATAAGGCAGGCTGTACCGGAAAGTCTGTCCGCTCACCTGGAACATTGTCAAAAACATGGACGTCACATTCTCTGTCTGGAAGGAAAAGGTTCCTTCGCCCGCGGCCTGTTCCGCAAGCGTCCCCGCCTGAACCAGATCGCCGATTCCTCTCGAACTTATCACCGAAGCGATCCGCGAACTGGTCGCGCTGGTCAGTCCCATAAAGCGCCCCAGATTTTTATTCGAATCATAGTAGTTCCAATATCCTAAGCTGAAGTTTTCCAGCGCATCATACGTCACCGTTACAATGGGTTCGCCTGACGAATAGCTGACCGAAGCATCTTTCAGGATCACCTTGGGCGCTGCCGAGAATGCCGGAATGAACGTATGGTTATTGTACGCCGGGTACATGCTCACATGGTTGATCAGGCACTGGTTTTCCAGGAATTCCCGCAGTTCATCGAAGGTCACTTTCCCGTCCCGGTCATAGTCCGCAGGCGTTTCCCCAAGCAGATAGCCGCCTGTGCTCGTCGCCATAGACGCGTCGATCCCGCACCCATAAGCAACCATACTGCTGAAATAGCCCACTTCCGCTGTCGTATCCGCGGGACTGTAAAAATTCTCCTGCCAGGTCAGTTCATTCTCCGAGGAACCCGTCAGCACATAATAGCTCGGCGTCGTCAGTGCTGTCCGGCTCTTCGGCAGACTGGAAAACGCGCTCGCCAGCGCATCTGTCCAAACTTCCGAGAAGTCCTGTGTCGTGCTGCTTCGGGAGCTTCCGGAAATCAGTCCGCCGCTATAGCAGGCGTCGATCACCAGGATATTGGTTCCCTGGATTCCGGAGAAGGCCTGGGCCAGCAGGGCCGCCGTCATATACTGGCCGCTTTCCAGTACAAGCGCCGGGGTGCCGCTGCTGTACGTTCCATGGCCGCTGTAGAAAAAATAATTCAAAGAATCTTCCGTACTGTCCGCGAAAGTCTCCTGGATCATCTCCTGGACGCCCGAAACCGTATTCACCGTTTCCGAGCAATTTGACGCGGCCAGCGTGCCGTAGGCGCTTTCCAGTACCCGCTTCATGTTCGTCAGGTCATTGCCCGGCCCGTCTCCCAGGTCGGAGGCCGTGGTATATTCCCCTCTTCCAATCCCGACAAACCGCACGTCGCTGTCGGCACGCGCGCCCAGCGGCGGGAGGATGCATACCAGCGCAGCCAGAAACATTGTCCACAAAACTTTTTTTATTTTCTCCATTTTTTCACCTCGGAATCTCTTTTTCCACGGAACAAACTGTATCTGGTTTTATACTAACAGATGTGTTTTTTCTTTGCAAGTCGATTTTATACGCAAAAATAAAAGAGCTCCGGATTACTCCAAAGCTCTCTCAAATAATCGCTATAAAATGAATGCATGGACAGGATTACATTCCCATCTGCTTTGCAACTTCCTCCGCGAAGTTCTCCTCTTTCTTCTCCAGACCTTCGCCCGTCTCATACCGCACAAAGCCTTTGATCACGATCTTCGCGCCATTCGCCTTCGCCACAGAATCCACATACTGCTGTACAGACTGCTTTCCGTCCTCTGCCTTTACATAAACCTGATCCATCAGGCAGATTTCTTTCAGCTCTTTGTTAATACGGCCATTGATCATACCGGCGATTACTTTCTCCGGTTTCTGGGATTCCTTCGGGTCGTTTTTGATCTGAGCCAGAAGGATTTCTTTTTCGTGCTCGATGTAGTCTTCGCTTACTTCGCTGCGGTTGGTGTACTGCGGCTTCAGGGCTGCGCACTGCATGGCAACGTTTTTCGCCATTTCCTGGATCTCGTCATTTACAACGTCGGTCACAACGTCTACCAGAACGCCGATCTTTCCGCCTGCATGGATGTAGGAAGATACGAAACCGTCTGCTTCCTCTACCTGCGCAAATCTGCGGATCTTCATGTTCTCACCGATTACAGAGATCTGGGAAGCCAGCTCCTCTGCTACGGTCTTGGACGGATCCAGCGCCCATGCTTCTGCCAGGAATGCATCGATATCGGCTGCGGTGGTGTTCAGGGCCTGGTCTGCGACCTGCTTTACATAGCCCTGGAATTTTTCGTTCTTTGCTACGAAGTCGGTCTCGGCATTTACTTCTACGGAAACGGCTTTTTTGCCGTCTTCGGAAACGACGTTCATAACGATACCTTCTGCGGCAATTCTGCCTGCTTTTTTCTGAGCGGTCGCAAGGCCTTTTTCTCTCAGGAATTCGACAGCCTTGTCCATATCACCTTCGGTGGCGGTCAGGGCTTTTTTGCAGTCCATCATGCCTGCGCCGGTCATTTCTCTCAGTTCTTTTACCATTGATGCTGTGATAGCCATTGATCTGTTCCTCCATTCGTCGATCTATCAGGATTTGGATTATTCTTCGGTCGCTGCTTCTTCTGCTTCTGCGAATTCTTCTTCGGTAACAACCGGTACGTCGTTCTCGGCGCCCTGGTTTGCTTCGATTACAGCGTCTGCCATCTTGGATACGATGAGTTTTACGGCACGGATGGCGTCGTCGTTACCCGGGATGACGTAGTCCAGTTCTTCCGGATCGCAGTTCGTGTCGGCGATACCGATCAGCGGGATTCCCAGGGTGTGTGCTTCCTGTACGCAGATTCTTTCTTTTTTCGGGTCTACGACAAAGATCGCATCCGGGAGTTTCTTCATTTCTTTAATGCCGCCAAGGTTTTTCTGAAGTTTTTCCATTTCTTTCTTCAGGGCAATGACTTCTTTTTTCGGAAGAACGTCGAAAGTGCCGTCTTCCTGCATGGTTTCGATTTCTTTCAGACGGTTGATACGGCTCTGGATGGTCTTAAAGTTTGTCAGCATGCCGCCGAGCCATCTTTCATTTACATAGAACATGCCGCAGCGTTCTGCTTCGGTCTGTACGGCGTCCTGTGCCTGTTTCTTGGTTCCTACAAACAGGATGCTGCCGCCTTCTGCTGCGATGTCAAATACGGCTTTATAAGCGGTGTCTACCATACCTACGGATTTCTGCAGGTCGATGATGTAGATGCCGTTTCTTTCGGTGTAGATGTAGGGAGCCATTTTCGGGTTCCATCTTCTGGTCTGATGGCCAAAATGTACACCTGCTTCGAGTAACTGTTTCATTGAAATAACGCTCATGATTCTTCTCCTTTTGGTTAAATTCTTCCGTGTATTTTCTGCTTCCTTGCAGACCTTGCGGCACCGTGCTTGGAATCCATACACGTGATTTGTTTTTTGCCTTTGGTAGTATAGCATGAAGAACCCGGAAAATCAAGCCTTTTTTCAGGTTTTTCTGACTTTCCGGGTTCTTTCGGGTTCTTTCGTTTTCTTTTTCCTGCCGTATTTTTCGTTTCTGTTTTATTCGTGCCGCAGCGCGTCAATCGGATTCAAGTTCGCCGCCTTGATCGACGGAATCAGTCCAAACACAATTCCGATCAGCATTGAGAATGCAACCGAGATCACAATCGCCGGCACGCTGATTCCCACGCGCGTATCCGACATTTTCGAGATCACCTGCGCCATGACAATTCCGGTGAATACGCCAATGATCCCTCCGGTGCTGGTCAGTACCACGGCCTCTGTCAGGAACTGTCCCAGGATGCTGCGCTTCTTGGCGCCGATGGCTTTTTTCAGGCCGATCTCGCTGATTCGCTCGGTGACAGATACCAGCATAATATTCATAACGCCGATTCCACCTACCAGAAGGGAAATACTCGCAATCCAGATCAGCTGGTTATTCATGGCTGCACTGGAACTCTGAATCTGCTGTGCGGTCTCAAGCAGATCCGCTGCTTTGTATTTGATATCTTCCGAAGTAGTCACGTATTGATTCAAAATATCCGCGCATTTTTTGCCCGCACTGGTCATATCATCGATGGATGCAGCCTTTACAACAAGGTTCTGCGGCTCATCATACCGGTAAGCAATTCCCCAGGCTGCCGACGGAATGTAAACGACTCCGCTGTCCTCATTGCCCATGTAAAGATCGTATTCCTCTTCGGAATTAATGACCGGCTCGAACCCTGCCCGCTTCTGGGCCACGCCGACTACCACATAGGGCTGCTGACCGATCTCGATGGTCTTCCCAAGGGGATCGTCTTCCTGGAAGAGGGAGCTTGCCGCTGTCTGATCCAGGATCGCAACTTTCCGAAATTCATCGTAATCGGACTGAATAAATTCTCTTCCTGTCCGAACCACGTAGCCGCAGGTATTAAAGTAATGCATATCAATTCCGTATACCTGGGCTGTGGACAGCGCCGTATTCTGGTAATAAATCCCATCTGCCCAGCTCCGGCTGTTGTACAGGGAGGCATCTTCCACACCGTCTACCACAAGAATTTGCTGGCGTATCTCCTCTGTGATGACAGGAAGCCCGTCCGGAACGGTATCGTAATCATAAAATTCATAAGTGGAATCGCCTCGGCTCAGCTGAACGGTTACCGCATTATTTCCTGCGCCGATCAGGTTTTCCCGAATCTGTTCGTTCGTTCCCTGAATCGTCGAAACAATGGAAATAATCGACGCAATTCCGATGATAATCCCCAGCATCGTCAGGAAAGACCGCATTTTATGGGACCAGACGCCCTGAAAAGATAAACGTATATTTTCTATCATTTCCTGCCGCCTCCTATTCTAAGAATACGCTGTCATCGAGCTCGTCAAGTCCAAGTTCGTCGAAACTGGAATCATCCCATTCTTCCCAGTCTTCTTCACTGGAATCTTCCGTGTCATCGAAATTTTCGACGTCTTCGTCCAAGTCATCATCGTCATCGGTCGCCACAGGCGCCCCCTCATATACATTTTTCCCGTAAGGGAAAGCAATGCTGTCGGTAAGACTTAATCCCTGCTTTATTTCCACGAATTCTGAATAGAGGGTCTGGCCTGTCTTCACGTACTGCTTTTCCAGTTTCCCATCGCTTCCGGCTTTGTATACATAGCTCTGGCCATTTTCGGAACGGATATACCGTTTGGAAATGTATAGGCTGTCGGTATCTTCTTCGCTGCTCTGGATCGTCAGTTCCGCCCATTCGTTATTACTGATGCCGTCTGCGTCGTCGATGTAGGCCAGGAACGGATAGTAAGAAACGTTCGGATTACTGTCGCCGTAATAGTAGTAGTCATTCTCGCTGGACGGGTATTCGGAAATTTCGGTAATTTCTGCGGTGAACTCCACGTAGGATTCACCGGACATTCCGGTAATCGTGCTTCCCACCTGTACCTGCGCCAGTTCCAGTTCACTGATCGTCCCTTTAACATAAAGGCCGGAGTCGCTGGTGACGGTGATAAAGGCATCACCATCCATTTCGCCGATGTCCGGATCGCCGACTGCTTTTACAACGCCATTTAAAGTCGCTTTTACGGAAGCGTCATCCAGCTTTCTCTGGGCCTTATCCACTTCCAGCTCCGCCTGACGCATATCCAGTTCAAGGTTTCGGATCTCTTCTTCTTTCTGACTGATGGCTTCTTTCAGTTCGGAAACTGTATAAACATCATCCCCGTAATCATCGCCTCCCCAGCCGTCGTCCCAACCGCCGTCGTCCCAGGTATCCGGCTCGGTATCCTCAGTTTCCGTAGGCGGCTCGGTAATTTCTTCGGTCTCTTTCGTTAAACCGTCACAGTTAAAGATCCAGCTCGTGGACGGGTCGTAGGAGGTATCATTTTTTCTGGTTCCGTTGATCTGGATTCCTTTGATGAAACCGCCGCTTAAGTCGTCGCCTTCCCTGATCTCCAGTACCACATAGCTTCCGGTTCCGTCTTCACGGAAACCGCCGTTTTCTTTTGTGGTTCCGTCAGAGGTAAAGCCCAGGACCATATTCATGAAAGAAGCTTTCACAACAGCGCCGTCTTTACAGAAAAAGACGTAGGGATTTTCTTTCGAGCCGTCTCCTTTATAGGGTTTGGATTTATAGTTCAGTTTGCTGTATGCTTTTACATCGGCAAGGGGCGATTCTTCCGACTCTGTTTCGGATTCGGACTCTGTGGGCTGTGTCTCCGGTTCGTCGTCAAGAACAATTGTCTCCGGTTCGGTCGTTGGTTCGGTCGGGGTCTCCGTCACTGGCTCCGTGGGCGTTTCTGTCACTGGTTCGGTCGGAGTCTCTGTTACCGGTTCAGTCGGCGTTTC
>JAUNPS010000040.1 GCA_030536575.1 Eubacteriales bacterium | reverse complement strand
CGACCGATCCGTCAGACACGACAGACTCGGTCGATACGACTGATCCCACGGACACAGCAGATTCCGCAGACACGACAGACCCGACGGACACCACCTCGAAAGCAGTCAGCCTGTTTCTGCTCCCGCTGGCCGCCGCAGAACTGATCCTGTTCGCACGCAAAAGGAAACACACCATTGAAAAAGAATAAAACAAACCTTGCCGCCGCCCTGCTCCTCGCCCTCCTGACCTTCCTAGCGGTCAGCTTTCAGTGGTTCCCCACTCTAAACCTCACCCTCCAGGACGCCGTCTACCAACAGGAAAACCGCGCCGACCCAACCATCAAAATCCTCGCCATCGACGAAAAAACCCTGGAAGCCCTGGGCCAGTTCGAAACCTGGACCCGCAAACCCTACGCCGACCTGATCGAACTCCTAAACAGCGGCCCCTACACCCCCAAAGTCATCGGCCTGGATATCCTGCTTGTAAATGAAAAAGGAGAAGAAGACCAGCTCCTACTGGAAGCCTGCCAGAAATATTCCAACATTGTCATGGCCTCCAACCTGGTCTTCACCACAAAACTCGAAACCATCGACGGAAAAACCCAAGCCAATCCTCTGTACATCGACCTGGTTGAAACACCGTTTGGCGAGCTGGAAAGCCTCGTCCAAACCGGTTTCGTCAATACCGTACAGGACACCAGAGACAACAGCGTGCGCTACACCCTCCTGGAATACGGCGGCTATCAGTCCTTTGCATCCGCCATCGTCCGCCTTGCCACCCAAAGCGGCGATAAAACAACCGACCTCATTTCCACCATGCCAACCGACGCAAACGGCGGTATCTACATCGACTACACCGCCGGCCCGGAAACTTACGAGACCCTATCCCTGATCGACGTCCTGGAGGGCAGGATCCCGGCCGCCGCCTTCGCAGACAACATCGTCCTGGTGGGCGCTCATGCGGCCGGTATGGGGGATTCCTATTTTGTCCCCATCGAAAAGGGAACCCAGATGTACGGAGTGGAAATCCACGCGAACATTATCCAGAGCCTTTTGGAACAGCGCTGTCTTCAGCCTGTGAGTACCTTCTGGAATGCGGTAATCTACGCTTCCCTCGCCTTTGCGCTGGCCGTACTGTTTACCAGGCTGAAGATATGGATCAATTTTCTAGTGACAGCCGGAATCCTGGCGGGCCAGGCATTCCTCAGCCTGAAACTGGACGAAAGCGGAATCGTCATCAACCTGATCGCCCTTCCGCTGTCCCTTCTGTCCGTCCTGATCTGGAGCATCATCAGCAAATACGCGGCGGAAGCTCTCCAAAAACGAAAAATCATCCACGCTTTCCGCAAATACGTTGCGCCCCAGGTGGTGGAAGAAATCTCCAAAAATCACGACTACCAGATTAAGCTCGGCGGCGAAAAACGCCACATTGCCGTCCTCTTCGTCGATATCCGCGGCTTCACGCCCCTCAGCGAAGCCCTGGAACCCGAACAAGTCGTGGAAATTCTCAACGAATACCTGGAACTCGTAACCGAAGCCATTTTTCAGAACGACGGAACTCTGGACAAATTCATCGGCGACGCGGCTATGGCTATCTTCAACGCCCCCTTCGACAGCGAAGATTACCTCTATAAAGCCGTCTGCGCCGCCAGAGACATTGCGGCGGGCAGCGAACGGATTGCCGCGAAATTCCAGGAACGCTTCGGCAAAACGGTAAGCTACGGGATCGGCGTCAACTGCGGCAATGCCGTTGTGGGAAACATCGGCTCCGATTTCCGGATGGACTACACCGCCATCGGAGACACCGTGAACACTGCGGCCCGCCTGGAAGCAAACGCAAAGGCCGGGCAGATCTTGATCAGCGAGTCCGTATACGAAGGGCTGCGGGACCGCATTGCAGTAACCGAAATCGGCGAAATTCCTTTGAAAGGGAAGTCCAGGAGCATCATGGTCTATGCCCTGGATCGCGTAGAACCGCCAAAAGGACAGGAGGCAGGAGTATGAAGTATCATGGCATACCGGATTTTGAACGCCTGGAAGAATGGGCGGCAATGGATATTCCGTTCGAATATAACGATTTCATGCTGCCTGGCATCCTCGACCAGAAAGCGGAAGTCGAGCGCCGCATCGACGGCTATCTTCAGCTAAAGCGGGACAGGAGCCAGGACACCCTTCACGGGCCTTTTCTGGATATTACCGTTCATTCTTCGGATGCAATGATCCGCCGGGCCAGCGATTTCCGCATCCGGCAGGCCTGTGAGATCGCGCTGCGTCTGCAAGTAAAAGGAATGATCCTCCACACGAATTTTATTCCGAATTTTTATGAAAAAAGTTACCGGGACGGCTGGATTGACCGGAACGAGGCTTATTTTCGGGCGCTGCTTGCGGATTATCCGGGACTGTTTGTTTTTATGGAAAATATGTTTGATGAGGAGCCGGATTGTCTGGCGGCTTTGGCGAAACGGATGCAGGGGCAGCGCTTTGGCATCTGCCTGGATTTGGCCCATGCGCACATTTCGAAAACCGCGATTGCCGACTGGCATGCGGCCTGTGCGCCTTACATCCGTCATTACCATATTAATGACAACCACGGCTTGATCGACGAGCATCTTCCGCTGGGCGAGGGGAACATTGCATGGGAAACGGTTCTGCCTGCCCTGCGTCCGGACGCCTCGGTTCTTGTGGAAGTGAATTCATTGGAAAAGTATCGGAAAAGCATCGAATATCTTTCCGGACGGGAAAAGATTTCGGAAAGGTAATCGCTGTTTTTGAGAAAGGGAAGCCAATGTTTGCGTTACATGGGATTGTCATCGTCGTTCTTTACGGCCTTTTTTCGCAATATGAGAAGCGCAGGCACGGTGTGTCCAGACGACTCCGGGATACCGTGCTTGTGTGCTGCCTGATTTTCGTCCTGCGTCTTTTTCTTGCCTTTGCGATGGGCTTTGACGGAAATGTGTTGGACAATGTACTGGCGGACATTGTGGCGCTTTTTTCTTTTGAGTTATGGGAAAGACTGCTTAAACGTTTTTTTTCGGCGGAATGCGTTCCAGTGCCCTCTGCCGGACGGATGCCCTTTGGATGGAAAGATTTTGGAATTCCGGCGGCGCTTTGCCTGGGTTATGGATGCATTGCATTCTGGAATCTCGGTATCAGAGAGGCGCCGGTTACGGAATATCCGCTGGCGGCGGGGGAATCGTTGATCTTGGATTTCGGGGAAAATCCGGAGGGAACGACGCTGAACTGGTATCTGAAAGATTACAGCCGCTGTACGCTGACGCTGGAAAGCGGAGATTCTGCGGACGGGCCATGGGAGGATGGGCAGGAAATTTTTATGGAGCGCGTTTTTTGCTGGGGAAGCTGCCAGGTGGAGACGGCGGGACGCTATCTGCGGCTGACGAATCTTGGCGAAGCGATGGCTATTGGCGAATTGGTGCTTCAGGATGCCGAGGGCAATGTGGTGACGCCGGAATCTGTGGTGTCCGCGGCGGATGTACAGGAGGCAGGCCAGACGGCGCTTTTCGACGAAACGGATACGTTTCCGGAAGTGATTGATTACCGGAGCGGGAGCTATTTTGACGAGGGCTACTACGTCCGGACGGCGTATGAATTTCTGAACGGGGAGCAGACTTATGAGACGACGCATCCGCCTTTGGGGAAAATTTTCATTGCGCTGGGGGCGGCCTGTTTTGGGACGACACCCTTTGGATTTCGGATGGTAGGCGTGTTGTTTGGCGTTCTGATGCTTCCGTTTTTGTATCTGATGGGGCGGGAGATGACGGGAAGCCGTCTGTGCGGGACGTTTGCGGCTTTCTTGCTTGCCTGTGATTTTATGCACTTTACGCAGACGCGGCTTGCGACGATTGATGGGTATATCACGTTTTTTACGATTTTGATGTTTTATTTTATGTACCGTTACAGCCGGATGAATTTTTATGACACGCCTTTGCGGCGGACGTTTCTGCCGTTAGGGGCATGCGGGGTTTCGTTTGGGCTGGGGATTGCGTGTAAATGGACGGGATTTTATGCGGGGGTCGGGCTTGCGGTGCTGTTTTTTCGTGTGCTGTATCTGCGTTACCGGGAATATGTTTATGCGTCCAGGCGGCCGCAGGGGTGCAGCCATGGGATTGCGCATGGGGCGATTATCCGGTGTTTCCGGAAGAATACGGTGAAAACGCTGGGATTCTGCGTGGTCTTTTTTCTGGTTGTTCCATTTCTCATTTATTTGC
The DNA here is from genome assembly GCA_030536575.1 of Eubacteriales bacterium. Classification (GTDB taxonomy): domain Bacteria; phylum Bacillota; class Clostridia; order Lachnospirales; family Lachnospiraceae; genus Limivivens. Next base: position 37,734 of record JAUNPS010000040.1, on the reverse strand, counting down.
TTTCGTATCTGCCGTTTTCGGACGGGACGGATGCGGGGCTGTTTGAACGGATGTGGAAGAACCAGAACTATATGCTGCGTTACCATACGGGTCTGAGGGCGGAGCATCCTTATGCGTCGAAGTGGTATCAGTGGCCGCTTATGATCCGGCCGGTGTTTTATTATACGAAGATCCTGGAGGGGGAGATGAGACAGGGGATCAGTGCGTTTGGGAATCCGTTGGTGTGGTGGGCCGGGATTCCGGCACTTTTGTACATGCTGTACCGAGGCCTGCGGAAGAAAGACCAGACAGCGATTTTTCTGTGCATTGCTTACGCTGCCTGCTACCTGCCCTGGTGCCTGGTGACAAGGTACACGTTTCTTTATCACTATTTTCCGTGCGTGCCGCTGGTCATCTGCATGATTACCTATAGTCTGGCGCAATGGAGGGCGGGCGGCGCGCCCGGACGCGCATCCCGTCCTGGCGAAAGTGCCCCAGCCCAGCGCTCCGCCGCCGTGGCTGTCGCGTCCCGTCACGGGAAGAGCGCCTCAGTCCGGCAGCCTGCCGCCGCGTCCCATCCTGGCGAAAGTGCCCTGGCCTGGCATCCCGCCGACGTGGCTGTCGTGTCCCGTCCCGGAGAAAACGCCTCAGCCCGGCACCCTACCGCCGTGTCCGCCGCATCCCGCCCCGGAAAAGGCCTGCATCCACGGAAATTTGCAGCCCTTCTGGCCTGCTACGCCCTTCTGGCGCTGGCCTTGTTCGCGCTGTTCTATCCGGTGCTTTCCGGCGCGCCAGTCTCCGGCAGCTACGTGGCGGAGGTCCTGCGGTGGCTGGACACCTGGGTGCTGGTGCAGTATTGGTAAAGGAGTGATGCGATGGAACCAATCTTATATTTTATCATCCCCTGCTATAACGAGGAAGCCGTCCTCCCGCTCACTTTCCCAGGTTTCCGCGGAAAGCTTACAGAACTGATCCAAAAGAAAATCATTCACGAAAACAGCCGGATTCTGTACGTGGACGACGGCAGCAGCGACCAAACCTGGGAAATTATCCAGAAATTCGCCGCACAGGACGAACACATAGCAGGCATCCGCCAGAGCCGGAACCGGGGCCAGCAAAACGCGCTCCTGGCAGGACTGCTGGAAGCACTCAAGTATGCCGACCTCACCATTACCATGGACTGTGACGGCCAGGACGATATCCAGGCCGTAAACGAAATGCTCGCCGCCTACGAAAAAGGCGCCGAAATCGTCTACGGCGTGCGCCGGAACCGAAAGCGTGACAATCTCCCCAAAAGACTCACCTCCCGCCTTTTTTACCGCCTCATGAACTGGCTGGGGGCCGAAAGCATCTACGACCACGGCGACTACCGCCTGGTTTCCGCCAGAGCCTTACGGGCCTTCGTAGATTTTAAAGAAGTCAACCTCTTCCTGCGGGGCATGTTCCCGCTGGTAGGCTTCCAGAGCACCTGCGTGTACTACGAGCGAAAGACGCGCGCGGCCGGGCGCACCCATTACCCCATCAAAAAAATGGCCGCGCTGGCCCTCGACGGCATTACCGGGTTCAGCGTGCGGCCCCTGCGGATCATTACTGGGCTGGGTTTGCTCGTCTCCCTTTTCGGTTTCGGGGCAATCGTCTGGGCGGTGGCAACACATTTTCTGGGCTACACCGTAGACGGCTGGACAAGCATGATCTGCATGGTAGCCTTCTTAGGCGGCATCCAGCTTCTGGCCCTTGGCATCCTCGGAGAATACATTGGAAAAATCTACATGGAGGCCAAAGGCAGGCCGCGCTATATCATCAGCGAATACGCTGGAAAAGATCATTTACAGGAAAAAGAAATGAATGACAACAAGACTTTATGCTAGAAAGGAACATTGGAAATGGATGGTATTTTAGAGTTATTTCATCGGAGAGCTTCCGAGACGCCGAAACGGGTTTTATACAATTTTCTGGACTGTGAGACTGCTCCATTTGGGGAAAACCGCGTTACCGTGCGGGAGGCCTGGAAGCGTTCGGAGGCAATCGCGGCCGAACTGAAAGCAAAGGGCGCGAAAAAAGGCGACCGCGCCATTATTTTGTCCATGCAGGACGCAGGCACCGTCTATGCGGTGTGGGGCTGTATGATGATCGGCGTGGTCTTCACGCTGATTCCGCCGCCCCTCGACGAGGGAAAGCTGAACCGTTTCGCCTCCGTGCTGAAAAGCTGCGGCCCCAAGTTTCTGATCTCCAATGAAGGGCTGGAAAAGACCAGCGAGACGAATGCGTCGGGCGCGCTGATGCGCCAGGCGTTCTTTCAGGTGGTTGCGCTGAAACGGATTTATACCGATAAAGTGAAGCCCTACCACGGGCCGGAGCTCCTCTGCACTCATGAAGGCGATGACTTGTTGTATCTGCAATATACTTCCGGGTCGACCTCCGCGCCGAAGGGCGTCATGGTGACCTACCAAAATCTGATGAGCTGCATCGACCTGTGCCTGGAAATTTTTGATTTTCAGAAAAAAAAGCAGGTGCTGGCTTCCTGGGTTCCTTTTTATCATAATATCGGGCTGGTGGTGTCCATTTTTATGCAATGCATTGCGAATGACGGATACACCTGTTTCATTCCGACGCTGCAGTTTCTGCAGAATCCGTCCATTTGGCTGGAAACCATGTCGCAGTATCACGCAACGATCACGGCCGCTCCGAACTCTGCTTATGAACTGTGCACCCGCCTGTTTACGGAGGAAGAAGCGTGCCAGTACGACTTATCCAGTATGACGCATTTTATCAATGGTTCCGAATTTGTGGACGCATACACCATCGATAAATTCTGCCGCCTGTTCCATGTGTCCCCGGATGCCTTCGCGCCTGGCTACGGCCTGTCAGAATGCGTCTGTGTGGCAACGCTGTCCAGCAGGGATTTCCGGCAAGTGAAAATTGACCTGGATGCGTACTATAACCGCCGTCTGGAGCCGACGGAACAGGGCGAAAAAACCATTGTGAGCGTTGGACGTCCCGCAATCGACCTGAAAGTCGTGGCAATCCGCGAGGACGGAACCCCCTGCGAACCGGGAGAAATCGGCGAAATCTGCCTGCGGGGTTCGAATGTCTGCGGGGGCTACTGGAAAAATCCGGAGGAGAGCAGGAGCTTTGAAACGAAGATTCCGGGTTACAAAGGGAAATTTTACCGCACGGGCGACATGGGGGCCATGCACGACGGGCAGCTTTATCTGACGGGGCGGATTAAGGAAATGCTGGTGATTGGCGGAAAAAATATTTTTCCGAGCGATATTACATTGGCCCTGCAGAAAGAGGGCGTTGCCCTGGCAATGAACGGGCTGGCGCTGTTTTCCATCCAGCAGAGCGGCAATGAGCGCGCGGTTTTGTGCGCGGAGAGCGAACCGGACGCGGATTTCCACGGATTAGCCGCCCAGGTGAATAAAATTGTTTCTCACGTATTCGGTTTTTCCTTTATGGACATCGTGTTTGTGAAAAAGAATACATTGCCCCGTACCGATAATCAGAAAATCAAGACACTGGCGGCGAAAAGCGCCTATGAGCGCGAAAAACTGGAAGTGTTGTTCAGCACGTTAAAGCATGGAGCCGCTGCGGCGGAAGCGAAAATGGAACCGGCGGCACACCGGAAAAAGGCCGTTTTGCCGGAAAATGCAAAGCCGGAGGATGTGCAGCCATTGATCCAGGCCATTTTTTCGGAACTGCTTCCCGGAATGGAGTTTGGGCCGGACGACAGTTTCATGGAGCTGGGCGGGGATTCCCTGCGGCTGATGGAGCTGGTGTGCGAGCTGGAAAAAGACCTGGACATTGCGATGGATCTGCGGGAAGTGGCCGCGGCGCCCACGGTCGGAGGGATTTCGAATTATATCAGCGCGCTGTTAAGCGGGGATGTGAAGAGCCGGGAAGTCGATCTGCGCGCGGAATGTAAGCTGGACGCGGACATACGGCCGGAAGCTGCCTATGCGTGCAGGCCGGAGGAATGCCGGAATATTTTCGTTACCGGGACGACCGGGTTCCTGGGAGCGTATCTGGTGCGGTCGCTGATTCAGCAGAGGCACAAAAAGGGCGTGCGGGTATACTGCCACGGGCGCGGGGCTTCCCAGAAGGAGCTGATGGAGCGCATTGTGAGCAATATGCGTCGGTTCCATTGCTGGAAAGAGGAATACCGGAAATTCATCGTCCCGGTGCCGGGGGATTTAAATCTGCCAAATTTAGGGATGGAGGCGAAGGTTTACGAGCGCCTTTCGAAGAAGATCGATCTGGTGATCCACAATGGGGCGATTCTGAATTTCGTGTTTCCCTATACGCAGATGAAGCGCACGAATGTGGAGGGGACGGCTGAGGCGCTGCGGTTTGCGGCGAAGGGACGCGCGAAGTATTTCCATTATATTTCTTCGTACAGCGTTTATGACAATCCCAGCCATTTTGGGCGGCATGTGATGGAGAATGATCCGTTGGAGTCGCCGGAGGGGTATTTTCTGGGGTATTCGGAGACGAAGTGGGTGGCGGAAAAGCTTGTGGGAATCGCGAAAGAGCGGGGGCTGCGCACGGCGATTTACCGGCCGGGAGATATTACGGGGACGAGGAAGGATGGAATTTGGAAGCTGGAGGATTTGATCAGCCGTTCGATTGTGGGGTGCATTCAGTTGGGCTATGTGCCGGAGATCGATGTGCATCTGCATTTGACGCCGGTGGATTATGTGGCGGATGCGGTGGTGTGGATCGCGTTTCAGAGCGGTTCTGTGGGACAGGCGTTTAATCTTTTGAATAAGAAGCTGATGCCGTTGGAGCAGTTTTATTTGCAGGAGAGGAAGCTGGGGTATCCGGTGGGGCATTTGCCCTTTGATGAGTGGTGCCGGAAGCTGGAGACGTGTACGAATGAGGAAAATGTGCTGCGGATTTTGTCGTGTCTGTTTACGGATCAGCGGAAGGAAGGGGAGAATCTGATCGAGCGGTTTGGGGGAAGGCAGGCGGAATTCGATATGGGAAATACGGAGAGGCTGCTGGAAGGGAGTGGGATTCGGTGTCCGGCGATGGATGCGGGGCTGATGAAGCGGTATTTGAAGTATTTTCATGAGTGTGGGTATATTGCGAAGCCGGTAGGAGGCGTGGGCGGAACGCTGCTGAGTGTGCTCAGAGAGCGAAGAGAGCGGTAAATGCGCCGCGGGGCGAGACGAATGCTGACGCGGCCGACTGGCCCGGCGCGATATAGGCTGGCTCGTTGAACTGGCCCGGCGCGCCCCTGCTAACAAGGCTGACTGGCCCGGCGAACTGGCCTGGCGCAAACCATACTGGCCAGGCGACCGACTGGATGCGATTTATACTAGCGCCGGACGGCCAGCCTTTCGACTGCTTCCAGCCGCTCAGCCCACTCACATATGCCTCGTCTTTTCGTAGAGATAGTCCAGAAACTGTTCCCGAACTTTCTGATACTTTAAACGGCTGATCGGAAGATACTGGCCATTTTTGAGAAGAAAGCGATCCTTCTCAAGCTGCTCCACCATCTCAAAATTGACCAAAACTCCTTTAATGCAGTCGCAGAAACAGGGATACTTCAGCAATGCATCCGCAAAATCCCCCTGCTTGATGGCAATCTGGCGACACGAACCATCCTTCCCATGCACCGTCACGCGCCGGTTACTGTACTCCGTATAAGCAATCTCATGCGGATAGAGCCGTTCCTCCACACCCCGCCCCGGCAGGACAAGAAACTCCTCCTCTTGCACCGGAACCTGACAGCGGTTCAGCGCGAGAGAAAGCTTCTCATACGTGTAAGGCTTTAACAGATAAAAAGAAGACTCCACATCATAGCTTTCCACTGCAAAATCCGGCGTCAAAGTCGTAAAAATCAAGCGGCAGTCCTGACTGCGTTCCCGGATACGCCGGGCAGTCTCCATGCCGTTCATCCCGGTCATATAAATATCTAAAAAAATAACGTCAAAAGTTCCTTCCGTCAGGCCGTTCAGCAAAGCTTCCCCGCTGTCAAAAAGCACAGGAGGCGGATTTAAAGGCGTCCGGTTTTCCTCTGCCCAGCGGCAGATATCCGCCAGCAGCCTTTCCCGATCCTCCGGAAGGTCGTCTACAATTGCAATGCGCATCTTAGGTTCTCCATTTTGTCATTCCTGGCCGTCAGGCGCATCCTGGCGGCTGAACCTATTATACGCCAGGAAGGGCGGATATGACAAGCATTATCCCGCATCGTAATCAAAGAAATCGAAATCAGCCGTATGCTGATGCATCATCCGGTCCCCGCAGGTAATTCCCACAAAAGCCCCGGTAAATTCCCCAAACTCCGAATACTCATCCGAAAACAGAGAAGTGTCGAATTCCGGCCCGATCTGCGCATAGGATTCCCCATCGAGCGACCACAAAAACCGCGAACTGCGCCCGGCAATGACAAGACGCATCCAGATTTCCCGTCCATCCTCCACGAAAGTCCGTGCCTCACAGAATTCCCTTTTCAGGCCATTTTCGATTTGGAGCACGGAAATTGCCCCGTGATTCAGCGTTTCGCTGAAATATTTATACAAGTAAATGAAATTCATATTGTCATAATAAAGAAGCAGTCCGGCCGTATGCTGATAACTGAGAGGAGTAAAATCAAGCTTCGTCGTCACAACAGCCTGTGTGCTGGTCAGCTTCCGCGCCAAAATACTGGCCTTATTCAGAGAACAGCCCGACTCCTGCCCGCGAAGCCTGGCCCAGCCCGGCCTTGCCTTCAAATCCACAAACGTCATGGGATCGATCCGGGGTGCATAATAGCCCAGCCCAAGCTGGCCGTCCTCAAAATCGTCATGGGCCGGAAGCGATTTCACAGGCACTTCCGGAAGCGCGCTTTCTTCCACAAATTCCTGCGCCAGATTGCCCCCGTTTTCCATCCGAAGCCAGTCGTCTGCCGTCCATTTCATCCGCTGGATGGCCGTTTCCCGCCCAAGGGTACAACGAAGCTCAGGAAGAAACGGCCGCGCGGTCAGATGCACCAGCCAGGTTTCGCCGTTTGGAAGATCCACATAACTGCCGTGGCCGGATTTCTGGAGGACGCTGTCCGGGTTATAATAGCGGGGCTTTAAATGATCCCAGTCTGCCCGCTCGTTAAAATTGCCCGGAGAGGACGTCAGGATCGGATTACACGGGTCGGGTTCATAAGGCCCCCAGACATTTTTGGAACGGCCCATCGTCACGCTGTGATAATAACCGGTTCCGCCCTCCGCGCACATGATGTAATAATAATCGCCATGTTTTGTCAAATGAGGGCCTTCGATACAGCCGCGGTCTGTCCCGCCCCGCCAGAACCGTTTCGGCATGCCGATGATTTTTTTCGCGGCCGGATCATACTCCACAATGCAGATCGGGCCGGGCTTCTCGTAATTCGTGCGGGTCTCCCATTCCAGGGCCACCACATACTTGCGCCCGTCGTCATCGTGAAAAAGCGAGGCGTCAAACCCCGTGGAATGCAGATAGACCGGTTCGCTCCAGGGTCCTTTCGGGTCTTTCGCGGTAATCAGATAATTTTCCACATCAAAATACCGGGCATTCATGGAGTTCATGACGCCGTAAACCACATAGAACAAATCTTCCGCTTTGCAGTAGGTGAGGCAGGGCGCCCAGATCCCCTTTGCGCTGGGAAGCTTTTTTAAGTCCGGATTTTCCGCATCCTGGAGCGCATGGGAATACAATTCCCAGTTTTTCATATCTTTCGAGTGATAGATCGGAATCCCCGGAAACCATTCAAAAGAAGAGACGGCAAGGTAAAGATCGTCTCCTTTCCGGCAGATGCAGGGATCGGCGTGAAAGCCCGGAAGAATCGGGTTTTGAATCATTGGTGATACCTCCTGGTAAGTAGTCTGTGGCTTTATCATAAAATACTTGCGGCGGCCCCGCCAGATATGCTAGTATCTGATTAACAGGTCAATATTCTCTTTTTTTGAACGCGGATAAGCCGCGCACAAGGAGCCGCGATGGAAAAAATACTTACCCCAACGAATTACGAGCTGATCCCCCTGGATGGCAGGACGAATGTCCGTTTCTACACCTCCATAGATTCCGGCAGTTATGTGGCGCCCCACTGGCATGATGCGGTTGAAATCCTCTATATGCTGGAAGGAGAATTGAAGATCCGCATGGAAAAGGTTTCCTTTACGCTGGAAAGCGGCCGCTGTATCCTCATTAACCCCAATCAGGTTCATTCTACCCTGTGCACCAGGCCCAACCGCGCCATTGTTTTCCAGATCCCGGAAAGCTTCCTTGAAAAATGGATTCCGGACAAACAAGCGCTCAATTTTACGCTGAAAGACCCAGCCGACACGGTAGATCAGCAGAGCAAGGTAAACGGTTTCAAAGAAATCCTTGCGCACATGCGGCTTCTGGAAGAAGAACAGCCGGATAGCGGCGTACTGAAATTTAACAGCCTGCTTTTCGAAGCGCTTTTTCAGCTCTGTCAGAATTTCCGTGCGCCCATAGCGCCGGAGGAGATGACCAGACGGGAAAAAAACCTGGAAAAGTTAAAGCCCGTCCTGGACTACATTGCAGAAAACTATAATCGCCCCATTCCATTACAGGAAATCGCCCAGGTGGCCGCGTTTGAGCCGAAATATTTCTGCCGTTTTTTTAAGAAATGGATGGGAATGACGTTTTTGGAGTATCAGAATGAGGTGCGGTTGGGGAAGATTTATGAGGAGGTTCTGGGGACGGAGGAGAGGATTTCGGATCTTTTGGAGAAGCATGGGTTTACGAATGAGAAGGTGTTTCGGAGGATGTTTCGGGAGAGGTTTGGGGCGACGCCGACGCAGCTGCGGGGGCCTCACCCTGAAAGATCATATTGAAGAGCGGGCAGGGCATTTTTCGGTTCTCACTTTTAGAAAGTGGGATGCGTCGTATCCGAATCCACCTTACGAAATTCGGAGGGCGAGACGCCGAACTGCTTTTCGAAAATTTCATAGAAATACGTCCGGTTTACATAGCCGAGATGTTCGATAATGCGGGAAATGCTCCAGTCAGTTTGTAAAAGCAGCCGTTTCGCCTCCGCAAGGCAGGCGTTTTGACAGAGCTTGGAGAGTGTCGTTCCTGTTTGACGTTTGGCGATGCGATTCAGATAATCGCCATTGTAATGAAGATATTCGGACAGTTCTTTTCGGGAAATCTGTCCGTGATATCTCTGAATATACCCATTGATGCGGGCCATGATAAAGGTTTCCGTCCCGGAATCCAGGGAGATTCTGGAAGCATTGTAAAGGTTTGCGTCCTCCAAAGTGGCAATCAGGCATAGAAGCGATTCCTGAATATGAAATGCGAACCCGATTTTCGGGTAAAGAAGCCCCAGAATGATCTCATCCAGTAAGGCGGTCAGAGGCGAAGGGAGCAATTCGCGGCCTTTGGGGCTATACGCAAAATCTAAATATTCTTTTTTCGGCTCTTTAGCGTTTCCAATCAAGAATTCCCGGACGATACCGGAAGAAAACTGAGCGGTGTCCGGAAGAATCTCGTTCGGGCCAAACAATTTCTCCAGAAACCAGGGAGCAAAATTCAAAAAAACAAGGGAGCAGTCCGTCTCATAGCCTTCAAAATGCCTGGTATTGCGGTCGAGAAAACACACATCCCCGGCGCGGTAAGGAAACACCCCATTTTCCAGGTGCTGCGTCAGTTCCCCGTTCAATACATAGATCAATTCATAGGATTCATGCTGATGAAACCGATTCTTCAGATGCCCGTCCGTTCCTCGTGGCTTTTCTTTTCCCACAATGCAAAAATATTGCGCTTTTCCTCCTTTGATCGCTAAATAAGAGACGCGAAAAGGACTGTTTGAGATCACAAAATTCATAAAAACATTTCCCCTTCCTACCGATTAGTATAAAATTCTTTTCCGTTTTCGTCAATAGAAAGTCTGAATACGATACAGTTTGGACGGCATTGGATGCTCTGAGATATTGAGAATCCATTGTGAAAAATTTACAATGACATTATCGAGAAAAAACAAAATGGAGGCGGCAATGAAAGAAATCTCTTTTAATTTTGATTGGAAACGGACGTTAGGGAAAAAAATGCCTTGGGAAACGGACCGTCAGGAAACGACGATCGATCTTCCGGACGATTTTATCATTCACAAGAAACGTTCCCCACAGGCGGTGGGCGGCGCGAGAGTAGGCTACCTGTCCGACGATTTTGGCACGTATGAAAAAGAATTTATGCTGCCCAGAGAATGGGAGAAGAAACCGATCTTTTTAAATCTGGACGGAGCTTATATGAATACGGAGATTACCGTAAATGACCATTATCTGGGGCATCATCCTTATGGCTATACGCCTTATTGGAGAGAGCTGACCGGACTTTTATTCTTCGACCGGAAAAATAAAATCAGTATTTCCACACAGGGCCATCAGCCCTCCAGCCGGTGGTACTCAGGCGGCGGAATTTACCGGGAGGCGACGCTTTTGGTAGGGGAGGAGTGCTATCTGGCTCCCTGGGATCTATACATAACGACTCCTGCGGCAGAAAAAGAAGAGGCCAAGGTTCGTGGGGAAATGTGGATTACGAACACGAATCAGGAGAATATTCCGGCAAAAGTGCGGTTCGAACTTCGAAAAGAAGGAAAAGAGGCGGCGTCTATGGAACGCTTTCTGGAACTGAAAGGGCAAGGGAAAACTCACGAAATTTTTGAACTGCCGCTGAAAAACCCCCTCTTGTGGGACGCCGATCATCCGGAGCTATACGATGCGTCGGTGCGGATCGAGACTCCACACCAGAATTGCGAGACGGTCTCCTTAAAAATCGGAATCCGAAAAATCCAGGTGGACGCAGAAGAAGGACTGAAGGTAAACGGGCGTAAAGTTACCCTTCACGGAGGCTGTATCCATCATGACAATGGAATGCTGGGGGCGAAAGCATTCCCGAAAGCGGAGGAACGAAAAGTCAGGAAGCTGAAAGAGGCAGGTTTTAACGCAATCCGGACTGCCCACAATCCGCCGTCCAAGGCTCTTTTGGATGCCTGCGACCGGTACGGGATGTATGTGATCGATGAAATTTTCGACTGCTGGAGAATCGGGAAAAATCAAAACGACTATCATCTTTGGTTTGAAGATTGGTGGAAACGTGATATAGAAGCCACTGTTTTGCGGGACCGAAATCATCCGTCGGTGTATTGTTGGAGCTTTGGCAATGAAATTCCCGAGGCGAGAAGTTTCCATGCGGAGGGGGAATATTGGGTAAAATGCCAGGCGGATGCCATCCGTTCTCTTGATGCGTCACGGCTTGTTACTTTGGGCGGAATGTTTCTTCCAAAGCATCTTACCTGGGATGGATTCCCCGGAGGAGTTCGGGGGCCGCTGCCTGTCTTAAGCCCTTATATCAGTGAAGAGGAGGAAGAGACACATTTTCGGCAGATGATTGAAAATCTGGATATTGTTTCCCTGAATTACAGTTACCGCAATTATGGGCAGTTTGGGAAATACTTTCCGGGAAAAGCGCTTCAGGGAACAGAGACGGAAGGAATCGATACATGGGAGAACAGAGAGGCAGTTCGGAAACACTCCTTCGTGGTGGGGGATTTTGTATGGACCGCTCATGATAACCTGGGCGAAGCCGGAGCCGGCCGTTCCTACCGGGAGGAACCCAAAGAACAGAAAGGGCTGATGGGCGGATGGCCATGGCTGACTTCCTGTCAGGCAGACCTTGCGCTGGATGGGGAACGGCTCCCCCGCTCGTATTACCGTAAAGTCATCTGGGGATTGGACAAGGGAATTTACGTTTTTACCACCCATCCCCAATTTACCGGAAAACCTCTTTACGGGACAGGTTTTCACTGGCACGATGTCCGAAAAGTGTGGACGTTCTCGGAACAGGATGTGGGAAAGCCGATGGAGGTAGAAGCCTATGCGGATTGTGACGAGGTTCTTTTTGAGATAAATGGAAAAACAGTCGCTGCGGTAACGCCCAAGGAGATGATTGCCAAGGCCGTAATCCCTTATGAACCGGGCGTATTATGCGCAAAGGCTTATCGAAACGGACGATTCGAGGCGGAGGATACCATCGAAACCACAGGGAAAGCCACGCAAATACTTCTTGTCCCGGAATCTGATAAAATCAGAGGGGACGGAATGGATCTTGGTTATGTGGAAATCTTCCTGGCCGACGATAAGGGACGAAGGGTATTCGGAGAAGAGCGGGAAATCCAGGTACAGGTATCCGGAGCGGGGACTTTGGAGGGACTGGGTTCCAATAACCCCTGTACCGAGGAAGACTTTACGTTAGAGAGAAGAAAAACCTTTGAAGGCAAGGCAATCCTGGCCATTCGCGCAGGCAGACAACAAGGTACGGTAAAGATCACGGTGGAAGCGGAAGGGCTTCCTGATGCGGCTTGTCAGATTCTGGTAGGGGAAAGAAAGGAAGGATGAAAAAATGGATCGATTACAGGATTTTTGGAGAGGGAAAGATATTATTTCGGTAGGAAAAGAGGCATATCGGAGTTTTTTTCATTCTTATCAAACCAGAGAGGATGCTTTGAAGGGGGCAAGGGATGAAACAGTTCAGAATCTGGACGGTGTCTGGAAATTCCGGTATTTTGAGGATGTGTCGGAGGATACCGATGCATACGCCATGCCGGAGTATGACGATAAGGCCTGGGAGGAACTTCCTGTGCCTTCAAACTGGGAACTTTACGGATATGGAAGACCTATTTATACCAATGTGGCTTATCCTTTTGAGGCAGATTCCAGCAAACTGATTCCGGGCGAGATACCGGATGAAAAGAACAGCAAAGGATTTTACAGACGGGCGTTCTTTCTGGGAAAATTATCGGAAAAGGAGCAGCTTCTTGTAAGGTTCGACGGAGTACGCAGCGCCTTTCGCGTATGGTTAAACGGCGTCCTTTTAGGAGTCAGCCAAAATTCGTATTCTCCCGCAGAATTTTGCGCTACCAATGAGCTGAGAGAGGGGAGAAATGTTCTGGCGGTAGAAGTCTGCCAATACAGCGCATGTACCTATCTGGAAGATCAGGATATGTGGCGTATGAGCGGCATTTTTCGAAGCGTAACGCTTTTCAGACAAAAGAATGTAAGCATTTACGACTTTCAGGTAAACACAGAGCTTGGGAAAGACGAAGAAACGGCGAAACTTTCCGTGGCGGTAAAGGTAAGAAATTATACAAGAACGGCAAAAGAACCGCATACGGTGGAAATGGAGCTGTACGACTGGAAAGGGAATCCGGTTCAAAAAGAGGTTTTGGACAGTGGCTTTACCGGAATGGAAAATCCTTCCTGGCATGTGGATACATGGAGAATGGCAGAATTAAAGAAACTGACGCCGAAACAGAGAGCGGACTTTGCCGTTTCTCCAAAGCCGATCCTGGCCAACACGATGCGCACGGTGTACCTGAGCGCCGACTTGGAAAATGTGAAGCGTTGGAGCGCGGAAACGCCAAACCGATACCGGCTTCTTCTGATCCTGAAAGATGAAAAAGGAGAGATTGCAGACATTGCGGCAAAATCCATTGGTTTTCGGGAGGTAAAAATTGTTGACGGCACGATCCAGATCAATGGAAAACCGGTGAAATTAAAAGGAGTAAATCTCCATGAGTTTCATCCCGAAAGAGGCCAGGCGGTGACAGAGGAGGATATGATTCGGGATATCCTTCTGATGAAACGGAACAATATCAATGCCGTTCGCTGCTCCCACTACCCGCATGCCCCTCTTTGGTATGAGCTGTGCGACCGGTACGGTTTATACGTTATGGATGAGTGTAATATGGAAACCCATGCCGTTTCCTTTAAGACAGACGTCCTTCCGGGCAATGATCTTCGGTGGACTGGGTGCTGTATCGACCGAATCGCCTCTATGGTGGGTGTAAATAAAAATTCCCCATCGATTATTTTCTGGTCTACCAGCAATGAAGCCGGATACGGAGAAAACATTGCCTTGATGAGCGCCTACTGCAAAACTTTGGATCCCACACGTCTGGTTCACGAAAGACAGATGTGTTCCGTGGCGGATGTGGACAGTGACACGTATTCTTCCGTACAGTGGCTTGAGAAAAAATGTACCCTGCATCCCGAAAGACCGTTTTTATTGAACGAATACGCCCATGCGATGGGAAACGCAATGGGAAACTTTCGGGAATATCAGGATATGATCGAAAAATATCCCAATTTTGCAGGCGGCTTTATTTGGGAGTGGTGCGATCAGGGAATTGTCTGGAAAGACGGCTATGGGTACGGAGGAGATTTTGGCGATATGCCCAATTCCGGAAACTTTATCATAGACGGCGTGGTGCTGCCCGACCGAACGGAAACCGCCAAACTGTCGGAAGTGAAGGCTGTATTTGCGCCGGTGGAAGTTTTCTGGGCAGAAAAGGAAGAGGGAAGGATTGGAATCCGAAATCGGTATTTTCACAGTAATACGAACACGCTTCTGCTGAAGTGGCAGGTGGAATTAAACGGAAAAATCCTGAAAAACGCAGAAGCGCCTGTTGTGTCACTGGAACCGGGTGCGGCAGGAGAAATGAGACTTCCTTTCTCGGATTTAAACTATGAAAAACCGGGAGAATATTTCCTGAATCTTAACTTTGAGCTGAAAGCCGATACCGTGTGGGCCGCAGAGGGCCATTCCGTAGCGCAAGTTCAGTTACCGCTAAAACAGGTGTCTCTAACAGACGTTCCAAAAAGAATACCCGTAAACCAAAGTCTCCATCTAAAAGAGCAGCAAACGTTTCTGTTGCAGTCGAATGCCTTTGCGGCCGAGCTTTCCAAAAAATCGGGGAATCTGATAAAGTTTTCCATAAACGGAAAGGACATGTTCCACTCCTCTTCAGCAAATGAGGAGGAAGAAGGGCTTCACTTACAATTTGTCAGAGCATGGACGGATAACGATCTTCACAGCCAATCCTATCTTGGGGAAAACGGATGGAAAGAACTGGATCTTTTTCATCCAGAGAGTATTCTTCAGAAGATGACCGTATTGTCCGAAGAGGAAGACGCGGCAGCGATCGGAATTCAGAAGGAATACCGTTGTAAGAAGGATTCCGGCATTTCTCTTTATTCCATTTATACTTTTTACGCGGATGGAACGCTTCGGATCGATAGTGTGATACAACCTTACGGAAAGTGGGAGAATCTTCCAAGATTGGGATATACTGTCCCGTGCGCAAAAGAGCTTAATAAAGTAGAATGGTATGGAAACGGCCCCGGAGAGAGTTATCGGGATCGGAAATCTGCCGTTTCGATTTCCAGGTACGAGAAAACGCTGCAGGAAAGCTCGTATATGGAATATATCCGTCCCCAGGAAACGGGCAATCATACGGAAACCCGATGGGTTGCTATGAAAAATCAAAAAGGAGAAGGAATCCTGATTAAAGGGGAGAGCCCCTTTGAATTTTCTGCTCTGCCTTATACGGTGGACGATCTTACCAAAGCCTCTCACCGCCAGGAGCTGCTTCCCGGAGACCATTTCGTTTTATCTCTGGATGTGGCTCAAAACGGAGTGGGAAATTCAAGCTGTGGTTCTGACGTTTTACCCAAGTATCGTTTGCTCCCAGAGACAACCGCCTTCTCCCTGCTCATTTTCCCCTATCAGAAAGGGGAGGAGCCTTTTGAAAAAGAAACCCGGCAGTATCCAAAGAGAGATCCCTTTACGGTATTTTCCATAGAGAAAGAGAAAAGTATTGAGCTTCGGCCAAAGGAAGACCTTGTTGAAATGCTGGACCCCAGCGATGAATCCGCCCGGAAAAAAGCAGGATTTCTGGTTTGAGGATTGTGTAAGAGTTTTGGACATGGTATATTTAGAAAAGAATAGCGAAACATTGAGCGAGGAACGAGCGTAATAAAATTATATTTGGAAGGTGTCTATGAAACAGGAAAAATCCTTAAAAAGACAATTAACATATACCTGGACCTTTGCGTTTGCCATCATTGCGATCCTTTTGCTGATTTTTGACTTTTATGCCATCTCACGGACCTACTATCAGATGAAATTCGACGCGACATCGGAGATTGAAAAGCTGGTCAGTGATACGCAAGACGCTATGCAGAATGTGGACAATACCCTTGCTATGCTATTTTTTAACAGTCCGGACTTTGAAACGATGAGTACGAAAAAGGATACTGTCCAAAGCTACGGCGCCGCCTATAATCTGGACAGTATGATGCAGAGCTGTCTTTTGTCAGAGTCCGGATTCAGGGGATATATTGTTTCCTATGACGGGGGAAAACATGTCCTCTACCGATTTGTGGATACGGTGAGTAATGAAGAAAAAACTCAGGCGGTCCAAATAATCAAAGATTCTGTGGAACCGCTTATCAACATGAACGAATGGATTTTGATTCAAACGGATGCGTGCACGTATTATGCGAAAGTCTATCAAAAAAGATACGGAAGCGTGATCGGCCTGGTAAGTTTATCGTATGACGAACAGGTTTCGGAGAGTATCATGGGAATGAAACCACAGATTGTTTTGACGAAAGGAGGAGAGGCTGTCACCGGAATGGAGCTTGCCAAGGAACTTTCGCTTACCACAGCCCTCGAAGAGGGAAAAACCGGAACCTGGGAAAACCGGAACTATGTGGTCACTCAGAAGGCCATTGGTTCTTCGAATTTGATGCTTCACATGGTATTCCGTAAAAATTGGCAGTACTATCTTCAGATTTCTCAGGTGGTGATTATCCTCTTATCCGCAGTGTGCTTATTCGTTCTCGTAGTCTTGATGCGGCATTTGAATCAAAAAATGATCAATTCTTTGGCAGAGCTGAAGGACACGATGGAACAGATTCGAGATAATAACTGGGACGTTGAGATCAATCGAAACGCAGAGTTTCTGGAGATCAAGGAAGTCAATGAGATGTTCGGGCAGATGATGGAGCAGATCCGTTGTCTGAAGATTGCCTCTTATGAAGAAAAGATCAAAAAACAAAAGGCAGAGCTAACGTACTTCCAACTCCAGATCCGGCCGCATTTTTATTTGAATTGTTTAAAAACTATGAATGCCCTGGTAACGGAGGAAAGATATCATAAGATCCAGGATTTGATTTTCGCCATTTCCGAGCATATGCGCTATCTTCTGAAGATGGAAAAAGATATGGTCACCTTGAAAGAAGAAGTAAGCTATACGGAAAATTATCAAAAACTCCAAAATGAACTTCTGGAGCGCCGGGCAGTTTGCCTCTGGAACATTGCACCGGAGCTTGCTCAGGCGAAAGTGCCATTTTTGACCATACAGACGTTTGTAGAGAATGCCTTCAAGTATTACAAACCCCAAAAGGAAGGGGAAGAGCTGAAACTTCAGATAAGAGCCATCAAGCTTTCCGCTGAGGACGGGGAATACGTCGATCTGACCATTCGTGATAACGGTTCGGGGTATCCGGACAAGGTGCTTGAGGTGATCAATGCCTGGGAAAGTGATGAAACGGTGGGCGTGGGAATTACCAATCTAAAAAACCGCTGCGCCATTTTGTATCACGGGAAGGCAGAGTATAATTTTTATAATTCCAGGGGCGCTGTCAGCGAGCTGATCCTGCCCTATGTGGCAGATGAGGAAAGCGCTGCGTCTTCCGAAGCCTTGATCGGAAAAAAGGAGGGTGGGAAGTGAATCTTATTATTGTGGATGATCAAAAGACTGTGTTAAGCAGTCTGAGAAATGGAGTCGCCTGGGAAAAACTTCCCATCGAAGAAATCTACCTGGCGTCAAGCGCCGGGGAGGCCAAAGAGCTTCTTAGAAACCATCGGATTGATTTAATGCTTACCGACATCGAGATGCCGGGAGAAGACGGACTTTCCCTGTTCGCCTGGGTAAAGGAATATGATCCCAAAATCGAGTGCATTTTTCTGACGGCCCATGCGGACTTTCAGTATGCGCATAAAGCGATCCAACTGGGCGGATACGATTATATCCTTCAACCGGCCAGGTTTGAGGAGGTGGAGAGGGTTCTTCAGAAAGCCTGTGCAAAGATTTTTCAGGACAGGAAGCGGATGGAGCTGGAAGAAAATCGAGATTTTCTAAAAGACCAGCAGGAGATCTTACATAACAGTTTTCTGGAACGTTTGTTGGTAAGCGAGGAATCCGAAGTCCGAAGTGTTCTGGAGAAGCTATTGAAACTTCTTGACAAACGTTACCCAAAGGAAGTCTTTTACCTGGTGCAGGCGGAAATTCTCCACTGGAAAAGCCATGAAGGAGAATGGAGCACAAGGCTTGTTCGGATGGTAGTGAAGAATATTATGGAAGAGACGTTTGAAGGATTGGAATGCCAGCTTTTTCTATGTCCCATCAAAAATTCCGGTTTGTTTTTGCTGCTTTATGGGAATCAAGCTTCGATGAACGATTCCAAAGTAGTGGAAAAGATCCGAACGGTTCACGAATTTGTACAAAAGAATATGGATTTTGCCATGGCGTTTTATCTGGTCAAAGCGGAAAAAGAAACCATCTACAAGGGTCTTAAGAGGCTGGAAGAGATGAAGACGGATAATGTTATGGGAAAAGCAGATACCTTCGTAAGTGAGGAGCAAAAGAAAAGCGGAGATTCTTTAAAGCTTCCCGGAATGGAGCAGTGGTTTCATTATATTGAGAGAGGGGAAGGGGAGCTTGTACGAGGTGAGATTGAGGAATACTGCCGAAGGGCCGATCGGAGGGGAGAATTGGATCTGAAACGGATGAAGGCCATTCATTTTAATTTTTCCAAGGCTTTTTTCGCGGTAGCAGAATCCCGGAAGATCGAGACGCACGGTATTTTTACGGAGGCTTACCCGTATGAAGTGTTTATGGAGGCTTATCATACGTTTGACGGGTTGATGAAAGCCGTCGATTATTGCCTGGAATTTATCCGTCGGCAGGAAAATACGAAGGAAGATGGTATTCAAATCGCCCTGCAGTACATCCATGACAATATCAACCAGAATATTTCCCGGAAAGAAGTAGCAAACCTTTTGTATTTGAATGAAGAATATTTTTCCAGAATGTTTAAAGCAAAAGTGGGACTGACGTTCAAAGATTACGTGATTCAGGAACGGATGGAGCTGGCCAAAAAATTGTTGTCTTCCACGAATTTTTCCGTGGGAATTATCGCCTCCAAAGTGGGATACGATAACTTTTCCTATTTCTCGAAAATCTTCAAGGAAATGGAACATATGACTCCTCTCGACTACCGGCAGATACATAAAAGAAATAGCTAAAAGAAATGTCTCTTTTGTGAGAAAGTCACGAAAGGGACATTTTTTCATCATAAAAGTGACAGATGAAACAAAAACAGCCTGTTATACTTAAGGCACAAAACAAACAAGGGAAAAAATAAACAAAGAAAAGGAGAAGAAGAAATGAAGAAAAAAGCAGCAGTAACGATGCTGGCAGCAGCGATGACAGGCTCCATGCTGATGGGAGGAACCGTTTTGGCCGATGAAGCTTCAGACCTTCCGGTAGTAAAATATGCGATGCCGAGCACCTATGACTTTACGGATGTAGATCTGGTAGAAGCAGAGATCAACAAACTTCTGGCGGAGCGTTTCGGTATCCAGGTAGAGATTACTTACATCAATGCGGGAAGCTGGACCCAGCAGTCGAACCTTCTTTTAACGGGAGACGAAGTGGACGTGATCGCTTTACAGCAGACGCCGCTGGCAACCTTTGTCAACAACGGTCAGCTTTTATGTCTGGATGATTATTATGAAAATTCCAGCGAGGCGTTCAAAAATGTATGGACGCATGGAGAACTGGAAGGAACGAAAGTGAACGGAAGCTTATATTCCATCACGAACTTCCGGAATTTTGCGAATGTGTACAACTTACATTTATCGGAAGAAATTGTAAATGAAATGGGAATCGACGTCTCTACAATTAAAACCTTCGACGACATCGAAGAAATTTTATATCAGGTACAGGAACAATATCCGGATATCTATCCCATGGTGGGCCAGAACCTGAACTTTATGGTAAACGGATGGTCCTGGGACGGTCTGGGAGATGAGTCCTACGTAGGCGTTTTAGCGGACTGCGGTCAGAGTACCACCGTAGAAAACCTCTTTAATACCGACGATTTCCGTGAATTCTGTGAATACACCCATAAGTGGTATGAGGACGGATTGATTATGGCGGATATCTTAAGCAATACCGAGCGCGGGGATAACCTGATTCTGAACGGTAAGGCCTTCTGCCATCTGAATAACGACCTGTGCGCGGCCCCCGCCGATGGAATCGTACTGGCGGAGATCTTACCGGCATGGTCCACCAGCAATAGCTACGCCTCTTTAAGCTACGGGATCAACTCCAACTCCAGCAATCCGGACGCTGCATGGCAGTTTATTGAAGCCGTTTATACGGACAGCGATATCGCTACCTTGCTGGTAGATGGCATTGAAGGAACACATTATGTAAAGAATGAGGACGGCTCCATCTCTTATCCGGAAGGAAAAGATGCGACGACAGTGACTTACGGCGGCGCGGCAATGTACTTTATCTATCCGAATTCTTCCCTGACCCCGCCTCTTTCGAGCAACGGCGCGACGTTCTTTGACGACTTAATGGATTTCAACACCAACGCCACCCATTCCATCGCCACTGGATTTGTCTTTGATTCTTCTGAAGTGACCGATGAATATGCAGCCTGCGTCAACATCATGAATAAATATTATTACGCATTGCTGGATGGGACCGTAGATCCGGAATCCACCATCGAACAGGCAAACCAGGAACTTGAGGTAGCCGGAATCGATAAGATCATCACTGCAAAACAGGAACAGTTGGACGCATTTTTGGCAAGCAAAGAGGCAGAGTAAATAAGAGGCACATGACTGGGGCAAAGAAATTTGCCCCAATTCTTTTAAAAGGAGCAGGATCATGAAGAGTAAGGGAAAGAAACGTACCGGAAAGGTACATAAAAAACAGGCTTTGGTATTGTATTCCATGATGGTTCCCGGAATCCTTTACCTACTCATCAATAACTATATTCCTATGCTGGGGCTTTCCATCGCGTTCAAAAAATACGATTACTCCAAAGGAATTTTCGGAAGCGAATGGGTGGGACTGAAGAATTTTACGTATCTTTTTAAATCTCAGGATGCTTTTATTATCACCAGAAATACCATTTGTTATAATTTGGCATTTATTATCCTGGGAACCACTTTGGCGGTGGTCGTAGCGATTATGCTGAATGAACTAAAGAGCGCGATGTCCAAGAAGGTCTATCAGACATTGATTTTGATTCCCTATCTCATCTCCATGGTAGTGGTAAGCTATATTGTTTATGCGTTCTTAAGCGCTGACAGCGGATTTATCAACAATACCATCCTGAAAGCTTTTGGAATCAAGCGAATTTCCTGGTATACCACACCCAAGTACTGGCCGTTTATCCTGGTATTCGTTCATTTGTGGAAAAGCTTCGGATACAACAGTATCATCTATTATGCCACTGTGATCGGAATCGATTCCTCCCTCTATGAGGCCGCCGTGGTGGATGGAGCCACCAGACTTCAGCGTATTTTCCATGTGACGCTGCCGGGCTTAAAGAGCACAATTATCACGATGGTGCTTCTTAGTATCGGAAAAATTTTCTATTCCGACTTCGGCTTGTTCTATCAGGTTCCGATGGACTCCGGTCTTTTGTCCAACGTGACGCAGACCATTGACACCTACGTATATAAGGGATTGACTCAGTTAAATGACGTAGGAAGAGCTTCTGCGGCAGGTTTTTATCAGTCCATTGTAGGATTTATCGTGGTGCTCACAGCAAATATGATCGTCCGGAAGCTGGACAAGGATAACGCGTTATTCTAGGGCGATCGAAAGATTAGGAGGAGCAGGATGAATATCGTTGAAAATAATAAGAAAGAACAAATTCTTTTACATACTATTTTAACTCTTTTAGCGCTCATATGTGTGCTGCCCTTTCTTTTAATGGTGATTTCTTCTTTTACGAATGAAGGAACCCTGATGAGAAATGGTTATTCCTTTTTCCCGGAACAGTGGAGCCTGGAATCCTATCGTTATATTATTCAAAGAGGAAGCACAATTTTCAGGGGGTATCTGATTACGATCGGTGTGACGGTTATCGGAACCACGCTGAATCTTTTGATGACCACGCTGTTTGCTTACCCGCTGTCCAGAAAAGAATTACCCGGAAGAAATATCATCGCCTTTTTTGCTTTCTTTACCATGCTGTTCAATGGAGGCCTGGTGCCGTCTTACATTATGTGGACCCAGTATTTCCATATCAAAAACACTATTTGGGCGTTGATCGTTCCTTCCCTTTTGATGAATGCGTTCTATGTAATCATGATGCGCTCTTATTTTACCTCCAATATTCCGGATGCGCTGGTGGAAGCGGCCAGAATCGATGGGGCCGGGGAATATACGATTTTATTTAAAGTAGTAATGCCTTTATCAGGTCCTATGCTGGCGACTTTGGCGCTGATGGTGGGTCTGGGATACTGGAACGACTGGCTGAACGGCCTTTATTATCTGACGGACAGCAGCCTGTTCAGCATTCAGAATATCTTAAACCGTATGATCCAGGACATCCAATTTCTCCAGAGTGCGGCGGGGGCTACGGCGGACTTTGGCGTAGCGGAGATTCCCAGCGTAGGAATCCGTATGGCCATTGCGGTAATCGGAATTCTTCCGATTCTTTGTATCTATCCATTTTTTCAGAAATTCTTCGTAAAAGGAATTGTAGTAGGCGGAGTAAAGGGATAAAGAATATTTTGATAATAAAAGCAAGAGGAGAGATAAAATGATTCGAAAACAGAGAGGATACAGCGGGACAAAGTCCCAGGAAGTAAGCGACAGAGAGCGGAAAAACCGGAAGATCGCCAGAGAAGCGGCGGCGGAAGGAATCGTTCTTTTAAAAAATGACGGAGCGCTGCCTATTTCCAACCAGAAAGCCATCGCGCTGTTTGGATCCGGCGCCAGATATCTGATGAAAGGCGGGAGCGGTTCCGGAGATGTGAACCAGAGAGAAGTGGTATCCATTGAGGAAGGATTGAAAAATGCAGGCTATCAGATCGCTTCGAAAAGCTGGCTGGACGAATATGACAAAGTTTACCAGGAGGCGCGCCTGAACTGGAAGGAAAAAATCGAAGGCCTGGCGGCAAGCATCGCCCCGGAAGTGGGAGAGGAGAGAAGCATGATCATGTCTTACTCTCAGAACCCTTTTAAAGCGCCAGCCGGCAGAAAGATTACGGAAAAAGATGTAAAGGAAGCCCATACGGATACCGCGCTTTATATCATCAGCCGTACCGCAGGGGAAGGAGCTGACCGGAAACGGGAAAAAGGAGATTATGAGCTTTCCACGGAAGAACTGGAAAATTTAAAAGAAGTGACAGAGAAGTTTTCTAATACCGTTGTGATCTTAAATACGGGAGGACTGCTGGAACTTTCTTTCCTGGAGACGATTCCCAAGATCAAAGGTTTGCTTTTCCTGTCCCAGCCGGGAATGGAAGGCGGAAATGCCCTGGCGGATGTAATCAAAGGAGACGTGACGCCCAGCGGCAAACTGACCGATACCTGGGCCAGGCGTTATGAAGATTATCCCTGCTGGGACACTTACAGCCACAACAACGGAAATATCGATACGGAATACTATCGGGAAGGAATTTTCGTGGGATATCGGTATTTCGACCGTTTTAAAATCGAACCTCGCTATGAATTCGGTTACGGAATGTCCTATACTTCTTTCCAGATAAACGGCTGTGTGGCCTCTTTAAACGGCGAGAACGTGACGGTGGAAACCACGGTGAAAAATACCGGAGCTGCCTATTCCGGAAAAGAAGTAGTCCAGATTTATGTGGAGCCGCCCAAAGGCACGCTTGAAAAAGAAGTGCGGCGTCTGGCAGCTTTTGCCAAAACCAGGAATCTGGCTCCGGGAGAACAAGAGACTTTAAAGATCTGTTTTTCCGTGAGAAATCTCACTTCATACAGTGAAAAGAAAGCTTCTTACCTGTTGGAACCGGGCGAGTATGTGGTGAAAATCGGAAATTCTTCCCGCGCGCTTACGGATGTGGCAATTCTGACATTAGACAGAGAAGTGATAACGGAAAAATTGCAAAATATTTGTCCGTTAAAAGAAACCCTCTGTGAAGTAGCCCTGCCGGAATGCCCCGAAAGAAGGGAGGAATCCACACTGCCCCGCTGGGAAATCAAAGCGGAAGAAGTGAGAACGGAAACGGTGGATTATGAAGAAGAAACCGAAGTTTCCAAAGAGGCTGGAGAACTGGCCGATCAAATGTCTCCGGAAGAATTGGTTTCCCTTACCGTAGGAGCGGTCAACGGAAACCGTCCCACGGAAATCGGCAATGCCGCCATCACCGTTCCGGGAGCGGCGGGAGAGACAACGCCGTATCTGATGGAAAAATATGGGGTGTCCAATATCGCTGTGGCGGACGGCCCGGCGGGAATTCGTCTGAGCAAACATTACCAGGTAGCCAAAGACGGAACCATTTATAAACAAGATATCCTTCACTCTCTGGAAGGCGGTTTTTTTGCCAGGGAAGAATGGCATGAGGACGCCGAAGACTATTATCAATACTGCACCGCTATGCCCGTAGGCCATATGATCGCTCAGACCTGGAACCCTACGCTGATTGAAACCGTGGGAAGCGCCGTGGGCGAGGAGCTGGAAGAGTTCGGCATTACCTTATGGCTGGCGCCTGGGATGAATATTCATCGAAATCCTTTATGCGGGCGGAATTTCGAGTATTATTCCGAAGATCCTGTGGTCAGCGGAATTATGGCGGCGGCTATGACCAGAGGCGTTCAGAGCATACCGGGCGTGGGAACTACCATTAAGCATTTTGCAGCCAACAATCAGGAGGACAATCGCTTCTTCTGTGACAGCGTACTGTCCGAGAGGGCGTTAAGAGAGATTTATTTGAAAGGTTTTGAGATTGCTGTTAAAACTTCCCGTCCAATGTCGATCATGACTTCTTACAACATGATCAACGGACTTCACACAGCTAACAGCTATGACCTTTGTACCATGGCGGCCAGAAGGGAATGGGGCTTTACCGGTATCGTTATGACCGACTGGCAGACTACCAAACGGGGTTCCGATTCGGCGGTTTGTATGCAGGCGGGGAACGATCTGATCATGCCTGGAACGCCGGAAGATAAAAAATTGATCCTTGACTCCCTGGAAGGAAAAGGAAATGTTTTGTTGGATATCCAGGATTTAAGAAGATGTGCGAAGAATATGATCCAGTTGATTCTGGATTCTAACCAGTATGAGGGCTGTGTAAGCTATCTTACGAAGTTCGAAAAGCTTGCGGACTATTTTACGGTGACGAGAAACTAGAGACAGAAATGCAAGGGGGAGGCCTATGAACAAAAAAGAGGAAAATTTTCTGGGGACGGAAGATATCTGGAAGCTGATGTTTCGCCTGGGATTGCCTACCATTGTGGGCCAGGTAATCAATATTTTATATACCATTGTGGACCGTATTTATATTGGACATATCCCAGGACTTGGTTCCTCTGCGCTGACAGGCGTTGGTATTACGGTTCCGATCATTTCTCTGATCTCTGCATTTTCAGCGATTGTAGGCTCCGGCGGAGCGCCCCTTTCCTCCATCTGGATGGGAAAGGGGGACAAGAAGCATGCAGAAAAGATACTGGGGAACGGGGTATTTCTGCTGGGACTTTTTTCCGCGATCTTAATGACCTTTTTCCTGCTCTTTAAGGTTCCGCTTTTGCGGATGTTTGGAGCCAGCGATACGACGCTGCCTCAGGCCAATGAGTACATTACGGTATATCTTTTCGGCACTTTTTTTGTGGAGTTCTATCTGGGACTGAATCCATTTATTATCGCTCAGGGAGCGTCGGGAATTGCCATGATCTCCATTATTGTGGGAGCGGTATTGAATACGATTCTGGATCCGATCTTTATCTTTGTCTTTGGTATGGGCGTAAAGGGAGCTGCCTGGGCTACGGTAATTTCGCAGGGAGTCAGCGCCGTCTGGGTGCTTTCTTACCTGCTCGGAAAGAAGAGCAAAATGAAGATCCGTTTGTGCAATCTAAAGCCTGATGGAAAGATTGTCAAAAATATCTTTTCTCTGGGAATCGCCCCCTTTGTTATGCAATCCACGGAGAGTATTGTCACTATTGTACTGAACCGGGGACTTTCCTATTACGGGGGAGACCTTTATGTGGGGTCCCTGACGGTCTTACAAAGTATTATGCAGTTTTTTATCGCGCCCGTTACCGGATTTACGCAAGGGGTTCAACCGATTATCAGTTACAATTACGGCGCAGGAAATTTTGAACGGGTACGGAAAATCTACAGAAGGATGATAACGATTTGCACTTCTTTTTTGTCCTGCTGCGCTGTTCTGGTGATCCTTTTCCCAGGGATGTTTGCCGGGCTGTTTACCTCGGATATGGAACTGGTAGGACTTTTGGAAAAAGTAATTCCCATTTATATGTCCGGTATGTTAATATTTGGATTACAGATTAGCATTCAGCCTGTGTTTTTAGCTTTGGGACAGGCAAAGATTTCATTGTTTATTGCAGCTTTACGAAAAATCTTGCTGTTGGTTCCATTGGCTTTGCTCTTGCCTCTTCGCTTTGGCGTGATGGGGATCTACTATGCGGAGCCATTGGCGGATGTGATCGCAGCCTGCATTGCTGCGGGCCTCTTCCTTTTCAATATTAAGAAAATTTTGTCGGAAGAGGGGTTAAGCAAAATTCAATAAAAACGGGAGGAAAAAGATGGGAAACGCATATTGGATTTGGTATCCTGGAGACTTTGAAGTTTATCATGGAATGCTGCAAAACTTCAGCAGGGAGGAGAGGGGATTTCGGTGGCCGGCCTATTGGCATATGGATGACTGTATGAAAAATGTCCGATATTCCAGAACCTATCTTTTGGAGAGAGAGGAGACCTTTGCGGTCTTCTCCCATGCCCACGCTTATGTGAGAGTCAATCGAAAAAAATGCCGCCTGGAAGAACCGATTACCTGCGGGCCGGGCGAGGTATCGGTGGAGGTCTATGCAGGCTGTCCTTCCGGAATTCCGGCCATATTCGTTCAGGGGGAAAAAATTTTTTCGGATGGAAGCTGGAGGGTGGATGATTTCATAAATGAGCCTGTTTTGGTGGATTTCAGCGGCCGGTATGTCCGAAAGGATCAGAATCCTTCCGTATGGGTATATGACAAACGGGAAATGCGTCCCGAAAACATCGAGGAGGTAAACGGCGGGAGTTTGTATACATTTTCCACGGAGATGGCAGCTACCCTTTCCCTTGATTTCTCGGAGGGATTTCAGAAGATTATGCTTTGCTATGGAGAGTCCCGTGCGGAAGCCCTGGACACAGAAAACTGTTATTATCGACAGAAACTTCGAAAGGAAACGGATGAGATTCCGGCCAGAGCCTTCCGTTATCTTTATATTCCAAATCTTTCACCAGGAAAAGTTTCGGTAACAGCCATGGAACAGTATGTAGCGATGCCAACGAGGGCGTTTTTTGCCTGCGACAACGAGAAGCTGAATCAGATCTGGCAGGTGGCAGAAAGGACCTTTAAGCTTTGCAGCGGCGTCTTTTTCCTGGACGGGATAAAACGGGACCGCTGGATTTGGTCCGGGGACGCTTATCAGAGCTTTTTTGTGAATCAATATCTCTTATTTGACGAGGAGATCTCTAAGCGGACGCTGTGGGCGCTCAGAGGGAAAGATCCTATCGGACAGCACATCAATACGATTGTGGATTATTCCATGTATTGGCTGATGGGAGTGTGGAAACATTACGAGATAACGGGAGATGAACGCTTTGTCCGGATGATCTACCCCAGAATGTGCAGTATGATGGATTTCCTGGAAGAACAGACGGATGAACATGGGTTTCTGGTGGGAAGAGAGGGAGACTGGATTTTCATTGATTGGGCGGATATAGACAAAACGGGGGCGGTTTGCGCCGAGCAGATACTTTTGGCGAAATGTTACGAAGCCATGGAAAAAGTGGAAAAGCTGCTGAAGATACAAGGGACTCGGAACTATGGAACGAGTTACCGCTCTCTTGCGGAAAACATCCGCCGTTTCTACTGGAATGAGGAAAAAGGGGCCTATATTGACAGCTTTGCTTCCGGAAAAAACCATGTATCCAGACATACCAATTTGTTTGCCATCCTGTTTGGGATGGCCGATCAGGAACAAACGGATAAAATCTACCAAAAGGTGCTTCTAAATGATGAAATTCCCCCGATCACCACGCCGTATTTTAAATTTTATGAGTTGGAGGCGCTTTCAAAGCTGGGACAGGAACAGGAAGTGCTCGATCAGATTTTGAGCTATTGGGGCGGTATGTTGGATTTGGGAGCCGTCACCTTCTGGGAAGAATACGATCCCAGAAAACAAGGGGACGAGCACTATGAAATGTACGGGGACCCTTACGGAAAAAGTTTGTGTCATGCGTGGGGAGCCAGTCCCATTTACCTTATAGGAAGGTATTTTATGGGAATTTCGCCGACCTCGGCCGCCTATGAAACGTTTTTGGTCGAGCCGAAGGTTTCTCTGTTTCAGTCTTTTAGCTGTGAATTCCCGCTAAAAGACGGCTCTATAAAGCTTGAATGGAAGAACCATGTTTTGACTGTTCGAACGGACAAAGAAGGAGGAACTCTCCGCCTGGGAAATCAAACGTACCCATTAAAAGCGAACCGAACACAGGAGTTTTTCGTATAAAAGAAAAAATTTTACCGTCAATGGAAAATTTAGAAATCAAGATAGAATTTTATCGGGACGAATGCTGATCTTTAGCTTTTATAAAAAGAAAACGCCGGGAGTCCGCGAGGTTATGATTGAGGGGGAGGGGATTGATCGAAGCGACGATATAACGTGTAAAGGATGAGAGGTAACGACAGCCGGAATGGGGAAGGCCTGAAAGAATAAGCGCTCTTCCTTTCGCATACACTGTAAAAACAGCGTTCTCGGAGGCTTCTCCTTGAAAGATTATATTGAAGAGCGGGCAGTGGAAATTGCGAATTATATTATTGAGACGAATGCGACGGTGAGGCAGACGGCGAAGAAGTTTGGAATTAGCAAGTCAACGGTACATATGGAAGTAACAAAATAGAACGATATGTATGGATTATCAGATAATGAAGGGTATGTGAGAGCGGCAGCGTTCCTTAGAAATAGGGGGCTGCCGCTTGTTTTGTACGGGCATTTATTGAAATGTGCTGCCTCGTGTGCGTGTCTGGGGAGAATTTCAACAAAAAATATGAGATAAAATCTCAAATATTGTTTACAAAAAAAGAAAAATGAGTATAATAGAACTATAGAACGGAGGTGGAAAATATGTTATGTCAATTTACAGTGAAGAATTATAAGAGCATACGGGATGAAATGACATTTGACATGCAGGCGACGGCTATTTCAGAGCATGAAGATAGAGTGATTAAAGATGCAGATGGAGAATTATTCTTGCCAATTTCCGTTATTTATGGGCCAAATGGCGGTGGAAAATCGAATGTACTGGAAGCATTGCATACTTTGGATTCAAAGGTGTTAAGACCTTTATGCGCTACCTGCGATAAAAATGATTGTGATTATAAAGTACGGAAGATTCCGGTAGAGCCTTTTGCTTTTTCGGAAGATAGTAAAAATGAACCGACAGAATTTGAGGTGTTTTTTAGAACAGAGATTGCGGAATACAGATACATTCTACAAATAAAGCAGGATGTTGTGCTTTACGAAAGTCTGGATCGGATTAAAATGGAAACAGGACGCCGTTCCGCATTATTTACGAGAAACAGTGAAGAAGTCAGCTTAAAGGGTGATTTTGGAAAATTCAAAATAAGTGACGAATTATCCACAACATTGCCACTTCTATCTTATCTTGGAATTACCTATAAGAAGAATGAGATTGTAAATGATGTTTTAAGCTGGTTTGAGGATTCTATAGACTTCTTAAATTATGGTGATCCATATGAGGAGTTGAGAACAGCAGTAGCAAATTCGGAGAAAATAAAAGATTTAGTATTGGATATGATTCGGGAGATGGATTTGGATATTGAAGATTTCCGAGTTGAAGAAAAGGATAATGACCGGATTGAAGTATATACAAAGCATATCGTGGACGGATATAGTGCGGAAATAACTTTATCTGAAGAATCCAGCGGAACAAAAAAACTGTTTGGCTTACTGCCATTTATTGCGAAAAGTCTGGTGTATGGAACGACGTTGATTATTGATGAGCTGGATGCAAAAATCCATCCTGCATTGCTTCAAAATATTATTGAAAGATTTACAGATCTGAGCATCAATAGAAACGGCGGGCAGTTAATTTTCACATCACATGATTTATCTACCATGAACAGCGAGCTATTCCGGCGGGATGAAATATGGTTTGTGGCAAAAGGAAATGCTCAAAACTCTAAATTATATTCTTTGGTAGAATTTAAAAACGAGAAGGGGGTATCGGTTCGCAAGGATGCCAAGTTTGATAAACAGTATCTGGAAGGTAAATATGGAGCAGACCCATATCTCAGAAAAATTATAGATTGGGGGACTGTAGGTGTCTAAAAAAGCCGGAATGGAGAAGTGGAAAAAGAAACGTCGCCAGGAACATCTGGAGCTAAAGAAGTACCGTTACTATATTTTCTGTGAGGGCCAGCAAACGGAACCGCAATATTTTGCAGGTTTCAAAAAGTTGATAGAGGAAAATCCAATTTATAAAGATATGGTGTTGATTGAAATAGAGCCATGTCAGGCAGAAACTATGCGAGTAATTGGTATGGCAGAGGATTATGTGAGGAGAAACAGAATAGAGAAAGGGCAAATTTGGTGCGTTTATGATAAAGATAGCTTTCCTGCCAGCGATTTTAACGGCGTAGTAGGCAGGGCAGAGCAGTTAAACAAAGACAATCCAGAGTTGCAGTATCATGCGGCGTGGAGCAACGAATGTATTGAATTTTGGTTCCTCCTTCATTTCGCTTATTATACAGCGAACAACCATCGGACAGAGTACATTTCCTTTTTGAACGAGAAATTCAAAGAGTTGGGATTAGGGAAGTATCAAAAGAATATGAAAAATATTTTTGAGATTCTTATGGAAAAAGGGAATCCCAAATTGGCGATTCGATATGCAAAACGAATCATAAGAGATGGACAAGGCAGGACTCCGACGGAAATTGCGCCGGGAACGAAGGTATATGAGCTAGTGGAGGAATTGGTGAAGTATATGCCGGAAGAAATAAAAAAGCGATATGCAGATTAAATTCGGTTATGCATACGGGGAAAATCCTTTGCTTACACCGTAAAAACAGCGTCTTTGGAGGCTTCTACTTGAAAGATTATGTTGAAGAGCGGGCAGTGGAAATTGCGAATTATATTATTGAGACGAATGCTACGGTGAAGAAGTTTGGGATCCAAGGATGGCAATCGGCAAATTCCCATGACAGAGGAGGTAAAAGTGGCATTCATGGAAGAAAAGAGATGCCAGGAATTGGGCGGAATAAGCTGTGATGTTACGGTGGATGGTTATCGAAATTTTATCTTTACTAACCGCTTCGGGAATTTACAACATCAGGGGACGCTTAATAAAGCGCTCCGGCGTATCATTCGTGATTGTAATGACAAGCAGCTGTTAAAAGGGAAAAAGAACCCGGTACTGCTTCCGAATTTTTCCTGTCACTCCTTACGGCATACGTTTACTACCCGGTTGGTGGAAGCTGGCGTAAATATTAAAGTGATACAGGAACTCTGCGGACATAGCCGTTCAGATGTGACGCTGGACATTTATACAACCGTTACAAAAGAATTAAAGCAGCGTGAGTTTGACAATTTTGAGGCTAAGCTAAAACAGCAGAAACAGGAATGGGTACAGGCATTAGAGAGTACTGAGGCAGGGGAAGAATGACTCTTCTCCTGCTTTTTCAGTTGGGATTATTGATTTTATGATTGAAAATGGATATACTATACCATATGATGCGTGAGGTGTGAGCAAATTTGTATTAAGCAGAGAGAAAATGATGCGTAAAGACGCATGGAGGATATCATGGAGAGGTTTTATTTAAAAAATATAGAATTATTGAATTTTAGAAGGTTTGATAATTCTACATACGAACTGAATCCACAGATGAATGTTTTTATCGGCAAAAATGCATCGGGAAAAACTACGGTTTTAGAGGCTGCTACTGTCATTTTGGGCGCTTATTTAGCGGCTTTTAAAGAATATGTACCGAGCAGGTTCGGTCATAACATTTCAGACAATGATGTTTTAAGGAAGTCATTAAAGCCAACAAAAGGCATTGCAGTAACGTCTTCGGTAAAACAGTTTCCCTGTACGGTCAGCAGTCAGATCGTGTGGAACAAAAAAATAATCGAATGCGTGAGAAGCCTGGAAAAAGAAGGTGGAAGGACAAAATTTGTTGGAAAAAATCCTATGCGGGAATTTGTTGCCGAATGGGAAAAGGCAATCAAAGCAGCAGATGGTTCCGATGAAGGCCAGATATATCCGCTGGTGCTGTATTTGAGTTCTGCCAGGCTATGGAATGAAAACCGGACAGGGGAAATCGAAAAAACTCCCGGAAGGACAGATGCGTACCAGCGCTGTCTGGATCAGAAACGCGGAAATCAGACTTCTTTTGAGTATATTAAACTACTAGGAAGTCTGGCCTCTGAGGAAAACGATGGGAAACCACTTCCCGCTTATGAGGTAATCATGGACGCGGTAAAATATAGCTTGCAGGACGAATTATCTCCAGGACAACAGGTTTTATATTCATCCAGATATGGGGAGATCGCGGTAAAAAACTCAGACGGTACGATTATTGATTTTTCAGCGTTAAGCGATGGATACCGGAATGTCATTAAAATCGTCACCGATATAGCAACCAAAATGTGTATCCTGAATCCATACCTTGAAAAAGATACGTTGAAGCTGACGCCGGGTGTAGTGGTTATAGACGAGCTGGATTTAAGCCTGCACCCAACGTGGCAGAGGAGGATTGTCCGAATTTTAAAAGAATTATTCCCAAGGGTTCAATTTATCTGCGCTACCCATTCGCCCTTTATCATCCAGTCCTTAGAGCCGGGTGAATTGATTACCTTAGACACCATTTTAGATGAAGAATACTCAGGCCAGAGTATTGAAGATATCGCAGAAGATATTATGAAAGTTCCCGTAGCACAATACAGCGAAAAGAAGCTAAAAATGTACAAAGCCGCGGAGGAATATTTCAACGCTCTGAAAGGTGATGTATCTCAGGAAAAATTGCAGGAGTTAAAGGAACGGTTGGATGTTCTTTCTGCTGAATATAGCGATAACCCGGCGTATTATGCGTGGATGAAGATGAAGTATTTGGAAAAAAAGGTGGAGGTCGAAGGATAATGCGGCCAGTGGACAAAGGAGAAGCGCCGGATAGGCAATTTAATCAGTATCAGGAAGCAGAACCGTATTTGGAGGAACGGTTAGGAGCCTACTGTTCTTTCTGTGAAATGTCCATCAATCATGTACCGGAAGTTGAGCATAGAGAGGCGGCGATGAAACGGCATGGGAAAATCTGCTGCTTTCCTGCAAATACTGTAATACCCGCAAAGGCACGATTGTAGGAAATGGCGATAAGGAGAACTATCTCTGGCCAGATGAAGATGATACCTTCCATGCGTTTCTATACGATGAAGATATCCCGAAATTAAATGACGAGTATCTGCAAAAACAAGGGGATGAAATCAGACAGAAAGCGGAGAATCTGTTCCATCTTGTGAAGCTGGATCATGTACCTCTTACTCCAGCGGTAAAGGATCGGCGTTATGCTGTGAGAAATGAAGCGCGCAATTATGCGCTGGAAAGTAAGCAGGGCTGGAACGAAGTAAAGGGATCATCAGAAAGACAGAGATACCTGAACCAGATAGAAATGCTTGCAAAAGCGACTGGATTCTTTTCTGTATGGATGACTGTATTCAAAGACGATCAGGAAGTAAAAAAGATGCTAATATCTGCGTTTAAAGGAACAAAAGAAACGTATTGTCTGTGATTCGGATGGAGGGTATTTACATAGCAGCGCCGGAAATGAGGTTTTAGCCTTGTACCAATTTTGTACCATTTAGAGCAAAATACTCAAAGATTTACAAAGAAACAAGGAAAAAGCATCTCAGAATCACTATAATTCCGGGATGCTTTTTTCTGGTAGTTTAATGATTTCCTTGCTGGATGATATACTGTATTAGAGATTGCTTCGGTATCTTCCAGTCTTTTCCCTCTTTAAAGGTATTTAATTTGCCGGAACGTACAAGCTTGTATGCTTGGGTCGTTCCGATCTTCATGATCTCTGCTACTTCATAAACGGTGAGGATATCGTCGTATTGTTCAAGCATCTTCTATTCACTCCTTTAATAACCTTCGGAAACATCTTCGAAGTTATCCAGTAAATAAGAATACCATGTCCCTTGTGCGAGCATTTCATACCAGGGATAACAGCTTGCGGTAGATATGGAAACCCGGGTACAAAAATATTCGCCAACGCTGTGAACGCTGTAACGAAGAGGGGAAAGCTTTTGCAAACAGCCTGTAAAATCGCCGGAAAAAGCTTGGGCTACGGAAAGGGGAAATTCTTCTTTTTTGAAAGTAAGCCAGAAATACTGTATTTGCTGGTTTCCAGCATGATCGGGATAAAGAAAACGCTGGCTTTCTGCTGCATATGTATTCAGTGTAGGGTATATATCAGAAATATACATACTGACCATATTGTCAATGGATAAATTGTTGAGGATGTCAGAAACGACATTGTTATTGTAATAGATACCGGGAATAATCAAATTAACATTCATGATTTAGATCTCCTTTCAAAGATGGTAGATTATAATATTTTTTACTATATTGTTGTGTTTGCTGTTATTTATTATTGAGTTACCATATACCATTCGGAATCTTATACATTTCTTTTAACAGGATGCCATTGCTCAGAGAGAAATTTTCAACCATATTAAGATAAGAACGCCACGTAGCGCCAATAAGGGGAGGTTGATCTGGGAAATAGCTTGTGGTTGATACGACAAAGTGGGAATGCCAGTGTTTCTTATCATTGTGGGTGCTAAAGCAGATCGGATATACAGGAGCGAAGAAAAAAGCAATTCTGTCAGCAAATGTGTTTATGAAAACCGTATCTTTTAGGCTTTTATAAGTAATCCAGAAATGTTGTACTTTTTGGGGACAGGTGTTCTCTGGGAAGCGGCAACGAAGCTCTTCAAACAGGGTGATAGAGTTTTCCTTGGTCGGGGGCCAGATGCCGTAGTAAAAAATATTTTCATTATCAAGACGGGAGATATAGTTAATTGTTTTGAAAATAGCGTCATCATTATCGTACTTTCCTTTATTGATGATTAAGTTTGCAGAGATCAATGTTATCCAGCTCCTTTCGTATTTTCTCTTTGGTATGGTCAGGAATGTTTGGGTCTAAATTAATAAGATTTAATACCTTGTTTCGGGTGATATTATATACCGTGGAACAGACATAGCCCATTCCGGTATTCTCATTAATAGGCTGATCGTATTTCATAAAAGTATCTACGGTACTAACAATCAGGTTAGAAATATTGGTGTCGTGATTGTTTGCGAATGTTTCTGCCTTTTGTTTAAAAGAGGGAGCACAACGAGCTTTAATTTGCTGAGATTGCTTTTCGGACATAAAATACTCCTTTCGTCAGGTTATGATGGTTGGTGTTGTTTTTTATTATTTTGTTATGAGTACAATTACTATTTACTATATGGAAATATCCGACATTAGAATATAGTATATATTTGGTATGTAAATAGGTATATTATTGTTATATATAAACTTATATTTCTTATTATTTTTTCTATATATACATAAATAAAATATCAGCAGGTAACCGAGAGCTGTATCCCATGCCAGAAGCATTCTCACAGCCCTCTATACAGGGGACTTTACGTAAGAACGATCTGATTTTGTGACACAACCCTTTTTGGTTACCATCGGCAACTGCTTTCATTAAATGAATGTTAGTATATTTTAATTTTTAATAATAAGGAAAGGTAGCTGATGATTCTAAAAATCAGATGATGCCAAGTGATATAACAAATTATAAATTTGCAAGATAAAATTTGTGATTCTCCCAAGCTTTTCTGCTTAAGCATATTCGATAATTTACTTTTTCTTTATGAATTTTTAGTGTGCTCAAAAAGGGACTGTATCATTGCTGCTGCAATCTCCTGCTGGCTTGGAGATGCATTCTCCCATAATTCTGTTAATTCCTGTATTTTGCTGATTTCATTAGAGGTAAGCGAGTCTCTCAGGAGATAGTCAGGGGATATTTCCAATGAGAGATACAGAATATATGATTGTGCAATTAAGTTCAGGTCAGGGTTCGGCTGAATGTGAGCTTGCGGTTCGGAAATTATATGAGGTGCTGACAAAAGGATACCCGGATATCACAATGCTGTCCAGCCATGCGGCGAAAACGGAAGGTTGTTATACTTCCATTCTGTTTTCGGCTGAGTGCGACCTGGCAGAGTAGGAGGGCAGTATCCGGTGGATTTGCAAAAGTCCGTTCCGACCGAACCATAAACGGAAGAACTGGTTCGTAGATGTGAGTGTAATACCGGAAGCAGAAGAAATCTGCAAAGAACAGGATATCCGGTTTGAGCGGTTCCATGTCGGCAAAGGAACTGGGGATGGTGCTGGGGAGTATTGCCAGCTATGCGGCGGTACGGGAAGTACCTTATGTAAGGAGGCGTTCTGTGACGCGCAGGCGTATGACGCCGGATATCTTGCGCTGGAGGAGATTGCAGGAAAGGTAGCAGTCAAAGGGCGGGACGGCACAATTCTCCAGCCGGGGGTGGATTTACTGGCAAATGCAAAAGATTTCCCGAAGGACGGCCCAATCCTGCTGATCACGGATGGGGAGATTGAAGAGAAAATACATATCCGGCGGGAACACGCCTTTCTGGTGCCGAGGAGGAAGAGATTTCCATTTCGGGCAAAGAGAGAGGTGTTTTATTATGAGTGAGAGGAAGAACTGACAACCATGGGGCGATTGGAGGGAGGAGAAAATTGAGATTGGTAAAATAAGATTAAAAGTGTGATACAAGTGATGGAAGAAAATGGCTAGTAACGGAAAGAAGCTCATTACTAGCCTTTTTGGGGATTGGGATATTTGACAAATACTAGGGGGTTTTAGACTGTTAGAGGAGCGGGGCGGAGCTAAAAGAAAGTAGTGGAGAATGAATCAACAACGGTGCTATCAAGTAGGAAATGAGGCATGAAATAAGTATAATAGTGGGAGGTGTGGTTATATTCTTTGCAGAATCGGATTCAAGTAATGGAGGGTAAGGAACGAGTATGGATTGCGAAAAAGAGTTAGAGAAAGACAGGATATTAAGAAATCTGTATGTAAATATGATAAAGGAAGATTCATCTGAAAAAATCAGCTGTGAACTTCAAAAAGAAGTCCTGAGCATATTGAAAGAACATGAAGGCTTGTGGATGACAGAAAAGGAAGAGCTGATTAAGGACATGGGTCTTCTGATTGCGTCTGCGGCAGAAGAAAGCGGCTTTATAAAAGGGTTTCAGTGTGCCGTCTGCCTGTTTTTAGAATGTATCAGAATGTAAAAAACTAATGTAGGGAGTTAGCCACAGCACCCATTTCTTGGTGTTTAATTGTCTGTTTTCTCGAATAAATCGCCGATTGGACAATCAAGTAATGTGCTGAGCGTATCAAGGTTTTCAAAACGAATGGAAGTGGTCTGATTAGTTACCATGCGATTGAAATTCTGATAGCTCAAATCCATCTGTTTGTAAAGCCAATATTTGGTGTGATTTTGCTCTTCTAATATTTCTAATATGCGTAAG
>JAUNPS010000087.1 GCA_030536575.1 Eubacteriales bacterium | reverse complement strand
TACCGGGCGGATTCAGGACTTACACCCGTTGGAAACGTGCGCCGCTAGGCGCACTGCAAAAGGCGCCGCAGATGCTTTCTGCGGCGCCTTTCTTTTTTGATTATTCGTTGATCATGTCCTTTAAGGCCTTGCCGGCTTTGAATTTCGGTGCTTTGGAAGCGGCAATGCTCATGGGCTCTCCGCTCTGGGGATTTCTGCCCTCTCTGGCCGCACGTTCCGTCACTTCAAAGGTGCCAAATCCAACTAACTGGACTTTCTCGCCTTTCTTTAATTCTTCTGCAACGACATCAACAAACGCTTTCAGTGCCTTTTCTGCATCTTTTTTAGATAATTCGGTTCTGTTCGCAATGGCAGCGATTAATTCCTGTTTGTTCATGGAAAATTTCCTCCTCTGATTTCTGCTCGTCTTCATCCGTTCGGACAGTGACCCCTTACGTTTTCCTTCACAGGCCGTTAAGCGAGTCCTACGTTTATTTATAATCTCTTAGCTATCATTTGTCAAGGAATTTACTCAAATTTAAGGAATATTGAAGGAATATTCCTTACTGTTCGCTCGTACCTCGTTCCAGTAACGATTCACAGGCTCATTTTGAGTTTTGCTTCGCAAAAGAGCCTGCTCACTCCTGAATCACTTTCTTACGTACCTGAGCAGCTAAGTGCTCAGGTACTATTTAAACAGCAACAATATTCCTCTTGCAGGTGGCGGCACACTTCCTCGGCGGCCTTTTTCTCAGCATTTTTTGCAAATGCACGCTGCTCCGGCGTTTTCCCTGCCTTCTCCCGCTCCTTGATCGCATTCCAGTCGGGCGCGCCCTTCTTCCCATCCTCATCCGGGAAGACATGGGGATGGCGGCGCACCATCTTTTCCGCGGCCTTCTGAATCACATCATCCAGCGAAAAATACCCCTCTTCCTTCGCAATCTGGCTCTGAAGCAGAATCAGAAGCAGCAGATCCCCCAGCTCCTCGCAGAGATTGTCCCAATCCCTGGTTTCCCGCAGGAGATCGACGGCGGCCACAGCCTCCGTCATCTCATTGATCATGCAGGGTTTTAAGCTCTCATGAGTCTGGGCCCGATCCCAGGGGCACCCCTCCTCGGAACGCAGGGTTTCCACAATTTTCCGATAGTCCTCAAAGGTGTACGGTTTGTCCATCTTACAGCATCCCGTTGATCATTTCCAGAACTTTTTCGCCCAGAGCCGCAGACTTCTCGTCCGCATCCGCCAGGGAAGTGCCCTTCACGCCGTAGTAGAATTTTACTTTCGGCTCCGTACCGGAGGGGCGGACGCACAGCCATGCGTCGTCGGTCAGATCATAATACAGAACGTTCGAGCTGGGAAGCCCGGTAGCGGTCACTTCACCGGTCTCCAGGTTCTTGATGGTATCTTTCTTATAGTCTCTGGCGGACGTTACCTTGTAGCCGCCGATTTCGGTGGGCGGATTCTCCCGAAGGGTCTCCAGGATGGATTTGATCTTTTCCAGGCCTTCGATGCCCTTTAAGGTGATGGACTTAATGTCGTCTTTGTAGTAGCCATATTTCTCGTACATGTCGATCATGGCATCCCAGAGGGTCTTGCCCTGGGTCTTGTAGTAAGCGGCAGCTTCGCAAAGGGCCATCGTGGCAACGATCGCGTCTTTATCTCTGGCATGCGTGCCGATCAGGCAGCCATAGCTCTCCTCAAAACCGAATTCATAGGTGCCTTTTCCGCTCTTTTCAAAGCCCAGGATCTGCTGGCCAATGAATTTAAATCCGGTCAGCACTTCGATAAATTTCATGTTATACGCTTTCGCGATCGCAGCCGCCATATTGGTCGTCACGATCGTGCTGATCACCGCGCCGTCCTCCGGCAGGCCTTTGGTAGCCTGTCTCTGGCTTAACTCATATTCCTCCAGCAGACAGCCCGACATATTTCCGGTCAGGGTGTGGTACTCGCCGTTCTGGTCTTTCACACGGACGCCCAGACGGTCTGCATCCGGGTCGGTGGCCAGCACCAAGTCTGCGTCGATTTCCTTCGCAAGCTTTAAGCCCAGGGTGAAAGCTTCTTCCGCTTCCGGATTCGGGTAGCTGACCGTCGGGAATTCGCCGTCCGGCAGTTCCTGCTCTTTTACCACGTGCACATTTTCAAACCCGATCTCTTTTAAAACTCTTCTGGCCGGGATGTTTCCGGTTCCGTGAAGCGGGGAGTAAACCACTTTCAGGTCTTTTCCGACTTCTTTGATGGAATCCCAGTGAATGACCTGGCTCTTCAGAGCTTCCATATAGGTGTCGTCGATTTCTTTTCCGATCACCTGGTAAAGGCCGGCTTTCTCCGCCTCTGCTTTGTCCATGGTCAGAACGGTGTTAAAGTCGGTGACTTTCTTCACTTCCGCCATGATTCCGGTGTCGTGGGGCGGGGTGATCTGGGCGCCATCTTCCCAGTATACTTTGTAGCCGTTGTACTCCGGCGGGTTATGGCTGGCGGTGATGTTGATCCCGGCAATGCAGTTCAGCGTCCGGACTGCGTAGGATAATTCCGGAGTCGGGCGAAGGGATTCGAACACGTAGGCCTTAATGCCGTTGGCAGCCAGGCAAAGGGCGGCTTCGTCTGCGAATTCCGGGGACATTCTTCTGGAATCGTAGGCGATGGCAACGCCTCTGTCCTTGGCATTTACGGATGCAATGTAGTTGGCCAGGCCCTGGGTGGCCTTGCGGACCGTGTAAACGTTCATGCGGTTAATGCCTGCCCCGATCACTCCACGAAGGCCTGCGGTGCCAAATTCCAGTTCTGCGTAGAAACGCTCTTTGATCTCATTTTCGTCGTCGGCAATGCCCCGAAGCTCTGCTTTGGTTGCCTCGTCGAAATAGGGATTTGACAGCCAGTCTTCATAGATTTTTTTGTACTCCATTCCTAATACCTCCCATAGTTTTCTAATATAATGCTGTATACTTCATCCCGGCCGGAGTAGGCCGGTTTTGTGCTTCTATTATACAATAAAACCCTGGAAAAGGAAACCATTTATGCATATTTTTACTCTAACAGGCGCAGAAAACGCTGTCTTTTCTCCTCCTGTGCAATCAGCGTCTGAAGTTTCTCCATCCCTTTCTCCGGCGTCCTGGATTTTTTGCTGTTATAGTAATGGTTCGCCAGCTTCCAGAATTTCTCCGGGAATTTCAGCCGCAGCCAGAGGTTTTTCATCTCCGGCCCGGAAATTGCCCGCACCTTCCCATACTCGTCCAGCATTTTCATCCCAAGCCGCGCATCCCACCCCTGCTTTTCCATGATTTTCCGCAGGAACTGATACAGATCCACGATCTGAATGTCGTAGCGCGCCCTGGAAAAGTCCATCACGGCAGCATTGGTTCCGGCCAGGAAGACGTGGTGCTGGTTATAGTCCCCGTGGCATACCCGCCCCTCCTCCAGGCTCATTGCGTAAAGCTCCGTAAATTCCGCGGCCTCCAAAAGCTCCGTCACCTCTCCGGCCTGGTCCGAAAACGTCTCAAATGCCTTCAAAAACAGCAGCTCAAACGCCGTCTTCTGCTTCCGCCCCCGCATGTACGTACGCACCTTCTTGATTTCCCGCAATTTTTTCGCGCACTCCTGATCCAGCGGCGTCCCGCAGAAACGCTCTTTATCGGGAATTTTTGCGCCCTTTCCCGGCCCGTCCAACCTTTCTTCGTCTTCCGCGGGCTTTTCCTCCGCCGCGCTGACCAGTTCCTCCGCCCGTTCCTCCGGAATCCGCATCACCTTATGGATTTCCGCCAGCAGCCGCACCGCCAGCAAAATTTCTTCCTCGCTTCGGGTACTGCATTCCCTCCCCTCAAACCAGTCCTTCAGGATATACCCCCGTTCCTCCCGGTCCCTGGCGATCAGCTTCCCTTCCTTCGTTTCCAGCACCCGATCCACCCGCACCGTACTCCTGCTGCCAATCTGCCCGCAGATCCGGTTCTGAAACCGCAGTCTTGGCTCCGTTCCGGAAAATTCCGTCAGAAGCTTCAGCCCCTGATCTGTTTCCAGCAGAAACGAACCCCTCCCGCGCCGGAAGGTATGCACCTGCAAATCATATTGCTCCAAAATCGTCAGATCTTTTTCATTCACTCCTAATCCCCCCACTTCGATGTTCCCTCTATCTTATGCGGGGGTGTCCGCCAATATGTGGAAAAGCCCGCGGCATTTTTACCGCAGGCTTCGACTGTATTCCAGCAGATATTCTTTTGTATTGTGGGACGGTTCTTCCAGCACGTCCTCCAGCAGCTTGTTCAGCACATTGCCCAGCTCTTTTCCCGGTTTCATGCCGTCTGCAATCAGGTCTTTTCCGGTAACGGCCAGCGTCTTCAGCGAAAGACATTGCTTCCGCGCCAAAATCTCCTGATAAAGCGCCTCTGCCTGATCGAGCGTTTCCAGCTTTTCTTTCCTCTGGTAATCGCTCTGCGCGCAGATATCCGCACGCTCCACCTCCAGAAGCAGCGGGAAAATCTCTTCCCCTGTCCGGTAAATCATCCGGCGCACCGCCTTGTCCGTCAGCGTCGGACGCCAGTCATGGAACCGCACCAGGCGCTTCACCTGATGGATGGTATCGTTGTCCAGCTTCAGCCGCCGCATGATTTCGCTCGCCATTTCGGCGCTGACGTCCGCGTGGCCGTAAAAATGGTCTTTCCCGTCCTCGTCTGTGGAACGCACCAGGGGTTTGCCGCAGTCGTGGAACAGCATTGCCAGGCGAAGCACCTTGTCCGGGCGCACCCCTTTGCAGGCGTGCAGGGTGTGCTCTCCTACGTTAAAGCAATGGTGCGGCGTGTTCTGTGGTGTGCGCATCATCGCATCAAATTCCGGCAGGATCACGGCCGTAATGCCAAGCTCCCATGCCGTTTTCAGGTAATCCGGGTTCCCGGAAACCAGCAGTTTGAGCAATTCGGTCTGAATCCGTTCCGCGCTGATTTTTTCCAGGTTCGGAGCCAGTTTCTTCGCCGCTTCTTTGGTTTCCTCCGCAATCGTAAAGCCCAGCTGCGCCGAGAAACGGACGGCCCGCATGACCCGCAGGGCGTCTTCCGTAAAGCGCTCCTCCGCATTTCCCACGCAGCGCACGATGCCATTTTCCAGGTCTTCCAGGCCATGGAACGCGTCCACCAGGCCCGCCCTCTCATTATAGGCCATTGCATTGATCGTAAAATCTCTGCGCCTTAAATCTTCCCGCAGATTTTCTGTGAAAATGACCTCTTTCGGGTGGCGGCTGTCCTCGTATTCCCCGTCGATCCGGTAGGTCGTCACTTCATAGCCGATACCATCTTCCAGCACGGTCACTGTCCCATGCTGGATTCCAGTATCAATGGTTCGCTTAAAAAGCCCTTTGATTTCCAGCGGAAGGGCGGATGTGGTAATGTCCCAGTCGTTGGGCGTGCGGCCCAGCACGCTGTCCCGGACGCACCCTCCTACGGCAAAGGCTTCAAATCCGTTGTCTTCCAGGGTCCGGATAATCCGGGCCACCTGCTTTGGCAGTTCAATCTTCATTCTTACCTCCTGACGCGCGTCATCCGAAAACGCCAAAGAACAGCAGCACCAGAATTCCGAGGATGATCCGATACCAGCCAAACGCCTTGAAGTCGTTTTTCCGGATATAATTCAGCAGGAATTTAATCACAACAATGGAAACCACGAACGCGACCGCCATTCCCACAAGCAGGATGACCAGCTCCTGGGAGGTAAAGGCCAGCCCGAATTTTACCAGCTTTAAAAGGCCTGCGCCGGCCATGACCGGAACGGCGAGGAAGAAGGTAAATTCTGCCGCGGTTGTGCGTGAGAGGCCCAGCAGGATGCCGCCCAGGATCGTTGCCCCGGAACGGGAGGTACCCGGAAAAATGGCCGCGATCAGCTGAAAAAGCCCGATGCCTACCGCCGTGCCCCAGCCGATTTCCGCAATGGAATTGATTTTGGACGGCTTTCCTTTATTCATATTTTCGATCACAATAAAGAGGATACCGAAAATAATCAGCGCCGCCGCGACGGTCTGGTAATTATAAAACAGTTCGTCGATCTTTTCGTCGAACAGGACGCCTACGATTCCCGCCGGGATACAGGCTGCAATGATTTTAAACCACATCTGGAAAATGTCTTTCCGGATCACGGGCTTTTTGCCGATGTTGAACGGGAAGAGCCGGTTCCAGAACAAAACGACCACTGCCAGAATCGCGCCGAGCTGGATCACGACCAGGAACAGGGACCAGAATTCTTCGCTGACGTTCATTTTGATGAGTTCGTCCAGGAGGATCATGTGGCCGGTGCTGCTGATGGGGAGCCATTCGGTGATGCCTTCGACAATGCCGAAGAGGACGGCTTTTAGGATTTCTACAATGCTCATGTTGGGGGTTGCTCCTTTTCTTGGTTTTGGTTCACTTCATTATACTACCGCATTCCGGGAAAATACACAAGTACGAAAACGCTCTCTATCGGCAAAGCAAAAGAAAAACGGCCTCAACCGCTTTTGCGATTGAAACCGTTTTTTGTAATTCCTGATTACAAAACTTCAAACCCATTCGATGTTACACGAATATTGTAGACTTTTCCTTTAAATACAATCTGGAAATCAATGGATGCGTCTACATCCAGCTCTCTTTCTGTCAGCATTGAGAAGAAGCAGCGG
The DNA here is from genome assembly GCA_030536575.1 of Eubacteriales bacterium. GTDB lineage: Bacteria > Bacillota > Clostridia > Lachnospirales > Lachnospiraceae > Limivivens. Next base: position 2,465 of record JAUNPS010000087.1, on the reverse strand, counting down.
TAGTTTGAACTTCCCGGTGCAACGGAGTCTTCGCTTATGGTCTGATAGTTTACGGCGTCGTAAACCAAAAGCGCATTATAAGTTGCCCCATTGGTTCTTACAACTGCCCTGTTGCCCGTCGAAGAGTTCCGGTTTCCGATGTACAGGGTATCCGCACCGGAAACATTGTTATTGGTCACATCTACCCGCACATAATCTGCAACGCCATAAAGCGCAATACGCATATCGAAGAAATGATGCAGATCAACGGCGCCGCATCGCGTACAAATACCCGCCTCATAGCTGTGTCCCAATGCGGGGGAAATCTGTGTATGGCAGCGTGTACATACCGAGGCTGTTGTGCAAGTTGCCTGAGGCGCACTATGTCCCAATGCAGTTCCCTGAGTAACTCCGCACCGTGTACATTTCTGCGGTTCTGTACAGGTGGCTGCTGTAAAGCTATGTCCATATGCCCGTGTAACTACCTGATAGCATCTGGTGCACTTTGCGTCATGCGTACAGTCGGCATCGTACAAAACCGTATGTCCCAGCGCTTTCCCTGTCGTCGCGCCGCAAGTTTTACAGGTCTTCGGCGCTGTACAGGTCGCTGCTTTCCAGGAATGTACATGTTTTACTGTTACTTTCGCTTTCAGTGTCACTGTGCCAACCTTCGCCGTAATGGTAGCCGTACCTGCCTTTACGCCCTGAAGGGTTACTGTCTGCTTTTTCGAACCTGTAGAACTTTTAATTTTCACCACAGATTTCTTGCTTGTCGCCCATTTTACAGTGGTCGTAGGATTTTTCACAGTCAGTTTCAGGGTTTTTCCCTGGTTTACGCTTGCGCTCGTTTTTGATAAGGTAGGAGCTTTTACCGTGATTTTAGCCGTTAATTTCGTGCTGCCGATTTTTGCTGTGATTTTTGCGGTTCCTTTGCCGACTGCTTCAATCACGACTTTTTGATCCTTTGTTCCGCTGATGGAGTTGATCTGTACGACGTCGTCGTTACTGCTTGACCATCCCACGCTCTTTTTCGGATTTTTTACTGTCAAAGTCGCCTTTTTCCCCACAAACAGGGTCACGCTTTTCTTACTCAGAGACATGCCGGCAGCTTCCGCTGTCATTCCGCTCTGGGCAAATCCAAATCCGGATACGACAAAAACGACGGCCAGGCTCAGGAGCAATGTCCGCAGAAAACGCATTGTTTTTGTTTTCATACTTTTTCATCCTTTCTTTCCCTTAAAAAATCTTAAGAAACAATTAATAGTTTCTTATATCATACCACGTCCCTTTGTCCAATAGTAAAATTCCCAAAATATTTGGGAATTTTCCAGTTCCTCCCTCAGCAATTCCGAATGTCTAAATTTGTCGAACGAATTTTCTTGCCAAATGCGTATCTTTTTGCTAGTCTGTTTTCATCAAATTCTGTCTATCAAAAATTTCTTCGAACGATTCCGGCGTATCGCCTATGATTCATCATTTTTATTTTTGCTTATTTTTATATTGCTTTTACAATCTTTTTGTCATATAATGAAAGGAGAAACATTACTTGAGCGACATTGCTTACCAAAACCACGACATTACCCTGAAGTTCGTGACCGATACCCTGAAAAACCAAACCCTCGCTCCTTTTGGCCTCCCGCACATCCGGATTCGCGACGCACTTCCTACGAACCTGCCAGCGATTGAGGCCAATGAGCTCCGTCTCGACCACTTGTTCCTGCTCGAAGACGGCTCCCTCGCGATCATCGACTACGAAAGCACCTTTTCAAAGCACGACATTATCAAATACATAAACTACATTGCGCGCATCCTGAAAAAATACGTCTCTGAACATACCGGCAACATACCAAGGCTCCACCTGATTGTCATCTACTCGGCTGATATATCCCAGACCCGTTCCGCCGTTTTCGATTTCGGATGCATGAAACTGTTCATTGAGCCCGCCTTCCTGCGGAATCTTTCTACCCAGGAAATTTATGGCCGTATTGCATCAAAAGTTCATAAGGGAGAATTATTGACAAATTCAGAAATGCTGGAACTGATCATCCTCCCCCTCACCGTAAAAGGCTCCGAGCCCAAACAGGAAATGGCCAAGAAAGCCATCCGCCTGGCCAAAGCTCTAACCGACGAAAAGCAGCAGATTTCCGCTCTCGCCGGAATTTTAACCTTCACTGACAAGATCCTGGACAACGAATTTTCAAAAAGAATTAAGGAGGAAATTATGGCACTCAAAATTATTCAATCTATTTATGACGACGGTATAAAAGAAGGCATGACGCTAGGTAAAGAAGAAGGCATGAAATTTGGTCGGAAGCAGGGTCTTTTGCAAGGAATCGCACAGGGCACAAAAGCCCTCATCGAAACTTTACAAGAATCCGGCTACTCAAAAGAAGAATCCACTCTGAAAGTCATGAGCAAATTTTCTTTATCTCAGAAAGAAGCTCAAAAATATATTAACCGTTATTGGGACTCAACTCCAAACTCTA
>JAUNPS010000039.1 GCA_030536575.1 Eubacteriales bacterium | reverse complement strand
AGGACGTGTAGAAGGGCGTGAAGAAGGACGCGCAGAAGGACGTGTAGAGGCACGTGAGGAAAGCAGAAAGGAACTCGCTGCCCGCATGCATGGCAAAGGCTACTCCGACAAGACCATCGCAGAACTCCTCGAAATCAGTCTCAAGAAAGTGCAGGATATCCTCTATGGAAATGCTCCAGCCGCAAAATAAGTGTTAAAAAGAAACGCTGTGAAATCCGGAATCCCGGCTCACAGCGGTTTTCTAATCCCTATTTTTTAAAGCTCGCCCGCTTACGCATCGTCGGATCCAAAATCTTCTTCCGAATCCGCAGCGACTTCGGCGTAACCTCCAAAAGCTCATCCGTATCAATAAATTCCAGCGCCTGCTCCAGACTCAAAATCCTGGGCGGAGTCAGCTTCAGCGCATCATCCGACCCCGAAGCACGCGTATTCGTCAGATGTTTGCTCTTACATACATTGAGCTCAATGTCCTCAGCCTTTCCGTTCTGTCCGATCACCATACCGGAGTACACGCGCTCGCCGGGCCCAATGAAGAGCGTTCCGCGTTCCTGCGCGTTAAAGAGGCCGTATGCCACCGATTCCCCGCTTTCGAAGGCAATCAGCGATCCCTGTTTTCGGTACTGAATATCGCCTTTATAAGGGCCATAGCCGTCAAATACGGTATTCATCACGCCATTGCCCTTCGTATCCGTCAGGAACTCACCACGGTATCCGATCAGCCCTCTTGCCGGAATCGAGAATTCCAAACGGGTATTTCCAGCGCTGTTTGTGCTCATGCCCTGAAGCTCACCTTTACGCAGAGACAGCTTCTGGATCACATTTCCGGAGAATTCATCCGGCACGTCCACATAAACCAGCTCCATCGGCTCCAGCTTCCGGCCTCGCTCGTCCGTTTTATACAGAACCTCGGCCTTGCTGACCGCGAATTCATAGCCCTCCCGGCGCATATTTTCAATCAGGACCGAAAGATGCAGCTCGCCGCGCCCGGACACCTTAAAGGCTTCCGTGGTGTCCGTCTCCTCCACGCGGAGGCTGACGTCCGTGTTCAGCTCCCGGAAAAGGCGGTCGCGCAGATGCCTGGAAGTCACATATTTCCCTTCCTGACCGGCGAGTGGGCTGTCATTGACAATAAAATGCATAGCAATGGTCGGTTCGGAAATCTTCTGGAACGGAATGGCTTCCACATGTTCCGGTCCGCACAGGGTATCCCCGATATGGAGATCCGAAATCCCGGAAATCGCGACAATCGAACCAACCGTGGCTTCGGAAACTTCCACTTTATTCAGACCGTCGAATTCATAGAGCTTGCTGATCTTTACATGCCGCTGCTTTTCCGGCTCGTGGTGGTTTACGAGGACGCAGTCCTGGTTCACCTTAATGGTTCCGTTATCCACTTTGCCGACGCCGATGCGGCCCACGTATTCATTATAATCAATAGTACTGATCAGAACCTGCGTAGCGGCCGCCTCATCCCCTTCCGGCGCGGGAATGTAGCTGAGAATGGTCTCGAACAGCGGCACCATGTTCTTCGGCTCATCGGCCGGATCAAGCACCGCATAACCGGCTTTGGCGGACGCGTACACGAACGGGCAGTCAAGCTGCGCGTCGGAAGCATCCAGATCCATCAGAAGTTCTAAGACCTCGTCCACGACTTCCTCCGGGCGGGCTTCCGGGCGGTCGATCTTATTGATGCAGACAATGACCGGAAGATCCAGCTCCAGGGCTTTTTTCAGGACGAATTTCGTCTGGGGCATGGAGCCTTCGAAGGCGTCTACCACGAGGATGACCCCGTTTACCATTTTCAGGACACGCTCCACTTCGCCGCCGAAATCCGCATGGCCTGGGGTGTCGATGATGTTAATTTTTGTGCCTTTATAAAAAACTGCCGTATTTTTGGATAAAATTGTGATACCGCGCTCCCGCTCAATGTCGTTGGAGTCCATGACACGCTCGGCGACTTCCTGATTGGCGCGGAAAACGCCGCTTTGTTTGAGCAGCTCGTCCACCAGAGTCGTTTTGCCGTGGTCAACGTGAGCAATGATGGCGATATTGCGAACGTCTTCTCTCTTCATAAGTAATCATTCCTCTCTCTTACCGGCAGAGACAGCCGGCCTTACCCTGAAAATCTTTCTTTTCAACCTTACCAGTGTATCATATTTTCCGGGGATTTCAAGGGTTTTTCGGGAAAAAAACTTCTTACGAAAAAAAATTGAAAAAAATTTAAAAAAGAAGTTCTAACCTTGGCCACTCTGACATAAACATAATTATGTAAAAATGAGAATACGAAAAGGATACTTCGTAAGAAGAAGGGAGAACGCAAGGAATGGCGGATAAAGTTATTGAAAACAATCAGGTATCAATTATGGGAAAGGTCGCATCGGAGTTTGCCTTCAGCCATGAAGTTTTCGGCGAAGGGTTTTATATGGTCGACCTGCTGGTCAAACGGTTAAGCGACTCTTCAGACCGGATCCCGGTGATGATTTCCGAGAGGCTGATTGATGTTACACAGGATTATCAGGGGGAATACATACAGGTGGAGGGGCAGTTCCGCTCCTACAACCGGCATGAAGAGAAAAAGAACCGGCTGGTGCTCTCGGTATTTGCCAGAGAGGTTCGTTTTGTGGAAGAAGAGGACGACAAAATAAAGAGCAATCAGATTTTCCTGGACGGGTTTGTATGCAAACCTACCGTCTACCGAAAGACGCCTCTGGGGCGGGAGATCGCAGATATGCTCATTGCCGTAAACCGTCCTTACGGCAAGTCCGACTACATTCCCTGTATCTGCTGGGGAAGAAACGCCCGTTTCGCCTCGAATTTCGACGTGGGAAGCCGGGTACAGATCTGGGGCCGGATCCAGAGCCGGGAGTATATGAAGAAGCTTGATGCGGATCAGACGGAAAAACGGACCGCCTATGAGGTGTCTATCAGCAAGCTGGAATACCTGGAATAGCGGAAACCGTCAATAATGGTTGCAATTTTCCAGGGTTTGTAGTAAGATGAACGAAACAAAGCGGGCCACAGCGGTTCGAAACAGGAGACCGTAAACAATGGGTGTGGGTGAGAGGTGCGAAATGGATAAAGGTTCAGTACAGATTTATTATGGTACAGGAAAAGGAAAGACAACAGCAGCCATCGGCCAGGCCATCAAAGCCGCAAGCCAGGGAAAAACCGTTTTTGTAATCCAGTTTCTGAAAGAAAAGAAAGAAGACGAGATCAGCTTCCTCGCCAGGTTGGAGCCAGAGATCAAGCTCTTCCGTTTTGAAAAATCCTCCGAATCCTACGGGAATCTTTCCGAGGACGAGAAGGCCGAGGAGATCCAGAACCTGCGAAACGGTATGAACTTTGCGAAAAAGGTCCTGGTCACTGAGGAATGCGACGTCTTAGTCCTGGATGAAGTGTTAGGGCTAATGGATTACGGCATTGTGACGGCGGAGGATCTCCGCAGCCTGATCCATGCCAGTAATGAAGGAACCCGGCTGATATTCACTGGCTCCAGCAGCGGCGAAGAGATCTGGGAGGACGTGGACGAAGTCATCGAGCTGGTTCCGCGAAAAACAGGCGTTGACAAGACAATTTAATAATGGTATAGTAAAGAAAAGTTTTTCGTAGAGGTCGCGTGTTTCAAGAGTATATGACTGGATGTGTTCAGGCACAGGCGAAGGTGATAGAAAGGGGAAGACGCCGAAAGGTGCAGTTCCTGTAGCTGCATGCTTGGGCATACAGTTAAGAGCTGTATGACTGTCACCGTCAGAAGGCGGTGGTGAGCTACCTGATAAGACTGCAAGGAACGCGATGTTCTCAGGGGCTGACAAAATCAGCTCCTTTTTTGCTTTATAGGAAACACCGTTTTATGATAAAACCGTAACACATTGCGCCTATAAAGCAAAAAAGCCCTCCGGGCAGTATGCACACAGATGCGAGAGGAAGATTTTGCCTTCGGCAAACGCATCTGGCGCGGCAAAAGTGTGCTTCTTGGATGCCGCAGAGGGCGCGAGAGTGTGCGAAGCACACTTTTGATCTTGCATTACATTACAAAGGCACCAAACGCCCCGCAGCCGCTTATGATAACTTAGAAGCACCCTGCGGTCACGTCAAAAGACGCAGCGAAGAAAATAAGGAGGATAAAAACATGGCAATTTTTACAGGAGCAGGCGTAGCAATCGTAACTCCCATGAAAGAAAACGGAGACGTAAACTTTGACAAACTGGGCGAACTTCTGGAAGAACAGATCGAACGTGGCACCGACGCCATCATCATCTGCGGCACCACCGGCGAATCATCCACCCTGTCCCACGAAGAACACCTGGACACGATCAAATACGCCATCGACAAAGTGGCAAAACGCATTCCGGTCATCGCCGGAACCGGTTCAAATTGTACGGAAACCGCCGTCTACCTCTCCCAGGAAGCGGAGAAATACGGCGCCGACGCGGTTCTTCTGGTAACGCCCTATTATAATAAAGCGACCCAGAAAGGCCTGATCAAACACTTCACCACCATTGCAGAGTCGATCCATATTCCGGTCGTCCTCTATAATGTACCCAGCCGCACCGGGTGCAACATCCAGCCGGAAACCGCCGTCTACCTGGCCCAGCACGTGGAAAACATCGTTGCCATCAAAGAAGCCAGCGGAAACATTTCCCAGGTTGCGAAACTGATGCAGCTCGCAGACGGCTGCATTGACCTGTACTCCGGAAACGACGACCAGATCGTTCCGATCATGTCTCTGGGCGGAAAAGGCGTAATCTCCGTACTTTCCAACGTTGCGCCGGAAGCAGCCCACGACATTGTAGCCAAATACCTGGAAGGCGACGTAAAAGGCAGCCTGGAGCTTCAGTTAAAAGCCCTTCCGCTGTGCGACAAACTGTTCTGCGAAGTCAACCCGATCCCGGTGAAAAAAGCCCTGAACCTGCTTGGAAAAGAAGTCGGCCCCTTACGCGGCCCGCTGACCGAGATGGAAGAAGAGCACGCACAGGAACTGGCGAAAGTTATGGTAGATTTTGGAATGAAACTTGCATAGGAGAAAAGAAAATGGTAAAAGTAATCATGCACGGCTGCAACGGCCACATGGGCCAGGTCATCAGCGGCCTTGTAGAGGAAGATCCCGGGATTGAGATCGTCGCCGGGGTAGATCTGTACGACGCTGCGAAAAACGGTTATCCGGTCTTTAAAAGCATTGCAGAATGCGAAATCGAGGCCGATGCAGTCATCGACTTTTCCTCCCCCAAAGCGGAGGACGCGCTGATCGCTTACTGTCTGGAGAAAAAGCTTCCGGTGGTAGTCTGTACCACCGGGCTTTCCGGGGAACAGCTCGAAAATATCCGGAAAGCATCGGAAGAGATCGCCGTTTTAAGATCCGCCAACATGTCCCTGGGAATCAATACCCTCCTGAACCTGCTCCAGAAAGCGGCGAAGGTTCTGGCTCCGGCAGGCTACGATATGGAAATTGTGGAAAAGCACCATAAACATAAAGTGGACGCGCCCAGCGGGACAGCCCTTGCCCTGGCGGACAGCTTAAACGAAGCCCTGGACAAAGAATACACCTACACTTTCGACCGCAGCGGCAGACGTCAGGAACGGGAGCCCAAAGAAATCGGCATTTCCGCCGTCCGCGGCGGCACCATCGTAGGCGAACACGAAGTGATCTTCGCGGGAACCGACGAAGTGATCGAGTTCAAACATACGGCCTACTCGAAAGCCGTATTTGGCAAAGGCGCGATCCAGGCGGCGAAGTTCCTGAAAGGAAAGCCCGCGGGGTACTACGATATGAGCGACGTCATTGCAGCCCAGTAAAAAGAGGCATCTGAAATTGAGGGGGATTTTACGTGAGAGAGGACATGGAGATTAAGTATCTGAAAAACCTGGCAAAGCTGTATCCAACGGTGGCGTCAGCCTGTACGGAGATCATTAACCTGCAGTCCATTTTGAACCTTCCCAAAGGCACGGAGCATTTCATGACCGACATCCACGGGGAATACGAACAGTTTTTCCACGTGCTGAAGAACGGCTCCGGCTCCGTGCGCAAAAAAATCGAGGAAGAATTCGGGAATACCCTGAGTAGCCGGGACAAAAAGAGCCTGGCTACTTTAATTTATTACCCGGAACTCAAAGTGGATCTGGTAGAGAAAACCGAAGAGAACATTGAAGACTGGTATCGGATCACCCTGCATAGGCTGATCCAGATCTGCAAGCGTGTGGCGTCCAAATACACCCGCTCAAAAGTCCGCAAGGCCCTGCCAAAGGACTTTGCTTATGTCATCGAGGAACTGATCACCGAAAAAGAAGAGCTTCTGGATAAAGAAGCCTACTATAACGCGATCATCAGCACGATTATCCGGATCGGGAGCGCCAGAGAATTCATCATTGCGATGAGCAACTTGATCCAGCGCCTTGCCGTGGATCACATCCACATTGTAGGCGATATTTTCGACCGTGGGCCGGGGCCGCACATTATCATGGACAAGCTCATGTCCTACCATTCCGTTGATATCCAATGGGGCAATCACGACGTGGTATGGATGGGCGCGGCAGCCGGGCATAAGGCCTGCATTGCAAACGTGATCCGTGTGGCAGCCAGATACGGAAACCTGGACATGCTGGAAGAGGGCTACGGGATTAACCTGATCCCGCTGGCAACCTTTGCCATGAATACCTATGGAAACGATAGCTGCAAATGCTTTAAAATCAACTACAGCACCACCGCGGATTACAATCCCAAAGATCTGGAGTGGGACTGCCGGATGCAGAAAGCCATTGCCGTGATCATGTTCAAGCTGGAAGGTCAGGTGATCAAACGGAATCCGGAATTCGGCATGGAAGACCGGCTTCTTCTCCACAAAATGGATCTGGAAAACGGCACGATCACCATTGACGGAAAGACCTATCCGCTGGAAGATACGAATTTCCCGACCATCAATCCGGAAGACCCTTACGCCCTGTCGCCGGAAGAAGAAGTGGTTATGGATCGGCTTCAGTCCGCCTTCGAAAAGTGTGAGAAGCTTCAGAAACACGTCCGTTTCCTGTTTTCGAACGGCAGCCTGTACAAAGTCTTTAACTCAAACCTGCTTTACCACGGCTGTGTTCCCCTGAACGAGGACGGCAGTTTCCGAAAAGTGAAAATTTTCGGGCAGGAATACAGCGGGAAAGCCCTGTACGATATTTTGGAAGTTTACGCCAGAAAAGGATATTATTCCCTGGATAAAGAAGAGAAAATGAAAGGCATGGACATTTTGTGGTATATCTGGATCAACGGAAATTCTCCCGTATTTGGAAAAGACAAAATGACCACCTTTGAGCGCTACCTGATTGCCGACAAGTCCACCCATAAGGAGGTAAAGAATCCCTATTACACCTATATGGAGCAGGAAGAAACCGTCAACCAGATTCTGGAAGAATTCGGGCTGGACAAGGAAACTTCCCATATCATTAACGGGCACATTCCGGTACAGCTTTCCAAAGGCGAGACCCCCGTGAAATGTAACGGAAAGCTTCTGATCATCGACGGCGGTTTCTCGAAAGCCTACCAGAAAGTCACCGGAATTGCCGGTTACACCCTGGTTTATAATTCCTACGGACTGCTGCTGGTAGCACACGAGCCTTTCGTATCTGTGGAAGAAGCCGTTGTGAAAGAAACGGATATCCATTCGGTCAATATGGTTGTGGAGCGGACGACGAAACGTCTGCGAGTGGCGGACACGGATGCCGGGAAAGAAATTCAGGAGAGCATATTCGAGCTGGAGAAACTGGTGGCGGCTTACCGGGCAGGTACGATCCGCGAGAAAATATAATTCTGCTAAATGACTGAGTGTGGATGGAGACAAGGAGCGTATATGAACGTTTTATTTGTGGAATACCCGAAATGCACGACCTGTCAGAAGGCGAAAAAATGGCTGGACAGCCATGAAGTTGCCTATACGGACAGGCACATCAAAGAAGAGAACCCGTCTGCGGAAGAACTGCGGGAGTGGCTCGGAAAGAGCGGCCAGCCGCTGAAAAAATTTTTTAATACCAGCGGTTTGAAATACAAGGAGCTTCATTTAAAGGAGCGGCTTCCGGAACTGACGGATGAAGAAAAAATTGCCCTGCTGGCGGAGGATGGGATGCTGGTGAAGCGGCCGCTGGTGATTGGCGAAGATTTTGTGCTGATCGGTTTTCGGGAAAAAGAGTGGGAAGAACGCTTAAAATAGTGTGGTCAGAGAGACGGTCTGGAGCGGTGGAATACGGCTCCGGGCTGTTTCTGTGAAGGCGCCTGTTCTGCAATGCGGGAAGCGAAGCTCAGGATGGCGATAAGCCCGGATATTTTTGCGGGCGGTGCCGGAATACAGGAAATGTAATAAAGAAATAAGGAGGAACAGCGAAGATGAACGTTTCAGAAATTATGGTAAAAATGATCGGCTATTCGAATGGAAACCATCACGATATCAATCATTTAATGAAAGTATACGCCTATGCAAAGACGATTGCGGAATGTGAAAATGTGACGCCGGACGAGCAGAAAACCGTGGAAATCGCCGCGATCCTGCACGACATTGCGTGTCCCTTATGCCGCGAAAAGTATGGCCATGCGGACGGCAAGCACCAGGAGATTGAGGGCGTCCGGTTAGCCAGGGAATTTCTGCAGGATGCGGGGCTGACGGAAGAAATGACAGACCGGGTGGTTTTCCTGGTGGGGCACCATCACACGCTGACCGGCGTAGATGGGATCGATTACCGGATTTTGCTGGAAGCGGATTATCTGGTAAATGCGGATGAGGCGGGGTATTCGGAAGAAAATATCCGCAATGCGAAGAAGATGATTTTCCGGACAACCACGGGAATCGGGCTTCTGGAAGCGATTTATGGTGTCCGGTAGCGGTAAGCGGACGGGAATTGGAATCGATATCGGGACGACGACGATCAGCATTTTGGTGTTGAAAGCGGATTCCGGGGAGGTTCTGGAAAGCCGGACGATTCAAAATGATACCTGGGTGCGGGGAGATATGCCCTGGGAGAAGATGCAGGATGCAGACCGGATTTTTGAACGGGTGCAGAAACAGGTTTCGGAGCTTGTGTCCGTGTATGCACCTGTGGCAGGGATTGGGATTTCATGCCAGATGCATGGAATACTGTATACAGACGAAAATGGAAGGGCAGTCAGCCCGTTTTTTACCTGGCAGGATGAACGGGGAGGCCAGCAGATTCCAGGGAAGGTTGAGACTTATGCGGAGGCGCTGACAAGGCGGCTGGGGCGGCGGGTGTCCGCAGGGTACGGACTGGCGAGTCATTTTTATAATCTGGAGAATGGGCTTGTGCCCGCAGAGGCCAGGCGGATGGCAACGATTGGAGATTATGTGGGGCAAAGGCTGTGCGGCGGGAAGGCGGAGTCTTGGCCGATGCCAGGGCGAGTGCCGGAGGCAGGATGCGGCGAGATTTCAGGCGAGAACGCGGCGTTTGGGCCGACATCGGGGCGGTCAGAGGAGACAGGATGTGGCGAGATTTCAGGCATGAACGCGGCGTTTGGGCCGACACCGGGGCGGCCAGCGAAGACAGGATGTGGCCGGATTTCAGCCGGAAACGCGGCGTCTTGGGGCGGATATGATTTTGGGAAGAAAGCCTTCGACGCGGAGAATTTGTGTGCCTGCGGGATCGACGTCTCTTTTCTGCCGGAAATTGCGGGGGACGGAGAGATCATTGGGTATTTCCAGGAAACGATTCCGGTGGCGGTAGCTATCGGCGATAATCAGGCCTCTTTTTTAGGTTCCGTGCCGGACGGAGACGGGACTGTTCTGGTCAATGTTGGAACCGGCGCGCAGGTATCCGTTGGAATCGCCTGTGAGGCGGAAAATGCAGAGAGGCTGGCAAAAGGCGGGGCAGAACTGCGGCCCTGTCTGAAGAATTTAGACCTCTGCGTCGGCTCGTCCCTTTGCGGCGGAAGAGCTTATGCGCTTTTAGAGCAATTTTTCCGCGAAGTATGTAAAATGGCGTGCCCTGGCCGGGCAGATGAAGCCATGAATGGAAAAACGGTGCGCCCCGGTCGGACGAATGAAGCCATGAATGGACAAATGGTGTGCTCTGGCCAGGTAGATGAAACCATGAATAGAAAAATGGCGTGCCCTGGCCGGGCGGACGAGGCCTTGTATGAGAACATGGCGAAAGCGGTGGAAGGCATTGATCCGGCGCAGGCGCCTGTGATCGACCCGGCTTTTGCAGGCAGCCGCAGCGATCCCTTTAAACGCGCTTCGATTCGGGGACTTACGACGGAAAATTTCACCCCCGGTTACATTGTATACGGAATGTTGGAAGGGATTGCGGAAGAATTGTATACATTATACGAGGGGATGAAAACCGGTGCGCCAAACCCGAAACGGCTGATCGGCTCCGGAAACGGCATCCGGAAAAATCCGATCCTGAGACGGATTCTGGAAGAAAAATTTCAGATGCCGCTGTGGATTCCGGCGCATAAAGAAGAGGCGGCCTATGGGGCGGCTCTGTACGGGCTGTACGCCGCCGGAGTTTTCACGGATATCCGGACGGGCCAGAGCCGTATCAAATTTATACGCGCAGAAAAGAAAAAGCAGGAGGAAATACGATGTTAAAGCAAGTTGCAATTTTTGCGGCCAACAGCAAGGGAGCCATGCAGAAAGTCACGCAAATTTTATTCGAGGAACAGATCAATATCATGGGGTCTGTCACAAACGACAGCGCAGAATACGGCATCATCCGTATGGTGGTTTCCGACCCGGAAAAGGCGCGGAAGGCCCTGACAAAGGAAGGCTATATGTGCCAGCTTTCGGACGCCCTGGGCGTGGAAGTGGAAGACGAGCCGGGAAACCTGAACAAGCTTCTGACGACACTGAAAGAAAGCAATGTAAACATTAACTACATTTACCTGTCCTTTAACCGGGACTCCGGAAAGCCCATTATGGTGCTGCACACGCCGGATATCCTGGAGGTGGAGGAGTGCCTGCGGGGAAAAGGATATACGCTTTTATAGGCCGGAAAACGGCAGAATCGGGATGTGTCCAGGAATGGGGGCATCCTTTTTTTGCGCGCCCGCGCCGCAGCTCTTTTCAGAAGGGCGCTTTTTATGCTATACTGGAGAAAAGCGGGAAGGGATGTGCGGAAATTTGCAGAAGGGGAGTATTTTTAACCGGGTGTTATTTCTGATCGCTGCGGTGATCATCCTGCCGATGATTTTGATTTACAGTCTGGTGTCGTCGTTTTTAATCGGGACGCTGCATGAGAATTATAATGATGCAGTGGTTTTGTCGGCCTATATGGCTTCTCAGGCGGTGAAGGATGCGGTCGGCAGCGTGATCGACGTTTCAATTTCGATGATTGGGGATATCCGGGTGCGGGAATATCTGAAATGCCTGGAGCGGCCGGATAATTATTATGAAATTTATGCTTCCGCTCAGTCCGCGCTGGAAAATTATTGTCAGGGAAACAATTACATTGCAGGGATTCTGGTAGAGGCTGTGGACGGAAGCGGCAGAATCCGGGTGGGAACCGGCCAGTATGGATTCTCGGAGGAAGAAAAGGAGCGGATGCTGGCGTCAAACGGAGCCTGGTTCTGGCATGTGGAGGAGGATGGGAAGACGGCGGTCTGCCGCCTGATGCGAAACACGGATAATGTGAAGGAACAGCTCGGATTTATCAAGATCCTGATGGATGCGGAGAGTGTGGAGAAGCAGTTTGCCGCGGGGCAGGAGAGGAATCGGTATGCCTATGCGCTCGTGGATGCGGGAGAGGAGGAAATTGTCCTGGCCACGGAGGAGGGCGCGCAGGAGGAAATTCGGAAGCTTTTTTCAGGAGAGAGGAGTAGTAAGCGGAATGGGACTTATTATTCCAGCACGGCACAGAAGAAATATCTGGTTTATACGGAAATGACGATCAATACCAGGCCGGTTTATTTAGTGGTGGCCGCGGAGGATCAGACGTTTTATTATGCGTTGATGAAGTATGGGATTGTGCTTTTGCTGGTGCTGCTGTTTTTCGTGTTTTACATTTTTTATGCGGTTTTTTACCGGAAAAGTATTGGGGCGCCGCTGACGGCGCTGAGTTGGCAGATGCAGCAGTCCAAGGCGGCCAGCGGAGCGCCGGAGCAGATTGCGATCGAGGCGGAAGGGGAAGTGAAGGTGCTGTTGGATTCGTTCAATGCAATGTCCGCCAGGCTGGACGATTTGTATGAGACGAATTATAAGAATGAGTTAAAGCTGCGGGATGCGAATCTGTTGATCCTGCAAAGTGAGATGAATCCGCATTTCCTCTACAATGTGCTGGATTCCTGCCGGTGGATGATCGAGCTGGGGGAAAAGGAGGCGGCTTCGGGGATGGTGCAGAAGCTGTCAGAGATGTTCCGGCTGTCGCTTTCGATGGCAGAGCAGAGTGTGGTCGGGCTGGAAAAGGAAATGGAGCATGCGGAGAAATATATTGCGCTGGAGCGTTTCCGGTTTGGGGATAAGATGCTGGTTCAGACGAATGTTCAGGAGGGGATCGGGAATCCGCAGGTGGTGAAGTTTATTTTGCAGCCATTGATTGAAAATGCGATTGTGCATGGGCTTGCGGGGAAACGGGGGTATGGGAGTGTGTTGATTTCGGTTTACCGGGCAGGGGAGGAGCTGTTTTATGATGTGCGGGATGACGGATGCGGGGCAGATCCGGAGCGTATCCGGCAGATCTTGGAGCAGAAGCTGGTGAAGAAGAACAGCCTGGAGGGGTTTGCGCTGGAGAATATCCAGTCGAGGCTGCGTCTGCGGTATGGGCAGGCGTATGGGATCACGTACAGGAAGAGGGAGGAAGGGGGAAGCATTTTTGTGGTGAGACAGCCGTTGATTTATGAGGATGAGGGGAGGGAATAAGATGCTGAAATTAATGATTGTTGATGACGAATATATCGTTCGCCAGGGACTGCGCAAAATCATCCCCTGGGACGAGCTGGATATCACCATCTGCGGGGAAGGCGAGGATGTGGAAAGCGCCGTGGAGGTGGCGCGCAGGGTGCTTCCGGATATTGTGATCTGCGATATCCGGCTGCCGGGCGGCGAGGGGTTCGCGGCGGTGGACGCGATCCGGAAGATCGTGCCGTGGGTACAGTTTATTATGATCACGGCGTATGCGGAGCAGGATTATGTGCGCCAGGCGATCTATAAGGGGGCCTGCGATTATCTGTTTAAGCCCGCGAATGTGGAAGATATCAAGGCGGCCGCGGGCAGGGCCAGCGCGAAGGTGCTGGAATACCGGGAGCGGGTAAAAAATGACCGGAATTACCAAGCGTTTCTGCTGGAAAATCTGGATGTGCTGCGGGAAAATCTGCTGGTAAGCCTGGTGAAGGGGCATACGAACGAAGAGAAACTCAGGCAGGACGCCGCGTCTTTGCGGATTTGCCTTGCGGGGCCGTGCTACCGGATTCTGACGGCGGAAACGGAGCCGGGGGAGGAGCATTGTTATCAGGTTATGCAGCAGCTTGCGTTCTGCTTGGGGGCGTATGAGCCGTCAATGGCGAAATGGGAGGGGCGGGAGGAGAAAATTCTGGTGCTGCTGAACTGCGCGGCGGAGACGACGGAGGACGAAATTCGAAAGAAACTGACTGCTTTTCCTGTAGAAAATGTGCGGATATCGAAAAGCTGCAATGCTCTGGCAGAACTGAAAACGGTTCGGAAAGAGGTTGGACTGGACAAGGAAGACACGCGCCATCCCGAAAGTGCAATACCGGAGGACAGCGAGCTTCAGCGGCTTAAAGGGATGCTGTACGAGGCGGTGAAGTATCACGATTCCGCGCAGGAACTTTTGCGCCTGTTTGAGCTTTATGTAAGCCGTGGGCGGGAACTGGAGATCCCGGATGGGAGGCTTGCGGGCGAGTGCGGCCAGATTTTGGATACGATCGGGCTTTTAACCGGGGTTTCGCAGAAACGCAGGCGTTTGCCTTCGGACACGCAGAAAGCCAAGGAGGAATTTGCGGCTCTTTGCGGCGAAATTCAGGAGTCGAAGCATTATAAACTGGATGATGCTTCGGGGAAGGCTCTGTATTATATCAAGAAAAAATATCGGGAGGATTTGAGCCTGGAACAGATCGCGGCGGAACTGTTTATGTCGTCGTCTTATCTGAGCCGGATCATAAAGGAACGGACGGGGCATGGGTTTGGCCATTGGCTGAATTTTTACCGGATTGAGGAGGCGAAGGAGCTTTTGAAGGATGAGACGAAGCCGATCGAGCAGATTGCGGCGGAATGCGGCTATCATTCGTACCGGATTTTTTCGGAAAATTTCCGGAAATATGTGGGGAAGACAGCTTCGGCTTATCGGATGGAGCTGGAAAATAGACGGAAAGACTGAAAACTTGAGGAAACGGCCTGTGCATACCACGTGCACAGGATTTTTTTTGCTCTTTTTGTAAAAAGAAATCCGGCTTTCGAAAATGCTGGAAGAAAATGGATGAATTGCACAAATATACGGTATTTTCAAGAGGAGTATTGTGCGTTTATAATAAAAATATCCAAAAAACAAGAGAAAAAGGGAGGTAATTACATGCAGAAACGAACCAGAAAAATGTTTGCAGGAACCATGGCGCTGATGATGCTTTTCGGAACGGGAACCGCCGCCGGGGTGTCCGCAGAAGAAACACACGAACCCGTGACACTGACTATTGTGCATGAGCACAGCGAAGAAGCGGCGGCCAATATCCCAAGCAGCGCGGCCTTCCGCTATTGCATGGATAAGTACAAGGAGGACCATCCATGGGTAACCCTGGAGGAAACGATTATCGCAAACTCTGACATCCAGAACAAATACACAGCGCTGATCGCAGCGGACGAGCTTCCAGATCTGACTTATGTCAAATATACCTTGCTGGAAAGCACGGCGGGAACCGGCATGCTGGCCGATCTGACCGATTACGTCGATCCGGATAATTATTACGACGGCCTGGCCTCCACGACCTACGAAGGAAAAATTTACGGTATGCCGAATAAATTTTCCATTTACAATTTACTCTGTTACAATACGGCCCTCTGGGAAGAAGCCGGATACAACGAAATTCCGGAAACCTTCGAGGAACTGCTGGCGGCCGCCGACGCATTTGATGCGTTGGGAATCGATACGATTTCTCTCGGAAACACCGCAAAATGGTTCGCGGTTTCCTACTTTACGGATGCCCTTGCCTACAATTACTGCGGTGAGGAATGGGTTGACAAAATCATTGCAGGTGACAGCAGCGTGAAATGGACAGACGAATGCTTCCAGAAAGTCATGGAAACCCAGGCTGAGATGGCAAAATTATTTAACGCGGACTTTAACATGACAGACGACATTACGGCCGCCACCATGTATATGCAGGGCAAAGCAGCCAGCCACGTCGTAGGCGGCTGGGGCATCAGCACCCTCCAGGGCCTGTCCGCAGATTACCCGGAAGTCTGGGAGAACACCCGTGTCGTCCTAGTTCCGTCGGCGGGCGGCTCCGAGGATTATCTGATCAATGCCTGCGGCGCAGCCATGGGCGTCAGCTCCCGTTTGGAAGCGGAGGGCAATGAGGAAAAGCTTCAGGCAGCCATCGAATTCTGCCAGTATATCAGCAGCGCGGACTATGCGCAGTATTGCGCGGAGCACGGAACCACGACGCCGGTCAAGACGGAATACGACTGGACGGATTTGGGGCAGCCGTTTGTGGACATGGCGGATGTGATTAACAATACGCCGCATACGGGCCTGAATTTCAACGACTACATCAACGATACCGTGAAAATGGCGATCCAGAATGAAACCCAGGCGGTTCTTGCAGGGGCAACGACACCGGAAGCAGCCTGCGCGAACATCCAGGCCGTCCAGGAACAGGTATTTGAATAAGAGAGAGCGATGCGTATGAAACAAAAGAAAAAACGGGATACGTTACAGCCAGGTGCGCCGAAAACTGCGGCGTATCTGGCCCCTGGCCTATTGGTGTATGGAATGGTCTTTTTGCTGCCGGTTTTGCTGGTAATCGTTATGAGCTTTTTCAAATTTTCCAGCATTAAAAAGTTTACCTTTGTGGGGCTGGCGAATTATGAGCGGCTGCTGTCCGATGCAAATGTGTGGGTCGCGCTCCGGAACAATCTGTTTCTGGTGGCGGTCTGCCTGGTGGGACAGATTGGGATTGCCTTTCTGCTGGCCTGCCTGCTGAGTTCAAAGCGGGTGAAGGGAGCGGGGATTTACCGGACGGTGATTTATTTTCCGGTGACCCTGTCGGCGGTGGTGATCGGCTATGTATGGCGCTTCGTCTACGATTACAATTACGGGCTGATCACCTATTTTATGAATGCGATCGGGCAGGGCGACAAGGTGACGCCGCTCCTGAGCCAGGTGGATACGGTCATGTTCTGTGTCTGCATTCCAATGATCTGGCAGTATGTAGGCTTTCATTTGGTTATTATCCTGAGCGCAATGACGTCCATTGACAAAGAGGTGCTGGAAGTAGCGGAGCTGGACGGATGCAGCGGCGTGCAGAAAGCGCGGTACATTCTTTTTCCGCTGATCCGGCCGACGTTGGTGGTTTGTGTATTTTTATGCATTTCGGCGAATATGAAGGCCTTTGACCATATCATGACGCTGACGAACGGCGGGCCGGGAAATGCGTCCAGCGTCCTCGCATTGTATGCCTACAATGTTTCATTCCAGCAGTTTAACATGGGCTATGGGAGCGCCATTTCGGTGTTCATTCTGTTGGTAACGGCAGTTTTGTTCGTGGTGTCAAGGCTGCCGGGGTTCATCGGGAAAAGGAGGGAACGGACACATGGAGAATAAGAAAAAACGAAGGCCGGGACGTGCCCTTGGAACCTTCTGCATGAATGCGGTTCCTGTATTTTATGCGGCTACCTGTATTTTCCCGGTAATCTGGCTGTTTTATACGACGTTTAAGACCCAGGAGGAATTTTCCATCGATGTGCTGGCGCTTCCGAAGTCCTGGGGGAATCTGGCGAATTATGCGTATGTGCTGACGCAGATGCCGGTATTGCGGGCAATGTGGAATACGCTGCGCATTACAGTGATCGTCCTGTTCTTCGTGCTGGCAATTTCGTTTATCAACGGGTATTTCCTGGCCAGGTTCCGATTCAAGGGAAAGCAGGTGATCTCGGTCTTGTACATGAGCAATCTGCTGATTCCGATTCATGCGATTTTGGTTCCGATTTACATCCTGTTTGTGAAAATCGGGCTGTCCAATCATTGGTATTCGACGATTCTGCCCTGCATCTGCATGGAGCTGACGACCGCGATCTTTCTTGTGTGGAGTTATGTGGATACGATTCCGAGAGAGCTGGAGGAGGCGGCCGCGATCGACGGCAGCAGTTTTTCGAGGACATTGTTTACGATCTTGCTTCCGCTTTTGCGTCCGGTGCTGGTGACATGCGGGATTATCAGTTTTTTCCATGTGTGGAATGAGTTTCCGTTTTCGCTGATTTTGTTCAGCAGCGAGAAGGATTATACGCTGCCGCTGATGCTGATGCGGTTTAAGGGCGAGTATTTTACGGATTATCCGAGGGTGATGACGTCGCTGTTTGTGTCGATTGTTCCGGCGCTGGTGATTTATGCGCTGTTTTCCCAGCAGATCATTAAGGGAATGATGGCGGGCGCGGTGAAAGGATGAGTGAAATGAAAGAGAGAATGGAGCGGAGATGGTCGCAGCTTACGCGGCAGGATGTGCAGATGCTGGCGGATACGACGCCGGTGGAGAGGTATAGCAGGACGGGGCTTTCCGGCGGCCCCTATATGCCGCCGTTTACGGAAAAGCTTGTGGGAAAGGAATTTACGGTTCGGCTGGACTGTGGAGATTCTTTCCGGTATCATTTTTCGGGAATTCATGCGCTGACATGGGAGAAGAATGCGGAAGGAGTGCATGAGGAATATGCGGAGGCGCTGGAACTGCCGGGTGAACCGGACATTTATCTGGTGCAGTATTATTGCAGGAAATCGGTTCCGCCTATGGCGCACACGCTGGTGCTGGATTTCCGGAGCGGGCTGGCGACGGTGTGCATTGCCAGGGCAGGTGTTTTGGCGGAAGCGCCCAGGGAGATTCGGCGGGAGTTCTTTTTCGGGATTCTGGAAGGGTATGCGGATACAGGGGCGCGGCATGGATTTACGGAGGAACTGGTGGGGACGGCGATTTCCTGGACTTACCGGGATGGGGTGACGATCAAGCATATTTATACGGCGCCCAAGTATTATACGTATCAGATGACGGATGAAGCGGGCCGGTGCTGGGTGGCGTCGAATCCGGCGGATTATCTGAAGATTCGGGAACAGGTGTATGTGTTTTCGTTTTTGGAGGAACGGCAGGCGGGGACGCAGGGATTCTTTTTGATCAACCGGGCGAATCTGCATGATGTAGGGGCGTTTTTTGGAATTCAGGCCCATGGGATGGAGTGCTGTATGGTTGGAGCGAAGGGGACGCTGGCGGAGCCTTACGCCTGGGAGTGGTGCGAAGGAAGGTAAGCGAATGGAGAGAACGGACGGCGGAAGGTTTTTTCGGGTGATGGAGAAAGTGACGGATCTGGTGGTTCTGGGGCTGTTGTGGCTGGTGACGTCGCTGCCGGTTCTGACACTGGGGACGTCCTGTGCGGCGCTGTATGAGGCGGTGGAAAGGACAATACGGTTTGAGGATGGGAAACCGGTGAAGGTGTATTTCCAGGCGTGGAAAGCGTATGCAATGCGGGGATGTGCCGGGACGGCGGTTTATCTGGTTTTGGGGGCGGCGCTGGCGGGCGTTATGATGACTGGTGGGGAGGAGATCCGGTGGGCCGGGATGATTCCTGTCCTGGTGCTGGCGGCGAGCGCGGTGTATTTTTTCCCGGTGATGGTGGGATTCCGGCTGTCGGTGGGGCAATGTTTTCAGGCGGCGCTGTTTTTGGTGGTGCGGCATGCGGGGAGGACGGCGCTGCTGGTGGGGACGCTGGGGCTGTGTGGGGCGGTGGTTGGGTTTATGCCGTTTTTGCTGCCGGTGGTGGCGGCGGGGTATGCGTTTTATGCGTCGGTGGTGCTGGAGAGGGTTTGGGGTTACTATTCAGACAGTACCTGAGCACTTAGTTGCTCAGGTACGTAAGAACGTGATTCAGGTGTGAACAGGCTCTTTTGCGAAGAAAAACCTAAATGAGCCTGGGAATCATTACTGGAACGAGGTACGGGTGAACAGTAACGGTTTTTGCAGCGTATAGGAAGCGGCGTTCGGCAATTGACATTACGCGAAAAATGGTGTAACATAATAAAAAATAGAGGGAAAAGCAAAATAAAATATTGCAAAAAAGAAACGAATCAAGGAAGGGAAAGGATGAAGATAGAAATTCAGTACAGCAGGAAGGCTGCAAAATATATTGAAACATTAGACAGACCGACAAAGCAGCGCATAAAGAAAGCCATCGAAGGCCTGACAGAACATCCTCCCAAAGGAGATATTAAATTACTGCAAGGCTTTACCGACGGACGTAAGCGGTTAAGAGTTGGGAAGTACCGAATTATCTATAATTATCTTCCGAATGGAGAGATTGAGATTTTGTATATTATGAATGTGGACTCAAGAGGGGATATTTATAAATAACCCGGAAAGGAGCGAAATCGTGAGTACAGCAACAAAGCAGGTCATAGATTTGATGGAGATTTTACCCGAGAGTGAACAAAAGTTTGCGCTTGAATTTATAAAAAAACTGGTTCTTGCATGGGACCCGGATTTTACAAAAGTCACGCCCGCTGAACGGGCAGAACTGGAAGAAGCAAGAAAAGAAATCGAGAACGGCGAAACCGTTTCTCACAATGCGATTAACTGGGACTAACGGAGAATGCCAAGAAAAACTTCTTGACAACTTCTGCCCAATCAGTTAAAATAACAAAAAATCAAACATTCATTGCAAACCGATGAAGCGGGGATAAAAATAATCGTGCCCTCCCAGAGAGTCCGGGCAGGTGGGAGCCGGACAGAACGCAGGTTATTAAATGGGCCGCTGAGGGCGCAGGGAAAGACGGGAAAAGGGCCGGAAGGGCCGAAGCGGAAAGCGAGAGGCCGAGGCTGGAAGCAGCCGAAGCGGAAAGCGAAAGGCAAAGGTCGAAAGCAGCCGAAAGGCGTGGTATCCGAAAACCGTCAAGTATTCTGCGACGTAAGGCACACGTCAGTTGCCGGGAATATGTTGGTATTCCACAAGGGTACGGAGCGATCCGTAAAGCAAGGTGGCACCGCGGGTATAAAATTTGCAGAACTCGTCCTTGACAGTAGAGAAAGACTGTCAGGGGCGTTTTTTATTTGCGCGGACAGCGGAAGATGTGTGCCGACGGCGTACATTTCCCAGACCGAGGCGGCTGAAAGCGATCAGCGCACGCAGTACATGCGGCACATATTTTCCCAGACCGAGGCGGCCGAAAACGATCAGTGCACGCATTGCATGCGGCACATATTTTCTCAGATCAGAGCGGCAAAACAGCCCAGCGCACGCAAAATGAAAAACGTCCCTGACCCGGCACAAAAAAGGAGGAACATCACATGCATCCATCACCAGAAGAGACCA
This sequence comes from Eubacteriales bacterium, assembly GCA_030536575.1. Lineage (GTDB taxonomy): Bacteria > Bacillota > Clostridia > Lachnospirales > Lachnospiraceae > Limivivens. The sequence goes on along the minus strand of JAUNPS010000039.1, from coordinate 24,104 downwards.
AACAGATGATTGAATCCGCCGCCTACAAAGTCATTCCCTTTTCCAGGGAAATCCTGGCGGATCTGAACTCCCCTATCCAGGTCCTCGGAATCTTAAAAAGCGCAAGCAGCCACTGTTTCCTGCTGGAAAGCATGGAAGACAGCAAACAGTGGGGCCGCTATTCCTTCCTGGGCTACGACCCGAAAATGGAGCTGACCTGCGAAAACGGCCGGCTGACCATCAAACAGAAAGAAGCCCGGACCATCACAACCGACAAACCCCAAGAAACCATCCGGGAAATCTTAAAAGAGCACCAGGCCCCCCGGCTTCCCGGCCTTCCCTCCCTGACCGGCGGACTGATCGGCTACTTCGCCTACGACTACATCAAATACAGTGAACCGACCCTGAACCTGGACGCCGAAGACCAGGAGCATTTCAAAGACGTAGACTTGATGCTGTTTGACAAGATCATTGCGTTTGACCATCTGAAGCAAAAGATGATCCTGATCTATAACCATAAGATCGACCCGCAGGCGACGGCGGAAACCCAGTACCAGGAAGCGGAAAAACAGCTCGACGCAATGGAACGCCTGCTCCGAAACGGCCATCTGGAAATCCCCAAAGGGCGCATGACTTCCGAAATCCGCCCGCTTTTCGATAAAGAAACCTACTGCCGGATGGTGGAAAAAGCCAAACACTACATTTACGAAGGCGACATTTTCCAGGTTGTTTTGTCAAACCGGCTGGAAGCGGATTTCGAAGGAAGCTTATTTAATGCATACCGTGTGATGCGCCTGAATAATCCTTCCCCATATATGTTTTATTTTTCCAGCAACGATATCGAGATCGCCGGAGCCTCCCCGGAAACGCTGGTAAAGCTGGAAGACGGCATTCTGCACACCTTCCCGCTGGCAGGCACCAGGCCCAGGGGAAAAGACGAAGAAGAGGATAAACGCTTAATCGAAGAGCTCCTCCAGGACGAAAAAGAATGTGCGGAACACAACATGCTTGTGGACCTTGGCCGCAACGATCTGGGGAAAATCAGCAAATTTGGAAGTGTCCATGTGGAAAAGTATATGGATGTGGTGAAATATTCCCACGTCATGCACATTGCTTCGATGGTAAGGAGCGAGATCGCGGAAGACAAGGACGCACTGGATGCCATCGCATCCGTCCTCCCGGCAGGAACCCTCTCTGGAGCCCCGAAAGTCCGGGCCTGCGAGATCATCAACGAACTGGAAAACAATAAACGGGGTATTTACGGAGGAGCCATCGGCTATCTGGATTTCACCGGAAACATGGATACCTGCATCGCCATCCGCATTGCCTTCCAGAAAAACGGGAAAGTGTTTATCCGTTCCGGCGCAGGCATTGTCGCGGACAGCGTACCGGAAAAAGAATACCAGGAATGCATTAACAAAGCGCAGGCAGTCGTGAGCGCCTTGCAGAAAACCCAGGGAGGAGCATCGCTATGATTTTATTGATCGACAACTATGACAGCTTTTCCTATAACCTCTATCAGGCCGTCGGCCAGGTAAACCCGGATATCCAGGTCATCCGGAACGACGAGAAAACCGTGCAGGAGATCCGTGCAATGCACCCGGAGGCCATCATCCTTTCCCCCGGCCCCGGAAAGCCCAAAGATGCAGGCGTCTGCATCGCCGTGGCAAAAGAACTCTCCGGGGAAGTCCCGATCCTGGGCGTATGCCTGGGCCATCAGGCCATCTATGAAGCCTTTGGCGGAACGGTTTCCTACGCAGAAAAGCTGATGCACGGGAAACAGTCGCAGGTGCAGGTGGATACGAAGTGTCTGCTGTTTGCGGGGCTTCAGGAGGTAATCCCGGTGGCCCGATACCATTCGCTGGCGGGGGTAAGGGAAACCTTACCGGAAGTCTTAACCATTATTGCCGAAACGCCGGAAGGCGAAATTATGGCAGTCAAACATAAAAACTACCCGGTCTACGGTGTCCAGTTCCACCCGGAATCCATCCTGACGCCGGACGGGCCGAAAATGATCGAGAATTTTTTGAAAGGGGCAGAAAGATGATTAAAGAGGCAATTATCAAACTGGCAAACAGAGAGGATTTAAGCTACGAAATGGCCGAACAGGTCATGGACGAAATCATGGGCGGGGAAGCCACCCAGATTCAGATGAGCGCATTTTTGACAGCCCTGGCGATGAAGGGCGAAACGATTGACGAAATTACCGCGTGTGCGGCCGGGATGCGGAAACATTGCATCAAGCTTCTGCAGGAAAAGGACGTCTTGGAAATCGTCGGGACGGGCGGCGACCATGCGAACAGCTTTAACATTTCCACAACCTCTTCCATCGTCGTTTCCGCGGCCGGGGTTCCAGTGGCAAAACACGGAAACCGGGCGGCCTCCAGCAAATCCGGAGCGGCCGACGTCCTGGAAGCCCTGGGCGTGAACATTACGCTGGCGCCGGAGAAGAGCCAGGCAATCCTGGATCAGATCAACCTGTGCTTCCTGTTTGCGCAGAATTACCACATTGCGATGAAATACGTGGCTCCGGTTCGGAAAGAACTGGGAATCCGCACCGTCTTTAACATCCTTGGGCCGCTGTCGAACCCGGCCGGGGCGAACATGGAACTGATGGGCGTGTACGACGAAAGCCTTGTGGAGCCGTTGGCGAAAGTGCTGGCGAATCTGGGCGTGAAGAAGGCAATGGTCGTCTTCGGACAGGACGGCCTGGATGAGATTTCTTTAAGTTCCCCGACTACCGTCATGGAAGTACGAAACGGCGAGTTCAAAAAATACATCCTCACGCCGGAAGACTTAGGACTGAAACGCTGCAAAAAAGAAGACCTGGTAGGAGGCACCCCGGAAGAGAATGCCCAGATTGCGCGGGATATTTTAAATGGAGCCCAAGGGCCGAAGACCGATGCGGTTCTGATGAATTCTGCGGCGGCCCTGTACCTGGCAAAGGACGGCATCACATTGCAGGAAGCGCTGGAAGAAGTGCGGGAAGTGATCGCGTCCGGAAAAGCGAAAGAGCAGCTCGAACAATTCATTGCCCTTTCTAATCAGTAGGAGGCCGGGATGATTTTACAGGAAATTGCGGAAAATACCAGAAAACGGCTGGTTTCGGTAAAGGAGCAGAAGAGTCTGGAGGAGGTCAGACGGGAGGCGGAAAGCCTTCCGGCGGACACCGGATTCCTGTTTCGGAAAGCCCTTCAGGAGCCGGGGATTTCCTTTATCTGCGAGGTGAAAAAGGCTTCCCCGTCCAAAGGGGTGATCGTGCGGGATTTCCCGTATCGGGCAATCGCGCAGGAATATGAACAGGCCGGGGCCAGCGCCATTTCCGTGCTCACCGAGCCGGATTATTTTCAGGGAAGTCCCAGATATTTACGGGAAATCAGTGAAACGGTGCACATTCCGACGCTGCGGAAGGATTTTGTGGTGGATGCATACCAGATTTTTGAGGCGAAAATTCTGGGAGCAGGCGCGGTTTTGCTGATCAGCGAATTGCTGGAAGAGGCCCAGCTTCAGGAATATTTGCAGATTTGTAAGGCCCTTGGGCTGTCGGCGCTGACCGAGGCGCATGCGGAGAAACAGGTGGAAAAAGCCCTGAAAGCGGGCGCGGACATCTTAGGCGTCAACAACCGGAACCTGGAAACCTTCCAGGTGGATATGCAGACCAGCGTCCGGCTGCGCCATCTGGTTCCGAAAGAAATTGTGTTTGTCTCCGAGAGCGGCATCCGCACCAGGGAAGACATTGTTCCGCTAGAGGAAGCGGGCGTGGACGCGGTGCTGATCGGAGAAACGTTTATGAGAAGCCCGAATAAAAAAGAAATGCTGGATCGGCTGAAAGGGAAATGCGCATGACGAAAATCAAAATCTGCGGCCTGAGCCGGACGTGCGACATTGTATATGCAAACCAGTGCAGGCCGGATTACATCGGCTTTGTGTTTGCGAAAAGCCGCAGGCAGGTAAGTGAAGAACAGGCGCGTGCGTTTCGGGAAATGCTGGAGCCGGGGATCGTTCCGGTGGGCGTTTTCGTCAATGCGCCGACGGACGAGATCATTCGCCTTCTGCAAAAAAATGTGATCGAAATCGCCCAGCTCCACGGGCAGGAAAGCCCGGAGGAAATCCGGGAAATTCAGCAGGTTTCCGGAAAGCCTGTGATCAAGGCATTTTCCGTGAAAACAAAAGCGGATATCGAGCAGGCGGCGAAGTCCCCGGCGGACTACCTGCTGTTTGATTACGGGGCAGGCGGGACGGGAAAAAGTTTCGATTGGAGTCTGTTCCAGGAGACGAAAGATTGTCTGGAAAAGCCTTTTTTCCTCGCCGGGGGAATTCGGACAGAAAATATGGAAGAGGCGGTAAACGCCGTCCGGCCTTTTGCGGTTGACGTCAGCAGCGGCGCGGAGACGGACGGGGTGAAAGACCCGGCAAAAATGTTTGAGCTTGTAAGGAGAATACGAAATGGCAAAAGGTAGATTTGGAATATACGGCGGGCAATACATTCCGGAAACCCTGATGAACGAGATCATCCATCTGGAGGAATGCTACGAATTTTATAAAAACGACCCGGAGTTTAACGCGGAACTGGACAAACTCCTGAAGGAATACGCAGGGCGTCCGTCCCTGCTGTACTATGCGGAAAAGATGACAAAAGATCTGGGCGGCGCGAAGGTATATCTGAAACGGGAAGATTTAAACCACACCGGTTCCCATAAGATCAACAACGTGCTCGGCCAGGTTCTGATGGCAAAGAAAATGGGAAAAACCCGCGTCATAGCGGAGACCGGCGCAGGCCAGCACGGGGTAGCTACGGCCACCGCTGCCGCGCTTCTGGACATGGAATGCGAAATTTTCATGGGAAAAGAAGACACGGACCGGCAGGCCCTGAACGTGTACCGCATGGAGCTTCTGGGCGCGAAAGTGCATCCGGTCACCAGCGGCACCCAAACCCTGAAAGATGCGGTCAATGAGACGATGCGCGAGTGGGTGAACCGGGTCAGCGATACCCATTATGTGCTGGGGTCGGTGATGGGCCCCCATCCGTTCCCGACGATTGTGCGGGACTTCCAGAGCGTCATCAGCAAGGAAGCGAAGGAACAGATTTTAGAGTACGAAGGAAAGCTTCCTGCGGCGGTTTTCGCCTGCGTAGGAGGCGGCAGCAATGCGATGGGTATGTTCTATAACTTCATTGAAGACAAAGACGTCCGCCTGATCGGCTGTGAAGCCGCGGGCCACGGGATTGACACAGACAAACACGCGGCCACGATTGCAAAAGGCGAGCATGGCATTTTCCACGGGATGAAATCCTATTTCTGCCAGGATGAATACGGCCAGATTGCCCCGGTTTACTCGATCTCCGCGGGACTGGATTATCCGGGCATCGGGCCGGAGCACGCGTGGCTCCACGACACCGGAAGGGCAGAATACTACCCGGTGACGGACAAGGAAGCGGTAGACGCCTTTGAATATCTGGCGCGGACGGAAGGCATTATCTGCGCTATTGAAAGCGCTCACGCGGTGGCTTACGCGCGGAAGGTGGTTCCGACGCTTTCGAAGGAGGACAATGTCATTATCTGCCTGTCCGGGCGCGGAGACAAGGATGTGGCGGCCATTGCCAGATACAGAGGGAGGGAGATTCATGAGTAGGATTGCAAATGCATTTCAGGATAAAAAAGCATTTATCGGATTCCTGACGGCGGGCGATCCGTCTATGGAAAAGACGGAAGAATTTATTTTGGAAATGGAGAAGGCAGGCGCGGATCTGATTGAAATCGGGATTCCGTTTTCCGATCCGATTGCGGAAGGCGTGGTGATTCAGGAAGCGAATATCCGGGCATTGTCCGCCGGGGCGACGACGGATAAGGTGTTCGCGATGGTGGAGCGCGTGCGGGAAAAGACGCAGATTCCGCTGGTATTTTTGACATATTTAAATCCGGTGTTCCATTACGGATATGAGAAATTTTTCAGCCGCTGTGAGGAAGCAGGCATTGACGGCATCATTATTCCGGATATGCCTTATGAGGAAAAAGGAGAGCTGGAGCCGACCGCCAGGGCTCATGGGGTGGATGTGATTTCGCTGATCGCGCCTACGTCGGAACAGCGGATCGGGGAAATTGCCAGCCAGGGCAGCGGGTTTTTGTATATCGTTTCGTCGATGGGCGTAACGGGAATGCGAAGTAAGATTACGACGGATCTGGACGCCATTTTGGCGGCGGTAAAGAAGGCTTCCGATGTGCCCGCGGCCGTGGGATTCGGGATCAATACGCCGGAGCAGGCGGCGAAGATCGGGCAGATTGCGGACGGCGTGATTGTGGGAAGCGCCATTGTAAAAATCATTGAAAAATACGGAGCAGAGGCTGGGCCTCATCTGTATGAATATGTACATGCTATGAAAGGAGCTTTAAAATCATGAGTGAAAAAACGATCCCTTACAAAATTTATCTGGAAGAAAATGAGATGCCGACGAGCTGGTACAATGTCAGGGCGGATATGAAAAACAAGCCCGCGCCGCTTTTAAACCCTGGGACTTTGCAGCCGATGACGTTTGAGGATCTGCGTCCGGTGTTCTGCGACGAGCTGATCGCCCAGGAGCTGGACAATGACAATGCTTACATCGAAATCCCGGAGGAGATCCGGAATTTCTACAAAATGTACCGTCCGTCTCCGCTGGTGCGGGCCTACTGCCTGGAGGAAAAATTGCAGACTCCGGCCAAGATTTATTACAAATTCGAGGGGAACAATACCAGCGGAAGTCATAAATTGAATTCTGCAATTGCACAGGCTTACTATGCGAAGAAGCAGGGATTAAAGGGCGTCACGACGGAAACAGGTGCGGGCCAGTGGGGAACTGCCCTGTCGATGGCGTGCTCCTATTTTGACCTGGACTGCAAGGTGTACATGGTAAAGGTTTCTTATGAGCAGAAGCCGTTCCGGCGCGAAGTGATGCGGACTTACGGCGCTTCGGTAACGCCGTCCCCCTCCGAGACGACGAATGTGGGAAGAAAGATTCTGGCCGAGCATCCGGGAACCACCGGAAGCCTTGGATGTGCGATTTCCGAGGCTGTGGAAGTTGCAACATCCACCGAAGGCTACCGCTACGTGCTTGGAAGCGTGCTGAACCAGGTGCTTCTGCATCAGTCCGTGATTGGCCTGGAGACGAAAGCGGCGCTGGACAAATATGGCATTACGCCGGATATCATCATTGGATGCGCCGGAGGCGGTTCGAACCTGGGCGGTCTGATTTCGCCGTTTATGGGAGAAAAGTTAAGAGGGGAAAAGGATTATCGGTTTATTGCGGTGGAACCGGCGTCCTGTCCGAGCCTGACCAGAGGAAAATACGTCTACGACTTCTGCGATACGGGAATGGTGTGCCCGCTGGCGAAAATGTATACGCTGGGAAGCGGCTTCATTCCGTCTCCCAACCATGCGGGCGGCCTGCGTTACCATGGCATGAGCAGCATCCTGTCTCAGCTTTACGACGACGGGCTGATGGAAGCGGTGTCTGTGGAGCAGACCAGCGTCTTCGAGGCGGCGGAGCAGTTCGCGCGGGTGGAAGGTATCCTGCCGGCGCCGGAGAGCAGCCACGCCATCCGGGTGGCCATTGACGAGGCGATGAAGTGTAAGGAGACCGGAGAAGAGAAGACGATCGTGTTTGGCCTGACCGGGACGGGGTACTTTGATATGGTGGCTTACGAGAAGTTCCATAATGGCGAGATGACAGACTACATCCCGACGGATGCGGATCTGCAGGCAGGCTTTGACGGGATTCCGAAGTTTCCGGGCAATGAGATCTAAGGCTGGGAGGATTTTTGGCCCGCAGCCAGCGTATTAAGTCTGGCTTTGCGGGCCGGCCAGTCCGGGAGAAAACGAGTCATGTAGCCTTTGAAAACCGCATTGTGGCTCGGTTCTAAGAGGTGGCAGAGCTCGTGGACAATGACGTATTCCAGGCATTCGTCCGGATACGCGCCCAGGGCCTGGGAAATCCAGATCCGCCTGTCACGGACATTGCAGGAGCCCCAGCGGGTTTTCATATCCCGGATGCGCCATTCGGCGGCATGTACGCCCATCACGGGCTCCCATTTGGCCAGGTAGAAGGGGATTTTGCGGGCGAGATTCTGACGCAGGGTTTCCCGATCCGGGAGGGTGAGGCCGCTGGTTTCCCAAAGCTGCCCGGCTGCCTGGTATTTCTGCTGCTGGGCCAGGATCCAGTCCTGCTTTTCGTTCAGGGCCTGCTCGATGCGGCGCAGGCTCATGCGTTTGGGAGCGGAGACGTGGACGGTGCCGTCGGGGCGGACTCGGATGTACATGTTTTTGATGGATTTTCGTTCCAGAATAAATTCCATAGAGACTCCTTTGGTTCCCGTGGATACAGTGGGGATTTTTTAGGGGTGTGAAAAGGCTTTCCACAGTGTTTTGTCTGCGGAAAGCCTTCTTAGCGTCAATTATTTTCTCTTTCCTTTGGAAATGGTCTGTACGCCTTCAATCGCGAGTACAACAGCCAGGATGACCAGCAATGTACCGATTCCGGCACGCGTCCAGCACCATACGACTTCTCCGGCGCCTGCGGTCGCATTCTTCACATTGGTCAGAATGGTCTGGCACAGGGAAACGATGGTGACAACCAGCATGAAGGCCATCGGGAACAGGAACATTTTGTTGTTCTTACCCATTTTTCCGAGCCATGCGGCAACAGCCAGAAGGCCCAGAGCGGCAAGAAGCTGGTTCGCAGCGCCAAACAGCGCCCAGATCTTGGAGTAACCGGTCATACCAAGGGCAATGCCGAGAACCACGGTGATAATAGTAGCCACATACGGATTCGTCAGGATGGCTTTCACGCCGGTAACGTCCTTATAGGTCTGTCCCGACTCCAGCCAGAATTCCTGGAACATGTAGCGGGCAAGACGGGTCGCAGTATCCAGCGAGGTCAGGCAGAATGCGGATACAGCCAGGATCAGCATGGAGTAGATGACGCTTTCCGCGCCTGCCAGGAACGGGATCTGTGCGCACATCCGGGAGATACCGGTAGCAAAGACTGCCGTCGGAGTGGTGATGCCGCCCGGAACGTATTCATGCCAGATGTACCCTACCGCACAGAGGGAAATCAGGGCCAGCGCACATTCGATCAGCATGCCGCCGTAAGCGATGGGGCGTGCGTCAGATTCCTTGTCAAGCTGTTTCGCGGTCGTACCGGAACCTACCAGAGAGTGGAAACCGGAGATCGCACCGCAGGCGATGGTAACGAACAGGGCCGGGAACAGGCTGCCCAGAGAAACGCCGGAGCCGTATTCCGCAGAATCCACGAAACCGGTGAAGGCCGGAATGTCGATGGTCGGATGCGCGCCGATAATGCCGACAACCGCCACGATCATCATGCCGTAAAGCAGGAACGAGCTTAAATAGTCACGGGGCTGGAGCAAAATCCACACAGGCGTGACGGATGCGATGGCAATGTAGATGCCCACGATCACCATCCAGACATTTCCATTTAAGTAAATCGGATGCCAGTTCAGGCCGATGGCCATACAGGCAATGATCGCCGCAACGCCGACGATGGTGGAAACAGCCAGGGAGGCGTTTCTTCTGTATACCAGAATACCGAAGATGATCGCAACGACGATGAACAGGATGGAGATCATCGCGGTGGATGCGTTTGCTGCGCTGGCCGCTTTATCGAGTACGCCTGCCTCGTCGTAGGTTGCTTTAAAGGTGTTTGCCACGATGGAAGCAAAAGCCGCCACAACCAGGATCAGAGTCAGGTAAGAGAAGATGATAAACAGTTTCTTCGCACGGGCGCCGATACTTGTGGCGATGACTTCGCCGATGGACTGGCCTTTATTCCGGACAGACGCGAAGAGTGCGCCGAAGTCGTGGACAGCGCCGAAGAAAATACCGCCGATGAGTACCCAGAGCATAACCGGGACCCAGCCGAAAACGGCTGCCTGGATCGGGCCGTTGATCGGGCCTGCGCCCGCGATGGATGAGAAATGGTGTCCCATCAGGACAGGAGCTTTCGCGGGAACGTAGTCGTTTCCGTCCTCCAGTTCATGAGCCGGTGTCGTCCTCTTCGGATCAACACCCCACTGTTCCGCCAGCCATTTTCCATAGGTCAGGTAGCCGATGGCGAGAACAGCGATTCCTACGAGTAAGATTACTACCGCATTCATGTTTTGTATCCTCCTTTTTTCATCATGAATTTAGTATTTTTTTCATAAATTTCGCATTGGCCCGGCCGCTGTGGTTCGTGAACGCGGTGCGCTCGTCCAGGGTCAGCAGGGCTGTATGGAAGTCCATCCATCCATACAGCGAAAAATGAAAACTTTTGTAAATGCGGCACTTTTTGAGTGCCTTTTTGGCTTCCGGCGCGCAGGTGTCGCAGAGGAAGACGGCGGTGATGTAACTGTACATGTGGCCGGGTTTCGGGTCCACGAGTTTCATGCCTTCTTCGTATGCGTAGTCGCGGCAGCGGTTGTAGAGCTCCAGGGAGAGATGGGGCATGGAAAAGATGTAGACATATTCATTACTGTCGGCTTCCCAGAGTTTGGCTTTTTTGACCAGGACGTACTTTTCGGAATGGACATAAAAGCGGCAGTGGGCGGCCAGCGGAAGGCCGTCTTTTTCCCCGGTGTCCTGTTTTTCAATGTCGAAGTAGGCCTGATAGCTGTCTAAAAGACGGTTCAGCACGGCCTCTCTGGTAACGGATGCGTCCATGTGATCCTCCTGTCTGAATTCTGACAATTTAACACTTTACATAGATGATACGGCGAAACATAAAAAAACGGCACACGGTGGTGCCAGAAATCTCCTTAGGTATGAGCCTCGTGTACGCCGTCGTATATTTCTTAAGGAAAAAAGAATATTCTAAAAAAATTATAAAGATTTTACCATAGATAGGGAGAAAATGCAAGAGGGAGAGAAGGGTTTTTCAAAGAAAAAGAGTTACTGTTCAGACAATACCTGAGCACTTAGCTGCGACGCGAAGCTAGTCCTTTAGGGCTCAGGTACGTAAGAACGTGATTCAGGTGTGAGCAGGCTCTTTTGCAAAGCAAAACTTAAAATGAGCCTGCGATTCGTTACTGGAACGAGGTACGAGTGACCAGGAACGAAAAAGAGTGCCGCGGGAACGACACTCTTTTCACACGCAAAGATGATCAATGATTCTTTTCCAAGAGCTGAGAAGGTTCGATCTCCAAGGCGCGCGAAATGTTGAAAAGTACCTCAAGAGAAAAAACTTTAATCATATTGGGAGCTTCGATTGCGCTTAGAAAAGAACGGCTGATGTCAGCCTTTTCGGCCAGTTTCTCTTGGGTCAGACCAGCTTTCCTTCGATAGTATGTGATATTAAGGGCTATGCGGTAATAGTAGTCTTTGTTCTCAAAACTAATTTCTTTTCTTCTCGGCATAAGGAAACCTCCTTTCTATGTTTATATATACATTTTAAAGGGTTCGAACCCGACATAAACAATCTATTAAAAAGCCTATGCAGTCTAATAAAGTAAAATTCGGCGTGAAAACGTACAAAACCGACAAAAAAGACGTTTTTCACTATCATTTCTTCCTGAAAAATGTTATATTATAGAAGAAAACGCGGGGCCAAAAGGTTCAAAAAAGCTGAAGAAAAAGAGGATGCGGACCCGCGCATTAGGGAGGTTGCATATGCGTTTACAAAGCGTACAGGACTTGCTGAAAGAAAAGAATATTGCCTTTACCTACACCGAAGAGGACGGGCTTGGCAGCCTGGATTTCCTCTACCGGGGCGTGCCCTATCACATCTGGGAATTCGCGGATGAGGCGGAGGCGAACGGTGTGGAGACGAATATCCGGAATGCCGGAAAAGACGAAGAGATCGAAGGAAACTACGAAGAAGCGCTTTTACAGGAGCTGAAAAACTGGCCCTAGAGGAGGAAAAACATGTTTGAACGAATCGACTACATTGTAAAAGACCTGGCAGGCGACTACGCCTATCTGGAACAGATCGGCCATGAACAGGAAGAATTAAAATGCGTGGCAAGGGCGCTTCTGCCCCCGGAAACGAACGTGGGGAGCCATCTTGCCTACGAAATGATGGAATACACCGTGATCGGGTAAGAGGGGGAGCGTATGTACATTGCAGATCTGCATATCCATTCCCGCTATTCCCGCGCCACCAGCCGGGACTGCACGCCGGAGCACCTGGAACTCTGGGCCAGACGGAAAGGCATCGGGCTTCTGGGGACGGGGGATTTTACCCATCCGGCCTGGAGGGAAGAACTGAAAGAAAAGCTGGTTCCGGCGGAGGACGGCCTGTATGTTTTAAAAGACGAATACCGGATTTTGGAGGAAGGGGCGAAGGAAGATTTTCGCCCCCGGTTTGTGGTTTCCGGGGAGATCAGTTCGATCTATAAAAAGAATGAGAAAGTCCGGAAGGTTCACAGCGTTTTGCTGCTGCCGGGGCTTGAGGACGCGGAGAAGCTGTCCGTAAAGCTGGAAACGATTGGAAACATTCACTCGGACGGGCGGCCGATCCTGGGTCTGGACTGTCACGATCTGCTGGAAATTATGCTGGAAATCTGTCCGTCCGGGATGTACATTCCGGCGCATATCTGGACGCCGCATTTTTCGCTGTTCGGGGCCTTTTCCGGATTTGACACGATCGAGGAGTGCTTCGGAGATCTGACGCCGCAGATCCGTGCGCTGGAAACGGGACTGTCATCCGATCCGCCGATGAACTGGCGGATTTCGGCTCTGGATGGATATCAGTTGATCTCGAATTCGGATGCGCATTCGCCGGCGAAGCTGGGACGGGAGGCGAACCTGCTGGACACGGAGCTGTCCTATGCGGGGCTTTCCAGGGCCATCCAGGAGGGCGAAGGGCTGGAAGGAACCATTGAATTTTTCCCGGAGGAAGGGAAGTACCACTATGACGGGCATCGGAAATGCCATTTGTGCCTGAAGCCGGCCGAGGCGGAGAAGCTGGGCGGGAAATGCCCGATCTGCGGGCGGAAGCTGACGATCGGGGTTTCTCACCGGGTGGAGCAGTTGGCGGATCGGGAGGAGGGCTTTGTGAAGCCGGAGGCGAAGGCGTTTGAGAGCCTGGTGCCGCTGCCGGAGGTGATTGCGGCTTCGACGGGGAGCTCGGCGGCCAGCAAGAAGGTGGAGGCGCAGTATGGGAGGCTGATCCGGAAGCTGGGGAGTGAGTTTGAGATTTTGCGGGAGGTTCCGGTTGAGGAGATCCGAAAAGAGGCCGGGAGGATGACGGCGGAGGGGATCCGGAGGCTGCGGGCCGGGGAGGTGCGCAGGAGGCCGGGATTTGATGGGGAGTATGGGAAGATTGAGTTGTTTGAGCAGGATGAGTTGGAAAATGTGGATGGGCAGATGAGTTTGTTTGCGGTGATGGGGATTCCGGAGAGCGCCGGAGAAAACCCAGGCGAAGCGGCGATCACCCACAGCACAGAAGCGGCATTCGCCGAAGGAGGTCCAGGCGGAGCGGCGATGGCTCGCGGCGCGGAAACGACATGCGCCGGGAAAAAATCCGCACCCGACCATAGCGGAGCAGCTATCCAGGCAGGGCCAAAGCCAGGCGTTTCCGACATTTTGAACCCGATGCAGGCCCAGGCCGTCCGTGCCCTGAACCGCGCCGTCGCCGTCATCGCCGGGCCAGGCTCCGGAAAAACCAAAACCCTCGTCTCCCGCATCCAATACCTGATCCGGGAACGCGGCGTCAAACCCACCGAAATCACCGCCGTCACCTTCACCCGCAAAGCCGCCGAAGAAATGCGCGAAAGGCTGGAACAGAATCTGGGTGGCAAGCGCGCCCTGCGCGGCCTCACCGTCGGAACCTTCCATGCCATCTGCTTCGACTTCCTGAAAAAGAAAGGCCATACCTTCCGCCTGGCCGACGAAGGGCGCACGCTGGAACTGGCGGAAGAAGTGACCGCCGCACACGGCCTGGCCATCGAACCGAAAAAATTCCGGAACCTGGTATCCCGGCTCAAAACAGGCGGCCAGCCGGAAATGGAACCCGAAGAAGCCGCCGCATTCCAGGCCGCGGCCGACGCCTACATCCAGCGCATGAAAGCCGAAAGCCGCCTGGATTTCGACGACCTTTTGCTGGAAACCCTGCACGAACTGGAAGCGGGCGGTACAGACGAAAAAGCCTTTTCCTACCTCCACGTAGATGAATTTCAGGATATCAGCCCCTTACAGTACCGGCTGATCCAGGCCTGGAGCCGGAACGGAAAAGAACTCTTCGTCATCGGCGACCCGGATCAGTCCATCTACGGTTTCCGCGGCTCTGACGCGAAATGCTTCGAACGCTTTGCCGCCGACTTCCCGGAGCTGTCCGTGATCCGTCTGGAAGAAAACTACCGTTCCACCCCGCAGATTGTCGGGAGCGCTATGGCCGTGATCTCGAAGAACCCAGGCGAAGCCCGCACCCTGCATCCCTTCCGGGAACCAGGCGGCCCGGTGCGCATCGTGACGGCCAAAAGCGAGCTGTCCGAAGCCATCTTCGCGGCAAAGGAGATTAACCGCCTGGTGGGCGGCATTGACATGCTGGATTCCCAGTATCATTCCGAACACGGCGAAGCAGCCAAACCCAGGAGCTTTTCCGACATTGCCCTGCTGTACCGTACCCATTACCAGGCGGAGCTTTTGGAAAAATGCCTTGCGCGGGAGGGGATTCCCTACGTCGTAGCAGGCCGGGAACCGTTCCTGGAGGCAGCATCCGTTCAGGGAACACTCGCATTTTTTGCCTTCCTGCGAAATCCGGAAGAAACCGCTCTTGGGCTGCAGGCCGGAAAGCTGTTATGGAACCTGTCCGGAAACGAGCTGGGCGACTTGATCCTGGAAAACAAAAAAGAAAAATTTTTACCGAAATTTGCAAAAACGCGTCCTCAAAAACTCCTGAAAGAATGGATGGAGGACTGCGAACTGAACGCTGACCCATCCATGCAGAAGCTCCTTTCCATGGCTGTTTTTTACCGCACCATGGAGGAAATGCTGGACGGGCTGACCTTTGGCGAAGAAGGCGACCTTCGGCGGTGCGGAGGCAAAAGTTACCGCGCCGACGCCGTCACCCTGATGACCCTCCATGCCTCGAAAGGCCTGGAATTCCCCGTCGTATTCCTGTGCGGCGTCCGAAAAGGCATGATCCCCCTTGAGAGTACGAAAGGTGAAACGGATCTCGAAGAAGAGCGCAGGCTGTTTTTCGTGGGAATGACCAGGGCGAAAGAAGAGCTGATTCTGGTGACTTCCGGGGAAGCCTCCGCATTTCTGGAAGAGATCCCGGAGGAGGAAAGCAGGAGGGAGAAGACCAGGAGAGAGGAGCCGAAGGAACGGCAGATAAGTTTGTTTGATTTTATGAAAGAATAAAAAGCCCTCCAAAGAGGGCGCATGCGGCCGCCCCACAGGTTTCCTGCGGGGCGTTTCCGCCTACAGCTTTTTCATGAACTCCAAATCCTCTTTCGCAAACTCCGGATTCATCTCCTCCCGAATCAGCGCCAGATCCCGCGTCTGCGCATGCAGCCACCGGCTGACCGCTTCATACTGAATCACACCCTTCCCAAGGCGTTCCGCCCGGTATGCGCCGTCTGGCCCAACGGAAAAGTCTTTGATGTGCAGCACATCCACATACTTTCCAACCGCATCCAGCCACCCGCTCCAGTACGCCTCCTGATCCGTCGTCTCCGGAAATTCCAGCAGATTCGAAGCATCGAAAATCAAACGCAGATGTTTCTCATCCCCAACCCGGTCGATCACCTCCAGCGTCGTCTCCAGATCCGTCAGCGGATGCCAGTAAACCGGCTCAATCGCCGCCCGCATATCGATTCGCTGGGCCTCCTCCACAATCCGCTGGATACTGTCCAGCATGTAAGGATGCCACAGCTTCTTTTCTTCGACAGTCAAATGAGGATAAGCCGTTTCCGTCCCAACCACCTTCGCGCCTAATTCCTTCGCATAGCCCAGACATTTCTTATAGTTCGAAACCGCATATTCCCGCACTTCCGGGTCCGGGTTTCCAAGATCCATATAACATCCGAACACCGGGATCGCGATCCCGTATTTCTCGAAAGCCCCCCGAATCCGCTCCAGATGCGAAAGCGTAATGTCCTGATAACTGTCAATGCCGGCAAAGGCTTTCGGAAGCACTAACTGCGCCGCATCATAGCCTTCCGCATGCAGCAGCGCCGCCATTTCTTCAATCGGCCTTTTTCCATAATCGTGCGCACGAACTCCAAACTTCATAAGCTCTCTCCATTTCTTTTTTTATTCTATTTTACCCGATTCGCGGGGAGATTTCAACAGAACCGACACAAGAAACATCCCGTCCTTCCATTCGAACCGCGCATCCCCTTCATAGCGCTGCGCAATGCTTTTCACCGACGCCGTCCCGGTTCCGAACCCCTCATGCTTGCTGGAAAGAAACTGTCCGTCCCGGACAGACGGCGGCGCGGGGCTCGGGTTATCCACCGTAATGGCAAGCGCCTGCCCGCCAGCCTTTCGTGCCCGTACCGTGATAACCGGGGCTTTGGCGGAAGGCTCTTTCCCGGCCGCGCGGCAGGCATCCAGCGCATTTTCCAGCAGATTTCCCAGCAGAACACAAAGTTCCGGATCCGGGATGAATGGTTCCGGGAGCGGACAGAAGGAAATCTCCATGGCAATTCCGGCATTTGCCGCCTTTTCTGCATAGAATCCGATTACAGAATCCACCGCATAATTATGGCAGTAATCATGGAGTGCTTCGCTTGGAATGCTTTCTCCATAAAGCCGGACATACGAGGCAAGGCCCTCCAGATTTTTCTGGTCAATGTAGCCCTGCAGGGCACGCAGATGCTGACGCAGGTCATGTCTGGCCTTCCGCGTTTCGTCCATCCGGCTGCGCAGGAGCTCATACTGGGCGGCCTGCATATCCGCAAGCTGCTTCAGATAGCGGGCGTGTTCCTCAGCCGCGGTCTGTTTCTGGAGCTGGCGGATGGAGTTCAGGACGAAATAATAGGTAAGGAACATGCAAATGATTAAAAAAATGCGGGCCAGCAGAAACGTGCCGTTGATATCGGACGCAGAGTCGGGCGCGTAGGTAAAAAGCAGGACGATCAGGGTATTAAAGAGCGGAAGCAGCCAGGCTTTGTTCCAGACCTGGGGCGCGTCCGTTTCCACGACCATCTGGGCAGTCCGCTTAAAATACCAGAGCATAAACGGCATGGTCAGGAGGTAGAGGGCAAGGCTTAGAAGGCCGGACACCCAGGAATAAAAGACCAGTGTCGTATCTTCAAAGAACACCAGCCCCAGGAAAGAGGCGCACCCCCGCACCGCCAGGAGATAGGCGACCGCGAACAGATACAGGAACATGATTTTTCCAGGCTCCATCTTGACAGAAACGAAAAACAGGATTCCAAAGACCGGCATGGCAATGAACTGGATGACGGAGAGCGAAACCCCGGCCTGAAGCAGGACACGGAACAGCAGCAGATAAAGCACTTCCAGAACCGCGACAAGGGTAAAGGTCTTTTTCTTCCCCCAGCGCAGGTGGTTCAGAAAGGGCGCATAGGCAAAAAAATGGATTGGCACAGTGACGGCCATTTGATTCCAGAGAATTTCATTCATGATGAAAAACAGCTCCTTTGACGCAAATATCGTTAAAAAATCCGACAACGGTATTATACGCCTGAAATTGTGCGGATGACAAGAAAAAAAGTATTGCCTGAAAGCGGCAGACATGCCATAATACGTTGTAGAGGTCTTTTTTGTCTAAAAAAATAAAAATCCGCGCAGCTTTCGATGCGCGGTTTAAGAAGCTTATGCCGGGATGGGCGGAGAGAAATTTGAAATAAAGGAATGGAGAAAACGAGGGAATGAACAGACAGAGAAACATGACGTACACCTTAAATGCGGGAGATATCCGCAGGCTGCCGGAGGGCGAAATCAAAGTCATCCTGCGCGCAGCCGATGAAGTGAACGGCGTCGGCGGCCGCGCGATGCTGACCAAAATCCTGAAAGGCTCCGCGGACCATCGGCTCCTGGAATACCAACTGGACAAATGCCCGGCCTACGGATATTATAAATCAATGACGCTCGAAGAAATTTCCCACCGGGTAGACTGGATGATTAAGAAGGCCTACCTGCGCGTCACCTATAATGGAAGGCTCCCGGTGCTGGAGTTTACGGACAAAGGCTGGGAAATCGAGCGGGAAACCTATGCGGAAGAATTGTTCGAACGGTGCCTTCGGGCGGCAAAGGCAAAAGACTTGCAGATCGTTTCCGAACTGAAAACCGGAAACCGCCAGGTGGTCTTTGACGTCCTGGAAAAAATCCGCGCCACAAAAGATCCGGACTTTCTTCCGCTTCTGGACGAATGGAAAGTGCAGGAAGTGCGGAAAGTCCGGGAGCGCATCGTCAGCGTAGAAGAGACGATCGAGCGCCAGGAGGAAGGCCCGGTGATAGTCTGGCTGCGGGCGGAAAAAAAGGACGCCAGGCGCATTGCCAGTCTCGTAGAACGCACGATCCGGAACATTTATCCCCGGCATTACCCCATATCGGCCATCCATTACTTTCTGTTCCTTCACAGCGAATACCGGATCCTGGCGGATATCGAGCGAAATTATGTGGGAATGCTGTTCTGCGACGGGAAGCTGGTCGGCACCGGAAGCCGGGAAAAGAATCACGTGATGCGGGTTTTTGTGCTCCCGGAAGAACAGGGGCGCGGCTTTGGCACCCGCATTATGGAAGAACTGGAATGGCAGATTAAGAAGAAGAACGTTTCCGCGGAACTGGAAGCTTCGATCCCGGCGGAAGCCTTCTACGAACACCGGGGCTACCGGACGATCCGGGAAAAACGAATGGATATCGGCGAAATGGACTTATCTTATAAAGTCATGAAAAAGGTACTGGAAGCCAAAGGAGAACACAAATGATCGCATATTTGGAAATGGTTTTAGAGAAACTGGTTGAAGCCGGCATTTTGCTTTTTGAGTTTATCGGAGTCGGGATTATTATCTGGACAAGCCTGGTAAGCTTTTACAAGTACATACGCCGGAGGCCGGAAACGCGGATTTATCTGGGAAAAGGCCTGGCGATGGGGCTGGAATTTAAGCTGGGGAGCGAGATTCTTCGTACCGTCAGCGTGCGGGAGTGGAATGAGATCGCCATTGTTGCAGGGATTATCGCGCTGCGGGCGGCGCTGACCTTCCTGCTTCACTGGGAAATTAAAGAAGAAGAGAAAGAAGCGGAAAAACGAAAAGCATAGCAGCAGACAGACACTTGCAAAAAAACGGCAGGTGTCTTTTTTAATGCACTCCTTTGCATAAGATGCAAAAAATCTGCATAAGTTGCAAAAGGCCGTTTTCGAATCCATGATAAAATAATAACAATGTTAGAATTTGAGAAAGGTCGGTGTTTGCATGAATAAAAAAATCGGTTATACCCAGGTGGTCTGGGAGATTACCCGCATGCTGCAGGAAGCAGAATCCCTGGAAGACGCCTTGAGGGCAAGTTTAAACGAAGTGGTAAAGGCAGTCGGCGCGGAGGCCGGTACGATCTGGTTTTACAATGCGGCGGGAGATCAGCGGATCTATCCGTCGTTCTGGATCGGCGGGGCGGATCTGACGGGATTAAGCCTGGCGCCCGGCGAAGGCATTGCAGGGACGGTCGTCCGGGAAGGAAAACCCACGGTGGTAAAAGACTGCCAGAACGATGAGCGGTGGGCAGGCCGTTTCGACGAGGCCACCGGGTTTGTGACCAAAAGTATGGTCTGCGTGCCGCTGGTGAATAAGTATGAAGTGATCGGCTGCATCCAGATCATTAATAAAAAGGACGGCTCGCTGTACAATGACGAGGATGTGAGCCTGTGTGAAAATCTGGCCATGCTGACAGCCATCGCGGTGGACGGCAGGGGCCTGAACCTTGGGTTTACCGAGAGCAAGAAGGCCATCATTTCGTTAAGGGACGTGACGAAAACCTTCGGTTCCGGGGAAAATCAGATTCAGGTGTTAAAGGGCGTGAATCTGGATATCCGGGAAGGGGAATTTCTGGTGATCTTAGGGGAGTCCGGCTGCGGAAAGTCCACGATGCTGAATATTATTGGCGGCATGGATCAGCTCACCACCGGCACCTTCCTGTTCGACGGGACGGATTATTCCAGGGCGGACGACAAAATGCTGACCGAGTACCGGAGACATTCCGTCGGGTTCATTTTCCAGGCTTACAATCTGATGCCGACGCTGACGGCAGAGGAAAATCTGGAGTTTATCGGGGAATTGTGCGAGGACTCCATGGACGCGGGGGAGGCACTGGCGCGGGTCGGGCTGGCGCAGAGAAAGGGAAATTATCCGGCGCAGATGTCCGGCGGCCAGCAGCAGCGCGTGTCCATTGCCAGGGCCCTTGTGAAAAAGCCGCGGATTATCCTGGCGGATGAGCCGACGGCAGCTTTGGATTATGAGACAAGCATTGAGGTGCTGACGGTGCTGGAAGAGGTGATCCAGTCCGGTACAACGCTTCTGATGGTGACGCACAATGAGGAGATTGCCAAGATGGCGAACCGTGTAATCCGAATGAAGGGCGGCGTGGTTTCAGAAGTGATCCTGAACCGGCATCCGGCCAAGGCAAAGGAGTTGGTATGGTGATGAAGAAGACAAGACGGAAGCATTTGTTCCGGACGATCCGGAAGAACGGCGTTTCGTTTTTCGCAGTGGGTTTTATCGCGGCGGTGAGCATTGCGATTTTTCTGGGGTTCCAGTCCACAGCGGATGCGATTCTGAAGCGGGCGGATCGCTATTACCGGGAGAATTGCCTGGAAAATCTGGAGATTTCCTGTGCCAATGGGATTACGCAGGAGGATCTCGAAGCGATTGCCGGATGGGACGGCGTGGACGCGGCAGAGGGCGGCTATACTTCCATGGTAATCATGGATGGGGCGGATGAGAAGATCACTTTGCAGGCGCTTTCGCTTGGAGAGGAAATCAATGTTCCTGTGGTGGTGGAAGGAACGCTGCCGACGGCGGAAAATGAGGCGGCGATTGAGGAGAAATTCGCAGAAGAAAAGGGACTGCAGGTGGGGGATGAGTTCACATTGCAGCAGAATGAGGGCCTGTACTCAGATACGTTTCGGGTAACAGCGATCATCAATTTGCCAATGTTTAGCTGTGCGAATGTCTGTGATTCGAGAGGGAAAAGTACGGAAGGCCTTGGAGCCGCTTCGTATTACATAGGTCTTTCAAAGGCGGCGTTTGACACCTCTTATTATGATGACTGTTTTTCCACGGTTTCTGTGCGCAATGCTTCGATGGACGCGTTTTACTATTATTCGGACGACTATGCGGAATTGGAGGCGGCGTTTAAAGAGATGGCCGAGGAGCTGGGAGAGGAACGCGCAGAGCTTCGCTATGCGTCGCTGAAAGAGGAAGCGGAGGCGGAGATTGCGGACGCGCGGGAGGAACTGGAGGACGCGGAGCAGGAAATTTCGGAGAAAGAAACAGAACTGGAGAACGCGCTTGAAGAAATCGAAAAACAACTGACGGTTCTGAATGTGACGACGGATTTAGAGGAAGCGAAGGAACAGCTTGAAGTGTTTGGCGAGACGGCGCTTCCTTTGAAGAATGCAATTACAGAGTATCAGGAGGGCTCAGCACAGCTTGAAGAAGCGAAGGCGGAACTGGAAGAGAGCCGGGCAGAGCTTGCCGAGGCCGAAGAAGAGGCAGCGGAAATTTCGTTTAAGGAATGGATGGTTTCTGACCGGAATGAGATCGGAGATGTGCGCGGTGTGCGGACATTAGTGGACGGAATTTTCGGGCTGAGTTATTCGATGTCAATCATTTTCCTGTTGGTCGCGATTATCGTGTGCCATGCGGCGATTAAGCGGATGATTGAGGAGCAGCGGGCTCTGGTCGGGGCGCAGAAGGCGCTTGGATTCCGGCCAGGGGAGATCCTGAAGCATTATCTGCTGTACAATACGCTGAGCGCTTTTGTGGGAATCCTGATCGGGTATGCGGCCAGTGTGGGAATTGTGGAAGTGATTGTGTTGTATATTTATGCGCCGGAATTTCTACTGGGGAAGATTCCTTTTGCGTTTGCATGGAAAGAAGCGCTGATTTCCGCAGGGATTTGCCTGGTGGTGTTCCTGACGGCCACGTATGCGGCCTGTGCGAAGCTGGTGCGTGAGCCGGCGACGGTGCTGCTGCGGGGAGAGGTTCCGGAGCAGGGAAAGAAATTTTTCTTTGAAAACTGGAAATGTTACCGGAGGCTGAATTTGTATTCCCGCACGATGATTAAGAATGTCCTGAATGATAAGGGACGGATGATGACGACGATCATGGGCGTGGTGGGATGTATTTCGCTGCTGCTCATCTGCTTTTCGCTGAAGCTGGCGATCGCGAATTCATCGGTCTGGCAGTTTGACCGGTATTTCCTCTATGAAAACCGGCTGGTGTTTGACAGCAGCCTTGGCTCGGCGGAGGAATTCGAGACGATTCTGGAGGAAGAGGGGATTTCCTATACGCTGATTCAGGATAAGCTGGAGCACTTCCGGGTGGATGGCGGAAACTGGGAAAATGGGCGGATTGTGGCTGTAGACGACGCCGAAGAGCTGAAAGAGTTCATGGTTCTGGAGGACGGGAAGACGAAGGAAATTCTGGAGGTGCCGGAAGACGGACTGCTGGTTTCCAGAAGGGCGGCAGAAGAGTTTGGCCTGACGGAGGGGAGTACGGTGGAAGTCCTGGACGCGGAGGGCAATGTGAAGGAATTCCGGGTTGCGGGAATGATCGAACATTACCTGCCTTACCATCTGTTTGTGACTTCTGCAAGTTATTTTGAGGAAACGATGGGGGAAGCACAGGATGCGTGCGTCTTTCTTCTGAAGGGAGACATCGATGGGCTTTTGGAGAAAGTCCGGGATGTGGACGGATTTTTGTCGCTGAAGGATAACAGTGAGTTTACGGCGAATTCGGATGTGATCGATCCGGTCATTGGAATCTGTCTGCTGCTGGCGGCGGTGATGGCGGTGCTGGTGCTGCTGAATCAGATTGTGATGCATATGAACCGGAAGGCGCGGGAGCTGGCGGTGATGCGGATCAATGGTTACACGCTGAAGGAGACGAGAGCTTATATTTATAAGGACAATATTGTGCTGACGGTGCTGGGCCTGATCCTGGGAAGCGTGTTCGGAATGGGACTGTCCTATGTGGTGATTCGGGCTGTGGAGACGGGGGCAATTCATTATGTGCGGACGCCGAGCCTTCCGGCGTGCCTGTATGCGTGCGGCGTGGGGGCGGTGTTTGCGCTGATTGTGAATCTGATTGCCCTGCGGAAGATCAAGCATTTGAATTTGACGAATGTGAGCGGAAATTAAGGGGGAATTGCAGTTGAAGAGAACGAGAAGACTTGCGGGGACGCTGGCGGTTTTCGTGGCGGTCTGCCAGATTTGGCAGGCAATGACGGGCTTTGCGGAGGAGACGTACCGGAATGTGAAGGTGCTGGAGACGGAAGGGGAGGTTTTCGTGGAGCGGAAGGAAGTGGAGATGCCGGTTTATGCGCAGATGATGGTGCAGGGCGGAGACCGGATGGTTACGGGGGAGGATGGACGGGTAGATCTGCAGTTGGATGAGGCGAAGTATTTGGTGATTGAAGAGGATTCGAAGGTGGAGTTTGAGCTGGAGGGAGATCAGGAGAAGGGGGCTATTCGGATTCTTTTGGAGGAAGGGGCGGTTTTTAATGAGATTGAGGAGGCGATTGGGGAGGAGGATTGTTATGAGATTCAGACGCCGGATGGGGTGATGGCGGTGAGGGGGACGAAGTTTCGGGTTGAGGTTCGGGAGTCGGAGGAGGAGAGCCTTCGGGTGACGACGGTGACGGTGTTTGAGGGGGAAGTGCATGTGTGGGTGGATAATGAGATGGAGGAGGATGCGGTGATCACGGCTGGAGAGGAAGCGGTGATTGAGCGGAGTTTGGAGACGGAGGAGGAGATGCCTTGGTTTCGGAAGGGAGGCGGGGCGATTGATGTGGGGAATTTGCCGGAGTATTTGGCGGCGTTGGCTTGGGAGAGTATGGGCGGCGCCAGTGATGGGAGCGGGACTGGGAGTGTAGCTGGAATAGCGGTGCAGACGCAGCCAGCGACAGAACCGGCCATAGAGCCAGTTACGGAACCAGTAACAGAACCCACCGCAGAACCAGTTACG
>JAUNPS010000086.1 GCA_030536575.1 Eubacteriales bacterium | reverse complement strand
TTTCGGATCAACGAAAAACTCCTCAATGGGGAACAGGGCCATGCCCTAACAAAGAAAAAGCTGGGAATCTTTTGGATTCCCAGCTTTCAGAGAGGCGACAACCAGATTTGAACTGGTGATCAGGGTGTTGCAGACCCACGCCTTACCACTTGGCTATGTCGCCATACTTTATTCTATGACATCATACACAATTTTATGCATTTTGTCAAGTGACTCCTACGAGAATCGAACTCGTGTTACCGCCGTGAAAGGGCGATGTCTTAACCGCTTGACCAAGGAGCCATGTTTTCCTGCCGCCGATTAACCTCAGCGACAAGAAATATATTACCACAATTCCGTGCCAAACGCAAGCACTTTTTTTCATTTTTGCAAACTTTTTTTCTGCCTCCCAAAACCGCATTTCCGGCCGCTTCCATAGCCCCTTGTCACCCCAAGTACAATGACCGCCCCATAGAGCACCATCTGAATCCACCAAATATGTCCTGTAAAATCCATATACGGATTATACCAATCCAAAATTTTCGCGGTAATACATACCAAACTGCAGATCACACATACATGCAGTAAAATTCCTCTTAACCTCTTCATGTCAATCCCTCCGCAGTCCTACATTGCTCTTCGAGTATAAAAATCCCATCTTGTACTTCATGTGCCGGTTTATACGGATGATTCACGATGCTGTCCTGCAATGTCATAAAGGAACAATGACCTCCATCCAGATTATAAGCCGCCTTACATCCCAAATCCTCAAACACCTTTGCCATTTCCCCCGGAAACATTCCCCTGGAACTCTTCTGCCTTCCGTCCACCAGAAGCAGGCAGTAATGCCCCGGTTCATAATATCCGATCGCCGTTCTCGGATGCGACTGCCGGATGTAATCCCATGTCAAAAACCGCTCTTTTGCTTTTCCATTTTCATCCAACAGACTTGGCCCGAAAATCCAACTCTGGTAGGCGCCCCTGTCAATTAACTGCTGCTGGTCAAGCTGCCCCGGCTGATAAATATCCATGGTTCCATCCCAGTTTAAAACGCAGGTTTCCGCATTCGTCTGTTTGTTTCGGTAAATCACGCCGTTTCGGATAATCGTTCCATTCTCTTTATGGCGGTTGTTGCTGTAAGAATCTCCATTCACCGCAAGGACGGATTTTATTCTCGCCGACATATCCGTCAATTTTTCAGAATATCCCACGCCGTAAGTGTCCTTCGCAAACGCGGTCTGAAGACAGGTAATATCCCCTACATAGATATCCGCCAGCACATACGAAATCTTTGTTCCATATTTTTCATGTTTTCCGTTATTAGACTTATCCAGTTTTCCTGTATCGTACTGCTGATAAGATAATTGGACAGACACATTCGGGCTGCTGTAGGAAGTATCGGTTTTTACCACCGTATCCGTAAACTGATCAGCGAATTTTTTATGCCAATCCTCTGTGTCCAGGATAACTTTTGTCCTCTGTAAAGAATCTTGCTGTCCATCCGTATTCTCTAACACAATATCCTGATTGATGGCTAACTTTGCAAGCGTATCTTCAATCGCCACCGCCTGGACTCCCTTTTGCGGAATCAAATAATTCGCTCCCCATACGCCGAGAATCAGGAACGCCGCAGCAGCCGCATCCATAACAATCGCCAAAATCCGTCTCTTCATCCCTCGGCCTTTCCGCCCGTAAGGGCATGTATCACGTTGTCCCCGGATGTTTCTTTTCTAAATATGATACACTTTTGAACCAGCCAACTAAAGAGAAACAGGAAGCATTCCGTCAGCAATTTTGCAGGATAAACGGAAATCCCCAAAAACTGTACCAGAATCTCCAGAATCAGATTATTCAGAAAGAGAATCACCCCCGCCAGCCCAAAATATCGAACCGCCGTACCCGCCTTTTTCTGTGTGTGGAATACGAAGCGGCAGTTCATGCAATAGTTATAAAACGCGCTGACTACTCTCGCCGCCACATTGGCCGCAAGCACTAACGCTGCCGTATGAGGCAGAAAAATCATCAGCGCCGAAAATAGCAAGTAGTCCAAAAGAAAACTGGAAAAAGAGGATGCGGTAAATTTCAGAATATCTTTATAAATCCTGAGCGAATCCCATACCACCCGAAAATGGGAATTGGAATTCTTCTCATCCCGGTAAATTGTATGAATCGGTACTTCCTCAATCACAATCCCCGCCTTCGCCAAAGCCATCAGTACATTCATCTCATATTCGTACCGCTCTCCCTCTATGGAAAGCAGCCTTTGCAGCAATTCCGAACGAAAGGCCCGAAGCCCGGTCTGTGTATCGGAGACTTTCACCCCGCTTGCAAGTCGAAATACCGCCTTTGTAATCTGATTTCCCAGCCTGGACTTTGGCGGCATATCCTTTCCCACTTCCCGCACGCCAAGAACCATCGCACTTTCCTGCGTCCCGGCATATTCGAAAAGTTTCATCATATCCTCTGTCAAATGCTGGCCGTCGCAATCCATTACCCCGATCAGGCTGCACTCCCGCATCTCCTCTTTGATATAGGACAACGCTGTTTTGATCGCAGCGCCTTTCCCACGATTTTCCG
This sequence comes from Eubacteriales bacterium, assembly GCA_030536575.1. Taxonomy (GTDB): domain Bacteria; phylum Bacillota; class Clostridia; order Lachnospirales; family Lachnospiraceae; genus Limivivens. The sequence goes on along the minus strand of JAUNPS010000086.1, from coordinate 6,886 downwards.
AATGCCGCAGAATCACACATACATCTTGCACCCTGTCAAAAACAGGCTGATATTCCTCGCCGCTTCCATCGTCTACTACCACAATCCGGCAGCCATACGTCCAAAGCTGGTCTGTGATCGCTGCCAATGTCTCATCCGGTTTATATGCCGGTATTATCACAACTGGCATGCTGCCATCCCCTTTCTGTCCATCCATCGCTTCACCACAATAAAACCCAGATAACCCGCTGCAATTCCAACCAAAATTCCCCCTATGATATCCGTCGGATAATGCACATATAGATATAATCTGGAAAACGCGATCAGACTCGCAAGCACCATTGCCGGCTTCCATAATTTCCTTTCGCCTGCGAAAAAAAGCGCTGCCGCCGCCGCGAAAGAAGCCGCCGTATGCCCTGACGGAAAAGAAAAATCACCCGGCCTTGCAATCAACAGCGAAATCGAAGTGTTTATCTCGCATGGGCGTATTCTGGCAAACAGATTTTTTAAGATCCCATTGCACAACACAAAATCTATGCATAATGCCGCCGCCAATACCATTCCCGTTCTTCGAGTCTTTGGAATCGCCAGCAATAAGATTGCTGCTAAAATCCAAATCATTCCCGCGTCCCCCAACCTGGTGATAAAGCACATCACCGCATCCCCTGCCGGAGTCCGTATTGTTTGTATCCAATCCAAAATTTTAAATTCCATTCCCATGTGCCTCACCTTTTTCCTTTACCAACTGCATTCCCGCTACCAATGCCGCGCCCGCCAGACACGCAAGAATTTGAAAATTCCCCAGATTCAGCGCTGCCTGCGGCACTTCCAACGTCGTCGGCCCCTGTACAATCGCATAAAAAGAACCAAGCATCATCCCCAAAATCAGATACACCGCCTGCGGCCGAAACTTTTCAAGGCAGATTTTAATTCCCTTCACAATGGTAACTGCTCCGGTCAGCACGCCAAATCCAAAGAACATCAGGCAGGGCACATAGGAAAAATCCAGTCCCATCAATCCCCGAACTGCAGAAATAACCGGGATATAGGCGCCAAAAATCAGGAGAAGCGTGGAGCCGGAAATTCCCGGAAGGAACATCGCAGAGATTGCGATCATCCCAATCAAAAACAGCTTCAGCCCCGATGAAATAGAGAATTGGCTTAAATCCATATTCGCCCCGCCGGTTCTGCCGTTCAGCCAGGTAATCCCTGCAACAAGCGTAATTCCCACTAAGCAAAACCAAATCCCTTTCCCCACTTCCCGGAAACTGTCTTTTTCCTCTTTCACAATCAACGGAATAGAACCTGCGATAAATCCCATGAAGAGAGAACTGACCGTATAAATCTGGCTCTCAAACAGCGCGGACAATGCAAGGATTGCCAAAACCATTCCAATCGCCCATCCGACCCCCAATTTTGCCAGATACCCAAGCGCGGACTTCTTTTCCTCCCCCTTCCCAAAAACCAAATCATGAATCGAACCGATAAACCGGTCATAAAATCCCATGATAAATGCGACGGTTCCTCCGGACACCCCCGGTACGCTGTCCGCCAGCGCCATACAAAATCCTCCGATTCCTTCTTTCAACATTACAAAAACCTCCTGTTCCTTTTCTGTGAGTATCATAACAACCCACATTAAACAAACAGGAGGTAATTTCCTAAACAATTTTTAAACTCTGATGATTTCTTTTTCGTCTGCAAACAAGCGTATACTGCTATCTGTATCGAATACCATCCCTTTCAGAAACCTTCCAGAGAGTAACCGCAATCACAACGCAAATTCCCTCCGCAACCACGACGGTAAACCATACAAAGTCCTTTCCAAAAATCAATGGCAAAAAGTTAATGCACAGAAAATTAAACACAATACTTCTGCATACATTCAATGGAATTGCATACTGCGTGCGTTTGGTCGAAAACAAATATGCTGCAATGACTGCACTTGTTGTTGCGAAAACAAAATTCAGACAATATTTCGGCAGAGCATCCACCACAATACTTACCGCCGATGCCTCCGCCCCGAACAGTACGCAGACGGGCTTTCCAATGAAAAAGGTCAGTATCCATGCCGCAATGCCTCCTACTGCACTCATAAGCAAACCACTTTTCAGATAATATCGCAGGCTCTTTTCATCCTTTGCTCCATAACTCTGTCCAAAAAGCGGCTGCATACCGCCGGACAGACCATACATCAGAGACGCAAACAACGAGCCTATGTAACCAATCACAGAAAACGCATTTACATGAGGATCGCTGATTCCGATCAGTACCCTGTTCATGGACGCAGTCGTAATCGGGGCCGCAAACTGTGATACCATCTCCGGAAGTCCCCGGAGAATGATTTTCCGGTAAAGCGCGGCTTCCACCTTGAACTTTTGAAAATGCAGTTTTCCTTTTTTACGCAGGAAATGTGATAAAATCAGGAAAGCCGAAATCGTCTGTGACGCTCCTGTGGCGAAAGCCGCTCCTGCAACGCCTTTTTGCAAGGGAAAGACCAACAGCCAATCTCCGAAAATATTGACAGACGTACACACAAGCGCGGCTATGGTGGCAAGTCCGGGATCCCCATCGTTGCGGCAGAAGCTGCCAAGACAGGTATTTAAACCGGAAGGCACCAAAAACAGCGCATACCAGAAGATATAGTCCGAAACCATGCTCCGATAAGTTTCATTTGCGCCGAGCACCTCTGCAAGCTGTTTCGAAAATACCATTCCCAGAACCGACAGCACAGTAAAAATCACAAGAACCTCAAGCACAGAATGCATAAACGCCTGATTTGCGCCATGATTGTCGCCGCGTCCCAGACGAATGGCGGCAACTGCAACGCCTCCGATCGCAAACAATGCGGAAACTGCGCCCACCAGCATGACAAAAGGCATTGCAAGGTTGACCGCCCCCAGAGCGTCCGTACCAATCCCATTGCCCACAAACATCCCGTCAACAATCGTAAGGATAAAGAAAGCCACATTACTGATCATCGAAGGGATAATATATTTTCTTAATCTTTTACTCTGCACACTCATTGTTCCTGATTCCTCTGTTTAATTTGTGATTCCAAGACTCTGATTTTTACCAAGATTCTTATCCATCACCATATCCGCCATACATTTTGCGATAGCCGCCCGGTCTACGGACTTCCTTCTCGGCTGCGTATCTTCCGCAGTCAGATAATAGTTTGTATTTTCCCCATTGCCGGTTCCTCCCTATACATTTTTCCCCATCTCGAAGGCTTTTTTCATCAGCTCCGTATTCTTTACGTCTCCGGCGTCATGGGTATCGCATGCCAGAATGTACCCGCCTTCCTTCGCCTCCGGAGCGCAGCTTACGAATCCCCTAAGCGTAGCCAGCATCGTGTCCGCATAGTCCTCCGTCGGCGCCGCGCAGGAAATGATATAATAAAACGTTTTCTTGCAAAGTTTATCATGCCCGAACGCATAACACCGATCGATCACCGCTTTCAACTGTGCGGATACCGTATAATAATAGATTGGAGAACTTAAAACGATAATGTCGGCTGCAATCATTTTCTCCCGTATTTCAATCATATCGTCTTTCTGCACGCAGTTACCGCCATTTCTCATGCAGGCGCTGCATCCGAAACAGCCGCCCACTTTTTTCTTTGCAATAATGATTTTCTCTGCTTCATGCCCCGCCTCCCTTGCGCCTTTGGCGAATTCGTCGCAAAGCAGGCTTGAATTTCCATTTACCCTCGGACTTCCTGATAGGATCAATATTTTTTTCATCATGTACCTCCCTTAATCTAAGTTCCCAACAATCGCATCTTCAATGATATCTGCCAGACTTTCGAAAGTACAGACTCCGCTGCCACTTCCGATTGCAGCCTCCTCTTCATCCCGCATACACAGCGAATAAATAAAATCTTTCACAAGCATACCTCCATTTTATGTCCGTTTTCTGTATTGTATTTTCGTTTGAATGTACTGTATTCGGACTATTTACCCATTTTAGAACCTCACGCCGAAACGTGAGGTTTTTTATCTGCCTGCCATCATTTCCTCTCGGAAAGCCTCGCAATAAATCTCCATTCCCTCCAAAAGCGCCTTTCTCTGTGCATCTGACAGCCGGGCCATCGCCCTGTTCTCCGCCTCTCTGATATGCGGAATGACATCGTCCGCATACTCCCTGCCTTTCTGGGTCAGATGAATGGCTTTCGTTCTGCGATCCTCCGGGAGTTCCCGAAGTTCCACCAAACCACTTTTCCAAAACCCAGTGATTACCGTATTAACCGTCTGCTTCGGGAGCAGCGTCCGCTCACAAATCAGTTTCTGCGTGCAGTTCTCTGTCTGCGTCAGCATATTCAAAATGTACAGACTGGTATATGGAATATCAACCGATCGGGCGTAGTCCTCGTAAATCATGTCAATGCCCTGCCATGCATCACAGAACTTCCTCGCATCATTTTCCATTTCCTTTTGCATTGCCATACGTTCCTTCCTCAGTATTGTCCGTTACAAGGACTATTATAACGTAATTCAACTCTCCTGTCAATATTTATCTCAACGGCCCCTGTCTGGATTTTCCAATTCGCTGCTGTTCACTCGTACTTCGTTCCAGTAACGATTCACCTGTTGAGACGATAGCCCGCGCCCCACACGGTTTCCAGAATCTTCGGATTTTTACTGTCGTCCTCAATCTTTTCTCTGATCCGGTTAATATGCACCATAACGGTCGCGCTGTCACCCACATAATCATAGCCCCAGATTTTCTCAAAAATCTGCTCTTTTGAAAATACGATATTGGGATTCATCGCAAAAAATTTCAAGATTTCAAATTCACGGTTTGGAAACCGGATTTCCCGCTCTCCTTTGTAAACCTTCCAGCTATTTACAAGAATCCTCAAATCCTGGATCCTGATTTCTTCCGGTTCTTCCTTTTTTTCTTTCGGTATCTTCTTCTGCAGCCGCTCATACTGTCTCAGGTTTGCATGGACTCTGGCTACCAGTTCCGCCGGGTCAAACGGTTTTGCAATGTAGTCGTCTGCGCCGAGCCCAAGCCCTCTGATTTTATCTACGGATTCCGTCCTCGCCGTGACCATAAGAATCGGAATGTCAATCTGATCGCGTATCTCCCTGCAAATTTCATACCCGCTTTTTCCCGGAAGCATCAGATCGAGTAAGATCAGGTCAAACTGCTCTTTTTCGAGCATTGCGCTGACAGCAGTTCCTTCCGTCACAATCTTTGTCTCAAACCCGGCGGACTCCAGATAGGCTTCCTCTACCATGCTGATGTCCGCATCATCCTCTACGATCAAAATTCGTTTCTTGTCCGCCATCTTTTTCCGCTCCTTCCGTTCTGACAGGAATCGCAAGCTCCAGATAAACCGCCAGTCCGTCTGCATTTTCCGCCCTGGCGCTGCCGCCCATTGCCTCCATCAGATATTTTACAATGTATAACCCAAGTCCGTTCCCTTCTTTTCTATTTCTGGACTCGTCCCCGCGATAAAATTCTTCAAAAATGTGCGGGAGTTTTTCTTCCGGTACGCCTGCGCCGTTATCCTTAAAACAGACGCTTACTCCTTTTGGGGTTTTACGCAGCGAAATCTCGATCATCAGCGGAATCTTTCCTCCATATTTCCTGCTGTTCTCCAGAAGATTGTCCAATATCCTTTGAAATTGCTCCGGATCAACGGACACCTTCGCTGTGATTCCCCGCGTATCGACTTTTATTTGTTCTTTCTCCGACTCCATATATTCCTGCTTTGCCTTTGCATAGTTCTGCAGAAAGATCGAAATTTCGATCTCGTGTAAAGAAATCGGCATATTTCCTGTTTCCATTTTTGAAAGGTAGAACAACTGATTCAGCAGTAAATCCATATCTCCTGTCCTTCGATAGGCTGTCTCTAAAAACTTCTTCTGTTGTTCCGGCTTTGATGCCACGCCATCGATTAAACCTTTGATCGTTCCCCGGATTGCTGTAAGCGGCGTGCGAAGATCATGAGAGATTCCTGCAATCATGTCTGTTCTCGCCTTTTCATACCTTCGGTTCTTCTCCTGTTCGGTTAAAATCGATGCCTGCATTTCGTTAAAGGACGCGCACACATTTTCGAACTCAATCTCTCCCACATATTCAATGTCCTGCGTTAAATCATTATCCCGGATTCTTTTGGCACCGTCTGCCAACGCGTTCAGGGGTTCCATGATATGATCTGTCAGGTTTTTGGTGAAAATCTGGCTGATGAGCACAAGGGCTGCAATGCACAGGATTCCATCCGCTCCCAAAATCAGGATAAATTCGTTGCGGCGGAATGTCCATTCTTCCCACAGTTCTTCCATTCCTTCTTCATTGACAAGCTCGCTCATCGAAATTCGGAACTTTTCCTCGATGGTTTCCGAATAAATCTTGACTGCAAATAGGTTGATCAATAAAAAAATAAGCAATGTTACCAAAACCATCATTGCATTTGATAAAAAAATTCTTTTCTTCACGGTTCCTCTTTCCATAAATCCTCCCTGCCTGCCGCCTGCCCGCAATCCGGGCATTCTTTTTTCAGAAGTTATCCGCATCTGCCGCAATATTTTCCCTCAGTGATTCTGATGCGCCTTTAGATATCGCATACGATAATAATAGGGTTATCATACAACGCTGCCCTAAACAAATCCTATAGAAAAGTTAAACAATTCCTAAACAATTCTGCTGTTTTACCGGTAACAAAAAAAAGTTCTGCAAACAGGAACGTTCACAGAACTTTTCAAGCTCCCCGAGTTGGGCTCGAACCAACAACCCTTCGGTTAACAGCCGAATGCTCTACCATTGAGCTATCGAGGAATAGAAGGTATGTACCTTCAAAACCACATACAGATTATTTATCCGATTCTTCCCAAACCAACTTTTGGATAAGCCTTCGACCTATTAGTATCAGTCAGCTCCATACATTACTGCACTT
>JAUNPS010000085.1 GCA_030536575.1 Eubacteriales bacterium | reverse complement strand
CCCGCGGCCTCGACCTTGGCAAGGTCGCGCTCCACCAACTGAGCCACTCGCGCATCTGTGTTTTGTTCATTTCCTTAACACAGTTAGAAGTATACTACATCTTTTCCCGTTTGTCAACCTGTTTTTTTAATTTTTTGTATTTTTTGAATTTTTTATGGTTTAGGCAAAATACTCAGGACGTACTGATTCCCGGGAAGGCTCATGTGGGTGATGTTTTCCAGACGGATCAGGTCTAAATCCACCCAGATCTGCTCGGCCGTCACCATCACGTTTGCAAACATGATCCCAAAGTTTAACTCCTGCAAATGCCCCATCTTCCCTTTCGCCGTCAGGGGTTTCTTCGAAAAGATGTGCACCCGGTTTTCGTAAACTACAAAGCGCCAGGGCTGGGCGTTCAGGGCGGACGGCGCCAGGCGCGCGGCCTCTAAAACCTGGCGCACCCAGACTTTAGGCGTCTCCTTATAAGCGCACAGTTCTTCCATCGAAAGCCGGTTCGCCTCGTAATTCTTTCGCACACCGCTGTTTTTCGGAAGTCCGAATGCCAGGAGGATCACAAACGAGCGTCCTTCCTCTTCCTCTTCGGCGTCTTTCTTGGATGCCATCCCAAGAAAGCAGGTGCCAATGCCCTTGGATTCCAGATAGAGGGACAGATGCTCCATCAGGTATCCGGCGTTCATATCGGACTTTTCCTTTTTCTCGGAGTAAAGGGCTGCGTAGTAGGGAGCCGTCACATTCGCGAATCCGTTTACTTTCTCTTTTTTCGTGACACGGTCTATGATCTTTAAACTGGTCTGGATCTGTGGAAACAAAGGCCCTGTCTCGTTTAGGAATTCCGGTATGCTCTTTAAAATCTGTTCATCAATGGCCTCCATCCGGTAGCTGCGGACCGAACGGCGGGTAAAAATCGCATCATAAAGGGTCATAGTTCTCTCCAGTTTTTATTCTTTTAAATATTCGTAATAATATTGTAACATATTTTGGGAATTTTTCAACTGGAAATTTAACATTTTATTGCTCTTTTTTTAATTCCGAGATCAACAGATTGCCAAAAACCTGTGCGCCGGTGGTATTCATGTGGTAACTGTCCCGAAAACAGGTGTCCGGGAACAATTCTTCCCGGTTTTCGATATTGATATAGTCATACAATGCCGCATCATACGTTTCTGCCATTTCTGCGAAATACGTATGCATCCCTTCTACATCCCCCGCGTCTTCCAGAAATACGCCCGTCACCGGAAGAATGACCAGAGAAACTGAAATTCCTTTTTCCTGGCAAAGTTCCAGGATCTTTTTAAAATAAGAAACATTCTCTTCGTTCAGCTCCTCTTCGTTCCACTTATGATAATAGGTATTTTCTTCGTTTTTCCGTTCCCCGTCAAAGACTTTGTCTGTTGTGCGGTAACCGCGGCAGCTGTATTCGTTGTCGGAGGCGGTAGGCTTCATCACCGCATAATCCGCAGACAGCTTTTTCTTGATGTTTTTCTGAACCCGTTTGATATTCAGATAGTTTTCCACCCGTGTGCTGTAAAACAGCTCGTTAATCCTGCGGTTCCCATTCTGGTCGGAAAGGATAAAGCGAAGCTTTCCTTTTAAGGTAACCATCCGGTCATAGCCGGCCAATACGCTGTCGTCCGTTTCTTCTTTCATCAGACTGCTGAAGGAGATCCCCAGAAAAACGTTTTCAATGGGGTTGTTCTCCACGGCTTCCTGCAAAAGCTGCCAGGCAACAAACATGGACTGGGAACCCGTTCCCATATTGAAGCTGTTCGTGCCAAGCTCCGCGTCAAAAAGCGCCGGATCGAACCCATAATATGCCTGCGAGGTTCCAAGATAGATCGTATCAAGGCTCCCCATTGCCTGCTCGTACTCTCTGTTTGCATAAATGCTGTAGCGGTCATAAGGCTCATACAGGAATCGCACCAATGCTTCCAGAAGCACAACAAAAGCAATCAGCAGAAAGATTCTTGGGACAATTTTCTTAATATTGCGCATAAGCAAACCCTCCCACCATCTCAATCTCAAAAGCGCCCATACAGAGGATGCACGTAATCAGCAGAAAATAGCAGCACCAGCGCACCGCCATCGGCTTCCTGGCAAGATTCGCCCGCGCCGGGGCTTTTTCCTGGAATATGCTGACCATAAGAAACGCCGCCAGCCCCACGCCGATAAACGCCAGATGCATCGCCTCCATCTTCGGGAAAAAGGCCTCATAAGAAAGTTCTGCCCCAAAATCCGTAAAAATTTTTTTCAGAAGTTTCAGGGCCTCCTTGGTGCTCCCGGCTCCCGGAAAAACTTTCAGAAGGCTCACGAGAAGAAATGTCCGCAGCATGGAAAACAGCTTCCAGCCCCTGCTCTCCTCCGGAATGTGAAGGGCCTGCTTCAGTTTCCGGAAGCAGGGTTCCAGACACATAGAGGCAATCATCACCGCTCCATTTGCCGCGCCCCACAGCACATAGCGCCAGCTCGCGTCATGCCACAGCCCGGTGGAAAACCAGACAATGACCATTGCATAAATCGCCGGGAACAGCCGTCCAATCCGGATCCCAAAGTATTTTTTCCCGATCTTTCCAAACCGCACCGCCGGTTTCGAAATGGACAGCGGATAAAACAAGTAATCCCGGAACCATCCGCTTAAAGTCATATGCCATCGCCGCCAGTATTCCGCCAGGGACATGGAGAAAAAGGGCCGCCGGAAATTCTCGGCAATCCGGATTCCGAAAAGCTGTGCCGCCCCGGCCACGATATCCATATAAGCCGAAAAGTCGGCATACACCTGGATACTCATGTAAATGCAGCCCAGAAAAATCGTCATGCCGCTGTAACGGTTTGGGTGTCCGAAAATCGTATCCACTACCGGCTTCATCCGATCTGCAATGACCGCTTTTTTGAAAATCCCCCACAGAATCCGCCTGCATCCCATCGCCAGATTGTCATAAGAAAACGAACGGCCCGCAAAAAGCTGGGGCGCCAGATCCGGGAAACGCCCGATGGGCCCCTGGGTCATCTGCGGGAAAAAGCAAAGAAACAGCGCGGTTTTCCAGAAACTCTTTTCTGGCTTCACTTTCCCTTTGTAGACGTCCAGCGCATAGCCCATGCTTTGCAGCGTGTAATAGGAAATGCCAAGCGGAACCAGAAATCCGGGACTTGTCAGATTGCCTCTGCCCCAGATTCCAAGGAACCGGTTCAGATTTCCCACCAGAAAATCGTCGTATTTCACCAGCACCAAAATGCCGAAATTCAGCACCAGCGCTCCGGCCAAAATCCGTTTTTTCTGTTTCCGCACAACATTTTTCTGCTGTTTCTTCTGCGCGGGGGCCAGCCCGGCAAGCTGTTTTTCCAGCTTCTCGTCCAGGCGTCCCATCAAACGCACCGCCGCGTAGGTGCTCAGGCAGGTCAGAGACAGATAACCCAGCAGCCCGTTTCCCAATGTCCAGCAGAAATACAGGCTGGCAATCAGCAGGCAAACCCACTGTGTTTTCTTCGGAATCAGATAGTATACCAGCACCGTAACCGCCAGGAATGCCAGAAAAGAAAGCGAGTTTACCGTCATGCTTACGAATCCTCTTCCTGAAGCCTGCGGATCAGGCTCATCATTGCTTCGGCACTGTTGAAGTTCTCCGGTTCCACATCATCGAACGAAATTTCGATATGGAACGCCTCGTTCAGTTCCCCGATCAGGGATACCAGGTCAAAGGAATCCAGGATCGCCCCGTCGATCAGGGCCGTCTCCGTTTCAAAATCGACCTCCGGTCGCAGTTCCTTTAAAATGTTCATTAATTGTTCCATATGAGTTCCTCCTTCATTACTGTTCACTCGTACCTCGTTCCAGTAACAATTCACAGGCTCATTTTAAGTTTTGCTTCGCAAAAGAGCCTGCTCACACCTGAATCACGTTCTTACGTACCTGAGCAGCTAAGTGCTCAGGTACTGTCTGGATAATAACGATAATTCTATGTAATATTCCCCTTTTTGCATCACAAGCTTCTCCCGTTCCATCGCAATGAAATCGGCGTCCGTTTTCGCGGCAGTAATCCAGTATTTTTTCCAGCTCCAGAGCGTTCCTTCCCACCAGACCACCGGCCGGTGCGCCAGAACGGAAAGCCCCGCGTAATCGACGGAACGCAAAAACGCACTGATCTTTCTGCCGCTCCAATCCGTTTTCAGGATGCCGTTCTCCGGCATTTCCCAGGAATAGTGGATGCTCTCTCTGTCGTCTGCCTTCTGGGCCGTTCCGGTAAGGGTTCCCGCCATCAGCCCCGGTAAAATTTCCTGAAAGGCTTCATAGGCAAGGGCCGACTGTTTTTTGAACACGCTGTAGGCCGTGTCCTTTTCCGTCAAAGCAAAGGATTTCTGAACCAGAATGGCGCCTCCGTCCACTTCCGGCGTCATCTCATGCCAGGTGATCCCGGTTTCCCGGTCGCCTTCGTAGACGGCCCACATTTCCGCGTTGCGTCCGGGGTGACGGGGCAAAAGCGCCTGGTGGCAGTTCACCGCCCGCAGCCCTTCTTTCCGGAGCACACGCTTTGGCACAATGCAGGGGTTGATCGCGCTGATCAGCAAAACATTGCCCGGAATCTTTAACAACGCTTCGAACATCTGCGCCTTACTGCCGGAAACATAATCCAGATGGTAATACGCTGCCTGTCTCCCCAGCGTCTTCGACGGCGTATCGTTCATGTCAAACAGCCGGAAGGGATATCCGTTTCTTTTCAGGGTAAGGGCACAGTTCAGCGCCAGACTGCCCGTTCCCAGGATCACGGCCTGGTCACAGCTCTCTTTCATGCTCCTCACCTCCCAGGTAGGTATGCTTTAAGAATGCCCGGTCAATTTTCCCGTTTTTGTTCAGGGGCATCTGCTGCAGATAGTACAGTTTATTTGGGCACATATATTTCGGAAGGTACTGCTGCAGGTCTTTCTGGATCTCGCCGCCGCACTCGGTTTTCGCCTGGTAGAACAGGCAGATTTTTCCTTTCCGGCGGTCGTACAGGCAGCAGCACTTTTCCAGATAAGGAAAGGCGTTCAGCACCGCTTCCAGTTCCCCCAGCTCAATCCGGTGGCCCATGTGCTTGATCTGGGAATCTGCCCTGGAGAGAAAGACAAGCTCCCCGCGCTCATTGTATTTCCCGAAATCGCCGGTGGCGTAGAGTTTTTCCGGCCAGGCAGGATTACAGGGGTTCTGCCGAAAGGCTTTTTCTGTCATTTCGGGATTGCGGTAATAGCCCAGGGAAAGGCAGGTGCCCCGCACGCAGATTTCGCCCGCTTCTCCTTTCGCCGCCGGTTTTCCCTGCTCGTCCAGGAGCAGGACTTCCGTGTTCGGGAAGGGCTTTCCGATGGGAAGGACTTCCGTGTCGTCAAAGGGCCGGTCTACAAGGTAATAGGTACAGTTGCAGGTAATTTCGGTTGGCCCATAAAGATTGACATAACACACGTCCGGAAGCTTTTCCTGCCAGTAATGCAGCACCCGCATCGGAAGCACCTCGCCGGAAAAGAAAATCTTCCGCAGGAAACGCGGCGTCTCTTTTTCGAGGGCACGGAACTGGTACAGCAGCTCCAGCGCCGAAACCGCCCAGATCAGCACAGTTGCCTTTCGCTCATTTAAGTAAGGCACCAGTTTCTTCGGCATCCGAAACATGGCGGATGGAACCACCTGCACCGTCCCGGCCGTTTTCAAAGATACGTAAATATCTTTCACGGAGACGTCAAAATCGAAGGGCGCCTGATTTGCAAAGACTTCCCCATCTTCAAACCGAAAAACCGTTTCAAACTGTTCTGCCAGGTCGATCACGGAACGGTGGCTGACCAGAACCCCCTTGGGAACCCCAGTGGAACCGGACGTAAAAATGGTATACAGCGGGTCAGTGTCCAGATGCCGCCTCTGGATTTCCTCCAGAAGTTCCGGTTCTTCGGACGCCGTAAAGGCTTCCGCAAGTTCCACAAACCGGATCTGGCGGTTGATCTGTTCCAGAATTCCGGCATCCTCTGCCCGTCCAATGGCCGCGAAAGGCTCCATCGTATCAAAAATCTGTTTCATCCGCTGGAGCGGCAGCTTCCGATCCACAGGTACGTAAAAATTTCCGCTGTATACAACGCCAAAGAAGGCTGGAATCAGTTCCGCCGCCCGGTCAATGAACACGATCACCGGACTCCTCCGCCTGCCGCTTCGGGCCAGCATGCTTCCAAGGGCCCTGCTGTTCCTTAACACTTCCGCATAGGTGTACGCCTGGGTTTCATCTGCCGCCGCAATCCGTTTCGGATGCTTTCCGGCGGCTTCTTCCAGATATTCCAGTACATTGCATCGCATCGCCCCACCTCACAATCGAATCCTGTTTTCGAAACGTTCCCGGATTTCCGGGGCAATTTCGGAAAACTGTTCCCGGTCTTCCTGTAAAATCGTCTCCGCTTCTTCTCTCGAAAGCTTTCCATAGCGCACCAGGACAGCCAGTTCTCCGGTTCGGATCGGATAGCCGTGTTTTTCCAGGCTCATCTTTTCCGCCATGGCGTGGGCCCAGCAGTCCGCGTGTTTTACCTTGTTTTCCGGCCTTGTCCAGCCAATCTTCTCTTCCAGGAATTCCATGGTTTCTTCTTCGCTGATGTCATGATAGGCGAAATAGGAAACCGCCTCCGCATTTACGTCTGGAAGCAGATCCAGGCAGCTATAGCCGTCCAGCTTGTCCACCAGTTTTCCGAACATCTGATATTCGAATTCTTTCAGGCTGTGGGAGGCTTCGAATGGCTCGATCCCCCGCTTCCCTGCCGCGCTTTGCAGGATCTGGCCTTTCGTTCGGCCGTTGACGATCAGCGGGATCTGATTCCAGGCCGCTATTTGGAAGCTGTAATAATGCATCAGATGAAAACAGACGCTGCAAAAGTTATGGAGCAATTTTACGGATTTCGAATAAAGGGTGCGGAGCTGGGTTTCGTTTACCGCAATCCGGATGTGATCCACATCCAGCTTTGCCAGCGCATTTTCAATATTTTTCCGCCCATATTCGGTGGAAAATCCATTGTCCAGGGTAAAAGCGAGCACCCGCATTCCGTAGGTATGCTTGAGCTGATAGATGATATAGGTGCTGTCTTTCCCGCCGCTTAATCCAACCAGGCAGTCGTACTTGGCGTTTCGGGCTGCCGCTTCTTCTTTGGCCCGGCGGATGATCCCCTGAAACTGCTCCTCCAATGCCTCCTCATCCAGAAGGCGTTCTTTTTCTTCTTCAAAAAAGCTGCAAAAATTGCAGACTCCCTGCGCATTCAGAGAAATTCCCTGATAAGATGCAGGAAGTCCGCATTTGATACATTGTGTCATCCTTACCTCCCATCACATTCTCGTAATATCTTTTAACATTTTGTAATATACACAAACAATGTGATGGAAATATGAGAAATTATGCATTTGGGATACGAAACCAGAATTCGACGCCCTGTTTTCGGTTCTCGACGCCGCAGGAGCCCTGGTGGAGGCGCATGACGTCTTTGACAATGTAAAGGCCAAGGCCCACCTCGTCGGAATTGTGGCGGTTTTCCCGGCTCTGGTAGTTCTGGTTCCAGATTTGATCCAGGTCTTCGGATGGAATCTGCGCGCCGTCGTTGTAAACGGAGAAGAAAATGGCCGTCTCCTCCTTTCGGAGAGTGAGGAGGATGCTCCTGCCTTTGGCGGTATGGCTGCAGGCGTTCATGACATAGTTGTTTACCGCAAGTTCGATCTGGGTGCTGTCAAAGACTGCAAAACATCCTTCCTCTACGGACACATTGCAGCGGATCCCTTTGGATTTGACCCAGATTTCGTATTTGGGAACCAGATCGCGGATTTTTTCGGACAGGTCGCCTTTTACCATCCTGGAATTCGGAATCACGCTTTCTTCGAAGGAGGTGTGCAGAAGGTCGCTGATCAAACCGCTCATTTTGTCTACTTCCTCCATGATCGAGCCGAAGTAATAGGCACGGCTTTCTTCGTCTTTTTCGATCTCCAGCATTTCGACCTGGCTGGAGATGATGGCAAGGGGCGTTTTCAGCTCATGGGTGACATTGCGCACGAATTTTTTCCGGTTTTCTTCGAATTCGGCCATGTCCCGGTTCTGGCGCAGGAGCAGGTAGTTGTAGTTGTTCAGGTCGTTCATGTCTTTTTGGATTTTATCCGCCATTTGGTTGATGCTTGCGGTAAGCTGGCTAAGTTCCTCGCTGGATACCTTTTCTTCGATGCGGACGGAATAATCGCCTTTCGCCAGTTTTTCCGAAACCAGGCGGATACGCTCCAGGGGCCGCAGAAGCTTGCCTGACAAGAACCAGGCAAACAGACAGCCCGCCGCCAGTGCAATGACCAGAACCATTTTCAGAAAGTTATTCACATAATCGATGCTTCGCCGAATAACCGTGGTGTATTCGTAGATGTAAATGTAAAAATTTTTCCCGTCCTGACAGACAAGTCCCCTCAGGCTGATTGGCTTGCTGGTATCTTTTTCCCGAAAGACCGCTACGGCTTCCTGGGAGTAGGCTTCCTGCCGTTCGACGATTTCTGTTCGGATCAGGGAATTTCTCGCCCGGATTTTCGAGGAATACAAGGGCTGAAATTCTTCGTCGCAGATGATAATGGAGAAGCTTTCATTTTCCAGAAGGTCGACGATTTCGTCGCCTTCCGCGGTCAGTTCCGCCAGCTTTACCTGCTTGATCTGCTCGTAGGCCTGGTTCATCATCTTCTTTTTCTGGGCCACGTAGTAGTCCTCTGCGAAAAGAAAGTAAAAAAGGGCGGAGCCGCCCAGGATGAGCATCAGAAAAAGGCTGAAGGCTCCGATTGCCTGATTACGGAGTTTCATCATGTTCGTTCACCTCAAATTGGTAGCCGACACCGTAGAGGGACTGGATGTAGGGATAGGCATCGGTCATTTTTTTTCGGAGCTGTTTTACGACAGTGTCCACGGTGCGGCTTCCGCCCTCATAGTCGAAACCCCAGACCGCGTCCAGGATCATTTCTCTGGACAAAACCATATTTTCATGCTGGATGAAATAAATCAGGAGGTCGTATTCTTTGGGGGTAAGGGTGAGGAGGCTGCCGTTTAGCCAGACACGGTGAGCGTCCGGTTCGATTTTCAGGGCGCCGCGGCGGAGGGTCTGGTCTGTGCCATTGGGACGGCGGCGCAGGAGGGCTTCCATGTGGGCTTTCAGGACACGGAGCAGGAACGGTTTGGTGATGTAGTTGTCTGCGCCGCTTTCCAGGCCTTCGAGCTGGTCTTCTTCGGCTTCGCGGGCGGTGAGCATGATGATTGGGACGTCGGAGTATTCCCGGATGCGTTTCAGAACGTCGAAGCCGTCGATTTTGGGCAGCATGCCGTCTAAGAGGATCAGGTCGATACGCTGGTTGTTGGAAAAGTAAAGGTTTAGGGCTTCTTCGCCGTCGGAGGCGGTGAGAACGCCGTAGCCGCTGGCTGTGAGGAAGGCTTCCAGGGTGCGGCGCAGTTTTTCGTCGTCTTCTACTACAAAAATTTGTTTTTTTATTGATTCCATAGTTCCCCCCAGGGTTTTTGGTTTTTCTTTTTATGATAGCGATGGCTGGGTGGGTTTGTCAAGTTTCATTTCTGGCCGGCAGATGGCGGACAAAGAAAAAGCATGAATCCTGTAGTATTTTTAACAAGATTCATGCCCTTTGTAAGCAGGTTATACGCCAGCAGAGGCAAGCCACTGTCTTACAAGCTCAATTTTCACATTGACAGCCTTTGCAATGAAATCATCGTCCATCCCCATGTTATGGAGATTCAGCGCTGTTTCTCTGGCTCTTTTCATCTCGCCTTCCTGGCGGCCTTGCCGACGTCCTTCCTGGCG
>JAUNPS010000038.1 GCA_030536575.1 Eubacteriales bacterium | reverse complement strand
GCGGTTTTCTTCCAGCGTGTTTTCATATTCCGTTTGACAAAGCTGACGCCCTCATTGAGCAGAATAATCAGGCTGCCGGAGTATTCTGCGCTGTCAAGCGCATCCACCATGCCGCCGCTTTTATCAAGGCCGTTCCAGCGTGTGCAGAACAGGCGGGAATGCCTGATGGGAGAATCGTCCGCAAGCAAAGCGCCTGCATTGGTCAGTTTACCGTTTGCGTTCCGCATATCGAAGGAATCGAACAGCTTTTCTTCCATGCTATTGCCTGTCCAAGCCTTGTACCGTTCACGCAACTTGGAAAAAGCGTAATCCTTGAAATCATACTCGGAAACCAGTTCGTCATAGGTGCGGTGCATTCCCTTTAGAATAAGCTGATTCAGCACATAGGACGGGGCAATCACGCTTTCATTACCGATGCGGATATATGCCTCCATGATGCCGTCCGCTTTGTAGTAATACGGTGTGGAGCGCCCTGCGGACACAGACAGCACAAGAATATCCTTGCCGTCCTCTCGTTCTGGTGCGAGGATAAAACTCGGATAAGGTGTGATCCGCTCTTTAATCAGCCGGCTGATTGTCTCTGCGTCGGTCTGTGCGTCAGCTAAGCCGACAACACTTCTGTCATTATCAACACCGAAAAACAGCGTTCCGCCGATGCCATTTGCAAAGGCGCTGACGCTTTTGAGCCAACTTTTCGGCTTCTTTACCTCCAGTGCTACCTTGAAATCACATTCAGTCGCTTCTGCGATCCAGCGGTCAATCATTCTCCTCACCGTCCTGTCCCTTATTTTTCCCTCTGCTCTTATAGACATTATACTGATTCTTGCACCGGGCGCTGCAAAAAGCGGAGTTGGCCCGGTTGCCGAGGAACACCTTCTGGCAGTGCTTGTACAGCCGCAGAGGTTTTGCATCGTCCACCAGCATGAAGCTGAACATCATCTGGATACCCAAAAGCAGCGAATGGAAGTCCCAATAAATAATCGGTTTATCCAGCAGCTCAATATGATAGCTGGATGCAATGCCGCCGAAGGCTGACATGGCTTTGCAGTAGAGGTTCCTCGTATCCTCGTCGATGCTGTCATAGTCGTTGTAGTATAGGATAGAAGTGGTCAGCGTGAACGCCCAATCTTTGAACTGCTGGGCAACCCAGTCATATGGCTCGGCATACTCCCGCTGGAAGCTCATGTTTTTTGCAGTCGGCTCCTTGCAGAAGGTCATTGCCAGCGCGATTATCGTCCTGTCTCCGGAGATGTTCCAGTTGGATTCAACGTCACATTTTAATACATCCAGCGTGTCAAAGGGATAGAACAGAGCAAGGTAATCCTCTGCATCCATGCTTTCTTTCCTGATGAAGTGATTCTTCGGCAGATAAACCGCCTCATAGTCCATGAAAGACGGCGCAGTTGGCAACGCCGTCATCAGTCCCAACAGGCTGTAATGGGTTACAAAGGCCATAATCGCCTTTTCCACCTCGTCCACCAGACTGCAGTTCATCATCAGCATCCCCACATTTAGCGCGTCCAGCACAATGTCCGTTACTTCTTTCAGTGGGTTATAAACATCGGGCTTGGCATCCTTCCCCGGCGTAATATACCGCTTGCCGTCTGCTGCGGTTTTCAATTCGTAGCGGTCATACCGTACCCAATGGGAAGGAGACTGCTCAAAGACATTCTTCATGACGCTGTACCCCTCGTTTCGTAATTCATCTATATTTACCATTGTATCAGCCGTCCGTGGCATCGTCAAGGGTGGCGAAGGCAAAAGCTACATCGAACTGGTCATACGCTCTTTGTTGGGCGACAGTATGAATACCACCAGCATCCAGAAGGTTAGGGAAATGGTGTATCAGCAGAAGTTTGAGGAAGTCGAAAAAGCAATAAAGCAGCGTAAAAAAGAATTGGAAAAAGAAAAGAAACGGATTGCCGAACTTGACCGTATTTTTAAGCGGATTTACGAGGACGACATCAACGGAATAATCAGTCACGAACGGTTTTTGACTGCCGAGTATGAAGCAGAGCAAAAGGAACTGACAGAGTTTGGCAAGGCAGAGCAAGCCGCCGCTGATAATGAGTTTGTAAAGAAAATCATTGTCCATGCGCGGACAAATCCAGTGGATACCGCAGACAGAAGATAGAAATTGTCTGGAACTTTATCGGGGAACTGGAACAGGACGAGGACAAGCAAACGGTTGAAAGGCAGAGAAAAAGCAGAACGGCATAGCTTTTGACTAGGCCACTCTGCAAGAATGAAATTACTTCCGTATGGCTGGCTGTCATTTGCGGATGACAGCCAGTTTTTCTTTGCGCAGGGAGAAGGTGACGCGATCGTAAAAGCCGGGGATTTCGCCGTCGGTGTGGACGCAGAGGGGTTCGGGGCTTTGGAGGGAAACGCTCTGGCAGCGGATGATCTCGATTCCCGGATGGCCTACGTGTTTTCCCTTCAGGGCGAGGGGAAGGAGATACAGAACCTGCCAGCGGGGGATGCCGTGGGCGATCAGCAGATCGATGCGGTCATCGTCGGGAAGGGCTTCCGGGCAGAAGCAGAAGCCGCCGCCTTCGTAGCGGAGGTTCATGGCTGCCGCGAAATAGACTTTCTGGTAGGTCTGTACCGGGCCGCCGTCGACGGAGACTTCTAAGGGCTGGCGGCGCATGGTGAAGAGCCGCCAGAGGGCGGTGACCAGGTAGATGAGCTTGCCGGAATGGAAGCGGTTTAAGAGGGTCTTGAAGCGGGAGCTTAAGACGGAGTCGCAGACGGCGGCGTCGAAGCCGATGCCGGAGCTGACGGCATAGGAGAAGGAGCCGGCTGAGGAGCTTCCCGCAAAACAATGGGTTACGCCGATGTTGATTTTCTGGATTTGGCGGGGCTTCAGGATCGCGTGCAGGGCTTTGAGGGGGTCGGTGGGGAGGTTCAGGCCGCGGACGAAGTCGTTGCCGGAGCCGGTGGGGATGCAGGCGAAGGTGATGTTTTTGAAGGTGGTCAGGCCGTTTAGGGTTTCGTTGATGGTGCCGTCGCCGCCGACGACGACCAGGGTGCAGGGGGCGGGGCTTTCGGAGAGGGCGCGGGCAAGGGCGCGGGCTTCGCCGGGGCCGGTCAGGAGGAAGTGGGTGTAGGGGATCTGGAGGCGGTCGAGTTCGGATTGGACGGTGTTCCAGACGGAGTGGCCGCGGCCGGAGCCGGAGGCGGGGTTGATGAGAAAGTAGTACATGGCAGGATGCTCCTTTTAATATGGATAGACTATAAACGGACGCCGCCGTGTCGGCGTCTGTGCGCACGGTTCATAGGTGTGAAAACGGATTTATTTATTATTTTAGCACAATTCCAGGCGCGTGGAAACAGTTGATTTAGGGAGAATGGGACAGTATAATAGAAGAAAATGCAGGAAAAAAGGGAAGGGAAATGCCTATGAAAACCGAAAAACGCCCTCTAAGCGCCGTCGTCTTCGACATGGACGGCCTGATGTTTGACACAGAACGGATCGTGCAGAAGGCTTGGGATCTGGCGGGGCCGGAACTTGGGTATGAACCGCTGGGATATCATATTGAAAATACGCTTGGGATGAATCTGGAGCGCAGGAGGAGATATTTTAAGGAAACCTGCGGGGCGGATTTCCCGTTTGACGAATTTACCGAGGCCTACCGGAAGATTTCGAGGGGGATTTTGGCGGAGGAAATCCCGCTGAAGCCGGGGCTTTTTGAACTGCTGGACTATTTGCGGGAGAAGGGCTACCGGATGGCGGTGGCCACGTCGTCCAGTACGCAGCACGCCTGGGAAAATTTGCAGAGAACCGGGACGGATTCTTATTTCCAGGGGGTCATTACGGGGAACCAGGTGCAGTTTTCGAAGCCGCATCCGCAGATTTATCAGCTCGCGTGCGAGATGCTGGAGGTGTCCCCGGAGCAGGCGATTGCGCTGGAAGACTCGCCGCATGGCCTGCGGGCGGCCCAGGATGCCGGGATGCTGCCGATCATGATCCCGGACATTGTGAAAACGCTCCCGGAACCGCGTCCGCGTCTGGAAGCGGCGCTGGAATCGCTTTCGGATGTGATTCCCTATATTGAAGAGCAGTTTTACCGCTGTGTGTGAGGAGACGAAATGACATTTTATAAAAAGCTCATGCTGACGTTCGCCGGGATTTTCCTGGGGGCGGTGCTGGCGATTGCCGTTACCTCCGCGCTGGTGACGCGGCGGGTAACGATTCACAACTACGAATCCTACGCCGAGCAGGCCCTAAAAGGCCTGGACCGCAGCACAGAAGTGATCCTGAACGACATTGAAGTGATCTCGCGGTTCGTCCTCTCGGACGACCGGATTCAGGAATACCTGACGATGGGGGAGGAGGAAAGCAGCTACAATGCGACTACCCGCGCCGCGCGGGAAATCCTCCAGAAGCTCGTCATGGATCGAAAATACGTGGAATCCGTGGTTGTCTGCGGCCAGAACGGGAACGGCCTGATGAGCGGAGACGGCGATTCCACCATTTCCGATTATTCGGTTCTTCAGAACCAGGAATGGTATCCGGAAGTTCTGGAAAAACAGGGCATGTATGTGTGGGTCAAAGCAACCTTCCAGGGAATCAGCGAAGACCGGGAGCGGCTCATTCTGGCGCGGGTCATTAATGAAACCGACACGTTAAACCCGGTAGGAATCCTGGTTTTTATTCTGAAAAATGAATACTTTACCCAGATGCTCACCGAGGCCTGCACCCCGGAAATCGGCAGCATGTTCATCCTGGACGACACGGGCGAAGTCCTCTTTTCCCCGGATACTGCCGAAACGACTTATCTGGAAACCGCGTCGGGGCAGTATCGGACGCTTCAGGAAACCGGAAAAACGTCCGCCCAGAACGGACAATATCACGTTACGTCCTACCCGGCGGAAAATCTGGGCTGGATCTTCCTCTGCCTGAATAAAACATCCGTGGTCAGCCAAAGCTGGTATGTGGATCTGCTGATTATTTTTCTGGCCAGCGTGACGGCGATCATTCTGGCGGTGATTGTCTACAGCCGCTTTGCGAAAAACATCAACGGCATTATCCAAACGCTGATCCGCGCCATGCGAAACGCAGAGGAACAGCGTTACAAAGAAGAAATCCGGGTTCCCACCGAAACCACCGAATTTTCCATGCTGGTCGAAGAATACAACCGCATGATCCGCAGCGTCAACGTGCTCGTCAATCAGGTCATGCAGGAAAAACTGAACACCAAACAGGCACAGCTCGACAATCTCCAGGCCCGCATCAACCCGCATTTCCTCTACAACACCCTGGACTGTATCAACTGGAAAGCCATGGCCAACGGCCAGGACGAAATTTCCGAAATGATCGTCGGCCTGTCGAAAATGTTCCGTTTCAGCCTCGGAAAAGGCGAAAAAGAAGTGCTGCTTTCCGAAGAACTGGAAAATATCCGCTGTTATCTTATGCTCTGTCAGAAGCGTTTCGAGGAGCAGTTTTCGTTCCTGATCGACGCGCCTCCGGCGGTGGGAAATTACCGGATCATGAAATTTATTTTACAGCCATTGGTAGAAAACAGTATCATTCACGGCTTGCAGGCAAAGGGCGGAAAGGGCTACGTGAGCGTGATGGTGAAGGAAAATCCGGACACGCTGGAATTGCTTGTGCTGGATAACGGCGTTGGGATCGACGAAGAACGCATTGCGGAAATTATGAACGGCAGCCGGGACGAATCCGGCGGAAAGAAGCACCGGCACGGCATTTATAATGTCAATGAACGGCTGAAAATGCGCTACGGCGAAGAGAGCACCCTGCATTTTTCCCGGCGTGCCAATGGAGGGACAAAGGTCAGCATCGTATTGAAAAAGGACAAACTGGAGGTGAGGTAAGTGCATACGGTTTTGCTGGTGGATGATGAACCGGTGATTTTAAAGAGTATGCGGCAGGTGATTCCGTGGGAAGAACTGGGATTTCAGATCATCGGAACGGCCGCCGACGGGGAGGAAGCCCTGGCGTTCGCGCAGCAAAGACAGCCGGAGCTGGTTATTACCGACGTGATGATGCCGCGGATGAACGGGATCGAGTTGGCTAAGAAGCTTCGGAACCAGTTTCCGGGGATTGAAATCGTGATTCTCAGCGGCTATGACGAGTTCGATTATGCGCAGTCCGCCATGCGCGCGGGCGTTGTGGAATATCTGCTGAAACCCACCCGGAAGGCGGAGCTTGTGGCGGCATTGCAGCGGATTCACGGACGCATTTCCCAGAAAAGGGCTTTTCAGGAGAACATGGAAAAGCTGAAAGGGGAGGTTCAGAAGCAGATGCAGGTGATGAAAAACCAGTTTTTCTGCGATCTGACCTACGGCGCGGCGGGGGAGACGGATCTTTTCGCGGCGCTTCGGGAGTACCGCAGCCCCTTGCAGGGACGTCCCTATTATCTGTGCTGTTTTGACCTCGACCAGGACGGCCCGGAAAAGGCCCTGCCGGAAAAGAGAGCGCTTCTGTGGCTCCAGCTCAATCTGATCCTGAGTGCGAAGATGACGGAAATGGAGTATTTCGAATACTTTGAGCGGGGGCTTAGCCTGTATCATATTTTTGAGACGGAGGACGGACTGGAACAGGTTTTGACGGAAGCGATTCAGGAGTTGAGAGGGCTGACCGGGGTCAGCGTTTCGGTGGGGATCAGCAGGCAGTACCGGGAACTGGGGCAATTGGCGGCGGCCAGGCGGGACTGTGAAATTGCCCTGGAAGAACGCTGCAATTTGGGCGAAAACAGTTGTATCCCGTATGAAGAAGTCCGCCTGTTTGAGAAAGATATGCAGGCTTTCGACCAGGAATTACGGAATGCTATTTGCGTGAAGATCCGAGCCTTGAACCAGGAAGCGGCGGAAACCATGGTTCGGGAACTGTATGAGAAAATGAAGAGTGAAAAGGCCATTTACCAGCAGTTCTACAGCCAGACTATGCGGATTCTTCTGGAGCTTTATAATTTGGCCGGAGAGGATGGGACGGTTCAAAAAGGGCTGGAGAAGGCATTTTCCCGGCTCTCAGACTATAAGACGGCGGACGCGCTGATGGAACTTGTGATCGAATGGATGCGGAAGGTGATTCAAACGGCCGACCGGAAAAAAGGGAGCCGGAATCAGGAATTGGTCGCGCAGGTGACGGCGTATGTGGAGCAGAACCTTGGACGGGAAATTACTTTGCAGGACGCGGCGGATGCGGTTCATCTGAGCAAAAATTATCTGTGCAGCATTTTTAAGAAGGAGCGCGGCGAGACATTTTTCCAATATCTGACAACGGCCAGGATGGAAAAGGCAAAGCAGCTTTTGAAGGAAACGGACTACAAAGTCTATACGATTGCGGAAAAAACCGGGTATTCGGATTACGCCTATTTCGCGCAGGTATTTAAAAAGAGTGTGGGTGTGACGGCGGCAGAATACCGGGAGATTTACCTGGAATGTGAATAAAGGGGCGGGAAGCCTCTTTATTTTTGTGAAAAAACACAAAAGTCCGTAAGATATTTCATGTAGTGGTAAGATATTCCATATAAAGAAAAACGAGAAAATGCTATACTTTTGTTATAAATAGACAAAAGGAGGGCTTTTCAATGAAACGGAAACAATGGATGGCATGTTTACTGGGCGGATGTATGATTTTTTCAATGGGATTGACGGCAAATGCGCAATCGGAAGAAGAAAAGGTGAAGCTGACCGTGATGTGGCAGTTCGACTCGGCGACGGATACACACTGGAAAGCGGACTGCCTGCAGGAAGCGGCGGATGCGCTGGGCTATGAACTGGAAGTGGAAAGCGTGGACGATGCGACCTATAAGACGAAGATTCGGGTCATGCTGCAGGCCAACGAATTGCCGGATGTGTTTTACACCTGGGGCGGCTCGTACAGCACGCCGTTTCTGGATGCAGGGATGCTCTATCCGTTAGAGGATGCCCTGGAAGAATCGGGCTATGAGCTGCTGGACGTTTACGCGCAGCCGGATGAGGACGGCCACCTCTATGCCCTGCCGACCAATCCGCTGGAAACCTATGCGGTTTTCTATAATAAGGACGTGTTTGAGACGATCGGAATGGAGGTGCCGGAAACCTGGGAGGAACTGCTGGCGGTCGTGGATGCCTGCAAAGAAAACGGAATCGGGGCCATTGCCCTCGGAAATAAAGACCGCTGGGAGGGCGACCTTTTCTACAATATGATGGTTCTGCGGGAGGATGCGGATGCCTTTAAAAATGCGGTGGAAGGCGACGGGGCCTTTACGGACGACGCGTTTCTGACGGCGGCGGAGAAGGTACAGGAACTGGTGGAACTGGAAGCATTTCATAAAGGCTATATGCAGGCCGGGCCAAACGAATGTATCGAGCTGCTTCGGGCCGGATTGGTGGCCATGTACCCGACGGGTTCCTGGAATGTAGCGACTTTCGAAGGGGACGAAAACATCGGATGCGCGGTATTTCCGGGAACGGGCGCGGAAGATCCCTACCTGTCCTGCTGCGGAAATGCGGCGGATGCGGGAATCTGTGTCAGCGTGTCGGAGAAGTCGGAATATGCGGCGAAATTTGCGGTGGAATATACGAAACTTCTGAGCGACCACACGACGGAAGAAGGAGAGCGTCCGTGCTATGCGACCAAGATCGAGAGCAAGGATGTGACAGAGGTGCGGCAGACTTATAACGAGAATTTCGCGAAATTGGAGAAAACGCAGCTCTGGTGGTATACCTATCTGGATACGGAGATCGGAGAGCCGATGCGCGACCTTTCCCATAAGCAATTCGCGGGGCAGATTGACGCGAAGGAATTCACCGAGCAGCTTCAGGAGATCATCAAAGGCGAATAACCTGCCGGAACGGGGGAACGTATGAAAAAAATTCTGTCGAATAAGCCGGTTATTGCACTGTTTGTGCTGCCGGGCCTGCTGGTATTCTGTCTGATCTTCATTTATCCGATGTTTTATACGCTGAATTTAAGCCTGACGTCCTGGAAGGGAATCGGGCCGAAGGAATACATTGGCCTTCAGAATTACAGCCGCCTGCTTCAGGATGAGGTGTTTGTGCAGTCTGTGAAGAATACGTTCCTGATTTTGGCGGTGGCAATGGTGGGCCAGCTTGTTCCGGCTCTGGTGTTTGCGCTGCTTCTGTCGGGGCTTAAGCGGGGGACGCGGGTGTTTCGGATTGCGTATTTTATTCCGGTGCTGCTGTCCTCCACGGCCATTGCGCTGATGTGGGAGCGGATTTACAGTTCTTCCTACGGAATGCTGAATGAGATCCTGACGCTTGTGGGACTGGAGAGCTGGACGCATGACTGGCTTTCGGATGAGGCCACGTGCCGGGTGGCGGTGGTGGTTCCGGTGATCTGGCAATGGATTGGCTACCACATGATTATCTTATACGCAGGGCTGAAGGCGATTCCGGACCAATATGTGGAAGCGGCGAAGCTGGATGGCGCAAATGCCGTCCAGCTCGTGACCCGCATCATTCTGCCGATGCTGCGGGACATTCTGAAAGTCTGTATTGTCCTGGCGGCGGTTGGCAGCATTAAGATTTTTGACAATATTTACATTATGACCAGCGGAGGCCCCTACAATATGACGTCCACGATCGCCATTGACATGTATAAAGAGGCGTTCCTGAAGCTGAATTTCGGATATGGAAGCGCCATTGCGGTGGTACTCTGCGTGATCTGTATGCTGGTGTATCTGGTGATTAACCGATTGATGGCGGGCGATGCGATCGAATACTGAAAGGAGGCTGCCTGTGAAAAAGAAGGTCAAAAAGACCCTGCTGTATCTGGTTTTGGGCGTATTTGCGGTGATCCAGATTTTTCCGCTGATCTGGCTGCTGAATTATTCTTTTAAGAGCAATGCGGAAATTTATACGAAGAGTTCTTTTGCGCTGGCGGAAAACATCGACGCGACGAATTACATCGCCGCCTGGGTAAAGGGGTCGATCGCGAAATATTTCGGGAACAGCCTGTTTGTGACGCTTGTGAGCGTTGTGGCGACGCTGGTGCTGGCAGCGATGATGGCCTATGCGATCACGCGGATGCGCTGGAAATTCAGCGGCGTGGTGCTGGGGTTTTTGATGGTGGGAATGATGATCCCGATCCATGCGACCCTGATCCCGCTGTTCGTCCTTCTGCAGAAAATCGGGCTGTACAGTACGCGGTGGAGCATTATCATTCCGTATATTGCGGTGGGGCTTCCGCTGGCGGTGTTTATTTTCAGCAATTTCCTGCGGAGCATTCCACGGGAGCTGGAAGAGGCGGCGTTTATCGACGGGTGCGGGATTATCCGGGCTTTTGTCCAGATCATTGTCCCGTCTTTGAAGCCCGCGGTGGCGACGGTGGCAATTTTCACGTTTATGTCGAATTGGAACGAATTTATCATGGCGAGCACGTATTTGCAGAAGACGGATCTTTATACGCTGCCCCTTGGGCTGACGGCGTTTAAGGGGGCGCATGGGTCGGAAATGGGGCCGCTGGCGGCGGCGATTCTGATTGCGAGCGTGCCGCTGCTGATTTTTTACTGTATTTTCAGCGAGCAGGTGGAGAAGAGTTTTGCCGCGGGCGCGGTATTGAAATGAGAAGGGAGGAGGGCTTTTATGACGTCGAAAGAACTGGTGCTGCGCGCGGTGGAATTTCGGAAGCCGGAGCGGATTCCGCTCTGCCTGGATTTTCAGCAGGATGAACAGAACATGGAACGGACGAAAGAGATTGCGAAGCGCTATGAATCGGACTTTGTGTTTGCAAATTTTTCAGACCCGGAATTTGTCCCGCTGGGAGAGGGATTTTCTGAGTGGGGCTATAAGATGGAGAATTTCGGGGAGACCATGGGGGAGGTGAAGGATTTCCCGCTGAAGGACTGGGGAAGGTTTGATTTCTGGAAGTCGCATTTGCCGGACTATTCTGCAAGGCGTGGATATGAAAATGCAAGGAAACTGCGGGAGCAGAATCCGGATAAGTTTCTGGTGGGCGGCGTGGGGATGATGATGGAGACGATTCTGAACCTGCGGGGCTACGAGAATACGATGATTGATTATTTTGAGGAAGAGGAGGCGCTGAACCGGCTGATCGACTGTCTGTATGACTGTGGGAAGAAGATGGTGGACGGGTTTGCCGGGGCTGGAATGGATGGGATTATGGCCTGGGAGGACTGGGGACTGCAGACAGGGCCGATGATGAGCTACGGGCTGTGGGAGGAGTTTTACGCGGAGCGGATGAAGGATTTTGTGGATTATATCCACAAGAAAGGAATGAAATATTTTCTGCATTCCTGCGGGCATATTGCGTATTTGATGGATACGTTTGTGGAGTTTGGGATCGATGCGATTCAGATGGATCAGCAGAGGAATATGGGATTTGACCTGCTGGAGCAATGGAGCGGGAGGATCTGTTTTATGTGCCCGGTGGATATCCAGCACAGCGTTGGGATGACGGAGGCGGAGCTGGGGGATTATGCCAGGGAAATGGTGCGGCGGCTGGGGACGCCGGAGGGAGGATTTATTTATAAATCCTACCCCCAGCCGGTGGCGATCCGGATGCCGGAGAGCCAGTTAGAAAAGGAGATTCTTTTCATGAAAGGCATGGAAAGCCAGCTTCCGGTAAAGCGTCCGGAATGAATTCCAGGCAAAGGATGACATTCAGACACCATTGCGCCACCCAGTTGGTTGAAACCGCGGGAAGCTCCGGATAGGTCTGCGCGGGCTGGCCGGCCACATAAGAAACCGGATGAAAACCGCCTTCGCCTACATTTTCAGTTACGGTGTCCATCAGAACTTCCCAGGTCTGACGTGCCAGAGCCGCGTCTTTTTCGGCACAGGCGCTGTAGGCCGATACGGCAGCTGCAAACATGGGCCAGGAGAAAGGCCGGTTTCGGATCTGGCCGTTTGTAAGCGCCGCCTTTTCTTCGGCCGGAAGGTAATAGAATTTTCCGAGACGGATCAGGAGGGTTTTCAGTGTGTCGTCCTGTAACAGGTCAGCGGTTTCCAGCCAGATCTGGGGGCCGCCCATACAGATCTGCAAATGCTGGTTCGGCGTGTTTTCAATCTCGCCGTGATAGATCAAATGGGCCGTTGCAGGATCGTAATAATAATCGGGGCCGGAAGCGAGACCATAGGGAGTATTGGCAATATCGCGCATGCCGGTCTCGATTTTTTTACGGTAAGTTTCATCCAGGGTACGTTCGTAATGGGTCATCCAGTTGGAGACGTAGGAAGACCAGTCCGGGCCGCTGCGGGCAGCGGCGATGCTGCGGCCGTCTGGAAGCGTTTCACGGCTGTGAGGGTTCTGGCTCATGGAAAGATCCGCATCCAGGACGTCTTCCATCACGTCACCCAGGCGGGCATCCCCGGTCAGATAGAACAGGAACCGGTGATGACCGGCCATAGCAATGCGGGGTTCCTTGCAGGAACAGCCCCAGTGGCGCACATTATGCCGGGAACCCAGGCCTTTTAATGGGCCGAAGTGGTAAACGTCCACTTCGCTGGTGTGACGGCTCATGGCTTCCGCCATGGTAAAGACGTCTTCCCGGCCGGTGCGCAGGAAATACAGCCACAGCCAGTAGGTGGGAACCAGTTCGGTGTTTTGCCAGGCATAGCCGCCTACATCGTATTTCCAGGTGTGGCGGACGGGGTCGTAGGTGTGCATGACATCGCCGTAGTCGAACAGGCCGTACCAGCTGCGGTGCTCGACTTCCTGCTGGTAGAAGTCGAAGGCACGGGCCAGGGCGGATTCGAGCTGGGCCTGGGCCGGGCGGGCCTCGGCCCCGCCCGGAAGGCTCCAGGCCCCAAACGCGCCCCTGGCATGATAATAGGCGGGCGCGGCCGCAAACAGCGGCGGCTTGGCAAGCCGCGCCGCAAATCCGCGTAGCGCCGCATTCCCCGGCCGCTCCTTCGTCAGCATTACCCGGCACTCACTCGTCACCCCAATCCCATAAGCGCTGGCGCCCAAATCCGCAAATCCTTCGTAGCAAGTCTGCGGATAACTTCTGGTATCGTAATGACGAAAATCAAAGGCCGCTGCCATCGGCGAATAAAACCATGCGGTACAGGAGCCCTTCTCCCCGCCCAGGCCGTCTGCGGCCAGTCCGCCGGGATATTTCTGCCAGAAATCCCGGATTCCCAGCAGAAATCCACCCGCATTCCCGGAAACAGCCATCACGCCGGGAGAGTGCTTCCCTTCGCAGGCGCTTAGCCAACAGCAGGCAGGTTTCGTGCGTTTGGAAATCCGATAGTGAAATGCGCTGTCCTGGAGCAGATGGTAGTGATTCCAGATAGGCAGGTCAGCGGCAGCGAGCCGGAGCGTTTCGGCGGATGCCTGATAGGGGGACTCGGTTCCGTGCAGCTGCGCATCCCGGTCTTCCGGTGAAAGGCGCGGTTTCCAGGAATCCAGAATCTGTCCTGCCTCGTGAAAAACGTCGTCCGGCCGCAGATACTGGATATGGCGTTCGTAAGGCGTTCCGTCCAGGGCGGTTTCAAAACGGATTCCCATTCCTTTCAGAAAATCCCGGCTTTCCTTTCCGTCGAACAGAAATGTATGAACAAATTTCAGCTCTGGGCTGCCTTTCCACAGATACATGCGCAGGACAAAAGGCATTGCGCATGCATCGCCCTGCACATGATATCCGTGAAAGCAGAAGACGGCCTGCAGCGGCCCATTTTCTTCCAAAGACACGGAATTGATCAGGCCCTGGTGCTCCCTGGCGGCCGTGCAGAAAGAACCGTCTTCCTCCGTGTGCCGCTCCAGCACGAAGACGGGAAAAATCCGGCGGATGAGGAGCTGGCCGTTCAGGGAAAATTTCTCAGCCAGCGTATTTTTGCCGCTGGCTTTGGGTACGGTAAACGTAAGCGCTCCTGTGTCAGCATAGTACGCGGCCGGTCCTTCCGTGACCAAATGTCCATCCGGCTCGTTTCTGTCTTCCGGGGCCGGTAAAAGCTGTGCACCTTCCGCGATTTTCCCGGCGTCCGCCGTATGCGCACTCCATTTCACGCTGCCGTCCGGCCAGAAAGCCAGCGGCTTTGACTGAACCGGAACGGCATCTCCCCGGACGTTTCGCAGCGTAAATGCCGGGAACCGAACCTGTCCCGGATTCCAGCAGCCGCCGAACGTAGTATACCCCTCCGCCCTTCGATTCTCCAGACAATGTAGTTCCATAACCAAACCATCCCTTCTATTTCAAGATTCCAATTTTCAGTTTTCCGGCGCCGCTTGATCCAGCGCTTGTTGAAGTTCTGTGCACATCAGCAAAAATGCCCCTACCCCATGCAGATCATTGACCGAGCAGGGACGTTCACAGTAAAACGTATAATCGCCAACCCCGGTTCCGATGCAGACATTTCCAATCAGCAGGTTCTCCCCGTCCCATTCCAGACTATCCCGCACACCTACAAAAGCACGCATTGCATCTGTCAGCGCTTCTTGGCCCATCAGCCTGGTGATATAAGCCCTGGAAAGTGCGGCACTGAAGAGACAGGAGCAGGAATTTTCCAACCAGTTTCCGGGCTGTCCGCCCTTGTCTACGACCTGATACCAGCGTCCGTCCGCGCTCTGGTATTTCCTTACGGAAAGCAGCAGGCTGCGTGTCAGCGCCTGAAGCTCTTCGAATCCCCTGTCTGCAGGTTCCATCTGGCGAAGCACATCCTGAACGGCCACGGGCACCCATCCAATGGAACGCCCCCAGAATTCCGGAGCAAGCCCGGTGGCAGGATCGCACCATTCGGCCTGGCGGCTTTCATCCCAGGCATGTTTCCAAAGCCCGGTGGCCGGATCGCAGGTATGTTCCCGCATCAGCAGAATTTCCTTTACAATCAGCTCCCGCCATTCGGGCCGATCAAAGCGGCGGGCATACTCCGCAAGAAAGGGGCCTGCCATGTAAAGACCGTCCAGCCACATCTGGTTTGGCATGGAAACCTTGTGCCAGAAACCGCCGCATGCACAGCGCGGAATATCTGGAATCTGTTTGGCCGTAGATTCGATGCAGCGCAGATAAAAGGCATCGCCGGTGGCATCGTACAGGGAATACAGAAGAATGCCGGGCTGAATATCGTCCAGATCTGCATGGTCATACTGCCGGATTTCGCCTTCCGGGGTAAAGACCGCGCGTACCCATTGGGCGGCATAGTCCAGATAGCGGCTGTCTTTGCATAATTTCCAGGTGTTCAGCATGCCGGATAAAAAAACGCCCTGGTGGTAATGAAAATGGCCTTTCGGGGGCAGATCCGGTGCCGGATAGCGGCGCATCATGGTGTCGCAGGCCGCCTGTGCGTAACAAAGTGGTGATTGCAGTTTCTTCATAGTCGAAATCCTCCTAAAACGGCAGTGTCTGCCTTTGCTTTTATTATAAAAAGCAGCGGGCAGAAATCCATATTAAAAATATCAGATTGTGTTAATTATTGCAGTTTTCTGTCTGTTTCGGGTTCCGGACGGGTTGACATTCCAAATATCCATTTGTTAAAGTAAACGAAAGATTTGTTTCGGAAAGAGGGAGGAGTACGGTATGTATACGGTTCTTCTTGTGGATGATGAGGACAGCGTGCTGGAAGTCCTGAAAAAAAGCATTCACTGGCAGGAGCTTGGCGTAGATAAGCTGCTGGCGGTTTCTGACGGCCTGACTGCGCTGGACTGCTTTGAACGGCAGCATATTGATCTGCTGATTACGGATATCCGGATGCCGCGGATGAACGGGCTGGAACTGATCGGGCGGGTGCGGGACATTTCCCCGGATACCCATACGATTCTGCTGACCGCGTATGGGGAATTCGAGTACGCGAAACAGGCGATTGCGCTGGGCGTGGAAAACTATCTGCTGAAGCCCGTAGCACGGGAAGAAGTGGAACAGAATATCCGCAATACGCTGGATAACATTTACCGGAAACGGGAAAACAGCGAGAGCCTGCTGCAGGAAAATGTGCTGCGCCGCTGGACGGCCGGAAACATCGGGGATGAGGAATTAAGCGACCGGGCGGCGATGCTCGGCATGAATCTGTATCAGAAAGCATACTGCGTGGTCTGTCTTGTAAAGCGTGCGCGCGGCTCGATGGCCGGAATGTGTTCGGCATGTGCGGAGACTTTCGCGAAGGAATACGATGTATGGCGTTTTTGGGATGAAAAAGGGAACTATGTGATGATCCTGGGCGGCCGGGAAATTGACACGAAAGCCCTTACGGACACGCTGGAGAGACTGGCGTGGGAAACAGAGACGGAGCAGATCGTTTCCGCAGCCATTGGCACTCCGGTTCGGCAGGCGCTGAATGTCCGTCTGAGCTACCAGGCGGCCTGCGATGCCATCGAACTTGTGGATCTGCAGACGGCGGGCGTGGTGCTGGGAAGCCGGGAAGATGTCCGGGGCACGAATGCGGACTTGCTTGCAGAGGAGATCAAAATTCTCTTTTTCCTTCCGGAGGAAGAGAGCCGCTTGCAGGGCTACCGCCATCTGGCCCATAAGCTGGCGCTGGGAACATCCGGCGGAGAGGCTTTTGCGAGGCTGGTTCAGGGATGCCTCTATGTGCTGGTGAATGAATTTCCAAATTACGGCGGGATTCAGGAGAAGGTTTACCACCATTCTGTTTCCGGCGTATGGGACGGAGAAGAAGCGCATTTGGAACAGGCAGCCGTGGTTTTCCTTCAGAAAGTTTACGGGATTTTTGCGGAATGTTTTGATGCCTACACCCCGATTGTACGGCGGGTGGTTTTGTATATCCGAAATTGCGTGCTTGGCGGGGAAGGCGTTTCACTGAAAGAATTCTGCGGCCAGAACGGGATGAACCCGGCTTATATCGGTCACATGTTTAAGGGAGAGACGGGCGTATTTTTTAACGACTACCTGAACCGGTGCAGGATTGAACGGGCCATTGTGCTGCTGCGCAATCCGAACCGGATGGTCAAGGACATTGCGGAAGAGGTAGGCTTTACCAACACCAGCTATTTTGTAAAATGCTTCCGGGAGCAGAAAGGGATCTCACCAGCTAAATACCGCCAGGAGCTTCTGGGGATGCAGAAGAAAGGAAGCCGGCCATGAAAAAAAGACAAACCCACCCAGAGCAGGAAAAAACGGAAAAACTGGGGCAGAACCGGGTCACGCTGGCCCTGATGAGCGTTTATCTGGTCATCATCATAGTCATCAGCCTGGCGGCCAGCAGTGCCGTTTACAATCAGCGCAGGCTGGAACTTCTGTCCGAAATGGATATGACGCTGGTGCGGGCGGCGACCGAGTATGAAAATCTGACGGAAAATTTCTGGAGTATTTATATCCCCATTTTTGAAAATGGGGGAAACGGCCAGCTCACCCTGCGTTCTTATTATATGACGGAAGAAGAAAAAGAACTGACGCCCTTTGAAAAATTTGAACTGCGGGAAGTGCTGTTTGACATGGCGACACGAGATGGGCGGGTTCAGTGGATTGCGCTTTATACAAAAAAACGGGAGAAAAATTATATTTACTATGTGGGTCAAAATACCCTTCAGCCTTTGGAGGCAGATTTCCCCTATCTGGAAGAACTTCAGGAAAAACAGGATGTGATGGAGATTTATGGACAGAAACGGTTTAATATGGTAAACGGCAGTTTCAACGGGATTGCGATTGCAGGAGGCGTGCCTGAGAGCTCCGGAAGCGGCGCGCTGCTGGTAGGATATGACAGCAGCGAACTGCAGCAGATCTGCAGCGACCAGCAGCGTTTTTCTACCTTGCAGTTTGACATCACGGTGGAAGGGAAGAGTATTTTTTCCTCTGGAAGTGAACCTTATCTGCCAGACTCGTCTCTGGCCCTGGGAAGCAGCGGAGTGTTTGATACCGAGAGCGGCAAGCGGTATGTGAAGGTGTCGGATCAAGGGAAAAACAGGGCGCGTGTTTACTATTCGGTCGAATGGAAGGAGCTTTTCCGGCTCTCGAACCGGAATACGCCCCTGCTGCTGCTTCTCGTGGCCGGGCTGGTCATTTTTTCTTTTGTGGTTTACGGCATGATCCTTCGGATGCTTTCCAAGGAGGTGGGAATTATCCGTACCGGGCTGTGGCAGATCGGCCAGAAAAATCTGGATTACCGGATTGAGGGGAATTTCCAGCAAAGCGGCTTCGCGGAAATTGCAGATTCCATTAACGATATGGCTCAGAGCCTGAAGGAGAATATTGAACGGGCCTATGAGTATGAGCTGCGTCAGAAAGAGGCGGAAATGCAGGAGCTGCAGGCGAAGTTTAACCCGCATTTCCTGTACAATTCGCTGGAAATGTTCCGTGCCCGCTGCTATCAGAACAAAGATGAGGAGACGGCGGAGCTGATTGCGCAGACGGCGTCGATTTTCCGAGGGTTCCTGGCTGGCCGGACGTTTATCCCGCTGCAGGAGGAACTGGCGTTTAATAAACGGTACCTGGCGCTGTTTCATGCCCGTTATGGGGATAAAGTGGAAGTGCTGTATGATTTTGATACGGAGGTTCTGGAATATGGGATTATCCGGAATGTGTTTCAGCCCTTGATCGAGAATTACTTTGTCCATGGAATCGACCCTTCCAGAGAGGATAACTATATCCGGTTCCAGGGAAGGCTGGAGGGTGCGGACATGATCCTAATTACAGTGGATGATAACGGAACCGGGATGGAGCCGCAGAAACTGGAAGAATTAAACGCCAGTCTGCGGGAGCAGATCGCCACCGAAAAGGAAAGCTACGGGCTGAAGAATCTGCATCAGCGCCTTCGGCTGTTCTACGGGGAGCCGTGCGGGCTGACCCTTTGCGCAAAAGAAAGCGGAGGACTGGTGATTCAGATTCTGATCCGGCGGAAGCGTTGTGAAGATTCCTGAAAAAGGGAAAAAATTCCCGCTGTCTTATACGAAATGGTATGGGCAGCGGGCTTTTTTTGCGGCATGAACAGGAAAAAACACAACTATAATTTCTGATATTATCTGAAATTTTTTTCATATACTTTCCGATTTCGGCCAGATATAATTTTTTACAGAAAGAGCAAAACAAAAAGGAGTGATTGATTTGGGAAAGAAAATCAGAGCCGCAAAGCCGAACCGGGAAGGACGAAAATTATTCCTCATGCTGCTGCCGTGCATTGTGTTCATCTTCGTTTTCAAGTACATGCCGCTGTGGGGCTGGTCCTTCGCATTTTTCCAGTATAAGCCGGGCATGTCCCTGAGGGACTGTAACTTTGTGGGACTGGAAAACTTCAAACAGTTGTTTGGCAATGTGGTCATGCGGAACAACCTGTTCCGGGTTCTGCGGAACACTTTCGGCATTCAAATTCTCAATTACCTGTTGATGCCGATTCCTATGCTGTTTGCCATTTTCCTGAGCGAGATGCAGAGCAAACGCTTTCAGAAAACGATCCAGACCGTGACGACATTGCCCCATTTCATCAGCTGGGTCATCATGTTTTCCCTGGCTTCCAGCATTTTCGGATCGACCGGAATGATTAATTCGATGCTGAAGGAAATGGGGGTAGAAAAGACCATCAATATTCTTACCACGGATGAGCACGTGTGGATAACGCAGGCGCTGCTGAATCTCTGGAAGACGATGGGATGGAACGCCATTATCTATTTTGCGGCGATTACCGGGCTGGATCAGGAAATTTACGAAGCGGCCATGGTGGACGGCGCGACCAGATGGCAGAAGATTCGCCACATCACGATTCCGCTTTTGATTCCGACCTTCTTCGTGCTGCTGATTATGAATATCGGAAATTTCCTGAATTCCGGAATAGACCAGTTCCTGGCTTTTGGAAACGCGCTGAACAAGGAATACATCGAAGTGCTGGATCTGTATGTGTATAATCTGGGTATTGGAAGCGGGCAGATTTCCTTTGGCGTGGCCGTGGGTATCATGAAATCCATCGTGGCGGTAATCCTCTTCGCAACAGCGAACTTCGCGTCGAAAAAAGTCCGCGGCGAAAGCGTTTTCTGAGAAAGGAGCAAGGGAACATGAGCGCATCGAAAAAAAAGAAAAGCAGAAGCGAATGGACATTTCAGATCGTGGGAACGCTGATTTTTACCATCATTGGATTAATCTGTTTCTATCCGTTTTACTACCTGATTATCTGTACGATCAGTGAGCAGAAGGCGGTGGATCTGAATCAAATTCGGCTGCTCCCCAAAGGAATTAATTTCCAGAATTACATTGAAATTTTTAAAATCCAGAATCTGGGCAATGCGGCGGTGATCTCTGTGCTGCGGACGGTCTGCACAACGGCGGTGAGTTTGGTCTGTACCTCCTACATGGCCTACCTTTTTACAAAGAAGAAAATGTGGGGTCATACCTTCTGGTATCGGTTTGTTGTAATTACGATGTATTTTTCCGCTGGCCTGATTCCGGAATATCTGAATAACCGGATGCTGGGCCTGACCAATACCTTTTGGATTTATGTCATCCCCTCCAGTATTTCGGTGTATAATATGGTTCTGGTGAAGACCAACATCGAAGCCATGAGCCCGGAGCTGGAAGAATCCGCTTATCTGGATGGAGCCGGATATCTGACGAGGTTTTTTAAGATCGTGCTGCCCTTGCAGGTGCCGATTCTGGCGACGATCAGTCTCTTCACGGCGGTGAACCAGTGGAATGACTTCTTTACTACGAAGCTTTATATTACCAATACGAAACTTTATACGCTTCAATACTTACTGTACGAAATGCTTAACAAGGTGACGGCCGCGGCAGAACAGATTACCAACGAAAATCCCTACGCCACGATTACGCCTACCGGCATCCGGCTGACCCTGACGGCGGTCGTAGTAATTCCCATTATCTGTGTGTACCCCTTTGTTCAGCGCTTTTATGTCAAAGGGATTATGGTGGGAGCTGTAAAAGGATGATAAAAATTTTATCATAAAAAAGAAAGAGAGGGCTTTCCAATGAAAAAAATGTGGAAACGTGTAATTGCCTGTAGTCTGGCAGGCGCAATGACCTTGCCGATGGCCGTATGCGCGGAACAGGAGAACGCCTCCGGGAACGTGCCGACCATTACCTTTTATCCCCGTGACGCCAATGTATCCAGCGGTGTCGTAGGAGGCTTCAAGGGGGAATATTTCGCTTCCCGCGGGTTTAATCTGGACGTATGGTCTTATTCCGATGAAAAGACCAACGCGATTCTGGCCAGCGGCGACCTGCCGGATGTGATGTTTATTCCGGAGCAGAGCCTGGATATTATGATTCAGAACGGAATGCTTTTGAATCTGGATGAATATCTGGATGATATGCCTCACCTCCAGGCATTCGAGGAAGTGGAACCGGCGCTGAATTATGTGCGCGAGTTCAAGAGCGCGGGAACCGGAAGCGTTTACGGGATTCCGACCAGTATCGGTGACAACTATGCCCGTTATAAATGGGTAGATTCCACGGAGCGGAATGCGGTTCGTCTGCGCTGGGATGTGTACGAGGAAATCGGCGCGCCGGAAATCAACAGTATGGATGACCTGATTGACGTTATGGAGCAGATGCAGGAAGCGCATCCGACAGAGGAAGACGGAACCCCCTGTTATGGAACGGTTCTGAACAATGGCTCGGATTCCACCTATTGGAGCTGTATGACGATGTGGTATCGGATGCAGGGATACCTGGAAAATCAGCTTCCGTACCTGCTGGAGACCAATATGGTTGAGGGAACGTATACCTCCATCCTGAGCCGGGACAGCATGTACTACCAGGGTCTGAAATGGTACAACGAAGTCAACAGCCGGGGCCTGATGGATCCGGATTCCATCAACAACGACCGTCCGACCCAGAAAGTAAAAGTGGACGGCGGCTATGCACAGGTTCCCTCCGGATATCTTCCTGGCTGGGCTCCGACTTATCTGGAATATTTGATTCCTGGAAATCAGGTTTATTATAACTACAGTTCGACCTACGGCGATACCCGTTATATGATCGGGATCAGCGCGAAGACGGAAAACCTGGATGCCTGCCTGGCTTACCTGGATATGCTGGCCGATCCGGATGCGTATCTGATCATCAATTCCGGCCCGGAAGGAGAATACTGGTATGCGGATGGCGAAAATGCTTACTTTACGGATGCGGCGCTGGAATGGTTAAACAGCGGCCACGGCGATTATACCGGTTTTGCGCTTTCGACCGGAGAGACACTGGAAATCTGGAATACGCCGTTTATCATTCAAAATGGCGTGCTGTGCAGCTATAAAGACGGTGAGGGCAATTACCGTTCGGCTTCGACCATTGGATGGCAGGAGGTGAATGAGATCAGTACGGATAATGAAGTGTTCCGTCAGTGGCAGGAAACCACCGGGTTCACAAACTGGAAAGAATGGCTTGAGAGTGAAAATGCTTATACGTCGGAAAGCGTCTTGGATGATGTCTTTACATTCACTTCTCTGCCGGATGATATGATGCAGCTTACCATTGATGCGATTAAGGATAAAGTGGTGAATGCAAGCTGGAAGATGGTTTATGCGGAAGATGAAGCCGAGTTTGAAGCGATTTGG
The DNA here is from genome assembly GCA_030536575.1 of Eubacteriales bacterium. Taxonomy (GTDB): domain Bacteria; phylum Bacillota; class Clostridia; order Lachnospirales; family Lachnospiraceae; genus Limivivens. The sequence continues at coordinate 24,250 of JAUNPS010000038.1, read as the reverse complement.
GATCAGATGGTTGCGGATTGTGAAGGACTGGGAGCGCAGGAGATCATTGAATGGAGACTTGCGGACCTGGAAAATGCGATGACGACGCGCGATTCTCTTCAGTAAAGGGGATAAGAAAAGAGACAGCCGAAAAAGCTGTCTCTTTTTGTGGACGGAGATGGAGGGATTTGAACCCTCGCGCCGGTTACCCGACCTACCGCATTTCGAGTGCGGACCCTTCAGCCACTTGGGTACATCTCCAAACAGTACCGTCCTTAATTATATAGCGGAAGCGCGCCGAAGTCAAGTAAAAACTCGTGCGTTTTTCTGTTGTGGTTGCGGAAAAAATAGGCTATAATAAGAGTTAAATAAAATAAGAGAGAAGGATGTGAATCTCATGAAACGAATTGGTTTGCTTACAAGCGGCGGCGACTGCCAGGCATTAAACGCGACCATGCGCGGCGTGGTAAAGGGCTTAAGCTCGAATGTGAAGGAACTGGAAGTCTACGGCTTCATGAACGGCTATAAGGGCCTGATCTACGGCGACTACCGGATGCTGACCTCCTCGGATTTCTCCGGAATCCTCACCAAAGGCGGCACGATCCTCGGCACCTCCCGCCAGCCCTTTAAGCTGATGCGTACCCCGGACGAAAAAGGCCTGGATAAAGTAGAAGCCATGAAGCAGAACTACTACAAGCTCCGTCTGGACTGCCTGGTGATCCTGGGCGGAAACGGCACCCAGAAAACCGCGAATCTCCTGAGAGAAGAAGGCTTAAATATCATCCACCTGCCGAAGACTATTGATAATGACATCTACGGCACCGATATGACCTTCGGCTTCCAGAGCGCGGTAAACATCGCGACCGACGCCATCGACTGCATCCACACCACAGCCGCTTCCCATAACCGCGTATTCCTCGTGGAAGTCATGGGCCATAAGGTCGGCTGGCTGACCCTGCATGCAGGCATCGCAGGCGGCGCAGACATTATCCTGATTCCGGAAATTCCGTATGACATTAACAAAGTCATCGAAGCGATTAACAAGCGTACCGAAGCCGGCAAGGGATTCACCATCCTGGCCGTAGCCGAAGGCGCGATCTCGAAAGAAGACGCCAAACTTTCGAAAAAAGAACTGAAGGAAAAGATGAAAGATTACAAATATCCTTCCGTTTCTTACGAACTGGCGGACAAGATCTTTAAGAAAACCGGCGTAGAAGTCCGCATTACCGTTCCGGGCCACACCCAGCGCGGCGGCAGCCCCTGCCCCTATGACCGCGTACTTTCCACCAGACTGGGCGCGGAAGCGGCCCGCCTGATCATGAAAGAAGACTACGGCTACATGGTCGGCATCGTAAACGGCAAAGTCAAGAAAGTTCCCCTCGGGGAAGTGGCCGGAAAGCTGAAGATGGTTTCCCCGGACGACCAGCTCATCCAGGAAGCGAAAATGATCGGAATCAGCTTTGGAGACTGACGCATGAGCTATACCGCGTTATACCGCAAATTTCGTCCTGACACCTTCGCAGACGTGAAGGGTCAGGACCCTATTGTGACAACTTTAAAAAATCAGATCAAGGCGGACCGCATCGGCCACGCCTATTTGTTCTGCGGTACGAGAGGCACCGGAAAGACCACCATTGCCAAAATCATGGCAAAGGCCGTAAACTGTGAGCATCCCGTTGATGGGAATCCCTGCAACGAATGCCCCACCTGCAAGGCGATTGCCGCAGGCGCGTCCATGAATGTGATCGAGATTGACGCAGCGTCCAACAACGGCGTGGATAACATCCGCGAGATCCGGGACGAGGTGGCCTATTCTCCCACCAGCGGACGGTTCAAGGTTTACATTATCGATGAAGTGCATATGCTTTCCATAGGGGCGTTTAACGCATTGCTGAAAACCCTGGAGGAGCCGCCCTCGTATGTGATCTTTATTCTGGCGACTACGGAGGCGCATAAGATCCCGGTTACGATTCTGTCCCGCTGCCAGCGCTACGATTTCCGGCGGATTCCGATGGAGACCATCGTGGAGCGCCTGGAAGAATTGGTGGAAAAAGAGCAGGTGGAAGTGGAAGAAAAGGCTCTGCGCTACATTGCGAAAAAAGCGGACGGCGGCATGCGTGACGCGTTAAGCCTTCTGGATCAATGCATTGCCTTCTACCTGGGGCAGAAGCTGACTTATGACAATGTCCTGGAAGTCCTGGGCGCGGTGGATACAGATGAATTCAGCCGCCTTCTGCGCGAGATTCTGAAGTCCCAGGTGCCACAGGTCATGGCCCACCTGGAAGAACTGGTGATGCAGGGCCGGGATCTGGGGCAGTTTGTAATCGATTTCACCTGGTATCTGCGAAATCTGCTGCTGCTGAAGGCTTCGGACGACTGCGAGGATGTGCTGGACGTTTCCACGGAAAACCTGATACAGCTAAAGGAAGAAGCCGGGATGGTGCGCGAGGATACCCTGATGCGTTTTATCCGGATTCTATCCGAACTGTCGAACCAGATGCGGAACGCGTCGTCCAAACGGGTGATCCTGGAAATCGCATTGATAAAAATGTGCAGGCCGGAGACGGAATCCGACGAGATTTCGGTTCTGGAACGGCTCCGCAGGCTGGAAAAACAGATGGAGTCAGGCGTCAGAGTGCAGGCAGCTCCGGCAAGTCCTGGCCCGGAAGACGTCTACGGCGGAAGAGACTGGTCGGAATTTGGCATTACAGAGGATGCCCCGGCAGCCAAGCCTGTTTCGGCAGAGGCTGTCAGCGGGATGGAAAAAGCCGCGCCGGAGGATTTGCAGAAAGTCATGCAGAACTGGCGGAGTATTGTCAGCGCCACATCCGGACGCTTTAAAGTGGTTTTGGCCAGCGCCGTCCCGAAGTATAACAGTGAAGGGGACGACGACCGGCTCTTTGTGGTCTTTTCCGATTTCCTCGGAGAACCCTATCTCCAGAACCCGGAGAAAAAAGAGGAACTGGAAACCATCATTGCCGGAAAAATCGGCAAAAAAGTGGAAGTAAAGTTTGTCCTGCAGGCAGACGAACACCTGAGTGCGGGAAAACTTTCAAAAATAAATGTGGATGACGCTTTAAAGCAGATCCACGCAGAGATTGAAATGGAAGATTAAGGAGGAAATTCCCATGGCAAAACGTGGAGGTTATCCGGGCGGCGGAATGCCCGGCAACATGAACAATCTGATGAAGCAGGCTCAGAGAATGCAGCGCCAGATGGAAGAAAACCAGAAAGCGCTGGAGGAGAAAGAGTTTACGGCGACCGCCGGCGGCGGCGCGGTGGAAGTGACCGTGTCCGGAAAGCGGGAGTTTTTGAAGGTGAAGCTGTCGGAAGAGGCGGTGGACCCGGATGATATCGAGATGCTGGAAGACCTGATTGTGGCGGCGGCGAATGAAGCCCTGCGCAAGGTGGATGAGGAAGCGAGCGCGGTGATGTCCAAGATGACCGGAGGTATGGGCGGACTTGGCGGTTTGGGCGGAGGCCTTCCGTTCTGATGGATTATTACAGTAAACAGATCAGCCGGCTGATTGAGGAGCTGTCCAAGCTTCCGGGGGTGGGTGCGAAATCCGCCCAGCGGCTGGCTTTTCATATTATTAACCGGCCGATGGAAGAGGTGGAGCGGCTGGCGGACGCGATTCTGGATGCCAGGAAGAATGTCCGGTACTGCAAGCAGTGCTATACGCTGACGGATCAGGAGCTGTGCCCGATCTGCCGGAATCCCAAGCGGGATCAGAGTACCATTATGGTGGTGGAGAATACCAGGGATTTGGCGGCCTATGAAAAGACCGGAAAGTTTGAAGGGGTGTACCATGTTCTTCATGGGGCGATTTCGCCGATGCTGGGGATTGGGCCGAATGATATTAAGCTCAAGGAGCTGATGCAGCGCCTGCAGGGTGATGTGAAGGAAGTGATCATTGCCACGAATTCCAGTTTGGAAGGGGAGACGACGGCGATGTATATCAGTAAGCTGATTAAGCCTACGGGGATTAAGGTGAGCAGGATTGCGAGCGGGGTTCCGGTGGGGGGAGATTTGGAGTATATTGATGAGGTGACGCTGCTGAGGGCGTTGGAGGGACGGGTGGAGTTATAGTGGGCGGACGGCCGATTTTTTTTCGGCTGTCCGTTTTTTGTTTGACATTTGAAAAGCGGTGCAGTATAATAAGACCATCGATTCTTGTTCTGAAAGAATCGGGCAAATTCTTTTTTTCATGGCCGTTTCGGCCGAATTTCTCAAGTGATAAAATGCAGCAGGCGAAGGAGGTGGAATAAAAAAGAAAGAATAGGATTGCAAACATGAATTATGCATATTATAATAGAAAGGAAAAAAGCCTATGAAAGAAACCCGAACTCAGGCAATGCAGACGGCAGAATCTGACGACTTCCTGCTCCCACTGCGTCACATGAATCTGATCGATGATTTCCTGTTCGACGTAGCCACCGTGGACTTGGAAGTCTGCAAGATCCTGATTGAATTATCCCTTGGGATTCAGATCCGGGAAATACGCTGGAAAGAAGGACAGAAAGTAATCCATAACCTTCCCGGCCGCCGGGGAATCCGTATGGATTTCTACGTAGAGGATGACGAAGGCCGAATTTTTGACGTTGAGATGCAAAAACGCAAGGAAGGCCATGTTCCGAAACGCACCCGGTTCTATCAGGCATTAAATGACGCGCCCCTTTTGAAAAGCGGAGAAAAAAGCTTTGACAGTCTAAAGCCAACCTATATCGTCATCATTTGCGGCTTCGACCTGTATGGCTTCGGCAAATACCGCTATACATTCGAAAATAGCTGCAATGAGGTGCCTGGACTGAAAATGGGGGACGCGTGTACAAAAGTGATTTTGAATACAAAGGGGAAAAATGATTCGGAAGTAGAACGTTCACTGGTAGATTTTTTGCACTATGTTGCAGAGAGTGAAGCATCCAACGTGCAGGAAGACTGCGATGAGCGCCTGAAACGTCTGCATAAAAAGGTAAACGGGATAAAATCAAACAGGCAGATGGGAGTGACTTACATGAAGATGGAAGAAAGAGACCGGCTGATAAAAGAATCTGGAAAAGCAGAAGGAGAAGCCAAAAAACTCATCCAACAGATTTGCAAAAAAATGCAGAAAGGAAAAACACCGGAACAGATTGCGGATATATTGGAAGAAGAATTGGGAACCATCCTTCCGCTTTATGAAGCTGCTGAAAAATGCGCCCCGGAATACGACCTCGACGAGATTTACGACCTTGTGCGCCCGAAGGACGAAGACTAACCGCATATGAAAACTGCCGGAAAAAAGCCCGTCCGGATAAATTCCATAAGCCGTATTCGATGAAATTGCCGCGGGCGGATTGAAACAAACCGGCCAAGTGTGCTATGATAATCATTACGAAAAAACAGAACCATACAGGAGGAGACATCAAACTATGGGAATGGAAAACTACCAACTGGAATCCCACCCGCTCTGCCATCCGGAATCCGTCCTGCAAGGCGAGCACTACCGCATCACCATTCTAACCCCGGCCCTGATCCGCCTGGAATACGCCGAGGACGGCGTCTTCGAAGACCGCGCCACCCAAAGCGTCCTGAACCGCGACTTTCCGCCATGCTCCTTCCGCGTCGACGACACGCCGGAAGAACTCTCCGTCTATACCGACGCCCTGGAGCTCCATTATAATCGAAAACCCTTCGCGCCGAACGGCCTCTGCATCAAAGTATCCGGCGGAATCGCTTCCGAAGGCACCTGGCACTACGGCGAAGAACCCAGAGATCTTCGCGGCACCGCCCGCACCCTGGACGAAGCCAACGGGCCGATTCCATTGGGCCATGGCCTCATTTCCCGGAACGGTTTCTCTGTTGTGGACGACAGCCGCTCCATGGCATTGACGGACGACGGCTGGGTAGCGCCCAGGAAACAGGGCATTGCGGATCTGTATTTCTTCGGATACGGCCACCGCTACCTGGACTGCTTGAACGATTTTTATTACCTGTGCGGGAAAACGCCGCTTTTGCCCCGCTATGCCCTCGGAAACTGGTGGAGCCGTTATCACCGCTACACCGAGACAGAATATAAAGAACTGATCGAGCGCTTCGAAGCGGAGCACGTTCCGTTCTCCGTGGCCGTTGTGGATATGGACTGGCATCTGGTAGACGACGTAGACCCGAAATACGGAAGCGGCTGGACAGGCTACACCTGGAACCGGAAATTCTTCCCGGACCCGAAAGCCTTCATGGCCTGGCTCCATGAACATGGCATGAAAATCACCCTGAACGTCCATCCGGCCGACGGCGTGCGCGCCTACGAAGACCTGTATCCGCGGGTCGCGAAAGCCATGGGCATGAATCCGGAAGACGGGCTCCCGGTTCAGTTCGACGCCACCAATCCGGAATTCATGGAAATCTATTTCAAGGAACTGCACCATCCATTGGAAGAAGAAGGCGTAGACTTCTGGTGGCTGGACTGGCAGCAGGGAACCGCGACGAAAATTCCGGGACTGGACCCCTTATGGATGCTGAACCATTACCATTTCCTGGACAGCCGTTGGAAAGGAACCAGGCCGATGACCTTTTCCCGTTATGCGGGCGTGGGAAGCCACCGCTACCCGGTAGGCTTTTCCGGCGATACGGTCATAACCTGGGACAGCCTTCAGTTCCAGCCTTATTTCACCAGTACGGCGAGCAATGTCGGCTATGGCTGGTGGAGCCACGACATTGGCGGCCACATGATGGGCGTGCGGGACGACGAGCTGATGGCCCGCTGGGTACAGCTTGGAGTGTTCTCCCCGATTAACCGCCTGCACAGCTCCGAAAATCCTTTTAATGGGAAAGAACCCTGGAAATACGACAAAATCACCGAAAGCGTGATGAAAGAATATTTAAGCCTGCGCCATGCCCTGGTACCCTACCTGTACACCATGAACCGCAGAGCCAGCCGGGAAAATATCCCCCTGATCCTGCCAATGTATTATCTGGAACCGGAACAGGCGGAAACCTACGAAGTGCCAAACGAATACTACTTCGGCTCGGAACTGATCGTTTCCCCGATCACGGAACCCCAGGATCGGATCGCACGCGCCGGAAAAGCACAAGCCTGGCTTCCGAAAGGACTCTGGGCGGACTTTTTCACCGGTATGATCTACCACGGCGACCGCCTTCTGGAACTCTGGCGCGGCGTCGAGCAGCTTCCGGTCCTCATGAAAGCGGGCGCGATCGTTCCGATGAAAGACATGAGTACCTTTGATAACAGCATTGAGAATCCGCAGGCTATGGAAGTGCGGATATTTCCGGCCGAGGATGGCGCATTCACCCTCTGGGAAGACGCGGGAGACACGCCGACAGATGCCGACGAAAACTGGGCCGCTACAGAACTGGCCTGGAACCAGGAAACCAGCAGTTTCCATATCAGCCCCGCCCAGGGAAATGTATCCGTCCTTCCCAAAACCCGGAGCTGGAAACTCGCGTTTATTGGCATCACAGAAAGCCCCTGCCAGGTAACCATAGACGGCGCAGAAGCAGCATTCGCCTGCTCCTACCAGAAAGAAACCGCCGCTCAAATCCTGACAATAACCGATGTACCTGTCGGTAAAGAAATCCGCGTAACCTACCCGAACGGCCTTAGCCTTGCCGCCGAAACCCTGAACGCACGCTGCTATAAGCTTCTGGAAAAAGCCCAGATTGAATACAACCTCAAAAGCCGCGTCATGTCCGTAATCGAAAAGCAAGGCGCCAGCGCCGTAGCCACTCTGGCCGCGATGCACTTAAACCCGGCTGTCTTCGGAGAATTATGCGAAATCCTTCAGGCATAACCGAACGCAAGCATCACTCACCCACGCGCGCTCGTATCGTGCGAGCCGCTGGGCGGGTATGCGCCGAGACAACATCGAGCATTCCGGGAGCAGCAGATCCATGAGGGAAGCCGGACTGGCATGTGCAGAAACCACATCGAGATTCCAGAGCGCAGTCTGCCTGCGCATCCCACCCAGTTACAAAAACGTTTATATAAATATTTACATAATTCATTTACATATCCCAGCGAAATCTCTAAAATACACCCCAAGAAATTGTGAAAAACAGAAAAAAACTCCCCATCCATCCCCGAATTTCAAAAAACCTATTGAAATTTTCATATAAACGTTTATAATAAAAATCAGAAAAAATATTAAAAAAACCACACCAAATCTAAGGAGGAATAAACCATGGCACACATCAAACTCGGCTACGCCCCCACCCGGCGCAGCATCTTCAGCGCCCCCGACGCCATCAAATACCGCGGTCTCACCGCCCAGCGCCTGACCGAACTCGGCATCGACTTCGTTGACATCACCGACATCAACGAAGAAGGCCTCCTCTACAACGACGACGACATGAAAAAAATCGCCGAAAAATTCAAAGCCGAAAAAGTAGACGGCCTGTTCCTGCCTCACTGTAACTTCGGAACCGAATACGAATGCGCCCGCCTGGCCAAAGAATTGAACGTGCCGGTTCTCCTGTGGGGCCCCCTGGACGAACGTCCCGAACCCAACGGCGTCCGTCTCCGTGACACCCAGTGCGGCCTCTTCGCCACCGGCAAAGTGCTCCGCCGCTTCCAGATCCCCTTTACCTACATGACCAACTGTCGCTTAAACGACCCGGTCTTCGAACGGGGTATCCGGGACTTCCTGGCTGTCTGCAACGTCGTAAAGACCTTCCGCAACATGCGCATCCTCCAGATCTCCACCAGACCCTTCGACTTCTGGACCACCATGTGCAACGAAGGCGAACTGCTTGAAAAATTCAACATCCAGCTTTCCCCCATTCCGATGCCCGAACTGACCGACGTCGTAAAAGCCGCCAAAGAAGAAGGCACCGAAGTAGCGGAAGTCATGGAATACTGCAGAAAGAACATGGAAATCTGCATTAAAGACAACGAACTGGAAAACGTAGCCGCACTGAAAGTCGCCATGAAACGTCTGGCCACGAAATACGGATGTCAGGCCATTGCCATCCAGTGCTGGAACCAGCTCCAGTCCGAACTCGGCATCATGCCCTGCGCCGCCAACTCCCTTCTGAACGAAGAAGGCATTCCGGTGGTCTGTGAAACCGATATCCACGGCGCGATCACCGCATTGCTCGTAGAAGCCGCAGGCATGGGCGAAACGAGAAGCTTCTTCGCAGACTGGACGATCCGCCATCCGGATATCCCCAACGGCGAACTGCTGCAGCACTGCGGCCCGTGGCCCATTTCCGTAGCCAAAGAAACCCCGAAGCTGACCTATCCGCTGGCCTTCGACCATCCGGGCAGCATCACCGCGGAAGCCAAACACGGCAACGTAACCCTCTGCCGCTTCGACGGTGACAACGGCGAATACTCCATGCTTCTTGGAAACGCCAAAGGCGTGGACGGCCCCAAAGGCATGGGTACCTATCTGTGGGTAGAAGTGGAAAACATCAAACGTCTGGAAGCCAAAATCGTAGAAGGCCCCTACATCCACCACTGTGTCGGCATCCACAAAGACGTTGTTCCGGTACTCTACGAAGCATGCAAATACATTGGCGTAAAACCGGATCTGTATGATCCCATCGAAGAAGACGTAAAGGCATATTTAAGAGGAGAATGAGAACATGGAAAATTTAAAAGCCAAGGCCTATGACCTTAGAAAAGACGTGGTCAATATGATCGTGGAAGGCAAAGGCGGTCATATCGGCGGTGACATGAGCGTTATGGACATTCTGGTTACCCTGTATTTCGACCAGATGAATATCAGCCCGGAAAATATGGACGACCCGAACCGGGATCGTTTCGTAATGAGTAAAGGCCATTCCGTGGAAGCCCTGTATGCAGTTCTGGCTGCGAAAGGATTCTTCCCCATCGAGCAGGTGATTAAAGAATTCTCGAAATTCGGTTCCAAATTCATCGGCCACCCGAACAACAAACTTCCGGGCATTGAGATGAACTCCGGTTCCCTTGGCCACGGCCTTCCGGTCTGCGTCGGAATGGCACTGGCAGGCAAGATGAACAAACAGGATTACCGCGTATACACCGTTATGGGCGACGGCGAGCTGGCCGAAGGCTCCGTATGGGAAGGCGCGATGGCGGCAAGCCAGTATAAACTGGACAACCTCTGCGCCGTTGTAGACCGGAACCGCCTGCAGATTTCCGGCTGCACCGAAGACGTGATGCATCACGACGACCTGGCCGCGCGCTTCGAAAGCTTTGGCTGGTACGTGATCAGCACCGATGGAAATAACATCGACGCCCTTCACGACGCCTTCGAAGAAGCCAAAGAGTTAAAGGGCAAACCCACCGTTGTGATCGCGAACACCACGAAAGGCTGCGGCTCCAGCGTCATGGAGAACAAAGCAAACTGGCATCACAAAGTGCCGACCCAGGAAGAATACGATCAGATTATGAAAGACCTTGAAGCCAGAAAGGAGGCTGCTCTCCATGAATAAGATCCCGAATCGCCAGGCCATCTGCGATGTGCTGATGGAGAAAGCAAAAACAGATAAAGATATTGTAGTCCTTTGCAGTGATTCCAGAGGAAGCGCATCCCTGACACCCTTTGCCAACGAATATCCGGAGCAGTTCGTAGAAGTTGGCATTGCGGAACAGGATCTGGTCAGCATTTCCGCCGGCCTTGCAAAATGCGGAAAGAAACCCTTCGCCGCATCCCCGGCCTGCTTCCTGTCCACCAGAAGCTACGAGCAGGCGAAGATCGACGTAGCCTACTCGAACACGAACGTAACCCTGATCGGAATCAGCGGCGGCGTCAGCTACGGCGCACTGGGAATGAGCCATCATTCTGCCCAGGATATTGCGGCAATGGCTTCTGTGCCGAACATGAGAGTTTACCTCCCCAGCGACCGCTTCCAGACCGCTCATCTGATCGAAGCATTGCTCCAGGATGAAAAACCGGCCTACATCCGCGTCGGACGGAATCCGGTAGAAGATATTTATACGGAAGAAAACTGCCCGTTTGAAATGGATAAGGCGACCGTCCTGTGCGAAGGCACGGACGTTGCGATCATTGCCTGCGGCGAAATGGTACGTCCTGCTTATGAGGCAGCCGCTATCCTGAAAGAAAAAGGCATCAGCGCCACGGTTCTGGATATGTACTGCGTGAAACCGCTGGACGAAGCGGCGATTGTAAAAGCGGCCCAGAACGCGAAAGCCGTCATTTCCGTAGAAGAGCATGCGCCCTACGGCGGCCTTGGCTCTATGGTAGCCCAGGTAGTCGGCAGAGAATGCCCGAAGAAGGTCATCACAATGGCCCTGCCGGACGCTCCGGTCATCACCGGAACTTCCAAGGAAGTATTTGATTACTACGGACTGAATGCGGAAGGCATTGCAAAGAAAGCGATGGAGTTGGTATAAATGGCACGTTATGTATTGGGAATCGACCAGAGTACCCAGGGCACAAAAGCCCTTCTGTTCGACGAGGAGGGAAGCCTCCTCTGCCGGACAGATCTGCCCCACGAGCAGATCATCAACGAACTGGGCTGGGTCGAGCATAACCCGGAAGAAATTTACCGCAATACTGTGCAGGTGGTGAAAAACCTGGTGGAAAAAGCCGGAATCGACAAGTCGGAAATTGCGGTTCTTGGTATCAGCAACCAGCGGGAAACCGCCCTTGTGTGGGATCGGGAAACCGGAAAACCGGTTTACAACGCCGTTGTGTGGCAATGTGCCCGCGGCGCGAAAATCTGCGAACGCATTGAAAAAGAAGGCCATGCGCCCATGATTCAGGAGCGCACCGGGCTTCAGCTCTCTCCCTATTTTTCCGCGGCGAAAATCGCCTGGGTACTGGAAAATGTGGAAGGGGCCAAAGAGAAGAACGAAGCCGGAAAGCTGGCCTGCGGAACCATTGACAGTTGGCTGGTGTACCGTCTTACGAAAGGCAAACTGTTTGCCACCGACTATTCGAACGCTTCCAGAACCCAGATGTTCAACATCCGTACCCTTTCCTGGGACGCGGAAATCTGCGGCCTGTTCGGCATTAACACCGCCTGCCTGGCGAAGGTGACCGATTCCGACGGCGATTTCGGCGAGACGGATTTTGACGGCTATCTGGACAAACCGATCCCGATCCGCGGCGTATTGGGCGATTCCCACGGCGCGCTGTTCGGACAGGGATGCCTGGAAAAAGGCATGATCAAAACCACCTACGGAACGGGTTCCTCCATTATGATGAACATCGGCGAAAAGCCCGTATTCAGTGATCTGGGCGTCGTGACTTCCCTGGCATGGTCGATGAGCGGAAAAGTCAACTACGTACTGGAAGGAAACATTAACTATACCGGCGCGGTGATCACCTGGCTGAAGGACGACCTGAAGCTGATCGCAGGCGCGAAAGAAACGGAAGACCTGGCGAAATCGGCGAATCCGGCGGATAAAACCTATCTGGTTCCGGCCTTTACGGGCCTTGGGGCCCCCTATTGGGACAGCAATGCGACCGGCGTCATCAGCGGCATCACAAGAACCACCGGACAGGCGGAAGTGGTTCGCGCGGCCCTGGACTGCATTGCGTATCAGATCACGGACATTGTAAAAGCCATGAGCGAAGCTTCCGGCATTTCCATCGCCGAGCTGCGCGTAGACGGCGGCCCCACCCGAAACGGCTACCTGATGCAGTTCCAGAGCGATATGCTGGGAATCCCGGTTCAGATCCCGGATGCGGAAGAGCTGTCCGGCATCGGAGCGGCCTACGCGGCAGGGCTTTCCATGGGTATTTACAGCCAGGATGTGTTTGGACGGATGAAACGGAAAGCCTTCCGGCCCCAGATGGCGGAAGCTGTGAAGAAAGAGAAATATGAAGGCTGGAAAAAGGCAGTCGGGATGGTCTTGACCCGCCCGTAATCCCCCAGGAAGCCGCAGCCTGAATCCGGACGGAGGGGAAACATGAAGGTAAGCATAAAGAAAATCAGCGAAATAACCGGATTCTCACCAGCAACCGTGTCCAATGCCCTGAACTACAAAAAAGGCGTGAATAAAGACACGGCCGCAAAAATCTTTCAGGTGGCCCAGGAGCTGGGCTACCTGGAAGAAAACCGCATCACCAAGGTCAAACTTGCGAAATACAAGAAAAACGGCCTGATCGTGGACGATACGCCTTTCTTTCCGCTGCTGATCGACGGCGTGGAGCAGGAATGCCGGGAAAACGGCCTGGAAATGACGGTCTGCACCCTGGACAGCCGGGATGAGAACTACGAAGAGCAGGTTCGCTGGCTGTTAAACGACAAGGCCTCGGCGGTGATCCTTCTGGGAACCGAGCTGATGGAGGAAGACCTGGATATCTACCGGGGCGCGGCCTGCCCGCTGCTTCTGCTGGACAACTGGTCTGCGGATATGAGCTTTAACGGCGTTTTGATCAACAATTCCGATTCCGCCCGGATGGCCACCGAATACCTGGTCGGAAAAGGCCACAAACGCATCGGCTATCTCCGGGGAAATTTCCGGATCAAAGCCTTCCGTTCCAGGGCCGTAGGCTATCAGGTCGCCCTGAACAAGGCCGGGCTTGCCGCGGAAAAGAAATATACCGTGACCCTTCCGACGACGATGGACGGCGCTTATCAGGGAATGAAAGAGTATCTGGAAAAAAAGCCGGAGCTTCCCACCGCGTTTTTTGCGGATGATGACATGATTGCCCTGGGGGCGATGAAAGCCCTGACCGAGGCGGGCTACCGGATTCCGGACGACGTGTCCTTAATCGGCTTCGACGACCTGTCCTTTTCCTCGATCTCCTCTCCGGGACTGACGACCCTGCGCGTGTCCAAACGGGATATGGGGAAGGCGGCGGTGCGCCGCCTGCGGGAGCTGATCCAGGGGGAGGATTCACGCCTGAAGATCCAGATCTGCACCCAGTTCGTGGAGCGGGGAAGCGTGAAAGACTTAAGCGAAAGCAGCCGGGGCTAGGCTGCTTTTGTGGAGTCAGGGCGATATCACCAAGTAGCGCCTTTGAATTTGTTTAATTATTAAACAAATTACTATTGAATAAATTTGTGTTTTTTGTTATACTAAAAACTAACAAGAACTCAATCACATTAAGCTAAGCTTAGGGAGGAAAAAACCATGAAATTTTTTATCGACACAGCCAAGGTAGAAGATATCCGCAAAGCCAATGACATGGGCGTGATCTGCGGCGTGACCACCAATCCGTCTCTGATTGCCAAAGAAGGCAGAGACTTCGTAGAAGTTATTAAAGAGATCACCTCCATCGTAGACGGCCCCATCAGCGGCGAAGTAAAAGCGACCACCACCGATGCGGAAGGCATGATCGCTGAAGGCCGTGAAATTGCGAAAATCCACCCGAACATGGTCGTTAAGATCCCGATGACCGTCGAAGGCCTGAAAGCTACCAAAGTGCTGTCCTCCGAAGGAATCAAGACCAACGTAACCCTCATTTTCTCCGCGAACCAGGCTCTTCTGGCAGCCAGAGCAGGCGCTACCTACGTATCTCCGTTCCTGGGCCGTCTGGACGATATCTCCGTAAGAGGAACCGACCTGATCCGTGAGATCGCCGACATCTTTGCGGTAGCCGGTATCGAAACCGAGATCATCGCAGCCAGCGTCCGGAACCCGATCCACGTAACCGACTGCGCACTGGCAGGCGCTGACATTGCCACCGTACCCTATGCGGTAATCGAGCAGATGACCAAACATCCGCTGACCGACGCCGGCATCGCGAAATTCCAGGCAGACTACAAAGCAGTCTTCGGCGAATAATCAAGGAGAAAAAGCATGAATAAATTAGAACTTCAAAAAACAGCCAACGAGATCCGCAAAGGCATCGTGACCGCCGTTCACAGCGCAAAAGCCGGCCATCCGGGCGGTTCCCTTTCGGCCACCGAACTGTTTACCTATCTGTATTTTGAAGAAATGAACATCGATCCCAAAGACCCGAAGAAGCCGGACCGCGACCGTTTCGTCCTGTCCAAGGGCCACACCGCGCCGGGCCTGTATTCCACGCTGGCGAACAGAGGTTATTTCCCGGTCGAGGACTTAAAGACGCTGCGTCATCTGGGTTCTTATCTGCAGGGCCATCCGGATATGAAGCACATTCCTGGGGTTGATATGTCCAGCGGCTCTCTGGGCCAGGGCATTTCCGCAGCCGTTGGTATGGCGCTTTCCGCGAAACTGAGCGGGGATTCCTACCGCGTGTACACCCTGCTGGGCGACGGCGAGATCCAGGAAGGCCAGGTTTGGGAAGCTTCCATGTTCGCAGGCGCCAGAAAGCTGGATAACCTGGTTGTGATCGTGGATAACAACGGCCTGCAGATCGACGGAAAGATCGAAGACGTATGTTCTCCCTACCCAATTGATAAAAAATTCGAAGCCTTTAACTTCCATGTGATCAACGTTGCGGACGGAAACGATTTCGATCAGTTAAAAGCCGCATTCGACGAAGCGAAAGAAACCAAGGGCATGCCGACGGCCATTATCATGCACACCCTGAAAGGCAAGGGCGTATCCTTTATGGAAGGCCAGGTAGGCTGGCATGGAAAAGCCCCGAATGACGAAGAATACGCCATCGCGATGGCAGATCTGGAAAAGGTAGGTGAAGCATTATGTCAGAAGTAAAGAAAGTCGCTACACGGGACAGTTACGGAAACGCCCTGGTAGAAATGGGGAAAAAGCACGAAAATCTGGTTGTTCTGGACGCTGACCTTGCCGCCGCCACCAAAACCGGCGTATTCAAAAAGGCTTTCCCGGAGCGCCACATTGACTGCGGTATCGCAGAATGTAACATGACCGGTATCGCCGCTGGCCTCGCGGCTACGGGCAAGATTCCGTTTGTAAGCTCCTTCGCAATGTTCGCGGCAGGCCGTGCCTTCGAGCAGGTCCGCAACTCCATCGGCTACCCGCACCTGAACGTAAAAATCGGCGCGACCCACGCAGGCATCTCCGTAGGAGAAGACGGCGCGACCCATCAGTGCAACGAAGACATTGCCCTGATGCGCTCCATTCCGGGAATGGTTGTGATCAATCCTTCCGACGACGTGGAAGCAAGAGCCGCCGTAGAAGCCGCCGTAGAATATGTCGGCCCGGTCTACCTCCGTTTCGGTCGTCTGGCCGTTCCGGTGATTAACGACCGCCCGGATTATAAATTTGAAATCGGAAAAGGCGTTGTCCTCAAAGAAGGAAAAGACCTGACCATCATCGCTTCCGGCCTTCCGGTAGCCGCTTCTCTGGAAGCCGCCGAAATGCTGGAAAAAGACGGCATTTCCGCCAAAGTGATTAACATTCACACCATCAAGCCGCTGGATACGGAGCTGATCGTAGCAGCCGCGAAAGAGACCGGAAAAGTTGTGACGGTGGAAGAGCATTCCGTCATCGGCGGACTGGGAAGCGCAGTCTGCGAGACCCTGAGCGAAAAAGCGCCGACCCCGGTTCTGCGGATCGGTATCCAGGATACCTTCGGCGAATCCGGCCCGGCAGCAGCCCTGCTTGAGAAATACGGACTGGACGCGAAAGGCATCTACGAAAAAGTAAAAGCATTTGCATAACCGAATAGGGGGACGGGCAAGAGCCTGTCCTCCATTTGCGTAAACCCGAAAACGATTTCACGCTGCGCCGGGCTGAGCCGGGGCGCGTGTTTTTGGCAGCCGAAAAGGAGAATCGATGAGCACCACGATCCGTCAACAGAAAATGCTGGAAAACCAGGAGTTCTATGCGTGCGTCCGCGACCTTCTGGAGCATCCGGCCGTGCAGGCCATGAAGGACTTTCCGCACCATGCGGACACGACCTGTTATGATCATTGCCTGAACGTTGCTTACTATAATTACGAAATCTGCAGGACCCTGGGGCTGAACGCCGAGGCCGCCGCCAGGGCCGGGATGCTCCATGACCTGTTTCTCTACGACTGGCATACCCATGCCCGGAAAACGGGGGAGCATTTCCATGGGCTGACCCATCCGAAAGTTGCATTGCGCAATGCACAGCGCTATTTCGAGCTTTCACCGCTGGAACGGGATATCATTTTAAAGCATATGTGGCCGATCACCATCGTGCCGCCGAAATATGCGGAGGCCTACGTGATCTGCATGACCGACAAATACTCCGGCGCGCTGGAACTGGCCGAATACTATGCGGGCAAGGTGAAGCCGCCGAAGATCCGGCTGCCCTTTGGCTACCGCAGCATGTACCGGCTGGCTGCCAGATGGCTCCCACCGATTGGGAAGACGCCGGAAGGAGAGAATCCGGATTCCACCGACGAAACCGGGCGCTGACAGGCCAGGCAGATTCCGCGGGCAATCTGTTCGGCGACCGGAATCACGGCAGAAAGCCGCGTGGTTTGCAGCGTAATGTGTGAAAAAGGCCCGGAAACGCCGATGATTCCGGTGATGGAGATATCCCCGGCGCATTCCAGTTCTTTGTTGACGCCTGCGCCCGGCGCGAGGCTTCCACGGCTGATCGTGATGTAGCCCAGGTGTTCCCGGACGCCCAGGGAAGCGTCGATGGCGACGAGGGGCTGGGCGGTGTGGGCGGAGCGGATGCGTTCCAGGGTACTTTTTAAATTCAAGGCATGCACAGGCATTTCCAGCGTTCCATAGACGGAGATGCCTGTTTCTTTTTGGAGTTCCTGCTTTATGTGGCTGCCGATCATTGGCCCAAGGCTGTCCCCGGTGACGCGGTCGCTGCCGATGCACAGAAAGACGGGGCGGCTTGGCAGGGCGTTTAACATTTCCTGAAGGTATCCGGCGAGCTTTCCGGCGGCTTCTTTCTCTTTCGAATCAATATAGTACAGTTCTTCAATTTCCTGGGGATTCATAGTCCGGTTCCTTTCTTGGTTTCCATGTAAATTGTATCCATCCCGGAGTCCGAATATACATCGGAAAATGTCGCAAAACTTTCCGGTTTTCTGCCACCGATTGCTAAAATCCGCATAGATTCCGTGATAGGATATTCCGGTAAAGGCCAAAATGTGCCGCGCGGTACAGAAAACGGGCGCAGTCTGCCGGTCAGGCCGCGTCCGGAAGGCATTTGTAGACAGAAAAGGGGTATGGATATGGATTACAGGGGAACTGGAACAGAGAGCGAACAGATCAGGCTGCCGAAAAACATCCGGCAGATCGGCGAAAGCGGAAGCATTGACCGCGTTTACCTGGAAGATTATGCGGTGACGTATCTGCATCAGGTGAAAGCGGCCGTTTTGCTGGGGGAGATCAGAAAATGCGGCGGCCGCACGTATTATTTTATCAATGGAGCGCTGGAAGTCGCTGACGCGGGCTTTCCGGAGGAGATCTGGGAGCAGGTTTACCGGGAGGCGAAGGAATACTTTGAGGGCCGGGACGTGATCGGCTGGTATACGCGGTCTATGGGAGGTTCCTGGAAGATTACGGAAGAAATGCAGCGGGTTTACCGGGAGCATTTCGAGGGGGAGCAGCCGGTTCTGATCCTATATGATGAAGATGAGGAAGAGGAAGGCATTTTTCTGGCGGAGAACGGGACTCTGGTCCGGCAGAAGGGGTATTATATTTATTATGAGAAAAACCAGTTGATGCAGGACTATATGGTCTGGAAAAATACGGGGAAATCGGTGGAGAAGGAGGCGCAGGTCAGCGACAGCGCGATCAAGAGTTTTCGGAAGATCATTGAGGCTAAGACGGAGGGCGTGCGGGAAAAGACGCAGCATTCCAGGCTGGTGTATGGCGCGGGGGCGTTCCTTGTGCTGACGGTCTTTGCCATTGGTATGACGATGATACAAAATTATGATAAAATGAAGGAAGTAGAACAGGCGGTGGAAAATATGGCGCAGGGGGCTACGGAGCCGTCGATTCAGGTGACGGCGGCGCTGATGACGGAGACAGAGGAGACGGAGACTTCGGCGGGGCTGCTGGCTTCGATGAATCTGCCGGAGGATACACAGTTAGCCCAGGCGGGTTCGAGCAATGTGCAGGCGGATAATACAATCCAAAGTAATATTCAGGTACAGTCTGCTGATAATGAGGGGCAATCCGGGCAGGACAGCGGCAGCGCCGTCAATTCTAACGGAACGGCCACGGACGATCAGTCGGGGCAGGGAACCACGGCCACTGATTCCGCTAGTGCGACTGGGGCTAACCAGTCGGGACAGGGCACCACGGCCACCGATTCCGCTGGAACGGCCGCAGCCGCCCAGTCGGGGCAGGGAATTACAGCCACCGATTCCGCTGGAACAGGCGCGGCTGACCAATCGGGACAGGGCACCACAGCGACCGATTCTGCTGGAACGGGCCAGGCCGACCAGAGCACCGCGGCTACCGGAACCAGCCAGTCGAATCAGAGCACTACATCTACGGATTCCTCCGAAACGGCCGCGACCTCCGAAACCGAAGCGCCCTCCTTATCCGAGACCGAAGAAGCCCTTTCCCGCTCCACCCAGGCCCAATACGTGATCAAGGAAGGAGATACGCTGGCAGACGTATGCGAAATGTATTACGGTTCCCTGGATATGATCGACCAGATCTGTCAGGTAAACAATATCGAAAATCCCAATCAGATTTTACCCGGACAAAAAATAGTGCTTCCATAGACAGTTTTTTTTCTCTGTGTTATACTGATACTATTCCAAAATACAAAGGACGAAAGAAAAACAGTATGAATAAAATCAAAGCCTTCTTCGGAAAGCTCGGAAGAACCCTGCGGACGAAGCAGGGAGAGGCGAAAGATCTCCGGGTTTATCAGAGAATGAAACACAAAAAGAAACTCCTCGCAGCCGGAGGCGTGGTGCTGGTCTGCCTGCTCGTGGCTCTGGTACTTTATTTTAAGCCGGCTTCCTCGTATCGGATTGTGTCAGGAGACGGCTGGACGGACGTAAACGGCACTTCCTACGAAACCTTTGGCAAAAACCTGCTGAAATACAGCCCGGACGGCGTCTCCTGCATCACGTCCAAAGGTGAAGTAAAATGGAGCACAACCTACAGCATGCAGACCCCCATTGCAGCCGTCTGCGGTACTACGGCCGCCGTCGCGGAGCAGCAGGGCACCCAGGTTTACATTTTTAATGAAACCGGCCTGACTGGCCAGTTCGAAACCACCCTGCCGATTCTGAAAATCCAGGTGGCGAAACAGGGCGTCGTGTCCGTGGTACTGGAAGACGACGACGTGACCTGGATTGATTTTTACGAGACAGACGGCACAGAAATTGCCACAAACCGGACTACGATCAACGATTCGGGGTATCCTATGGATATGGCCCTGTCTCCGGACGGCTTAAAGATCATGGTTTCCTACCTGCTCGCCACGGAAGGGACGATGAGCTCGAAAATTGCGTTCTACAATTTCGACTCCGTCGGACAGGCCGAGATCAATAACCTGGTCAGCAGCGCCGACTACGAAAACGCGGTGATTCCCCAGACCTATTTCGTGAGCACCTCGGTTTCGGTGGCCATTCACCACGATGGCTTTTCCGTTTACCGGGGCAGCCAGATTCCGGAAGTGAAGGTGCATAAGACTTTCACGGAAGAAATCCTGAGCACGTTCCATGACGACAGCTACATCGGCTTCGTTTTCGCCAGCGACCGGGACGAATATAAGTATAAGATCCAGCTCTATAACCTGAGCGGAAAACTGGTCATGCAGCGCTATCTGACCCAGGATTACACCGGAATCCGCATCCAAAGCGGAAACGTCATTGTTTACAACGAGAAAATGTTTGAAATCTACACATCCGGCGGACGGAAAAAGGCATCCGTCACCTACGACAAGCCCATTGCGGACGTGGTGAAGGTGAACGGACTGAGCACCTACCTGGTAGCTACCTCAGAGTCCACGGATTTGATACAGATTTGGTAAGGAGAACGATGGAGATTAATTTACTGACAGTGATCGTGCTTCTGATCATCCTGCTGGATGCGGTCAGAGGTTACCGACGAGGATTTATCAAGACGCTGACGTCGATGGTTTTTCTGATCCTGACGCTGGTGCTGGTTTATTTTACGACGCCCTATGTGCGGGATTTCCTGAAAGAGCACACGGAGGTTTATACGTATGTGGAGGAGCGCTGTGAGGCGCTGGTGGGGAGCGCCGGAGAGGAGCGGTTAAGCGATACGACCGCTCAGGAACAGTACATTGAAAGCCTGAAATTGCCGGAATTTCTGAAAGAGCAGCTCATTGAAAATAATAACCAGGAGAATTATGCCGCCATGGCGGTGGATAGTTTTCTGGAGTATCTGGCGGGCTTTCTGGCGAATGTGATCCTGACGATTCTGGTCTATGTGGTGACGTTTTTGCTGGTGCGGATCGTTCTTTCAGTGGCGGTTTTTGCGCTGAGTGCGCTTGCGGAACTTCCGGTGCTGCACAGTTTGAACCGGATTTTGGGATTTGTGCTGGGGGCGGCGCAGGGCGTGGTGTTTGTGTGGCTGGTGTTCCTGGTGCTTACGATGCTTACAGGGTTTGAAGGAGGAAGAAAACTGCTGAATATGATTTATGAAAGCGATGTGCTGTGCTATTTGTATGATACGAATATCTTTTTGCGATTGCTTGCGAAATAGGCTCGGATTCCGAGTTACTGTTCACATATCGCCAGCCTTCTGGCACTTTCCAGTCATCTATATACAGTTACCGGGAAGGCGGAAAGCTTCCGGGGACGTGTTTCGAGGGGCGGGTTTAGGAAGAGTCGAAATCGCCCCTTACTAAGACTTAGCCGCGAAGGCTCTCCTGAGCGGCTTAGTCGCAGTTAGGGGAAGTTTGACGATGACGTTGCCCCGTTCCCCGGAAGGTTTTCGACGGCACGGTGACGTCCGGTTATGCCTTAGTGGTTAAAAATGGGAACAGCTGGTGACGTGTGAACTGTAACGATTCCGGGCCTTTTTCTATGCGAAAAGACGGGAATTTGCTTGCGGTAAGAGTCTGGAACAGGTATAATAAAATTACCATTTCTCAGATGGCAAAAGAAAGAGAAAAGGGAGGAAAATATGTGAGAAAACAAGTACAAAAATCTCAAACGAAAAAGCTGCTGGGAATCCTGTTCCTGGTCTGCTTCTGTTTCATCCTGCGTCCCACCGGGGCCAGGGCGGACCAGGACAATTATTTCGGAACCTACGAAGAGTTGATGGAAGTGATCCAAAAGGATTACACAACCTACATCTACCTTCCGACCGGAACCGGCGATTTCGGCTGGCCGTCGGGAAAGACCGTCGTCGAAACGCCAAATAAAAAGTGCGAGATTCAGATCGAGGCGGATTGGGAAATCCCGGCGAATGTCACGTTGAAAGTGAACGGTGTGGAAAACTCGGAAATGAACAGCGCGAAACTGATCGTGAAAGGGACGGTTATGCTGGAGGAATACGCCGATGAGACCGGGTCGCGGCAGGTTCGGCTTCCGGACATGAGCGTGGAGAACGGCGGCCAGGTGATTGCGACTGCCGAACTGTCTTTACGTGATACCGCATATGGAAGATCCCGCGTCCTCACGGTAAAAGAGGGCGGAACCGTAAATTTAAATTCAGATGACTGGCTGTTTGTGTATGGAGGAACCCTTGATCTGCAGGGCGGAAAAATTGAAGGAATCGGAACCGTTGCGCTGCGTGCGGGAACGGTTCGGAGTACGAACGGCAGCGAAATTTCCTGTGCGATAAACGTTGCGAATGGAAACAAATTCGACTACGAGGCCGGTGAAGATGTGGAAATTGCGGATTCTTTCGTAGAAGGTGATCTGACGATTCAAAAAGGTATTTTCCTTTACGAAGGACGTCTGCTGGTGAACGGGACGCTGAGAGGACAGGGGTCCATCAGTAACGACCAAGGAGGACTGGCTGTTCCAAATGGAAGTACCTGCAATCTGGATTCGGAGTTTTCCCTTGAAAATCTGACCGTCGAAAACGGCGGCGTTTTGAATGTCAATGCGAGAGCCGCTTTCAGTGGCCAGACGACCATAAAGAATGGCGGAACCATGAACTTGAATCTGAAAGAGGACAACAAGTCGAGTTCTTTTCGGGATTACCAGGGAAAGGGGAATGTGTTTACCGTTGAAACGGGCGGTGTTCTGAATGTTGGCCATAGTCTGGTACTTTATAATCAGGCGGTTCTGGATGGAACCGTACATTTTACGGAGAACGCTGGGATTGTGGCACAGGCAGGGGTTACGCTTGACGGAAGCGGAAAGCTGACGGGAACCGGGGTGGTCTATCTGCGGGGCGACAAGGATGCGTCTACCGGACAGATTTCGAATCTGGCCTCTATTTCCGATAAGCTGAAGGCGAATAAGGACGACACGGTTATCATTTCCTGGCAGACAGGAGAAACGACCACACCGTCTACGCCGACCACAAAGACGAATTTGTCCCAGACCACTGTATCCAAAATTGGAAAGAAAACCTATACCGGCAAGGCGCTGACTCCGTCCGTAACGGTTAAGGACGGCAGCACAACGCTGAAAAAGGGAACAGACTACACGGTTTCCTATAAAAATAATATCAATGTCGGTACGGCCACGATTACGATCAAAGGGAAAGGCAACTATACCGGAACGAAGACGACGACTTTCCAGATTGTTGCGGGAAGCGCGTCGAAAGTGACGGTAGAAAACGCTTCTTACAATTCCCTGAAGCTGAAATGGAAAAAGGTTTCCGGTGCGAGCGGCTATATCATTTACCGGGCGGATAAAAAGGGCGGAAGCTATAAGAAACTTGCCACGGTGAAGAAAGGCTCGACGGTTACTTACACAGATAAGAAGCTGACGACAGGAAAAACGTATTATTATAAGGTACGGGCTTACAAGACGATCAATAAAAAGGATACGGTCATCATGGAGTTCGCCGCGAACAGCGGGAAACCGGCGCCGTCCGTGCCGAAGGTAAAACTGACGGCGGGCAAAGCGGCCGTAACCGTAAAGATCACAAAAGTGAGCGGCGCGACCGGGTATGAGATTTATCGTTCTGAGAAAAAGAGCAGCGGTTTCAAGCTGGTGAAAACCGTGAAGGGGACGAGCTATAAGGACAGCGGAAAGCTGAAAGCGAAGAAGACCTATTACTATAAGGTGCGGGCGTACCGGACGGTGAATGGGAAAAAGGTCTATTCGGCGTATACGGAAGTGATGAACTGTAAGACGAAATAGGAAGAAAACGGGACGGTGCATGCAGAAATGTATGCACTGTTTCTTTGTAATATTTTTTTTGAAAAATTCGAAAAAAGCTGTTGACAAAACGAAAATCAGGTGATATCATAACATTCGCTGTGAGCGATACAGCGAGTTTTTTGAAAGACGATACAAAAGTTTTTCAAAAAAAGATGAAAAAGCTGTTGACAAATAGCAAACAGTGTGATAAGATAACAGAGTTGCTGATGAAAAAGAAAATGAAACAGTGACGAAGAACCTTGATAACTG
>JAUNPS010000084.1 GCA_030536575.1 Eubacteriales bacterium | reverse complement strand
TATTATTCCGATGCTTTCAGTGGCATTTATGCGGTAGCCCAATGTCTCCTGAAAACATCGGAATAATTGAAATATCGGAATAAGAAGTATTATTCCGACATCGGGATAAAATCACGTACAATTCCGGCTTCGGCAGCTTTACTTTCCGGCTTCCATACAGATCCACCTTCCTCTCCTCGAAATAATCGCGATAGGTCTGAACCAGATACATCAACGCCCTCAGGATAATATTCACCGTCCAGGTCGACTGCGCCTCAACTAAAATCAGAAGCTTATCCCCAGCCATAAAACCCAGATCGTTATACATCCCATCCGTAAGGACATTCTGAATCGTAATGTCCGTCAGGGAATCCTCCGTCGTCTCCGTATCCTCCGGATGCAGCGCCCGGTAGAGCTGGATCAGGTATTTCCGATCCCGAAACAGGGACGTAAACACGCTGTCCTTTATGGTATACTTTGCTATTTGAGGTTCTTTTTCTTTTGGTACTTCGGTAATTTTCTTCTTTTGTGCACTTTCGGAAGTATGTTCCATTTTTTCACCTCAATTTCCGTTACCATATTTGCATCAGGTCATATGCTAATGTTCCTTTTGCAATTTCATTATATAAAGAAACAGAGGAGAAATCAAGTCTTTTTTCGGATTTCAATAGCAAAACAGGGTGCAGCTTTTACCTCCGCACCCTGCCTTTCATTTAAAACTTAAACACAGCCACCCCATACGCCGGCAAATCATAAGCAAACGAGAAATCCCTCCCGTCACACTCCTGCTTCACCGCCTGATACGTTTCCGGCCGCTCCTTCCCACTTCCGCCAAACACCGCGTCATCACTATTCAGCACCAACTGATACATCTTCTTCTTTGGCACCCCAACCCGATAATCCGGCCGCGCCACCGGCGTAAAATTGATCACGAAAAGCAAATTACTCCTTCCCGTCTCATTATGACGCACAAAACTAAAGATACTCCGGCTGTTATCATCCGCATTAATCCACTCAAATCCCTTCGGATTCTGATCCCCCTGGTACATTGCCGGCGTCTTCTTATAGAGCTGCAAAAGCGCCTGAACATAATTTTTAAGCTGCTGATGCTTTTCCTCCGCCAGCAGATACCAGTCCAGTTCCCTCGCTTCACTCCACTCCTGAAGCTGTCCAAAATCCTGCCCCATAAACAGCAGTTTCTTGCCCGGATGCCCCATCATAAAGGTATATCCGGCCTTCAGATTCGCAAATTTGTCATCATAAAGCCCAGGCATCTTATTAATCATCGAGCACTTCAGATGCACAACTTCATCATGTGACAGCACCAGGATGTATTTTTCCGAATATGTATACGTCATCGCAAACGTCATTTTATTGTGATTATACTGACGGAAATAGGGATCAAGCTTCATATATTCCAGGAAATCGTGCATCCAGCCCATATTCCATTTCATGGAAAATCCCAGGCCGTCTTCTTCTGGTTTTCCGGTCACTTTCGGCCACGCGGTAGACTCCTCCGCAATCATAACCGCCCCGTGATTCCGTCCCAGAACCACACTGTTCAAATGCTTGAAAAACTCAATCGCTTCCAGATTCTTATTCCCGCCATAAATATTCGGAACCCACTGTCCCGCCTGACGCCCATAATCCAAATACAGAATCGAAGCCACCGCATCCACACGCAGGCCATCCACATGGAACTGCTCCAGCCAGAACAACGCATTCGCAATCAGGAAATTCTTAACCTCGCTCTTCCCGAAATCGAAAACCTTTGTCCCCCAGTCCGGATGCTCTCCCTTTCTGGGATCTGCATATTCATACACACAGGTTCCGTCAAACTCCGCCAGCCCATGGGCATCCCGCGGGAAATGCGCCGGAACCCAGTCCAGAATCACGCCAATCTTATTTTTATGCAGATAATTTACCAGATACATGAAATCCGCCGGCGTGCCGTGACGGGAAGTCGGCGCGTAATATCCGGTCACCTGATACCCCCAGGAACCGTCAAAGGGATGCTCGGCAATTCCCATCAGTTCCACATGGGTATAACCCATCTCTTTCACGTAATCCACCAGCGCATGCGCCAGTTCCTTATAATTATAATAGCCGTCCTCATTCTGCTCGGTCTTCGGATGCTTCTTCCAGGAACCCGGATGAACCTCGTAAATGCTCATCGGCTCCTTATCCGGGTCTTTTTTCTCCCGCGCCTTCATCCACACGCCGTCTCCCCAACGGAAATTCGTGATATCCGCCACTCTGGAAGCGTTTCCGGGACGCAGTTCGGAATGATTCGCAAAGGGATCGGCCTTGTACAGCCCTCTTCCGTCCTTTGTCCGAATAAAAAATTTATACAGGCTTCCAACTTCCGCCTCGGTCACAAAGGCATCGTAAATGCCAAGAGGCTCGTGACGCGTCATCGGATGCGCCGTTTCATCCCAGCCGTTAAAATCGCCGATTACGCTGACTTCCTGGGCATTCGGCGCCCATACCGCGAAATATACGCCTGTTTTGTCTCCCTTTACCCCCAAATGCGCGCCCAGTTTTTTATAAATGTCGTAATGGGTTCCCTGGCCAAAATAATATTGGTCCAGCTCTCCAACTTCCAGAACATCCTGTTTGTTTGGCGCGAATACCTGCGTCTCCGCCGGTTTTTTCCGGGGTTTTCTTGTTTTTTTCTCTGCCATTTTTCCACCTCTAATTGATTTTTATACAAATGCCAGCACATGCATCCAAATCCAGTTGAATCCTGCCGCCTTCTGCTGTAATGGCTTCCCCCGTCATGGCATTTTTGCAAGTGAGCGCTTCGATTGGAAGCGGTATGGAAATGTGTGCTTGATTTTCATCGTTATTTACGGCAACGATCACCGCCTGATTTTCCAGAATCCGTGCAAATGCGTACTGGCGATTCGTCAGCACGAGTTCCCGGTATCTGCCGTGGGAAAGCTCCGGATTTTCCTTATGAAGCTTTCCGAGACTGCGGATGTATTCGGTCAGTTCATTGTCCTGCATGTCTTTCAGGTCGAGATGCGGCCGCATGGGGTCGTCGTTCGCGCCCTGTTTCTTTCCTTCGATTCCCCATTCTGAACCATAGTAAATAGACGGGATTCCGGGGAGGGTGTAGAGCAATGTGTACACGGGAATCAGGTGGCGTTTTTCATTTAATTTTGATGCAATGCGGTCGACGTCGTGATTGTCTACGAAGGAGTACAGTTTTCTTCCTCGGTAAATGCCTCCGTTTTCGTCAAATTCCCGGCGGATCGTGTGTGCAATTTCGAAGTAATTGTGATCGTTGTGACCGGAGTAAAGGCCTTTGTGAAGCTCATAATTTGTGACCGAATGAAGCATTTCATCATTCGCCCAGCGGCTGTAATCCCCATGGATCACTTCGCCCATCAGCCAGAAATCTTCTTTTTCCTGCTCCGTCACCCGGCGCATTTCCTTCATAAATTCAAAATCCAGGCAGTCTGCACAGTCCAGACGGATTCCGTCGATATCGAATTCGTGAATCCAGAAACGGATGACGTCGAACAGATAGTCTTTCACGGCCCGCTCCCAGTAGTTCAAATTCACCAGTTCGAAGCAGTTCCGCCAGGCTTCGTAGCCGAAGCCGTCATTGTAAGGGGTGTTCCATCCGAAGTTAATTCCTTTATACCAACTGCAATACGGTGAACGTTCCCGGTTCTGCTGAATGTCTTTAAATGCAAAAAATTCTCTTCCCGTGTGGTTAAACACGCCGTCCACGACTACCCGGATTCCGGATTCGTGGCAGAGTCTTACGAACTCTTTAAAGTCTTCGTTATCGCCAAGGCGGCGGTCAACCAGCTTATAATCCCTGGTGTCGTAGCCATGGCTGGTGGACTCGAAAAGCGGGCCAATGTAAACCGCTGTCACGCCCAGTTCTTTCAAATGTGCAATCCACGGGAACAGGCCTGTCAGCCTGTGTACAATCGCCTCCTCGTTATTAACCTTGGGTGCGCCCGTCATACCCAAAGGATACATGTGGTAAAATACCGCCTCGTCATACCATTTTCCCATAAGGAACCTCCTGTTAACTTATCAAGAATAGATACCATACATAAATTGGTGAACCAGCGATCTCTTGACCGCGTCGCTGATTTCAATACTGCCGTCTTCTTTTTTCCGCACCTCGTCTGCGAATAAGAGATAGTGGTTTATCACACCGAGGAATCCGAGTGCGAACTGCTCCTGCCTTCCGTTCATATTGCCCAAACGGTTTTCCGCCTGTTCGAAAATATGGACGAAATGGCGGTAAAGGTCCTTTATGATCGGACTAACGGCCTGATAGGCTTCGTTCTCTCTGGCAGAATAGAAGAGTGCGATCATCAGTTTATACATTTTATGATTATTGACCGAGTAATCCATAAATGCGGAGGCAACCCGGTACAGCAGATCGGATACGTCGTCAGCATACCAGGATGCGTCTTCGATCGATTTCCGCAGGACGGCGTATTTCGTCTCCAATAGTGTTTCCAAAAGACCGCGTTTACTTCCAAAATAATAATATAAAGTCGGCTTGGTCACGCCTGCTTTTTCTGCAATTTCCTGAACCCCCACGGCGTCATATCCTCTGGCATGAAACAGGTCCAGGGCGCAGGCCAGGATCTTTTCTCGATTATCCATGAAACGCCTCCTTTACCTTTCGCTTCCAGCGCTGGTTTCTCCTTTTGGGGGAAAGCGGCGGCTGGCTGGCAGTTCGATTGTGGTCTTATTATACCGCTCGGTATATAAGTCTGTCAAGATGGAACCATACAAAAAAGCCAGGACTTTTTATCCTGGCTTTTAAGGCAATTCTATGAATTTCTGCAAGCACTTTAAATCCGTCCATTTACTGAAAAATACCTCTTTGGGCGCAACGCATGCGTAACTTCCAGGCTACGGCATGCACGGGCATTTTCGTGGACAATGGCTCGCTGACTGCTTATTTGAAATCTTTTGCATATAAAACAATTCTGTCTTCGCTGTCATAGCGTTTCTTCGAAAGGATCATTCCCAGCTTACGGATGCCCGCACGCTCCGTATGTTTGATCGCCTCGTCTACAATCTCCTTCACGTCCGCAACCGTCACCGGGTGATCCGGCGTCTGCATCTCTCCGATCCGGTCATAAAGGGCGGAAATCGCACCGTCGTCGATACGGTAATCTTCTTCCAGCGCATAAGTCTGGCCGAAAGTTACCAGTTCATCGTTCGTAAAGATCGGAATGTCGATCGCACAGGTGAATTTCTCGGCGAAATCGGGGTGGTGATCCATCATTTCTTTCAGGTAGCCTTTTTCGTCTTCCAGAATCAGGACCATCCCATTCGTGCGGAACTCCATCGCGGTGGATAATTGATTTACCACTTCTTCGGTAAGGTCGCCTGCCTCTTCAATGATCAGGGTACCGCCTGCAATCTTGGCGATAGTGGAAGGAATGTCTTTTTTATTAAAATCTTCTGCGTAAATTTTTGCAATTCTGGCGGTTTTTTCGCCTTTGGCACGGCTGACTGCTTTCGCGTAGCGCATAGCCAGGGTACTTCTTCCGCTTCCAGCGCTTCCGGTGATAATCAAATTTCCGCTGCGGGAAGTTTTATCCATTAATACTTTCTGGATCGTTTCTTCCAGAGATGCGGCAATCTGTTCGCGGAGGCCCTGGATCGTTGCAAAATAGCCTAAGATGTACTGCTGGTTTCGGGTCAGGCCGGTCTGACGGTAGGTGTTTAATGGCGGCTGCTCCTGCGCGGGCGCGGCCTGCTGGGGTTGGGCAGCTTGCGGCTGAACTGGAGCATTCTGAGCTGTGGCTGACTCCGCCTGAGGTTGTACAGGCGCGGATTGCTGTCCTGCCTGAGCCGGTGTTCCCTGAATCTGTGGCTGCACGGGTACGGCCTGCTGTACCGGCGCTCCCTGCGACTGAGCCTGCACAGGTGCTCCTTGCTGGGCCATTTGCACCGGCGCTCCCTGTGCCTGAGCGGCCTGTTGTGTCATCTGTGTCGGCGTTCCCTGCGCCTGTGGCTGCACGGGTACGGCCTGCTGTACCGGCGCTCCCTGTGCCTGTCCAGGCACAGACCGCGGCCCCATCTGTACCGGCGGCACTTGCACCTGTGGCTGCACCGGCGGCATCGGCGCTGCCGCCGGCTCCGCAATCACCGGCGCCGCCGGAACCTCCGCCGAAGCCGGCCCAACCGGCTCCTCCGTCGCCGCTGGTTCAATCCCACTCATCGACAGCAAAATATCATCAATGGATTCCTTCGGCTCCTCCGCCTGAAGGCTCACGGAGCTCTCGAATCCCGACAAGTCATTTTTCGGCTCAATCAGCTTTTCCGCCGTTTCCGGACGGCGGATGCCTGCCACGATCTCCCGCATACTGTTCGCCAGCTCCGCCTGAAGCTTCGCCGCATCATATGCGGCCCCCTGGGGCTGTGGCTGTGGTTGTGGTTGTGGCTGCGGCTGTACCGGGGCCTGCCGCTGAACCGGCGCGGCCTGCTGCCTTGCCTGCGGCATCTCCTGCGCTACCTGTCTGGAAATCGCAGCCCGTCTCGCCTCTTTAATATCTTTCACCGGAACCACCTTCGTGGCCCCCGCCGCATCAGGCTCCGAAGCCGCGGCAGACGCATCCCAGGAGCGTTCCTCCCTCTGCGCATACCCTGTCGGCGCGCCCCAAGCGTTCTCTTCTCTCTGCACCGGCGCTGCTGGCGCTCTCCAAGCGTTCTCTTCTCTCTGCACAGACGCCGCCTGCGCTCCCCAGGCGCTTTCCTGCGCGCTCCAGGACTCCTCGTCCCTCCGCGCATACCCACTCTGCGCCTCCGCCGTATGCTGCGCCACCGCCTGCGCCAACTCCCTCTGCGTCTCCGAAATAATACTATCCGTCAGCGCCTCCTCCTGCGAAGACGGCATTTTCTCCATAATAATCTTTTCCAGTTCCCGCACCTTCGGCTCATCATCATCCAAAGGCTCCTCCCGCATCTCATCCCTGCGGTCATAAATCGCCTTCTGCATCGGCGTCAGCTCCGTCAGCGACATCTTCAGCTCCAACGCCTTAATCACATACTTGCCCTGCCGGAACCACAAGATCAGATCATCACAGGTCTCGATACATTTCTTATCATTGCCCGCCCGATGATAGAGCTTCGCCAGCTCATAAGACCATTTTTCCGTATATTCCTTCTCCTTAAACTCCTCCAGGATGGAAATCTGGTCGTCGATGGAAGACCCTCTTCCTTTATAAATCTTATATTTCAAAATATACCGGGAATTGTCATTCGGCGCCGCATTCACATACTCGCTGTAATACTCCACCGCCTCGTCAAACTCCCGCAGTTTAATACACACTTCCGTCAAACGGTAGAGCACACTCCGTCCCATCTGCGAACGGCGGTAAGCCTTCATCAGAATCTCCTTGCTGTCCTCCAGACGGTTATTCGCTTCGTAAATTTCGCTGATCATGCACAGCGTCCGGATGTTCCGTACACGCTTCCAGTCAATGGAATCCGCGATCTCGGCCGCATCCTCATAATTATCGTCATCCACCAGCCGGTTGATCTCTTCCAGCTTCAGGTTATATTCGTATTTATCCAATTCCCTCACCTCATAAAACTTATCTTTTGGGCTTCGCACAGTTGGTTACAGTCTATCACAAATCACATAGGTTGTCAAAATGGATTGCGTCAAAAAATGCCCCCAAAACCTGGGTCTGGGGGCATCCATCCTTCCTTAATTCGCATCCGAAATACTGATCGCATCATAAACTCCGGACTCATATACATTGCTCGGATTATACGTCACATTAATATAATTCCCAACCTGAAATCCGTCGGAAAGTTCCATCGTCGCACCCTCATAAGCAAAAATCAGTGAAGAACCATCCTCCGTCTGAACCGTCACACTATTCTGCGTCGAACTCTGAACCTGCCCACGAACCGTCGTCGTCTCAGCTACCGTCTGGTCATCTGCACTGTCCGTCTCAGCCGGAGTCTGATCGCCCGCATTCTCCGCCAAACCTTCTGCAGCAGCCTGGTCACCCGTACTCTCCGTCTGCACTGCATCCGTGCTCTCCGGCGTCTGCGCGGATTCCGTCTCCGGCGTTCCAGCCGTCGCGCCGCTGTCCGTCACAGAAATCACCCATACCAGAGACGTATCGTTATCGTCGGAAATCGTACCATTGTACTCGATGGTTACATAATTTCCTAATGAGAATCCTTGCGTTACATGGATCATTGCACTGTAAATGCTGAAAGACAGATCGTTTCCATTATCGGAAAGAATGCTCAGTGTGTTCATATTCGCAGCCGTAATCGTTCCGGAAACTTTTTTGATCATGTCCGTACTGGAGTAATCATCCAGCCCCATTTCCGTTTCCGGCGCTTCCTCGGCATTCGTCGTGATATTCTCCGCGAAAACGTAGCCTTCTCTTCCCGCATAGGAAATCTGAATCCATTCGTCACCGGCCTGCCCGGTCTGGGTCAGGGCATGGCCCTTCGGAATCCCGCCCAGAATCGCGGCATCTGTGGAAGCGGCGGCACGGACATTCACATCATCCAGCGTATAAACCGTCTGGGAAACGGCTTCGACTGCCGTGCTGTTATCCGCATCTTTGTCCCCGTCCAATATCGCAATGACATTCACTGCGGACGCGTCCGATTCGGTAATTTCGCCTTCGTACTGTACTTTGATTTCATTCTCGCTGCTGATGCCGTTCTTGAAATACAGCTCTTTTCCAGCGGTGTTAAACGTCAGGGTCTTACCCTTTCTGGAATAAATCGTGATCGTATCCGGAGTCACTTCCTGAATGGTTCCGTTCGCCACTTTATAAGTAGGCTGGGGCTCCGTCTGCGGTTCTGTAGGAGCTTCCGTGGGCGCTTCGGTCGGCGCTTCCGAGGGAGCCTCCGAAGGCGCTTCGGTCGTCGTTTCCGTTTCGGTCTCCAGAATCTGAATTTCCTCCGGTTTACTTCCGCAGGATGATAAGGTAACTGCGGCAACTGCCAATAATATTAAGATTTTATTTCGGTTTTTCATGAAAAAATCCTCCCCTCTTACTTCGGACTCTATAGTCATCATGCGCTTGCATGCCTGCAAATATTCATTTTTATTATACTATAACTTGTAAAAAACGCAATCATTTTTTACGGAATTTTAACAATTTTATTAAATCTATTTTTTTCGACACCCGCTATCCACACCAGACGCGCTTGCCAAAGGCAAAATTCCCCTCTCGCATCCGTCCGCTCCCTCGCCGTCTTCTTCCGCTTCTGCTCCCGCTACGGCAGATTCCTGCTGCCCCGCAACCAGTCAACCATATTTCCAACCCGAATAATTTGCATGCGGCTTACCGGGCCTGCAGCCAGCCCAAAGTTTACGAAAATGGACAGACCTCCCGCCACTTCCCGCATTCCGTCTTCTGCTCCGCAGAAAACAGCACTTTTCTAGTCATATCTTAACATACGAAAATGGAAATAGCTATTCGAATTTGCGTTTTGTATATTCATAACCGGTATTTTCATAGAAATGGAAAGATGTGCGCCGCCAAGCTGATCGAAAAATCAGCCGCTATCCTTTTACCGGATAACGGCTGTTTGTTTTCTTATTCAATTTTTATTCAGTTTTTATATTTTATAATGTAATCGGAGGATCTTCTTTTTTCTTTTTGTGTAATGTTTCCTGCTGTCTATTGGATTAATAAAATAAGTTTACATTTATTTTATTAGAATTGTTTAACTCAAAGCTTAGGATTATATCTTCCAAAATATTCTCTTCGATACGATCTTGAATATAAGTCCTCTTGATATATGAATGTTTGGAATCGTATACCTTCGATTGTTATACTTTTTCTCGTATTTTTTCTGAAAATGTTTCTTTACACATTTTAGAAAAATCTTTGAATTTTGTGGTAAATCCTTCAATATGGTGGCATTTGTACCTTTATCCATATCTTCCAGCTTTTCTTCTCTCCGATTCATTGATACTTATTCGATCTTTTTAATCTGGAATTTATTTATTAGATAAAGGTTCTCTCGCAGGAAACACTCGCCATACCACATCCATACTGAACGGTGTGATTCGTTATCGTGTCCACGGGACTAACCTCTCTTTCTTTTTTATTTTTCAGGGTTCTTTTTTAACAACTATACATTAGAATCGAAGTTTTTTCTTTGCATTTATTCCACCAGATTTTCTCGTCA
>JAUNPS010000037.1 GCA_030536575.1 Eubacteriales bacterium | reverse complement strand
AGGAAAGGCAAAATTTTTTACACTTCTATTACTTCTTTATCACACATCAGCAAAATCACAGGGAATCAAGCAGCTCATGGCGGGCGGCGGTGTAGTCCTGATCGGAACACAGCTTATTCCCCTGCTCGGAGGTTTATTCTAAAAATAGGGGGATTCGTTCATGTTCGATGGCATTTTTGAAGCAATCGAGGAATGGATGAGGGAACTTCTGTCGGGAATGATAACGTCCAATCTGTCAACGATGTTTACCGATGTCAATGAAAAGACCGGGGAGATCGCTACGCAGGTTGGACAAACCCCGCAGGGGTGGAATGGCAGCATTTTCAGCCTGATACAGAACTTATCAAACTCGGTGATCGTGCCGATTGCGGGCATGATTATTACGTTTGTCCTGTGTTATGAGCTGATTACCATGCTGACAGAGAAGAACAATTCTTCAAGATGTGGGTGGCGGTTTACCTTGTGTCAAATACGTTCACCATAGCGATGGCGGTTTTCGATGTGGGGCAGCACGTTGTCAGTGCGGCAGGCGGCGTCATTCACTCGGATACTGCCATTAACATAGATTCTATGCTGGAGGCGATGGAGACAGCAATGGAGTCTATGGAGATTGGGGAACTTGTCATACTGGCATTGGAGACGCTGCTGGTCAGCCTGTGCATGAAGATTATGTCGGTGCTGATTACCGTGATCCTCTACGGGCGCATGATTGAAATTTACCTTTATACCTCGGTTGCGCCAATCCCCTTTGCCACCATGTCCAACAGGGAATGGGGGCAGGTGGGAAACAATTATTTCCGTGGGCTTCTTGCCCTCGGCTTTCAGGGATTCTTTATGATGGTGTGCGTCGGCATCTATGCGGTGCTGGTGTCCACGATTGAGATTTCCGACAATATGCACTCGGCGCTTTTCGGAGTGGCGGCATATACGGTCATTCTGTGTTTTAGCCTGATGAAAACCGGAAATTTAAGCAAGTCAATTTTCAATGCACATTAGAAGGAGGAATTTTTTATGGCATTCGTATCGGTGCCAAAGGATTTAACAAAAGTAAAAAACAAGGTTGTACTGAACCTGACAAAACGGCAGCTTATCTGCCTGACGATTGCGGCGGCCATCGGGCTGCCCTTTTATTTTCTGACGAGGGGCGCTATCGGCACGAGCAATGCGGCAACAGGCATGGTGCTTCTTATGCTCCCGGCGTTTTTATTCGCTATGTATGAGAAGGACGGGCTGCCGTTGGAAAAGATACTTTGGAACATCATTACAGTAAAAGTATTAAATCCTGCCATACGCAGGTATGAGATCGAAAATCTGTATGAATTGCCGGAGAACGTGGCTGTTCCGAAGGAGAAGAAAGGAGGAGGACGCCGTGGCAAGAAAAAGAAACGATGAATTTGTGGAAAACATGAGCGACAGGACGTATCGGGAACCACCGGAGGACTATTATCTGGACGAGCCGGACGATGGCTATTGGGATAATGAAGGCTTAGAGGGATATGAAGCGGAAGAACTTCTTGACAGAGTGAAGGGGCAGCCGCCCCGTTATCCGCAGGAACCGTATGTGTCCGGGTATGAAGAACTGGAGCGCAGGCGTGGGAGAAGGAGAGCGCCCCGGAAGCTGACGAGACGTGAGAAAAAAGCCATGAAAAAGGCGGAGAAGCTGGCGGAAAAACTGCAGAAGGAGCGGGAAAAGGCAGAACGGAAGGCGGCAAAGAAGCAGGCTAAACTGGATGCCCGTGAAGAAAAACGTGTAGCCCGTGAGGAAAGGAAAGCGGCGAAGCGAAAACCGAAGCAGAAGAAATCTTCTTATAAGAATGTTTCTGTGAAATCCGCTCCGGCTAAAAACAATTCTGTGAAGCCAACTTCCGGCAAAGGAACGGCTGGGAGCAAGCAGGTTTCCAAAGCGGAGGCGAAAAAAGCAAAGGAGAAGCGTCTGTCGGCGCAGAAGTCCATTCCCTACCGGGAGATGGCGAAGGACGGTATCTGCCGGGTGCAGGAGAAATATTATTCCAAAACGATCCGGTTTTATGATATTAACTACCAGTTGGCGCAGAATGAGGATAAGAACGCCATTTTCGAGAACTGGTGCGATTTCCTCAATTACTTTGACAGCACGATCCATTTCCAGCTTTCCTTTATCAACCATCACAGCAGCATGAAGGAATATGAATCGGTGATCCAGATTAAGCCGCAGAATGACGCTTTTGACGATGTGCGTATGGAGTATGCACAGATGTTGAAAAATCAGCTTGCGAAGGGCAACAATGGTCTGGTGCGGACAAAGTATATCACGTTTGGGATTGAAGCCGACAACATCCGTGAAGCGAAGCCGAAGCTGGAACGTATCGAAGCGGATATTCTGAACAACTTTAAGGTACTTGGGGTGTCCGCCTATCCATTAAGCGGGGAAGAACGCCTGCAGGTGCTTTACGAGACGTTCAATCCCGATGAAAAAGTGCCGTTCCAGTTTTCTTATGATAAGGTGCTGCGTACCGGCATGGGGACGAAGGATTTTATTGCGCCCACCAGTTTTGTGTTTAAGAATGGCAAAGACTTTATGATGGGGGATACCCTCGGTGCGGTATCCTATTTACAGATACTTGCGCCGGAGCTGACAGATAAGATGCTGGCGGAATTTCTGGATATGGACAGAAATTTGATCGTCAACCTGCATATCCAGTCCTTAGACCAGATGAAGGCGATCAAGTTGGTTAAAAGCAAGGTGACGGACATTAACCGGATGAAGATTGAGGAACAGAAAAAGGCGGTGCGCTCCGGGTACGATATGGACATCATTCCGTCCGATCTGAATACCTACGGCGGCGAAGCAAAACGCCTGTTGGAAGATCTGCAGTCAAGAAATGAAAGGATGTTCCTCGTGACAGTATTATTTTTGAATACGGCAAAGACGAAGCAGGAGCTTGACAATGCGGTGTTCCAGACTTCCGGTATTGCACAGAAATATAACTGTTCACTGCGCCGCCTTGACTATATGCAGGAGCCGGGACTGATGAGTAGCCTCCCGTTGGGACTTAATTTAATCCCGATCAAACGGGCGCTGACTACCACGTCCACGGCTATTTTTGTGCCGTTCACCACGCAGGAGCTTTTTATGGCGGGGGAATCGCTGTATTATGGTCTGAACGCTCTTTCCAACAACATGATCATGGTAGACCGGAAGAAACTGAAAAATCCGAATGGATTGATCTTGGGTACGCCCGGCTCCGGAAAGTCTTTTGCGGCAAAGCGTGAGATTACCAATGCGTTTTTTGCTACGCAGGACGATATTATCATTGGAGATCCGGAGGGAGAGTATTATCCCCTCGTCCATGCGCTCGGCGGGCAGGTGATCCACATTTCCCCCACAAGTCATGACTATATCAATCCGATGGACATTAACCTCGATTATTCCGATGACGATAATCCGCTCGGCTTTAAGAGTGATTTTATCCTTTCCTTATGCGAGCTGATTATGGGGAGCCGGAACGGGATTGAAGCGGAGGAAAAATCGGTGATTGACCGCTGCCTGCCAATTGTGTATCAGAAGTATTTTGAGAATCCCGTGCCGGAGAATATGCCCGTGCTTGGGGATTTGTATGCCTGCCTGCGGGAGCAGAAAGAGGTGCAGGCACAACGTATCGCTACGGCACTGGAAATCTATGTAAATGGTTCTCTAAAAGTGTTTAACCATCGGACGAATGTGGAGCTGAATAACCGGATTGTCTGCTTTGATATTAAGGATTTGGGGAAACAGCTTAAAAAGCTGGGAATGCTGATCGTGCAGGATCAGGTTTGGAACCGTGTCACGATTAACCGTGCCGCCCATAAATCCACCAGATACTACATAGACGAGTTCCATCTGCTCTTGAAAGAGGAGCAGACAGCGGCGTATTCTGTGGAAATCTGGAAAAGGTTCCGTAAATGGGGCGGCATCCCGACAGGTATCACGCAGAACATCAAAGACCTGCTGGCAAGCCGGGAGATTGAGAACATCTTTGAAAACTCGGACTTCATCTATATGCTGAATCAGGCGGCGGGCGACAGGCAGATATTGGCGAAGCAGCTTAATATCTCCCCGCACCAGTTGTCCTATGTGACGAACAGCGGGGAGGGCGAAGGGCTTATCTTCTATGGAAGCACGATTATTCCGTTTAAGGATAAGTTTGATAAATCGCTCCGGCTCTATAAACTGATGACAACAAAACCGTCTGAGATGGAAGGTGGGAAGGAAGCATGAGACGTTTTGGGGCAGGATTGCTTCTGACTTGTTCAGTTGTTCTTCTCTCCATCAGCATTTACTTCCTTATGGGAATGTTTGCACAGGAGAAGGCGGACGATCTGCTGCAGGAGCAGCTTCGGGAAATTTATGAGAATGAGGACGGGGCGCAGGAGCCGGGCGGGGATTTGATTCCTTCCGGCCAGACTGCGCCCTTTGTGGTGGATGCGGGGCTTCTTGCCCTGCATGAAGAAAATCCCGATTGCATTGGCTGGCTCACGATTGAGGGAACCATGATTGATTACCCGGTCATGTACCGCCCGGAGGAAGAAAATTATTACCTTCACCGGGATTTCGATGGGAATTACAATGCAAACGGCTGCCTGTTTCTGGCGGAGAACTGCAATCCGGAAACCAGTGACAATCAGATTATCTACGGACACCATATGAACAGCGGGAAGATGTTTGCCGCACTGGAAGGGTATAAGAGCAGGGAGTTTTACGAAGAACATCCACTGATTACCTATAACACGCTGCACGGCGAGGAAACGTATGAAGTGCTGGCGGCATTTTCTACGCCAGTATATACGGGCAACGATTTTGCTTATTACGCTTTCACGAAAGCAGAGAGCGAAGCGGAATATAATTCTTTTCTTGCGGCTGTAAAGGAACGGTCTTTTTATGACACGAAAATTACGGCGGCATACGGGGAGAAACTGCTGACGCTATCCACCTGCGAGTATTCGCAGAAAAACGGGCGGATGGTGGTAGTTGCAAAGAAAATAGATAAAGGAAAGGACAGGATTTATTATGAAGATTTGTGAAGAAAACACGGCAGGAATGAAATTCCCGGAGGGCATGAAGGAATTTCTGGATATGGTGTTAGGCGAAGACGGGGAAGGAATTTTCGGGCAGATGATGGACGATCTTCTTTATCTGTCGGCGCTCATTGACCTGCAGCATGATTTACTGCGGATTGCGGAATTTAACTATGGCGTACTGCCGGATGGGTTTTCGGATTTCGCACAGTCGGTGAAGATACTGGCAGACCGCACGGTAGACAAGTGGGAGGAATACGCACAGCCTTCCGCCTGATAATGATTGGCAAAGGAGTGGCAGACCATGCAGGAGCATGAATATAAGGCACGGGATAAAACCGTGAAGAAAATGAGCCGGGAAGGTTTAATAGAGCAGAACCTACATAGCAAGGAAACAATCCGGATCAGCCATCGGGAAAGGGATGGGCTGGCGGTTTCCAGACAAGCCGGGGACGCTTATGATTTCCAGATTGCCTGTAACCACGGGCGGGCAGAGGAGCCGAAGGGAAAAAAGCGGCGCAGGCTGTATGCTTCTGACTTTGAAACGGTAGGTTCGGTAAAACTGGAAAATCAGACGGAGAGTGAAGGCGCTGACAGGGAAACGGAGGAGAGCCAACCGAAAGCGGCACGGAAACACAGCCAGAGAGCGCCGGATGATGCGGAGCAGGAATTATCCGAAGAAAGCGAACCGTTAGCGGATATGCCGAGGGGCGTGTCGGAACATTCCGCACGGATGGAGGGCATACGGGGGCATCCGTCCGGGAGCCTTGCCTATGCGGAGGCTGCCGCCGAGGTCAGCCATAACCGGAAGAAAAAACAGGTGCAGTCCTACGCCGGAAAGGAGAAGGAGAAGCGGACGGCGGCAGAAAGCCGGAGCGCCGATGCGAAAGAGGAAGCCAGCCGTTTCCAGAAAGCCGGAAAAGCGGCGGAACAGTCTGTGGAAGATTACCGGGAGGAGATCAAAGGGAAGGCGAAGCGGGAGCAGCTACATAAGGAACAGCGGAAACAATCTTCCCGTTTATCCTTTGGGGATGAAGATGGCGGCATGGTGCGTGGCGCAGGCATGGGCATTACGAAGAAAGCGGCGTCTGCGGCGGCAGGCTCCGCCGCTGTCTATCTGCATGGGAAAGGGCATGAAGCGGAACAGGACAACGCTGCGCTGGAAGGGAGCCACCGGGCGGAACTGATGGCGGAAAATGCCCTGCGCTATGCCATGCACAAAACAAACCGGGGGATGCGAAGCAGAAATTCCCGCCTGCGGTATGATGCGGATTCTATGGCGGCAGGCAGGCTGCAGTTTGAAGCGGCGCAGGAAACCGGGAAACACGCAGCGGAGGCAGAGCAGGCAAAGAAACGGGCAATCCGTAAATTCTGGCAGAAGCAGCGGTATAAAAAGGCGTATCAGGCGGCGCAGAAAGGAGAACAGACAGCGGCGGAGACGGTGCGGATCACGCAGACGGTCTTTGCAAAGGTAAAGCGGGCGGCGCAGGCGGTTGCCGGGAGGAATAAAGGGATTTTTGGTGCGTTGGCGGCGATGGTTCTCTTGTTCGTGCTGATTGCCACAAGCCTTGCAAGCTGCGGCGCATCCCTGCAGGGAGCCGCTTCGAGCATTACCGGGACAACCTACGCCAGCACGGACGAGGATATTTATGCGGTGGAAAACGCATATTCCGCACTGGAGGAAGCACTGAATGAGCAGATCAACAGCATAGAATCCCGGCATCCGGGATATGACGAATACCGTTATCAGGTGGACGAGATTTCACACAATCCGTACCATCTGATTTCTTATTTTACGGCAAAATACGGGGAATTTACCTATGAGCAGGTGGCGGACGAGGTGGAAGAAATCTTCCGCCAGCAATACAGCATTTCCACGGAAAGCACACGGGAGACAGTGACGGAAACGAGGACGGTGCGTGTGGGGGAATCGCTGGGGCAGGTTGTGACAAGCGGATATTGCAACTGTTCCATCTGCTGCGGCCAGTGGTCAGGCGGACCGACTGCCAGCGGCGCATACCCGACAGCAAACCATACGATTGCGGTGGACGCATCCAATCCCTTTGTGCCAATGGGGACAAAGATTGTGATGAACGGCGTGGAGTATGTGGTGGAGGATACCGGAAATTTTGCGAGGTACGGCGTACAGTTTGACGTTTATTACGGCGATCATGCGT
Organism: Eubacteriales bacterium; assembly: GCA_030536575.1. GTDB lineage: Bacteria > Bacillota > Clostridia > Lachnospirales > Lachnospiraceae > Limivivens. The sequence goes on along the minus strand of JAUNPS010000037.1, from coordinate 40,362 downwards.
CTGCGTCCGCACATGGGCATCAGACATGGGAGGCGTATATTGCGGATGATAACGGAAGTCAGGAAGTGGAAGTGACCAGCACAAGGGAAGTGAACCGCTATGACGTGACGCTCACGAACCATAACCTTGATACGGTGCTTCGGAGCCGCATGGACGAAAACGAGGAAAAACGCTATGAATACTACAACATCACATTCGGGAACCGGGACTATTTGTTTGATACGGATACGCTGCCGGGCGGCGGAGCCGGAGGGTTCGGGTACGATATTCCGGCAGAAGCATTATCTGACCAGAAGTTTGCGAACATGATCCGTGAAGCGGAGAAATATCTTGGTTATCCGTATGTATGGGGCGGGGCGTCCCCGTCTACCAGTTTTGACTGTTCCGGTTTCGTCAGTTGGGTGATCAATAACTGCGGGAATGGCTGGAACGTGGGAAGGCAGACTGCGGACGGATTGCGTGGATGCTGCTCTTATGTATCGCCGTCAGAGGCAAAACCGGGCGACCTGATTTTCTTTCAGGGAACCTATAACACTTCGGGGGCGAGCCATGTGGGGATTTATGTTGGCAACAACATGATGATCCACTGCGGAAATCCCATCCAGTATACGAGCATTGCTACCCCTTACTGGCAGGAGCATTTCATGGCGTTTGGACGGATTCATTAGAAACGGAGGCAGAAAAACTTGAATAAAAAATTAAACCGTGTCCTGAACGATATTCAGAAAACGGAAGAAAAGATTGCCGTATGGCAGGAACATCTGCGGTCTTTAAACAGCCTGCGGGAGCAGCTTGAGGAACAGGAGATTTTGAAGTGTTTCCATTCCCTGAAGCTGGAGGGCAGGCAGATGTTAGCCGTTCTGGAGGGGATTCAGAATGGCACAATTCCGCTTGTAAATGCCGGGGAGGATGCCCTTCCCGGCGGGGCGGAGGAAATGGAACAGGACAAGCCGGAAACGGCAGGAGAACAACCGATGCCGGAGAGGGCATCAGAAAGTGAGGATATGGGTGATGAAGAAACTTAAAAAGTGGCTGGCGCTGTTTGTCATGGCGGTGGGGATCGTATCGGCTGTCCCGGTGACTGCCTTTGCGTTTACGGATGAAGCGGCGCAGCAGGAAACGGAGGCAGATGCAGGGACGGTGATTCTGGAAGAAACAGAAAATACGGAAACGCAGGAGCCGGTGATACAGAGGGAGACGGAGGCAACGCCGTTTTCCGTTGCGGGAAACGGCGAACTTCTGGACGATAAGACGGACGATGATACGAAACAGTTTTTGACGATCCAGACGAAGAACGGGAACACATTTTTCCTGATCTTAGACCGTTCCAGTAATACAGAAAACGTCTATATGCTGTCCATGATCGACGAGAATGACCTTGCGGAGTTTATCGAGGATACAGATAAGCAGGCGGAGCAGGAAACGGAAACGCCGCAGGTGGTGATTCCGGAGACGGAGGAAACACCGGAAGAAACCGAGTTGGAGACAGAACCGGAGGAACAGCCGGAGGGCATGAATACAAGTGTTTTGCTGGCAGTGGCACTGCTTCTTGCCGGAGGGATCGGCGGCTTCTATTATCTGAAGGTGGTAAAACCGAAGAAAGCCGAGGAAGATGCGGACAGCGAGGATTTGGAGTTTGACGATGGCGAACTGATCAATGAGGACGAGCCGGAGGATTCCGGGGATGAGGAAGAATAATCTGAAAAATGTCTTGGATTATTCTGTACACAGGAGCATAGAAAAGCGAAACGGGGAAAGGGCAGCCGGAGATTTTCTGGCTGCTTTTCCCGTATGCAGGCAGGAAGCCTGCCGGAAAGGAGATTTATTTGTATTTAGTATTAGGAGAAAAGCCGAGCGTAGCGCAGGCATTGGCGAAGGTATTAGGGGCGAAGGAACGGAAGGACGGTTATCTGGAGGGAAATGGCTGGATCGTGAGCTGGTGTCTGGGGCATCTGGCGGAGTATGTTTCCCCAGAAGTTTATGATGAAAAGTACCAGAAGTGGGAGTTTTCAGAGCTGCCGATTTTGCCGGAGGTTTGGGAGCTTTCTGTGGCAAAGGATAAGAAAAAACAGTTTGAGGTGCTGAAAAAGCTGCTGAACCGGAGCGATGTGGAATATGTGGTAAATGGCTGTGACGCAGGGCGTGAAGGGGAGCTGATCTTCAAGCGTGTGTATGACCTGTCGGGGAGCCGTCTGCCTGTTAAGAGGCTGTGGATCAGCTCGCTGGAGGATTCCGCTATCCGGGAAGGGTTTGCACAGTTAAAGGACGGAAACGATTACAAAAATCTGTGCGAAGCGTCCGTATGCAGGGCGAAGGCGGACTGGCTCATTGGCATGAATGCTACAAGGGCGTTTACCACAAAGTATTATAAGCGTCTGGTGGTGGGACGTGTGCAGACGCCGACACTGGCGATGTTGGTGGAGCGGGGCAATCAGATCAGCCAGTTTCAGAAAGAAAAATACTTTAACGTCCATCTGGACTGTGACGGTCTGGAAGTGGTGAAAGAAAAGATATTTGACCAGACAGAAGCGCAGAGAATCAAAACCGCCTGCCACGGGGCGTCTGCTGTGGTTGAAAAGGCGGTATCCACGGAGAAATCCATGCAGTCCCCAAAATTGTATGACTTAACCACGCTGCAGAGGGAGAGCAACCGTTACTATGGCTACACGGCAAAGGAGACGCTGGACTTCACGCAGAGCCTGTATGAGAAAAAACTGGTGACGTATCCGAGGACGGACAGCCAGTATTTGACCGAGGATATGGGGCAGACTGCAGAGACAGTCATCCGTCTGGCGTGTGAGGTTTTTGGGTTTGCTTCCGTATATCCTACGGAACCAGATATAAAAAGGGTAATGGATAACAAAAAGGTATCAGACCATCACGCCATTATCCCAACGGCGGAGATAGAAGGCGCACGGCTATCGGAACTGTCCAAAGGGGAGCGGGATATTCTGCTTTTGGTGGCTGCCCGCCTGCTCTGTGCCACGGCGCAGAAGCATATCTTTATGGAGACGGAAGTTACCGTAGCTTGTGCCGGGGAGCATTTTACAGCAAAAGGGAAAGTAGTCCGGGAGCAAGGATGGAAGGCTGTGGAAGCGGCGTTTCGCCAGTTGCAGGGAATGAAAAACAGCGGAGCCGGGGAGAGTGCAACGCTCCCGCCCGTTCAGGAAGGAACGGTAATCGAGAATGTTGCGGCGGGCGTGACCGAGCATTTCACATCCCCGCCCAAACCGTACAGCGAGGATACCCTGTTATCTGCGATGGAGACTGTCGGGAACAAAGATTTTGAGGAAGGTACGGAGAAAAAAGGGCTTGGGACGCCTGCGACAAGGGCAAGCATTATTGAAAAACTGGTTTCTTCCGGGTATGCCGTCCGCAAAGGGAAACAGATTCTCCCCACCGCTGGCGGTGCAGATTTGATCTCCGTTCTGCCGGAATATTTGAAATCCGCCGCCATGACTGCGGAGTGGGAAAACCGCCTGCTTCTGATGGAAAAAGGGCAGCTTGAAAGCGGGGAGTTCCTGCACGATATTACGGAGCTGATCGGGAGGATGCTTGCGGAATGCGAAAGCATTTCTCCAGAAGAAACAAGCCGTTTCCATCCGAGGGAAGAAATCGGGAAATGCCCGGTGTGCGGAAATTCCGTCTATGAGGGAAAGAAGAATTTTTACTGTTCTGACCGTGGCTGCTCTTTTTCTCTTTGGAAGGAGAACCGTTATCTTTCCGGTATGAGGAAACAGATCGACAAGGAGATGGCGGAGGATTTGCTGCGGGAGGGGCGTACCCATGTGACTGACTTCTATTCACAGAAAACGGGAAAGAATTTTACCGCCGACTTGATTTTGGAAGTTGTGGACGGACGGGCAAACTTCCGTCTGGAATTTCCGAAACGGAAAGGTAAGCCGAAGGGAAAAGGCAACCGGTAATAGAAAGAAACAAGAAATAACAATCAACATGGCTCCGGCGGGAAAGCAACCTGCCGGGGCATATTTTTGTGAAAGGAGAGATTGACGATGGCGAAAGTACATGACATTCTTGGTCTGGCGGAATTTGAAGCAAAGGAAGTCTCCGGCTCCCCACAGGACTGGATGCGCTATCTGGACACGGCGTCAAGGCTGTACCGCTATCCATTTTCCGACACGCTCCTGATCCATGCACAGCGCCCGGATGCGATAGCCTGTGCGGAACTGGAAGTGTGGAATGAAAAGATGCGCCGATGGGTGAACCGTGGCGCAAAGGGGATTGCCCTGATTGATGATACCGGGCCGAGAAGGAGGCTTCGGTATGTGTTTGACATTTCCGATACCCATATGGTGCGTGGCGGCAGAACGCCGTATATCTGGAACCTGCGGGAGACGCAGAGGGAAATGCTGCTTGACCATCTGGCGGATACTTATGGGCTTGAAGGGGAAGCTGCCACAGACCTGCAGGCGGCGCTTCTGGCGGTTGCGGAAGAATTGACGGAAGATGCGCTGGAAGAAGCGATGGACGGTCTGGAGTATGAACTGGAGGACACCTATTTAGAGGGGCTGGACGCTGATACGGTGCGGGTGGAGTTCCGGCAGCTTTTGATTAACAGTTCCTACTATTCCCTCTCCCGGCGGTGCGGTCTGGAGCCGATGGACTATCTGGAAGAAGCGGATTTTTCCGGCATCACGGATTTTAATTCGCTTTCTGTCCTTACCTTTCTTGGGAACGCCACAAGCCAGCTCATAGAGCCTGTGCTGCGGGACATTGGACGGACAGTCCGGCAGGCGGAGATTGAGGAGTGGCATGAAAAATCCCAAAAAGAAATACAGGAATCTATTGAAAAATCGAAAGGGATCGGTTATAATGAATTTAACACGTTAATGCGTGAAAGCAAAGAAAAAGAAGGAGGAAAGGAAGATGGAACTGAGCTATCATCGCAAAGGGGATTACCTGTTTCCGAATCTGACCATAGAGAACAGCAAGGAAGTGACGATAGGGAAATACGGGATGCTGCGGAGGACGTACCTGAAGGAACACAGGAAGAACTGGTATCAGAGCATGATGCTGTCGGGGAAACTGGACAGACATCTGCAGGAGATCGAGAAGACAGCGCAGGAGCGTATGGAAGTCCTGATGGATGGGCTGCTTACAACATATCCGGCTCCCGACAAGGAAGCGGACCAGATGAAGTGGACGGCGCACATGAACAGCCTGACAGCGATGGCGGAGGAAACCGTGCTGACGGAATTGGTATACAGTTAAGCGAAGAAACAACCGAACAGGATTTGAGTGAAGCAGAGGAAATAGAAGCCTCTGCTTTCTCTTTGCCCGAACTGCCCACAGTAAAAGAACAGATACGTTCCATTGAGGAACAGCAGGCGGCTCTTTTTGCCGGGGAGATTGCCATTCCGTCTGATGTGGTGGATGAAGTGCTGCGAAACGGTGGGAACAAAAGCAGGAGCCATCTGCGTATTGTGTATAACTTTATGATTGAGCAGACGCCGGAGGAATATACGGAGTTTGTGCGCCGGGAATACGGCGAGGGCGGCATTGGTCTTGTGATCGGCGGGAAGGAGTATTCCGTCTGGTATGACGAGCTTGGGATGCAGATCGCCGTGGGGCATACGGTACATGACCGGATTCTGGATAAGGCGTTTTTATCATGGGAGGATGTAACAGAACGGATTCACCAGCTTCTCAGGCAGGGGGAATATGCCCCGCAGGTGGTGCTGGATGCGGCACGGGAGAACGCCGTGAAGGAACACGCACAGACGCTTGCCTATCTGCACGGGGATATGGCGGAAGGCGTGGCGGAGATTGTTTTTGGGGAAGAAAATGATTTTGGTTTTGTTTATCCGGAAAAGACAGACCGGATTGCGGAGATGATCGTACAGCCGGAACTTCTGGAGGATTTGAATGAGCGTCTGGAAGGGCTGGCAGATGCCTATGCGGAAGATAAGAGCGTGATGCGGTTTCATTTTTACCGCCCAGATAAGGTGCTGGCACAATTCCAGAAGTTTGCGAAAGAGGCGGTTCCCTATCAGGCAAGGGAAGGGTTTCAATGGCAGGAGCATGACGTTTTCATTACGCAGGATGAGATCGACGCTTTCCTTGCCGGAGGCGGCGCTTATTCAGACGGGCGGCTTGCCACCTATGCTTTCTTTTTACAGGAGAAGTCCGATAAGGAAAAATCGGATTTTATAAAAGAACGGTATGGGATCGGGGGACAGAGCCATGCGCTTTCCGGAGCGGACCGTTCCAATGCTGATTACAGCGGGAAAGGGCTGAAACTGCAGAGAGGCAGCTATGGCGAACCGGAAACAGAAGTCCTTTTGAAGTGGCCGCAGGTGGCAAAGCGTGTCGGGTTCCTGATTGAGAATGACAGGTATTTGAAAGCTGCTGACTTCTCCCGTATGCCGGAATATGAACGGGAGCAGATGGCAAACCGTGTTATCAGTTTTTACTATCATCTTCCGAAAGAAATCGAGCGTCCGTTTGAAGAAGATTTTTTGAATGAAAAAGCAAGAAAGACGCTGCCTGCATTACTGGAAGATACCGAGACAGCGGAAGAACTGGTGGCGCAGATGGATGCTGCGCTTGCCGCCGTCCCTCTGGATTTTGAAGATTATGAGAGGCGGGTGCAGATTCTTTCGGAGCTGCATGGATATGTGGAAGGTACCTATACCATCTTTCCAGAAAAGAAAACAGAGATTCAGATCGAGGGCAGCGGAAAACAGTTGTCCTTGTTTGATTTTATGGGGATGGAACCGGAACCGTCCGCAAAAGCAGAAAAGCCGGAACGGAAACAGGCTAAAGTCGTGGAAAACGGGAAGGAAACAGCCAGACCGGAAGAAAAAGCTGCGGAGCCGGAGAAAGATGTTGGCGGTGATTCTGGCGGCTGGATAGACGCAGAGGGGCAGGATATTCCGTTTGAAACGGTATCGGAACAAGCAGAACTTACGCAGGGAGAAACCGATGATATTCCTTATGAAGAAGTAGACGGGCAGGTTTCTGAAGCTGTGGAGAAAGCCGGGACTTCCTTTGACGAATTTTCCCCGGAGCAGATGGACGTGATCTATGCGTCGGCAGAAAACGGCGTGGATATTACGCCAATGCTGAACCCGGAGTTTTCGCCGGAACAGATGCAGCTTGTCTCGGACGTACTGGAACGGATGGCGGCGGAGGAACGTGCGGCGCATGGGAATGAAGTGGATGCGCTGACGAACCATGTGATGAACCCGGAAGAAATCAATGCGGCACGGAAAGAACGCCGCCTGCCGTTAGAGCCAGTGGACGTTCTTGCAGGAGAAACGCCGGAGCAGAAGATTGAACAGCAGGCAGAACCTTCCGCAAAGAAAGAGCGCACAGAAAAACAAGCATCAGATCGGGCGGCGCTTACCAATTTCCGTATCACAGACGATGATCTCGGCGCAGGCGGTCCGAAGCAGAAATTCCGTGCCAACATGGACGCAATCTATACCTTAAAAATACTGGAAAACGAGGGGCGGCTTGCGACGCCGGAGGAACAGGAAATTTTATCCCATTATGTGGGATGGGGCGGTATCCCGAAGGCATTTGACGAGGAAAGCCGGGAATGGGCAGGGGAGTTTGCCGAGGTAAAGGCGGCGCTGTCCCCGGAAGAATACAGGGAGGCAAGGGCGTCCACGCTGAACGCATTTTATACTTCCCCGACAGTCATCAAAGCGATGTATGAGGCATTGGGGAACATGGGGCTAAAATCCGGAAACGTACTGGAACCGTCCTGCGGTATCGGGAATTTCATGGGGCTTGTGCCGGAAGAAATGGACGGTTTGAATATGTACGGCGTGGAGCTGGACAGCATATCAGGACGGATTGCAAGGCAGCTCTACCAGAAAAATACGGTTGCCATACAGGGATTTGAGACTACGGACTACCCGGAGAGTTTCTTTGACTGTGTGATCGGAAACGTGCCGTTTGGCGCTTACAAAGTAGCTGACCGCAAATATGACCGTTTTAATTTCATGATCCATGACTACTTTATCGCAAAATCACTGGATTTGGTACGTCCGGGCGGTGTGGTGGCGGTTGTGACTTCCAGCGGGACGATGGACAAGCAGAATCCGAACGTGAGGAAATATATCGCCAGCCGTGCTGATCTGCTTGGGGCGATCCGCCTTCCGAACAATGCGTTCCAGAGAAACGCAAATACAAACGTGGTGGCGGATATTCTGTTTTTCCAGAAGCGTGACCGGGCGGTTTTGGATATGCCGGAGTGGGTGGAGCTTGGGAACACGCCGGAAGGTTATTCGGTCAATTCCTACTTTGCGAAGCACCCGGAGATGGTGCTTGGGGAATTTACCACGGAAAGCACTCAGTACGGGAAGCAGGAAGTGACCGTAAAGCCAACCGAAGGGACAGTCCTATCCGAACAGTTAAAAGAAGCGGTGCGCTATATCCACGGCACGATCACCGAGCCGGAGATTGAGGATTCGGAGCTGGAGGAAGAAACCGTATCCATTCCCGCCGATCCTGCGGTGAAGAATTTCAGCTTTGCCAATGTGGACGGTCAGGTGTACTACCGGGAAAATTCCAGAATGAACCGGATGGAGCTGCCTGCCATGACAGCGGAGCGTGTGCTTGGGATGATCGCTTTGCGGGATTTGACGCAGAAACTCATCCAGTGCCAGATGGAGGACGGGACGGATGCGGAAGTTGCGCTCCTTCAGAACCAGTTAAATCAGGAGTATGACCGTTTTACCGCAAGATACGGACTGATTAGCAGTACCGCCAATAAGCGGGCGTTTTCACAGGACAGCAGCTATTGTCTGCTGTGTTCCCTTGAAATTGTGGACGAGAATGGGAAATTGAAGCGGAAGGCGGATATTTTCACGAAACGGACCATCCGGAAGCCGGAGCCGGTGACGAGCGTGGACACGGCAAGCGAAGCCCTTGTTGTCTGCATTGGGGAACGGGCAAGGGTGGACGTGCCGTTCATGGCGCAGCTTTCCGGAAAGACGGAAGATGAGGTGGTGGAGGAACTTACCGGAGTGATCTTTAAAAATCCACTGACAGACAGATGGGAAATGTCGGATGAATACTTGTCCGGGAACGTCCGGGAAAAACTTGCGGTGGCACGGCAGTTTGCGGAGAACCACCCGGAGTACGGGATCAACGTGCAGGCGCTTGAGCGGGTTCAGCCGAAGGATTTGGACGCATCGGAGATCGAGGTGCGTCTTGGCGCAACATGGATTGAACCAAAGTATATCACGGATTTTATGGGGGAATTGTTCAAGACGCCGAGGTATTATCTTGGGGATACCATCAACGTAAAATACGCCGGGGTAAACGGACAGTGGAACATTACCGGAAAAAATGCAGACAGAGGAAATTCCCTTGTGACCGCCACCTACGGCACACAGCGGGCGAACGGCTACCGTCTTTTGGAGGACGCCTTGAACCTGCGTGACACGAAAATCTATGATACCGTCGAGGAGGACGGGAAGGAAAAGCGTGTCTTAAATAAAAAGGAAACCATGCTGGCACAGCAGAAGCAGGAGATGATAAAGGAAGCCTTCAAGGAATGGGTTTTCCGGGATATTGACCGGAGGGAGGATTTATGCAGGACTTATAATGAGCTGTTTAACAGCACCCGCCCCCGTGAGTATGACGGGAGCCATATCCAGTTTGTGGGAATGACGCCGGAGATCACGCTGATGCCGCACCAGAAAAATGCGGTGGCGCATATCCTTTATGGGCATAATACGCTTCTTGCCCACTGTGTAGGTGCAGGAAAGACCTACCAGATGATTGCGGCAGGCATGGAGAGCAAGCGGTTAGGGCTTTCGCAAAAGAACTTATATGTGGTTCCGAACCATCTGACAGAGCAGTGGGGCAGCGATTTCCTGCGTCTGTATCCCGGAGCCAACGTGCTTGTGGCGACAAAAAAGGATTTTGAGCCTGCGAACCGGAAAAAGTTCTGTTCCCGGATTGCTACGGGCGATTATGACGCTATCATCATCGGACACAGCCAGTTTGAGCGGATTCCCCTTTCAAGGGAGCGGCAGGCGGCGGAGATCGAGCGCCAGATTGACGAGCTGACGATGGCGATTGCAGAAGCAGCGGAGGAAGAAGGCTCACGTTATACCGTGAAGCAGATGGAGAAAACAAGGAAAACGCTGTATGCGAAGCTGGAGAAGCTCAATGACCAGACAAGGAAAGATGATGTGGTGACATTTGAGCAGCTTGGCGTGGACCGGCTGTTTGTAGACGAAAGCCATTACTATAAAAATTGTGCGAAACGTTGTCGCACAAGGACAGTCTGATAAACTGACCGAAAACGACCGACAGAAATCACTTAGAAATAAGAATGAGCTGTCAGAACTTAAATCTCGAAATCAAGGGAGAATTACCCTTGCCACACGGAATCAACGCTGATGATGGCATATCAAAGCCGTAGGCGGTGTGCGAGATAATACTTCACTATGCGGGGCGGCTGTATCCGCCCACGTATAAAGCGTGAAGAAGTCGTAACTTGATGTCCTAAGTCCCTACTGGATATGGACTATATAGTGCGGTCTTCCGAAGACTATGGTTACACGCAGAATAAGCTATGCAGCATCGTAAGAGTTGACGGCATCCGAAAGGGTGAAAGATTAGGGAAGAATGTATTGCTGGTTTTTCAATACATTCCTGCAAAGCTGAAATACTTTGCAGATTGCACAATAACTATGATTCAAAGTGTAATTGTCCCTACGGTGTAAGGTAGCGACCTAAGGTCTTCAAGCAGTTAAATCTGCAAAAGGATAGAGATTTAGGAACGTTTGAGAGCCTGTATTGGAGCTGTACAGAGTGATGAAGATACAGGCAGTCAGCAGTCCCATAGTAGTCTGAGACTGGAACAAGCCAGTTACACGGGCTGAAATGCCCACGGCGAAGGGGACTAGTCAGACCAATTTACAAATTTCACAAAACAAAGAAAATAGAAACTCCCTGAAATACGGGTGACGAACTGCGAGGTGATAGCCTTGTGCATTTGAACGTCAGATTTTCAACAGAAGTGGAAATGAAACAGACCTTAGATTTTCTCTACGAGAAATCGAAAGAGGGAATCGCATTCACAGGTCTGGTAGAAGCTATGGTAAATGAAGTAACCATAGTAACCGCAATCCATAACATTAAGTCGAACAAAGGCAGTAAGACGGCTGGTGTTGACCAAGCGAAAATGGATAAATATCTGCAAATGCCAAGAGAAGAACTGATTGCACTAATAAGAGATAGTTTCAAGGATTACAAACCAAAGCCTGCAAGACGGGTATATATCCCGAAAAAGAATGGGAAACAGCGCCCACTGGGTATTCCAACAGTTTTGGACAGAATCATACAGGAATGTGTGAGGATTGTCATAGAGCCTATATGTGAAGCGAGATTTTATCCGCACAGTTACGGTTTCCGCCCATATAGGGCGCAGAAACACGCAATACGTGACATTGTAAATGTGATAAATTCTGCGACACGCTCCCCAGACCAGCCAGTGTGGGCGGTTGAGGGAGATATAAAAGGCTGTTTTGACAATATCGACCACCGAATCCTGCTACAGAAAATATGGCGCATTGGAATCCATGACAAAAGAGTAATCAAGATGATACAGCAGATGTTAAAGGCTGGGTATATCGAAAGCGGAATGTTGAACGATACGAAGCTCGGCACAATGCAGGGCGGGATTTTGTCGCCATTGCTGTCAAATGTGTATCTGAATGATTTCGATTGGTTTGTAGGAAGAATGTATATGGAACCGCACAGACAATGCAAGCATAAGGGCAATGATACACGGCGGCTGAAATGGTCTGGCGTCACTCCGAAGTACAACTTCCGTTTTGCTGATGACTGGGTAATCCTCACGTCAGCGGAACAGGAAGCATACAGGCTGAAACGTATGCTGACAAAATATTTTAAAAGTAAGTTGAAATTGGAACTATCGCAGGAAAAGACTTTTGTGACAGACCTAAGGACGGAGGGAATCCATTTCCTCGGTTTTGTGGTCAAAGCGGAGAAAAAGAGGAAAACCCCAGACCCGAAAACATGGACGGAAAATCTGGTAGGAAAGCCATTGCCAGATATGGAACGGCTGAAAGAAAAGATTCAGAAGATAGCTGATGAAGTCCGTGTAATAGGAGAAACCACAGAAAGGAGCGTACAGGCGGCGCAGATACAGCGCATTAACTCTATGATTGTGGGGTTGGCGCAATACCTGCAACCTTCGATTTGCTCCCATGCGTTCCATGCCATTGACAGAAGAATCAATAATACGGCACTGGCGGTATGGAAAAGAAGATTTCCAAAGCACTACAACAAGTATCAGATACCGTTGGAGCGGCTTTGTAATCTTCCGCATAGGCATGAGGGGTATAAAAGCAAAACATTTGCTGTTCCGATTGAGGGAGAATGGTTTGGAATCACCTATGCTTTTATCACGCATAGTAAATATGAAACCAGACCATACGACCAGCGCATGACACCCTACACGGAAGAAGGTAGACGGATTTACAGTTACTACCGAAGTAAGAGCAAGCCGCTCCCATGCGACAGACCGTCCGTAAATACCGCAAGGGATATACAGCTATCGGTCTACGCAAAGACAGTATTTAATTTTGAATACTTCATGAACAGGGAATATGCGTATAACAGGGACAAAGGCAAGTGTAAATGTTGTAAGAAGCCGCTGTTTTTAGATAACAGGAAATTTTGTTATCACATCAAAGGGGAACTTCCGCTGGAGAAAGTGAATAAAGTGCAGAATCTCATATGGCTATGCAATGACTGTTATCGAATGGTCAATAATGGTCCAATACCGCCAGATATAGACGAAAAGGTATTAAAGAAGATTCAGAAGTACAAAAATATGTGAAATTTGTAAGCACGATATGTACCGTGAGGGCATAAAGTGTTGAACCCCGATGGAGGGTAGTAAGTTGGTTTGATGGAACGCCGGGTGCGGTGAAAGCCGCACGCCCGGTGTGGAGCGGGGGAAAAGGCGGAGATAACTTCAAAACCTTACCTATCGCTATTGTTCCTCTACACAAAAATGAGGAACATTGCCGGGATTGCCCAGACGGACGCACAGAAAAGCTCTGATATGTTTATGAAGTGCCGCTATTTGGACGAACTGACCGGAGGGCGGGGCGTGACGTTCGCAACGGGAACGCCTGTGTCAAATAGTATGGTCGAACTGTATACGATCATGCGCTATTTACAATATGACACTCTGCAGAAGATGGGACTAGGGCATTTCGATTCATGGGCGTCCACTTTTGGGGAGACGGTAACGGCTATCGAGCTATCGCCGGAGGGAACGGGCTATCGTGCAAAAACACGGTTCGCCCGCTTTTTTAATCTTCCGGAGCTGATCGCACTATTCAAGGAGAGTGCGGACGTTCAGACCGCCGATATGCTAAACCTTCCGACGCCGGAGGCAGAGTATATCAATGAAGTGTTGCAGCCCAGTGATGAGCAGGTGGATTTAGTCAGTTCTTTTGCGGAGCGGGCAGAAGCTGTCCGTGCCGGGATGGTGGAGCCGACAGAGGACAATATGCTGAAAATCACCAACGATGGACGGAAGTGCGCCTTAGACCAGAGACTAATCAATGATATGCTACCGGACTGCCCGGAGAGCAAGGTAAACCTGTGTGTAAAAAATGCCTTTGACATCTGGCAGGAAACAGCAGAGAACCGTTCCGCACAGCTTATCTTCTGCGATTTATCGACACCGAAGAATGATGGTTCCTTTAACGTATATGACGATGTGAGGGAGAAGCTGGCGGCGATGGGCGTCCCGAAGGAAGAAATCGCATTTATCCATGAGGCGGGTACGGAAAAGAAGAAAGCGGAGCTGTTTGCGAAGGTGCGCTCCGGGCAGGTGCGTATCCTGCTTGGCTCTACGCCAAAACTCGGCGCAGGCACGAATATACAGGATAGGCTCATTGCCCTGCACCACCTCGATGTGCCGTGGAAACCGTCCGACCTAGAGCAGCAGGAGGGCCGGATTCTCAGACAGGGAAACCAGAATGAGAAGGTAAAAATCTTCCGGTATGTGACGGAAAATACCTTCGATGCGTATATGTGGCAGATTTTGGAGAACAAACAGAAATTTATTTCGCAGATCATGACGAGCAAATCCCCCGTCCGGGCGTGTGAGGACGTGGACGATACGGCGCTTTCCTATGCGGAGATCAAGGCGCTGGCAACGGGCAATCCTTACATTAAGGAAAAGATGGACTTGGATATTCAGGTGAGCAAGCTCAAGCTGATGAAAGCGAACCACACCAGCCAGAAATACCGTCTGGAAACGGATATAGCGAAGAATTACCCGATGCAGATCACAGCGGCAAAGGAGCGTCTGGAAGGATTGCGGGCGGATGCGGCGGCAGTAAAACCGATTTTTGAGAAAGAAAAGGATAAGGACGATTTTGCCATGACCATCGGCGGCAAGGTATATACAGACCGGAAAGAGGCGGGGACAGCGCTGATCGCCGCCTGCGCCGGGTTGAAAGCAGTCCATACGTCCGGGCGGGTTGGGGAGTTCCACGGCTTTTCCATGACAGCGGAATTTGACAGTTTTAACCAGAAATATTTCCTGACGCTGAAACGCCAGTGCAGTTATAAGATCGAGGTAGGCAAGGACGCACTTGGAAACCTGCAGCGTATCAGTAATGTATTTTCGGGGATTGAAAAGAAAGTGACCGACACAGAGCAGAAACTGGAGACGCTGCAGCAACAGTTGGCAACGGCAAAGGAAGAAGTGGCAAAACCTTTCCCGAAAGAGCAGGAATTATCGGAAAAGCAGGAACGGCTTGCAGAGTTAAACGCCCTTTTAAATATGGATGAAAAAGGTACGTCCGAGACACTTGGCATGGAGGACGTGGCGGAGGTGGCAGACCGTCCGAGAAAAGCAGTTACTTATGCCGGGAGGGTGTCGGAATCTTCCAGAATGGCTGACAGCCCACAGAAACCTTCCGTGCTTGGCAGGCTGAAGGAGGCGCAGGAACGGGTTGCCAGACAGAGAAATGATAGGCAGAACCAGAAACGAAAACAGGAACAGCAGTTATAAAATATTTTATCCCGTCAGGAAACTGGCGGGATTCTTTTATGGAGGTAACAATGGCAGGAAAAAGAGAACAGCAGATGAAGGAAATCACGGAACGTTTGGAGCAGGGCGTGAAGGAACTGTTTACTTCGGAGATGTATACGGAGTATCTGAAAACGATGTCGCAGTTCCACAATTACAGTTTTAACAATACCCTGTTGATCGCCATGCAAAAACCGGACGCAACGCTTGTGGCCGGGTATCAGGCATGGCAGAAAAAGTTCAAGAGGCAGGTGAAGAAAGGGGAGAAGGGCATCCAGATTATCGCCCCGGCTCCGATCCGTGAAAAAGAGGAAATCGAAAAATTTGATCCGGAAACCAATGAACCGATCCTGCGCCCGGATGGGCAGCCAGAGACGGAGGAAGTGGTGCATACGATCCCTCGTTTCCGGGTAGCGACGGTATTTGATGTGTCGCAGACCTATGGGGAGCCGCTGGCGGAACTGGAAACGCCGGAGCTTATGGGGAGCGTGGAAAACTATGAGATTTTCATGCAGGCGCTCCGGGAAATATCCCCTGTACCGATACGGTTTGACGAGATTGAAAGCGGCGCAAAGGGATTTTACAGCAACGCAAACAAGGAAATCGTAATCCAGCAGGGTATGAGCGAGAGCCAGACTATGAAAACGGGCGTCCATGAGACTACCCATGCAAAGCTCCATGACCGGGAGATTATGGAAGAATTAGGGGAAAAGAAAAACCAGATGACACGGGAAGTGGAGGCGGAAAGCGTGGCATATACCGTCTGCCAGTATTTCGGTTTGGACACTTCCGATTATTCGTTCCCGTATATTGCCGGATGGAGCAGCAGCATGGAAATGAAAGAGCTTCGTGATTCGATGGATACGATACGGAGAACCGCAGGAGAAATGATTGACGGCATAACGGAAGTGATGCAGCGGCTTATGTTGGAGGAACAGGAAAAAGAGCAGGCAGAGGAAAAGGGAGAACCTGCAGAAAAGCTGGAACGGTATCAGGAAGTGGAATTTTTTGATGTTCCGGCGCTGTTTGCGAATGAGCGTGTGGCGGTGGAGTCACTTCCGGAAGGGATATACCGCTATGAATTGCGAGGTTCGGACACTGATCCCGGTTATCCTATTACGGTAGAAAACCATGTGACAGTCAACCATGCCGCTACAATTTTAACCGCATTTCCTTTGCATTTGCCGGAGGAAGGCTGGCTGCGGATCGGGGACGAACTGAATTTCACCGGAGGGGATATGACGATCCGGGAGTATCAGCAGGCGATAGAGGCTAGAAACAGAGCCGTGGAGCAGGAAAAAGCAGAGAACGCCATCGGGCGGGCAAATGAAGAATTGTACCTGTCCGGGAAAGAGGAGCGCTATGCGATTTATCAGATTGTCGGTGCAACAAAAGGAAGGGACTATCAGTTTATGGGATTGGACTTTGTGACTTCCCATGATATGAAAGTGGATGCGGCAGATTATGGATATGTATACGGAGGGCGCTTATCCGGTGGGGAAACACTGGAGAGCTTATATGAAAAGTTCAATATCAATCATCCTGTGGGATATGAGGGGCATTCCCTCTCTGTCAGTGATGTGGTAGTGCTGCAGAGAGAAGGGAAGGCAACCGCCTACTATGTGGATAGTTTTGGCTTTCAGGAATTGCCGGATTTTGTGCAGGAGCGTTTGCATGAAGCAGAAATGGACAGAAAGCGGTGGTATGCGCCGGTGACGTTGGATTCGGATGCGGTGGAGATCGAGCAGCATGAGGGGTTATGGCATTCCGTTGATAAGCGGGAAGTAGGGGACGAGATTTTCTATCTGATGAAGCACAATGAGTATGGGGATTCAGTTGCCGCTGTGATCGTGGGTTCGGACGGTGATCTGGTGGCGCAGGAACTGGAAAACGGATTTGACCGTGGAGCAATGGGGGCTGTCAAAGAATACCTTGCGGAAAAGGGAATTACATGGGAGCCAGGAGAGCAGGAACGAAAAGAGTGGGGCATTGACGGAACGGAGGCAGCGGAAAAAATAATGCCGGAGATTACGTCAGAGCAAAAAGCGTATCCGCCGCTCTATCCTTTTAATCTTGCTTATGCGATGGAACACGCCGCCGTAGACGAGTATCTGGATTCCAGAAAATTAAGCATTGACTGTAAAAATGCTGTGGAAGAAGCAATCCGAACGCATTTTGACGGACGGCATCTGGCTGACGGTGCTGTAGAGCCAGTGCTGGAGGAATATGGGAAAGAAAGGCTTGCTTTCATCCTTGCCTGCACGGTGCAGAACAATTTGTCGGACGGACGGTTTTCCAGAGACAATAAAGCATGGGCGGAGAGTATTCCCGTCCCGGAAAATATCAGCAGGGGAATCGATGCGAACCTCGACTATGTGGTGAACAGCCATCCGGCGGTGCTGGACGGGTATATCCATATCGCAAGGGAGAAATTTGCAGAGCAGGAAAGAATGCAGGAGCAGGAAAAAGCAGAGCCGTTTATCGCCCGGTACTATGTGGTAAATGATGCCTATGGAGTAAAAGCGGAACGGGAATACCAGTATTTTGAGGATATTGGTGATGCACTTTCTGCATATAGCGAACTTCCGAACCATTTGGACAAACAGCTTGGCATGGAGAGTTCCGAACAGCCGCCTTCCCGGATGCCATTGATAAACTGCAGGAATGGTTTCGAGGATATGGAAGATATTGAATTTGCTTCATTAAGCGGGAAGTGGCTGAATGACGAGGTAACGGCTGCCTATAACCGGGCGCAGTTTTATCTGGATAATAAGGATTCCGATATTGTCTATGAACTTCCGTCTGGAAAAGGGTATTTTTACATCCAGACAACCGCCGAGGGGGATTACGATTATACCTTTTATGATAAGGAATACAGGGAACTGGATGGAGGGAGCTATGAAAATCCGGATATTTCCATTCAGGAGGCGGTGGAAGAACTTCTGGCAGAGGAGCAGATACGTCTGGAAAGCTGCCATGTGGTAGATTGGGATGAATTTATGGAGCAGGCGGCAGAAGCCGGACAGAAGGAACTGCAGGAGAAAGCGGCGGAGTTTGCAAAAAAATCTTCGGCATTAACTGGGGAGCAGGCGGATGTGCTGGATAAGATTGCCCGTGCGTCCGGTATGGACTGTTGGTTTTCTGTCGGGGAAGATAATTCCTACATCTATGATCTGGAGGAAAATGAAAAATTGTCTCTGAAAGAAGGGATACAGACCTTATATGAGGGAATGACTTCCTATCAGGAGTATGGAATGACCGTAGAGGAAATCTCTGTTTTTGAAGATCTGCTGAAAAAAATGGAGATTGAGGTTGTAAAAGAAGAACTGTCTCTTACTTCCGGCATCACGGGACCAGAGAAAGCGCTAGGCGGTTTGAGCCGTGCGGAAATAGAGGAAACCGTGCTTTGCTACGCACAGGCACAGCTTGATGAAATGGGGTTGGAACAAGATGTGAAGCTGCTCGGCGCACGGGTTTATGGGAGCCGGACAAGAGAAGGCTTATACCATGACGGTTTCGATGTGGATGTAGTGCTTTCCTATACGGGGAATATCCGGGAGGATAATTTTTTCAATGCGCTGCATGAGGACAGAATGGGAATGGCGGGACTGACTTTGGACATCAATCCAATCTCTGCGGAGAAAACCTGCAGTCTGGAAGAATACATGGAAAATGCGGAGAAATATCTGGATGACAAGGAACTGCAAAAACTGGCGTCTGATATAGATAAGTTTTCGGAGGAGTATGATCTATATGAATATAACGATACTGTTTCAGATAAGGAAGAAAATGTGAGACAGATTTACTCTGATCTGGTTTCTGGAAAAGCAGAGTCAATTCGGGAATGGGTGGCGGAGATTGCTGCAGACGAGAATGATGATCTTCCAGAAGTAGTGGAAGGAGCAAAAAAATTGCTGACAAGAATCGAACAGACACAGGAAACGGGCAGAGCAGAAACCGCAGATGAGCAGGAAGAAGTGGAGCCGATCATCACTTTCTATGTGGCGGAATGCTCGGAGTTCCCTATCCTCGGTGAGTACCATGAGCGCCTGACGCTGCAGGAAGCGGCGGAACTTTACCAGAAAATTCCGTCAGACAGGATGAACGGATTGAAGGAGATTGGTTTCCGGCTGGAGGACGGCAGTATTTATGATGGAAACTTTGGACTGATGACTGCCGGGAAGATGCAGACAGAGTTTATCAATGAAATTCCCCAATACCGGGACAGCCCTCTGGTACAGAAAGCGATAGCGGATATGGAAGGGATTCTTTCTGAATGGAGGGAGGCGGAACAGCAGAAAAAAGTTCCGGAAGATACCCAGCGAAAGGAGAGTGCAGAGCAGCCTGAACAGACAGAAAAAACCGATTTAAAACCGTTAAAACAGCCGGAAAAGGCACCGGAAAAAGACAATTCCGTACCGGAGGGAACAGGCAGAAAACAGTCAGTCTTGAAAGCCCTGCGGGAGCGTCAGGCAAAGTTAAGGGAACAGGAGCAGAAAAATACGGAGCAGAAAACACAGAATCGCAAGAAGGGAGAGCAGGAATTATGAGGAAATTTGATGAGAACGAGTATTTGATTATGGCAATGTTTGAGAAGGAGAACCGACAGCAGACCATGAGGGAGATACGGGGCGTGATCCCCTTTCTGAAAGAAGATGCGGAAATGCTTGCCCTTGTCAACAGTACGCTGGATAAGATGGGGCGCATTTCAGACCGTGATTTTTCGGCAATGGATTTGGAACCGTATAGGCAGGAGCCGATGGAGGACGAGTAATGGAGATCAATCAATTTGCCCTATATCAGTTAAAGAATGTGCCGGAAAACCGGGATATTCGGTTCCGTTCCTATGAAACGCTGCAGAAGAATCAAATCCAGATACGGTATGGGAACTATGAACAGAAATACCTCGGACGGATGCTGCCTGCAGATACACCGGGGAGTATCCGGGAACGGTTTGACAGACAGCCGCCCCGCAAATTTCATGGACATTCCATCAGTGTCAGTGATGTGCTGGTGCTGAACCATGCCGGGGAAGTGACTGCTTATTATGTAGAGAAAGAGGGCTTTACGGTAATTGCAGGATTTATCCGCAACGGTTCGTCTGGCGCATTGGTTTCCTATGACACCACGGATTTCCATATCGAGGGAAAAGAGGGGAGCTGGCTTGCTTATGATAGTATTATCATAGACGGAAAAGAGTTCTTCCTGATGGAGCATATGGAATATGGACGGTCAGCCGCCGGTGTGGTGCTTGACGAGAAAGGAAAAGTTGTGGTGGATCAGGTCTGTCATGAATTTGATGAGACAGTAAAAAAGCAGATCAGAGAATACCTAAATCCTGTACCTGCCGTTCCGGAACCGGAAAAGCAGAAACCGCCAATGGAGAACTGGCAGAAATACTATGAGAACGGAGAATATCTGCGGAGTGCGGAAATGACGGAAGAACAAAACTATAACATGATTGATGGCCGCATGAATAATCTGCCATCGAAGCCCCGGAAGATCGGGAAACGGATTTCTGTGTTAGACCGTCTGCATTTAAAGCAGGCGGAGATTGAGAGAAGAAGCGGAAAATCTGCGCCGCAGATGGCTGTAACGGAGGATATGGAGCGTAGACGGAAATAAGTGAAGGGAAGGAGTTCCGGCGATTGGAAAGCTGGAGCTTCTTCTTTTTTTCACAATTATTTCAAAATAGTATTAGAAATAGCATATAGATTCTTAGGGAGATTTATGATAAGATAAACTTGAAACAGATAGGACAGACAGGAGGGAGAACTGCGGCAGATGGAAATTGAAAATACACTTGCGAAAAATATTACTGCAGCCGGAGATAAGGCAGCTTATGATGCCGCCTGTAAACGGCTTCTGGCTAATAAAATCATCCTTGCGTGGATTATGAAAAGCTGTATAGAAGAATACCGGGATTTGGATGTGGAGGAGATTGCCGGGAATTATATAGAGGGTGAACCACAGGTTGCGAAAACAGCAGTAAAT
Source organism: Eubacteriales bacterium (assembly GCA_030536575.1). Lineage (GTDB taxonomy): Bacteria > Bacillota > Clostridia > Lachnospirales > Lachnospiraceae > Limivivens. The sequence goes on along the minus strand of JAUNPS010000037.1, from coordinate 19,295 downwards.
CCCGATGAAGAAATTTCGGACGAGGGTGAGCAGATCAAGGGTGGAAAAACGGAAGACAGTACAATAAAAGAGGGTACGGTTACTTATGACATCCGGTTTTATGCGACAGCGCCGCATACGGGCGAGCCGATCAGCTTGATTATAAACGTAGAAGCACAAAATGACTTTTATCCGGGATACCCTATCATCAAGCGTGGCATTTATTATTGCAGCCGCATGGTTTCTTCCCAATATGGAGTGGAATTTACGGATTCCCATTATGAGAAGATTAAAAAAGTCTATTCTATATGGGTATGTGCTAACCCACCAAAGAATCGTGAAAACACGATTAACCGATATTTCATTCAGGAAGAAAATCTGGTGGGAGATGTGGTTGAAGCAAAAGAAAACTATGATTTACTTACGGCGGTGATTATCTGTCTGGGACATTCCGGGGATGATAAATATGCCGGTATACTGAAACTGTTGGATGTGCTTCTTTCTTCGGAGAAAGCGCCGGAGGAGAAAAAGAAAATCCTGCAGGATGATTTCAATATTAAAATGACAAAGACATTGGAAAGTGAGGTGCAGACCATGTGTAATCTGAGTAAAGGCGTAGAAGAAAAAGGAATTGAGATTGGTACGTTAAGAGCGATACAGAATCTAATGGAGACATTGAAAATGACAGCAGATCAGGCGATGGCGGCATTGAAAGTTCCGGATTCTGATAAAGCAAAATATTCCAGTATGCTGCAAAAATAGGACTTATGAAAAATCCCCCGGTAATATCTTTAATGATTGAGCCGGGGGATTTTTGGGGAAATTTATAATAGAAAAGTTAGGATATATCATGGCTTTTCTCCACCTGACGGGAATGGTCTTTCCCTAAAATCACATCTACATTCGCACAGACGGTTTTCAGTTCTTTCTCATACCCACGAAGATTCTGGTATGCTTCATACTGGCTGTTTTTCAAGGTGGTCAATTTTTCTTTTTCCGCTTTTAAGGTTTTCATGGAAGGCAGCTTTTTGCCGCCAGAGCGTTCCTGCAAAATTTTCCGGGCAGTCTCATAGAGAGTAATTTCCGCTTGGTGTTCCTGCCGGAAAAGTTTCTTGTTTTTGGATTTCAGGAACTGGCTGTAAACGGATTTATTCGCCAGATATTGTCCGGTGTAGTGAATCTGTTCATTCACTTCTTTCAATTTCTGCTCTGTGGAGCGCAAGGCTTTCCGTATTTCTGCGGTCTGTGACTGTGCTTCGGAGAAAGCATTCTGTAAATCTTCTTGTGTATCATATCCATGCTCTTGCACATAAGCGACGGTTTTTGCCATTTGCTGCAGGTTGGACAGCTTTACTCGTTGGGCATAAGCCTGACTTTGCTGTGCTTTCACACATTGCTGCAGATCTACCACAAGCCGGAGATCGGATTTGATGAAAATGAAAGCTGGCATATCTGCTTTTTGTTCCGGCATTGAAACAGACGGAGCAGAAGAAGTATCACTCTCTGGCAATGGCTGTTTTGGAACAATATCCGAAATTTGCTGTTCTGCATTTTTTTCAAACAGTGGGAGCAGATATTTTTCTTCATAATGGGTACCGAGATTCTTTCCGGTAATCGGTTTACTGCGTTCCGGATGAAGATAACTGAAACGGCCACGGCTGATTTTCAGTGTGACGTGATATTTCTCCATAAGCAGATTTTGAAATTCTTCCAGACTGTGGGCAGAAGCGGCGGTATCCTCAATCGCTGTACGGAGAAAGTCTTTCTGTGTCTGGAATTTTGTTTTGCGTGGAGCAATCCCTTCTGAAAGCATCTTTTCGTTGCGCTTATCCATGTTTCTCTGTCCTCGGCGGCAGGCATGGTACTCACGTTCTGTTATTTTCTTTTCTGCAGGAGTAAGCAGATCCACTTGATGAAGATGCTCCCGGTGGCATATATCCATGACGGATTGTTTTAGGTGAATCAGGTAATCTTTTGTTAAATGGTGTTTGCATCCGGCACGAAATTCGCTCCTTTGAGTCATAAAAGGTTGCTTCTCTATATCGTATTTGCGGAGGCTGTTGATTACAATATGCACATGGATATTGCCGCTTTCATTATTCCCGTCCATGTGGGTACAGATGAGAGCCTGATGTCCGGGGAAATTTTTCTGTGCGTATTCCAGTCCGAGCTTCTGCGCCTGCTCTCCCGTCAGACCATTTTCCTCTGCATCTTTCGGATCGAAGCTGAGAATATAATGATGGGATTTGATTTCATCATAAGTCTGGTTTTTATGGTACTGTGTGTTTAACTCTGCACATTCCACATCGAAAGTAAATGGATTGCAGTTTATCCCATCAAGGTAATATTCTTCACGGGGAATAAGTTCCCAATGTTCGTCGAGTATTGGCTTGCCTGTGTATTCATCATGTTTGAACATGAGATAACGCTGTGCTTCTCCATAATCCGCATTTTTACTCGTTACGTGTTTCAGGATTGCCATTCAAATCTCCTTCGTTTCCTTGTCCATGCTGTTTCGCAGCCGTAGTAAAATCTCCGGCTAATTTCAGCACTTCATATTTCATTTCGTAAATTCTGGTAATACTTTGATTGATTGCTTTCCGCATTTCCTGTGAGTGGATGCCGCCGCTGTTGAAGTGACGGGCAATCTGGTTAAGGTTGCTTCCGATTTTTCCAAACTCGGCAATCAGTTTTTTTAGTTCAGGCAGGTCTGCTACAAGTTCATATTTGACGATTACTTTTTTATTCATCACCTGTTTCCGGGCATATTCTGCCAGTGGAAGATTTGCGTTTTTCGCATTAGTAGTGACGATTTCATATTCTGTATCTGTGAGCCGGAGATAAATGCGGTGCGTATGTTTCAGTTCTTTTTCCTTTTTTGGTCTTGCCATAATTTTTCCTTTCCCGTGACAGTGCTTTGCTGTCACGCTGCGACTATTTTTAATAGGAGCCAACTGCACATTTGTAAAAATGTGCGCCTTCTGAGGGTATGGGGAGCAGAATCCCCATCAAGATTGCTAGGCGGTCAAAATCACGAAAGTGAGTTTCGAGCCGCTTTAGCGAATCTTGCTCTGAAAGAGTAGAAAAGCCCTTCTATAATAAAAGCCGATTAATTGGAGCGTGTGGTAATAGAAAAAAGAAGAAACTTATATCATTTCACAAGCTGAATGGCTACATGGTATACTTCCCTAAAGGGTAATACCTGTAAAAAAAGTATATTTTTAATGAAAGTTTTGGGAAGTGTTGTGTTTAAAACGGGCGTAGTCGAGAAAAATCCCCTGCGTCGGTGAAATCTCGACACCAGACGAGAGGTTGAAATATGCTGTTGAGAAGTTGGAGGAAGAAGGGCGCAGCGATTTGTTGAGATGGTATCCTAATATGTAATAGCAGAATTGATATAATGGGAAACCGCAGAAGTGTGTAGAGATAAATTTTCTCACACATTTCTGCGGTTTTATCTTTCGGCCTGTTGGAGCCTGTAATTCTGTTAAGACAATTTGTTATGGATTTTCTTATTCGGTACGGAGAGCAACTACAGGGTCTTTTTTCGCTGCTTTTCTTGCCGGAAGCAAACCACCGATTACTGTAATAATCATGCTGAGTAACACGAGCCAAACCGCTGAAGTCAGAGACAGTGATGCGCTCAAAGTATCTGCACCAAGAAGAACCTGAATTAGCATGTTAATCGGTATTGTAAGCAAAGTTGATACGGCAATTCCCAAAAGACCAGCACAAAGTCCGATGATAAAGGTTTCGGCATTAAACACCTGAGAGATATTTCTTTTTGAAGCACCCAAAGCTCGAAGAATGCCGATCTCTTTTGTGCGTTCCAATACGGATATGTGCGTAATAATTCCAATCATGATGCAGGAAACAATCAATGATACCGCAACAAAAGCAATTAATACATACGAAATTACATTTACAATAGATGTAATGGAGCTTGTCAAAAGTGCTACATAATCCGTATATGTAATCTGCGTATCACTGTCAACCGTTTCATTGTAATGTTCTATGCAGCGGGCGATGGCTTCCTTATCTTCAAAGCTGTCTGTATAAATGCTAATAGAAGATGGTGCGTCATAATTGATTCTTCCGAAATTTGCCATGTTGTCCTCGTAAGACGCACCTTTAATGTACTCATCATAAATGGACACTAAGATTTCTTCGTCTGGCGAATTTGCAAGCCATTGTTCCAAAGCAGCCGCCATTGTTGCCTCGTCCATAGTTATACCACCCATATCCGCTCCAGATATAACTTGCGCTTGTTGTTCAGTCGCTTCATTTGCTGAATAGTACGCAATCATCTGATAAAAGGTTGCCTTATCTGAAATACCAAGACTTAAAAGATAGGTCGAGGCATCTTCTATCTTTTGGGCATTATCTGCCGCTTCAAAATTCATACCTGTTAATACATTTGTTTCCGGAGTCGCTTGCTGCGCCGAAACGACATTACTGGAATTGCAACGGTCAATTACATAGTCAGTAAGTTTTGAAGTGTACGCAACAGCAGTACTGATTGTTGCATTAGCAGCACCCTCTGCCGGACAAATTATGCCTGTAATTCTCAACTCTATTGCATTTTCCAAGAGCTGTTCTGTTTCTATATTTGTATCGGTAATGTGAGAAAAAGTTCCGTCTTCATTCTCAATATAATGGTCGCTGGCTGGAACCAAATAGAAACTATGCTCACATATCTTGCTGTAATCCCACCTCTGCCCCAAGGTTTCTTCGCCTTTTGCAATCGCATCCACAATCTCTTTGTATTCATCTGCTGTAATGAATCCAAGCTGGTACAATATATCGGTGGAAATAGCATTATTTTCGTCTAAAACGAGTACTACTTCATCATAGTTTTCTGGCCACGTACCATAAAGGATATCATAACTATCCGTTAATATCTGACTAACTACAGCGCCATTTGAGCCAACAGTTAATTCAGAAAAGTTTTCCGCACCAGAAGAGGATGTTGTTCCTTCCATCATACCGGGCATTCCCTGCATGCTGCTCATTTTGCCCATCATACTTGCAAAATTGCTGGAGCCAGAATCATTTACATTTTCCGTATCAGTATCGGTATTAATTAGCACACCATCGTTGTCATAAGCATATACATCGAAATTGATATCGTAAGAGTAAATAACGCCATTTTCACCCAAATATTGCTGTATTTCACTATCTGGATCATCCAAATACCGTTTGAATGCCGTAAGGTCGTTTTCTGTCACGCTGGAAAGTATTACCTCTGCGGATTCCAGAGAACTATTATCAGCATAAACACCATCTAATATTTCAGATTTCTCTTCTGAATTTCCATTGCTACCCCTCATCATTTCGTTGTGCATCCCCATCACATCGGACATATCCAGTGTCTCCGCACTGATTGTAATTGGGTAGGAGGACATCGTGTCTTTCTGGATATCTGAAATATATTCATTTACACCTGTTGATAAAGCCAAAATTAATGCGATACCGATAATACCAATAGAACCGGCAAACGAAGTTAGGAGTGTCCGTCCTTTTTTTGTACGCAAATTGTTAAAACTCAGGGAAAGAGAAGTAGCAAAGGACATTTTCGCTTTTCCCATGTTCTTATGAGTCGGTTCTTTCGCTGCTTCTGCAGGTGTATAAGGATCAGAATCATCTATAATTCTGCCATCACGCAGTCTAATGATACGAGTAGAGTATTTTTCTGCGAGTTCAGGGTTGTGGGTAACCATAACGACTAATTTATCTTTGGCCACCTTCTTTAAAAGTTCCATAACCTGTATGCTGGTTTCCGTATCCAACGCACCGGTCGGTTCGTCTGCTAAAAGGACATCCGGATTATTGACTAATGCGCGAGCAATAGCAACACGCTGCATCTGACCGCCGGACATCTGATTCGGTTTCTTATGAAGCTGATCTCCAAGACCAACCTCTTCCAGAGCCTTTTTTGCACGTTTGCGACGTTCACTGCGAGAGATACCAGCAATCGTCAGTGCCAGTTCAACATTAGAAAGAATAGACTGATGGGGGATCAAGTTATAGCTCTGAAACACAAATCCAATGGTATGATTTCGATAAGAATCCCAATCTCTGTCCTTATATTTTTTTGTTGAGATTCCATTAATAATCAGATCCCCGCTGTCGTAACGTTCCAGACCGCCAATAATGTTGAGCAAAGTTGTCTTGCCAGAGCCGCTTGGCCCAAGTATAGAGACAAACTCGTTATCCCTAAGACTAACATTCACATCCCGAAGGGCATCTTGAACAAGATCGCCGGTTTGGTACTGTTTTGATATGTTCTTGATTTGTAGCATATAAATAATTGCCTCCTGTGTGTAGTATACTCTTTTTTACGATGCCTGTTCAAACTGACTGTTGTAAAGCTCTGCATAAAAACCGCCTTTGCGAAGCAGCTCCTCATGACTACCGCTTTCGATAATGTCTCCGTCCTTCAGAACAAGAATCAAATCGGCATCCTTAATGGTTGACAGACGATGCGCAATCACAAAGGAAGTACGGTTTTCCATCAGCTTATCCATTGCCGTCTGAATCTGCTGTTCGGTGCGGGTGTCTACAGACGAGGTTGCTTCGTCTAAAATCAGCATTGGCTTATCCGCAATCATAGCACGGGCGATGGTAAGCTGCTGTTTTTGCCCCTGTGACAAATTCACCGAATCGTTTAGAACCGTATCGTAGCCTTTCGGCAGGGTTCGCACAAAATGGTCAAGTCCCACTGCTTTGCAGGCAGCCCGCATTTTTTCGTCGCTGACGTTCTCCATGCAATAAACCAGATTTTCCCGGACAGTCCCTTCAAAGAGCCATGTATCCTGCAATACCATGCAGAACTGGGAACGAACTGCCTCTCGCGTCATTTGACTGATAGGCATCCCATCAATTCGGATTTCACCATCCTGAATTTCATGGAAACGCATAAGCAGGTTCACCATCGTAGTCTTTCCTGCACCGGTCGGTCCCACGATTGCGATTTTCTGCCCCGGTTTTGCCACGGCAGAAAAATCATGGATAATCGTAGCATCTGAATCCTCATACCCAAATTTGACATGTTCAAATTCTACCATGCCCTTGCAATCAGGAAGTTCTTTCTTTTTAGAATTTTCATCTTCCATTTCTTCTGCCTCAAGGAATTCAAACACACGCTCGCCTGCGGCTCCTGCCGACTGCAGGGACTGTACTGCCTGTGCAATCTGTGACAGAGGTTGTGTGAAGTAGCGAACATACATCATAAATGCCACAATCACGCCAAAACTAATCCGTCCGTTTAATGCCATTGCTCCACCGACAACACATACCGCCACATAACCGAGATTTCCGATAAAGCTCATGATTGGCATCATAAGTCCGGACAGACACTGTGCTTTGAATCCGCTCTCGCAGAGGTCTTTGTTCATTCGGTCAAAATCTCTCTGTGCCTGTGCTTCGCCGTTATAGGCTTTCACGACTGTATGACCAGCATAGATTTCTTCAATATGACCATTCAGCTCGCCAAGGTGTCTCTGCTGGCGGGTAAAATATTTCTGGCTTTTTCCCATAATAGCAATCATAAGCACAAAGCCGAGAAGACTTGACACCACTGCGGTCAGTGTCATCCAGCCATCGGTAAGCAGCATCATTAAGAGACTTCCGATAAAAAGGATTACCGATGTTATCAGATTGCCGATGCTCTGGTTTAAAGACTGCCCAATAGTATCCACATCATTTGTCACACGGGACAGAACATCTCCGGTTGTCGTGCGATTATAAAACCACATCGGCAGGCGGTTGATCTTATGGGAAATTTCGGAGCGCATTTTTTGCGAAACTCGCTGTGTAACGGTTGCCATAATCCAGCCTTGCACCGCTGAAAGAACAAAACTAAGCGCATATAGGGCAATCAAAAGTACACCTATTCTAAAGACTTTATCCATATCAATGGATGGCTTTATCAGGCTGTATACTGAATCTGGCAACTCATCAAACGCTTCAAGCGCTGCCATAGAATCATCCGAAGAGCGATCTTCACTCATATCTATACTTGCAAAAATATCCATCATTGCGGACTGATCCTCACCTGTGATAGTAACACCGTCAATGGTAATGTCCGTATATAAGGCAGAAATCACTGCTTCAGGAAGATCATTCATTGCGTCCTGCATGGCGCTTTCATCGTTTTCGTCAAGGTTGCTAAACAGCTTCATGGTTTGTATCTGATCCGCAGAGGATATGAATACCTGATTCACTTCTATGTCAGAGAACAAAACCTCCAGAATACTTTCCGGTAAAGCCAGTAGCTGTTCCTGCATTGCGGCTGAATCATCTTCTGCCTGGCTCTCCACCCCAGCCATATCCATAAGCAGTTTCTGGAATTCCTGTTTATCTTCATCCGAAATATCTGGATCTGCCATAATTTCAGACACTTTCTGCCCCATTGCCGCTTCGTCACTAAGGCCAACGGTCATTTCACTCATTAAGATTTCCATATTGTCGGAAATATTCTCCGAAACTGTTTCCATAATGAGTTCCAACTTCTCCGAATCTGGAGAAATACCATTCGTGATTTCATCTGTCATATCGGACAGTTTATCCGGTCCTACTAAAGTAAGAACCGTTCCAATCGACGCACAGACGATAGCAATTATAAATACCGCTACATATTTTCTACAATACCCCAGCAGTTTCTTCCAAGTACCGACTAAGTCCTTTGCCTTTTCGCCGCCCATTCCTCCGGGAGCGCCTCCTGCAGGTCCCCGCTGTTTTTCTTTCATTTGACCGAGCTTATATTCTTTATTTCCCATTATGCCAATTCCTCCTTCGAAAGTTGTGAGAGAGCAATCTGCTGGTAGACCTTACAATTTTGCATGAGTTCCTCATGCCTGCCCATGCCGACAATCTTGCCTTCCTCCAACACAATGATTTTATCCGCATTACGGATAGTCCCTATCCTCTGAGCCACAATAATACGGGTTACATCTTTGCACACTTTATCCAGAGTGCCTCGCAAAATACGGTCTGTTTTATAATCGAGCGCAGAAAAGGAATCATCAAAAATAAGTATTTCCGGTTTTCTTGCAATGGCACGTGCAATGGACAGTCTCTGCTTCTGGCCACCGGAAAAATTAGAACCGCCCTGTGCTACGAAGCCATCGTAACCCTTCTCGGTACTTTCCACAAAATCACTTGCCTGCGCTGTTTCGACCGCTGCCCTTACATCTTCATCAGATACACCTTTTTTCCCGTTATCTCCATAAGCTACATTGGAGCGAATTGTTCCTGTAAAGAGAGTGGCCTTCTGCGAAACATAGCCAATCTTAGCCCGCAGGCTCTCCTGTGTATATTCCCGCACATCTGTGCCATCCACAAAAATTTGCCCTTCCGTTGCGTCATAGAAACGCGGGATCAGATTGATGAGGGTGGTTTTACCACAGCCTGTAGAACCAATTAGTGCCACCGTCTCACCTTTCTTTGCGGTAAATGTAATATTCTGCAGCACACAGTCCCCGGCATCCGGATAACGGAAGGATACATCCTTAAATACCACTTCGCCGGTCATACCTTTTTGTCCCTCCGCTTTCGTGCCGTCTATGATGGAGGGTTCCGTATCAAGAACCTCCCCGATACGTCTCGCAGACACAGTAGCACGTGGCAGAAGCATAAAAATCATAACCAACATCATAAAGGCCATTACAACCTGCATTGCATATTGGGAAAATACCATCATGTCAGAAAACAAATCAATTTTTCCAACCATTCTGGCTTCATTGATCAGAACTGCACCAATCCAATAAATTGCAAGTGTAAGACCACTCATAACAAACTGGATACTCGGCATCATAAAAGACATTGCCCGCTGCGTAAACAGATTTGTACTTGTCAGCTCCCGATTTGCGTGTTCAAATTTTTCTTCCTGATACTTTTCCGCATTGTATGCCCGTACAACACGCAGGCCAGTCAGGTTTTCACGGGTAACACGGTTTAAGTTATCGGTATATACCTGCACCTTTTTGAATTTCGGCACCGTCAAAACCAGACTGATTCCCACTATAAACAATAGAACAAGAACTGCCATCCCTGTCGTAATCGTCCATTGCCACTGTTTATCCGCAATTTTTAAGATTGCCCATACCGCTGTAATGGGGGCCTTCACCAACATTTGAAGCCCCATAGCAATCAGCATCTGTATCTGGGTAATGTCATTAGTAGAACGTGTGATAAGGCTTGCGGTGGAAAAATGTCCGATTTCCTCCATAGAGAAAGACTGTACTTTCCGAAACAACTTTTCTCGTAGGGTTCCTCCAAATGTCGTCGCTATCCTTGCGGCACAAACAGCGGTAACGATAGATGCCGCAAGGCTTCCTAATGCGCAAAGCAGCATTTTCCCGCCGGCAGAAAGAATTTCTTCCATCGTGCTGCCTTCCATTTGTACCAGAGAGGTAATCTCTGCCATATATTCCGGCATAGTCAAATCCAACCACACCTGCACAACTATAAAGACGAGGGAAATGAACGCCAACACCCATTCCGTCTTTTTCAGGTTTTTGAAAAGTTTCAACATAGATTCTTCACTCCTTAACTGTCTAACCTCTTTCTAACTGGGTTAGCTTTTTGCTTAAAAATAAAACAGGCTGAACCTGATTTATTTTTCTAAAAATTGAAATCTGGTATTTGACCAACATTCTGTAAGTCTTTCGCTATAGAAATAAACTCCATCAGTCGTTCTTCTCCTATAGTGTCAATGACCATAGCCATATGCTGATACATTTTATTCTGTATATCCTCAATTGTTTCCTTCCCAAATTCGGTAAGCTTTACAATTGTGATACGGGCATCAATAGGGCTTCGTTCTTTTGAAACCAACCCTTTGGATACCATTTTTTTCAGCAGAACAGCTACCCTTGCCGTACTGATCCCAAGTGCGTCACTGATCATCCCAGCGGTGACTGTATTATTTGACTGATAAAGGAATTGAAGAACTGCCCTAATACCAGCTCGTGTTTCATCAAAATACCGGAAAAAATCATAGGGGTCTGCCTGCTCCAGTTTTTCAATGACTGCTTCAACCTGCATCTTTGTGGCCATGTGTTATCCTCCTTTCATTCGCTAACTGGGTTAGATTATATACGTTGGGAAACCCGATGTCAATTAAAAAATTATGAACAGATTGTGAAATTAGCAAAAACTACTTAGCAAATTAAGCATCTGCCCCTAACATAATACAGCATTTGCTATTGCAGAAAAATAATATCCCGTCCATTTCTCTCAATCACTCTGTCCACTTCCATTTTTTTAAGTTCTTTCATTAAAGCTGTTCTTTCCACCTGCAAGAAATTGCTTAAATCAGAATATGGGATGCTTAAATGATAATGTTCTGTTTGGCAATATTCTAACTGAGATAGAAAAAATGCCATAATTTTATCGCGGACTGTTTTTTGTTGAAGAATATGGCAATGCCATGCCAACGAAACAGTTACAAATTGGTAAGAAAATTCCAAAAGAGAATATGTCATTTTTGAACTTCGACGTGAGACACAATACTGAACTGCACTTTCCGCATCAATCACAGCTATCCTACATTTGGTTTTACAAACTGCAAATCTGAAAAAATGTTTACTGCATATTTCATCATAATAAGTTATCAGGGCACCGGGAAAAATACAACCTTTGGAAAAGCACGCCATTATCTCAACATCATAATGAGTGTTTTGCGTACATAGATAAACATTTCCCTCTAAAACCAGATACAACATTCTATTATTAGAATCGGTTTTGATTACCTCATTTCTTGTGTAGGTATTGATGGGTGGATTAGTAGCCTTCATAAGAAGAAGTGAATCTTGATCACTTAGTTGATAGTCGAAAATGGTCTCCATATCTTGTGCCTCGTTTCGGAGTTAATACAATATTTAGAATTATACTTCAAAAGCGTGGTGTAGGCAACACTTTTTTAGGGAATTCTCTTTATACTATTATCATGCCGCCTGTCTTATTGCGGCCAAATCAAAAACATAGGAGATGCAAAATATGAAGGTTATTAAGCGTGACGGAACAGAAGTACCTTTCCAGAAGGAAAAGATTATCGCCGCTATATCTAAAGCAAATCAGGCTACGGAGCAAAACCGTCTGACGGAGGAACAAATCCACGAGGCGGTGGAGTACATCTGCTTTAAATGCAGCAGAATGAACAGGGCTGTTTCCGTCGAGGAAATTCAGGATATGGTGGAAAACCAAATTATGGCGCAGGGAGCCTTTGATGTGGCAAAAAACTATGTGCGGTATCGCTTTGCAAAGACGCTTATCCGAAAAAACAACACGACAGATGATCGGATCATGACTTTGCTTGAGTGCAATAACGAGGAAGTATTGCAGGAAAATTCCAATAAGGACCCGATTATCAACAGTGTCCAACGTGATTATATGGCAGGTGAGGTGAGCAGGGATATTACCAGAAGACTGCTTCTCCCCGAAGATATTGTAAAGGCGGACAGCGAAGGAATCATTCATTTTCACGATTCCGACTATTTTGCTCAGCATATGCACAACTGCGATCTGGTCAATCTTGAAGATATGCTCCAGAACGGAACGGTTATCAGTGAAACCTATATTGACAAGCCGCACAGCTTTTCTACTGCCTGCAACATAGCAATGCAGATTGTTGCACAGGTTGCAAGCAATCAATATGGTGGGCAGAGTATTTCTTTGACACATTTGGTTCCTTTTGTTCAGGTTTCCAGAGAACGAATCCGGCAGGAGTTAATGGAAGAATCTGATTTATCCGGAAATTGTCTGGATGAAGAAACGCTTAATCAGATTGTAGAGAAGCGTCTGAAAAAGGAAATCGAAAAGGGTGTCCAAACCATACAGTATCAGGTAATTACGCTGATGACAACCAATGGGCAGGCTCCGTTCCTTACAGTGTTTATGTACCTGAACGAAGCCCGGAATGAGAGTGAAAAACATGATCTTGCCATGATTATCGAAGAAACACTGCACCAGCGGATTTTGGGTGTAAAAAACGAAAGCGGTGTCTATATCACTCCCGCATTTCCGAAACTGATTTACGTTTTAGAGGAGGACAACATTAAAGAAGGGACTCCATACTTTTATCTGACCGAGCTGGCGGCAAAATGCACCGCAAAAAGGATGGTGCCGGATTATATCTCCGAGCTGAAGATGAAGGAGCTGAAGGAAGGAAATTGTTTTCCTGTCATGGGCTGCCGAAGTGCATTAACTGCATGGAAAAATGAAAAGGGAGAGTATCAGTTCTACGGTAGATTTAATCAGGGTGTTGTTACAATCAACCTGGTTGATGTGGCGCTTTCTTCGCACAAAGATATGGACAAATTTTGGAACATTTTTGATGAAAGGCTGGACTTGTGCTATCGTGCATTGATGTGCCGCCATAATCGTCTGAAAGGAACATTGTCCGACGCTGCCCCGATTCTGTGGCAGTATGGCGCACTGGCACGTCTGAAAAAAGGCGAACCGATTGATAAGTTATTGTTTGGAGGCTATTCCACGATTTCTCTGGGATATGCCGGATTGTGTGAATGTGTTTATTACATGACAGGGAAATCTCATACTGATCCGGAAGCAAAACCCTTCGCCATAAGTATTATGCAGCATATGAACGATGCCTGTGCGAAGTGGAAGCAGGAAACCAATATTGAGTTCAGCATTTATGGTTCTCCGATTGAAAGCGCGACCTACAAATTTGCAAAATGCCTGCAAAAACGGTTCGGTATTATAGAAGGTGTGACGGACAAGGGTTATATTACCAATAGCTATCATGTGCGTGTATCGGAGCCGATTGACGCCTTTTCCAAACTTGGATTTGAAGCGGAGTTTCAGGCATTATCCAAAGGCGGAGCTGTCAGCTATATTGAGGTTCCCAATATGCAGAATAACATTCCGGCGGTCATCAGTGTTATGCAGTTTATTTATGAGAACATTATGTATGCAGAACTCAATACGAAATGTGATTATTGCCAGAAATGCGGATATAGCGGAGAGATTCAGATCGTGGAGGATGATGGCAAGCTGGTATGGGAATGCCCTTCCTGTGGAAATCGTGACCAGAATACAATGAATGTTGCAAGAAGAACCTGCGGTTACATCGGAACGCAATTCTGGAATCAGGGCAGGACGCAGGAAATTAAAGAAAGGGTTCTTCATTTGTAAGATGAATTACGGTGAAATAAAGAAGTACGACATAGCAGATGGCGAGGGCGTCCGTGTAGCATTGTTTGTGTCGGGATGTACCCACCACTGCAAGGGGTGCTTTAACGAAGAAACATGGGATTTCCATTATGGAAATCCCTTTACCGAAGATACCGCTGTGATGCTCCTGTCTGCATTGACTCCAAAATATATTTCCGGGTTGACCGTATTAGGCGGAGAACCATTTGAAATTATGAACCAGAGAAGTTTACTGCCTTTTTTGAGAAAAGTTCGGGAAACATTTCCTCTAAAAAGTATTTGGTGTTACACCGGATATACGCTGGAAAAAGACTTGCTGGACGGAGGAATAGTACATTGTGAAGTCACTGACGAAATTCTCGGCTTGCTTGACATTTTAGTAGATGGCGAATTTGTAGAAAGCCAAAAAGATATAAGTTTGGTTTTTCGTGGCTCCTCTAATCAGCGAATCATTGATTTAAAAGCGACAGCGGCACATGGCAAAACCGTGTTATGGAACCAGAACATATGAAAAGAAATGGAGGTAACCATATGGCAACTATTATTCTATATTACTCTCAAACAGGTAACACAGAGCATATCGCAACAAGAATCCATGAAAATTTGGGCTGCGATTTGCTAAAAATTGAGCCTGATAGCAACGAAGGCGGGTTTATGAAACTGCCCTCTGGTTTCAGAACTGAAATCCCTGACTTATCACAGTATGATATAGTTTTTGTTGGATATCCCGTTTGGGCGCATGATGTTCCGCCTTTTGTTCAGAAATTTATCGCCAATTGTAACTTAACGGGAAAGATTGTAATTCCCTTTTCTACATACGCAATGGGCGGTTTTGAAAACACAGTGCAGACTATGCAAAAAATCTGTACTGGAGCAGAAGTGAAGAACCCGTTCGGAAGCGGAAAAATGAGCAAAGGGAACTATGAGGACTGGATAAAAGCGGTTCGCAATTTAGTTGATAACTGAAAAAAGAACATAAAATAGGAACTTTTATTTGCTTGACAAGGCAAGAGCATCTTGCCCAGAAGGTCAATCTGCCTTGTGTGGATTGACCTTTTTACAGTGCGAGAGGCGCACATTTCCATTGGGTGAAAGTCCCCAATCTGCTTTGCAGTTTGGCATTACAAGATGTGTTCTGGTATTATGAGGAGGTAAGTCTAGTGGGGAAAGTGCTAATTGCTATATTCGATGATGAAAATGAGGCAACCTTCGAGGAATTACTTCTCTTTTTACGATCAAAGAAGGATATAGAGGTAGTAAATGCTTTTTCTATGGATAACCGTCTTGATTATGGTAGCATTATAATAGATGCAAAATATCGTGTGGTTGAGGTGGCAGGGAAAAGTATTGGAATGACCAACTATGAATTTGAAATCCTATATTTGCTGGCACGGCATCCCGGACAAGTATTTTCTAAAGAGCAAATATATAATCAGGTATGGAAAGAACCCTATTACGGGGCAGAGGACAATGTGATGAGTCTGATTCGGAGAATACGAAAGAAAATAGAGCCTGATCCATCAAAACCAATCTATATTTTGACTGTGTGGGGAGTAGGATACAAATTCAATAATGCGATAAAAAGAAAATGAGCGGCGTCTGTCAATTTGGGAAACAGAGCCGCTCATTTCGTGTCGGTAAGACCTAAAAGATAATCTGTTGATATATGAAAGTATTTCGCAATCGCAACAATCTCATAATCAGGTACAAACCGTTTTCCCTGTTCAATTCTAAGGATTGTCAAATCTGTAAATTCAAATCCTTCTGTCTGTAGCCGTGCGGCTAACGTCTTTTGGGAAATGCCTTGTGCTTTCCGCAATTCTTTTACCCTTGTTCCAATAATATTTTTGGACTCTCCATTCCAGTATATCTTCATTCTATCCCTCACTTCTAAAGTTGAAGTATCATAATTGATTTTACCGAGTTGGGATGCTAATATACTTCTAAAGATGAAGTTTTAGAAAAAATATAGTGAATTATCATAGAATGGTCACAATAATGATAGGACGGCATGACAAAGAGTGCTGGAAAGTGAAAGGAGCGTATTGATATGCGAAATGAAGTATGGAGTGAAATAGGAGCGTTTTTGAATAATCTCCGTTGTGGGAATGTGGACAGAAAGACGTATCTTCATTTCCCGGAGTTAGAAGAAGCGGAAAGGCTTAGAAAGTCAGAAAAAGTAAATTTTGAGGCGGAACTGAAAAAACTGGATGCAAGTCAGAGAAAGCAGATAGAGGCTTATTTGGAAACTGTGCAGCATCAGGCATTTATGGAAGAAGAACGGGCGTATTGTCAGGGATATGTGGACTGTATTCAGTTGTTGGCTGGATTGGGAATGTTGAACGGTAATCCGGATATAGATCAAGTGATTACAAAAATGAAAAAATAGTCAGATAAAAAGGCTCTTTCCGGCAGGTGCGGATTGAGCCTTTCCATTCTTGTTTACAGGCGAATATCAAAAGTTTTCAGCGTTTTATCAGAATTTGTCAAGAATTATTCCTTAATATCATTACTGGCATCTGGATCAGGCTGCAATAATGCCGTGGCAGTTGCCAGAAGGACTTGAAGCTGATGTTCGTTGCAGTGCGTCAGCAGGCGGAGTAACTGCTTATATGTAGAATTATTGCTATTTCCGTTTGGATAAACATAATCATCTGCAGAAAGATTCAGCAGCCGCATGGCTTTACAGAACAGCGACAGGCTTGGAGTACCCTTATGGCGTTCCAAATCTCCCAGATAAGTCGGTGACACGCCGAGTTTTTCTGCAAGTTCTTCCTGTGTCCAGTGCCGATCCATCCGGGCATTTTTTACCATCGTTGCAAAGAGTGTCTTGGGAATATCCATGTTCATTCACCTCCATAAATATAGTGTATTACCCTGTATTTGAAAAGTGAAAAGGGTAAGAGCTTGGTATTTTAGAGGGGTTTAAACCTAGAAAGAGTATTCAAATCCTTTTCGGATAAAAAAAACAAGATTCCGGAAAGGGCTATTTGAATACTCTTTTTTTCGTTTCCGGGATTTTGCCGGAGAGCAGAGTGGTTTACAAAGAGAAATTCGGGCGGCGGTCATGCCGCCCGTCAGGTACACAATCAAAAAAATCTTAGTCAGTGCTGCTCTGTTATACACCCTTGCACCTATGGTAAAAACCTATATTGAAGCAGGGGTAACAAATGAATCAGTTATAAAGTGCGTCCGATGGGCAATGGCTCGTCCGGGCGCATTTTATATATACGGAAAATTTTTAAAAAATTTTCTTCCCGAACCGAACATCGGGCATCACCCATTCGGGACTATGGATGAAAGGGAAATAAAGACTTCATCCGTGTGCTGGTGGAAGGGGAAGGAGGTGAACTCTTATGGGGAAATCTTCTTCCAATGATGAACTGACGATTCGGAATCAGTTTGACCGGATATGTAAGATGGCGTTAAAAGGCGAAGCGGTTGACTATTACCGACACATTACATATCGGCAGGAGCATGAAGTGCTGTTTTCGGAGCTTTCGCAGAAGGAACGAGACAGGCTTTTCACTGTGGACGAGTATAGAACAGAAAGCAAGAGTTTTCAGGTACTCGGATGCGACATTGAAGTGAAAGATACGTTGCTTGCGGAGGCAATACAGTCACTTTCTGAAAAGAAACAGAAAGTGGTGCTGCTGTCCTATTTTATGGATATGAGCGATGCGGAGATCGCAAGAGCAATGAACCTTGTCCGCAGCACTGTCCATGAACACCGGAGACGCTCGCTGGAGCTGATGAAAGAAATGATGGAGGAATATCAAAATGAGCAAAAAAAGTGAAAAAGACAAAGCGTTTGATCTGCCTTCCTTTCAGATGATTAAGGCGGCATCAAACGGTGATATTGAAGCGATCAATGCAGTTTTGAAGCATTATGAAGGTTACATAGCAACATTGTCTGTCAGAAAACTGTATGACGAGAACGGACAGGCGCATTACTGTGTGGACGAAACCTTGCGCCGGAGGCTTGAAACGAAGTTAATTACAAAAATTCTGGATTTTAAAATCTAACTCAAAGGAATCGGCGGGAAATATCCCTTTCTGTTTCCCGCTGATCCGAAGCAGGCGTACCTTGACAACTTCATATTTATCCTGCAGGACACAAAAACAGTGGAGCTGTGTGACGGATACGCCATGACTATCTGTGTCTGGCACTTTGCGACATTGTGTCGCAAAGTTGCCGGGCATTGGAAACGAGGAAATACTGATAACGGTATTGAAGTAAAGGTACGAGCGGGAAATATCTGATTACAGGCAAGATTACGGGGATTTTGTGCGAGGATGCTGTTTTTGATAATGAGACTTCCGGAGATAAGCTGATCCGGTCCGAGAGGATGGTGTATACCAATGAGGCTGTTCCCGACAGCCGCCTGCAGGAGATTAATAAATTATGTGCATAGGACAAACATAAAAGAAAATATAGTGTAGCGTGGGAGGGGTGAGTATGCACTTATCGAAGGAAGAATTGCAGAAAATGAAACAAATAGACATAAGAGAAGCAGAGATTGAACAATTAGTAGACATAAGTGAAGTTGCGGTTGACATGAAAAAATCTGTTTCAGCCAGAGTAGAGGACTATGTTCAGAAAGTTAAAAATCCTTTTCTTGTAAAAGTTGGAGATTATGTGGTGAAGATTGGGTACTCGGACTCCCCTGAAACTTTGAATGACAGAATGGAGCAATATATCAGGAAAGTTGCTGAAATAAAGTATTAGAGCCTTTACAGGAGCAATTTGCTGTGGTAATCTATAAGCAGGATTAAACAGCGAAATCCTAGCTTTATTGAATGAAAGCAGGTACCTCGTAGGACAGGTTCTGTTGACTGAAAGCACAGCGGCAATCGTGTGAATAAGAAAATAAAGTTAGGAGCGATATTTATGAAAGAAAGTATATATTACGTTGCTATCTATCTCAGGTTATCGAAGGATGACGAGGATATTGACGGCAGCAATAAGTCAGAAAGCAATAGCATTTGCTCGCAGAGAGAATTAATCCGTTCTTACATAAAAAAACAGGATGATATGGAATTGTTTGATGTTTATGTAGATGATGGATATTCGGGAGCCAATTTTGTTGAGGTAAGATAACGATACCTTTTTTGCAGAGGGTGTTATCTTACCTCTT
>JAUNPS010000083.1 GCA_030536575.1 Eubacteriales bacterium | reverse complement strand
TGAATCACGTTCTTACGTACCTGAGCAGCTAAGTGCTCAGGTACTGTCTGAACAGCAGCGAAACTACAATATAGTCTATTTTAATACGAACTGGCTAAAAAAGGAAGGGGGTTTTTAAAATTTCATGAAACTGGCTTCCGCAGCGCTCCACCTCCCCCAAAACCCGGTCAATGGTGACCGGATCGGCCGTCCAGGTTTCCCGGCAGGTGCCCTGGGTCACGGCCGGACAGACCAGGATTTCCGTATCCGGATAAAGGAGCTGGTAATATAAAAGAGAGCGCCGTGCGTGGAACGCCTGACAGACCAGGATAGCCGTTTGCGGATAAATGCCAAGGCGATCTGTCAACTCACGGGAACGGATGGCATTTTCATAGGTATAAGTCGCGCATTTTTCCTGTAAAATGGCCGTGGACGGGACGCCGTGATCCAAAAGCACCTGGGAGAGAAAATCGCATTCCGTATCAAAAACCTGTCCATGGTACGCGGCAGGAGTCTGCGGCCCGGCAAAACCCTCCTGTAAAATACTATATTTTCCAGAGACAAGGATTTTATTCGCGAATCCCTGCTGGTACAGGGCGGCGGCGCGAAGAGCGATCTCCCCCCAGGCCCCTCCGGGAACGAAAATCAGATCCGCCGCGCGGGGCTCATCCTCCACAAAAATAAAATCCGTAAGCGCATCATAAAAAGCCATAAAAGCACCTCATTTTCCGGTTTCGTTTTCTTTGGTTTTCCAACAGGTCCAGTATACCAAAAAAATCGAAAAAGAGAAAGGGATTTCGAAGAAACCTATTGACAAAAGACCGGTCAGGGGCTATACTGAGTCTATAAAGTTCAGTCAATAAACTAATTACAAAGAAAGGATAGGGTGTGTTTCCCATGAACATCTACAAAGTAACAGATCCCGCATTCCGGAAATACGGCCGCGTGGTGAAAAATGTAGACTTTACCGAGCTGGTAGCGAAATTAAAAGAAACACCGGTTACCAAAGAAGTGGTCTATGAACCGTCCGTTCCGGAACTGGAAGCAGTCGCCGCATACAAGGCCCTGCAGGACATTACCTACGGCGAACTGCCGATCCAGATCGGCTACTGTAACGGCTATAACAAAACCATGAACGCCATGGAGTATCATCGTTCCTCAGAAATTAACGTAGCCGGCACAGACGCCATTTTACTCCTTGGCTTAAAGCAGGACATCGAAGAGGACTTTACCTACGATTCTGCGAAAGTTGAAGCATTTTTCCTGCCGGAAGGAACCGCAGTAGAGGTTTACGCGACCACTCTCCACTACGCGCCCTGCTCCCCCGCAGAGGAAGGCTTCCAGGTAGCCGTCGTCCTTCCGAAGGACACGAACCTTCCGCTGGGAGAGAAACACGAAGCAGGCGACGAAGACAAGCTTCTGACCGCCCGGAACAAATGGCTGGTAGCCCATCCGGACGCCGGAATCGAAGGCGCCTTTAACGGCATCAAAGGTGAAAACATCACCATTGCATAAAAAACAGATCGATCAGGAGGATAAGAACATGAACAACATGCCGAAAGTAAAAATTGGTATCGTGGCAGTAAGCCGTGACTGTTTCCCGGAATCCCTTTCCGTAAACAGAAGAAAAGCGCTGGTAGACGCTTACACAAAGAAATATGATGAAGCCGACATTTATGAATGTCCCATCTGCATCGTAGAGAGCGAAATCCATATGGTACAAGCTCTGGAAGACGTTAAGAAAGCAGGCTGCGAAGCCCTGGTTGTTTACCTTGGAAACTTCGGCCCGGAAATCTCCGAAACCCTGCTTGCGAAGCATTTTGACGGCCCCTGCATGTTCATTGCAGCCGCAGAAGAAACCGGCGACAACCTGGTTCAGGGCCGCGGCGACGCATACTGCGGAATGTTAAACGCCAGCTATAACCTGCAGCTCCGTAACGTCAAAGCCTACATCCCGGAATATCCGGTAGGCGACGCAGAAGACTGCGCAGACATGATCCACGAATTCGTTCCGATCGCCCGCACCATCGTAGCCCTGTCCCAGTTAAAGATCATCAGCTTTGGCCCGCGTCCGTTAAACTTCCTGGCCTGCAATGCCCCGATCAAACAGCTCTACAACCTGGGCGTTGAGATCGAAGAAAACTCCGAACTCGACCTGTTCGAAGCCTTTAACAAACACGCCGGCGATCCCCGCATCCCGGATGTGGTAAAAGATATGGAAGCAGAGCTTGGCGCCGGAAATAAGAAACCGGAAATCCTTGCGAAGCTGGCGCAGTACGAACTGACCCTTCTCGACTGGATCGAAGCTCACAAAGGCTATCGGAAATACGTTGCCATCGCCGGAAAATGCTGGCCGGCTTTCCAGACCCAGTTCGGTTTCGTTCCCTGCTATGTGAACAGCCGTCTGACCGGAAGAGGCATCCCGGTATCCTGTGAAGTAGATATTTACGGCGCACTGTCCGAGTTCATCGGAACCTGCGTAAGCGGCGACATGGTAACCCTTCTGGATATCAACAACAGCGTTCCGAAGGATATGTACGAAGCCGAAATTAAGGGCAAATACAACTACACCCTGAACGATACCTTCATGGGCTTCCACTGCGGAAATACCAACAGCAAGAAGCTGACCTCCTGCAGCATGAAATATCAGCTCATCATGGCAAGATCCCTTCCGGAAGAAGTAACCCAGGGTACGTTGGAAGGCGACATTGTTCCGGGCGATATCACGTTCTACCGCCTGCAGAGCACCGCGGATAATAAACTGCGCGCTTACATCGCACACGGCGAAGTCCTTCCGGTAGCCACCCGTTCCTTCGGCGGCGTCGGCGTCTTCGCGATTCCGGAAATGGGCAGATTCTACCGTCATGTCCTGATCGAAGGCGGCTATCCGCATCACGGCGCCGTTGCGTTCGGCCATTACGGAAAAGCGCTGTATGAAGTATTCAAGTACATCGGCGTAGAGCCGACCGAAATCGGCTACAACCAGCCGGCGGGCGTTCGCTATCCGACCGAAAACCCGTTTGCATAAAAGGATACCGCATCCGGCGTCCCATAATCAGGCAGATTCATACCGGGTGGGATTTCCACCCGGTATTTTTAAAAAGGAGAAAATCGCATGTTATACATTGGCGTTGACTTAGGAACCTCTGCGGTCAAACTGCTTCTGATGGCAGCAGACGGCACGATCCAGAATGTTGTTTCAAAAGAATATCCCTTATATTTCCCGCATCCGGGCTGGTCCGAACAGAAACCGGAAGACTGGTGGGAGGCCGTAAAGACCGGAATCCGCGAACTTACCGCAGACGCGGATAAGAGCCAGATTGCAGGCATCAGCTTCGGCGGCCAGATGCACGGCCTGGTGATCCTGGACGAAAACGATCAGGTGATCCGCCCGGCGATCCTGTGGAACGACGGACGTACCGGAAAAGAGACCGATTACCTGAACAATGTGATCGGAAAAGAAAAACTGTCCGAGTACACCGCAAACATTGCATTCGCAGGCTTTACCGCCCCGAAAATTCTCTGGGTTCGGAACAACGAGCCGGAGAACTTTGCCAGAATTAAAAAAATCATGCTCCCGAAGGACTACATTGCTTACATGCTGACAGGCTCCTTCTGCACCGACGTTTCCGACGCGTCCGGGATGCTGATCTTTGACGTAAAGAACAAATGCTGGTCAAAGGAAATGCTGGAAATCTGCGGCATCACCGAAGAGCAGGTGGCGAAGATTTACGAGAGCTACGAAGTCGTAGGCACTCTGAAACCGGAAGTAGCGGAGGAACTTGGCCTTCCGGCATCCGTAAAAGTAGCGGCAGGCGCAGGCGATAACGCAGCTGCAGCCGTAGGAACCGGAACCGTAGGCGACGGGATGTGCAATATTTCCCTGGGAACCTCCGGAACCATTTTCGTATCCAGCGAAAAATTCGGCGTTGACAAGAACAATGCGCTTCACGCCTTCGCACACGCTGACGGCAAATACCATCTGATGGGCTGCATGTTAAGCGCCGCTTCCTGTAACAAATGGTGGATGGAAGAAATCATTGGAACGACGGATTTCGGAAAAGAACAGGCCGAAATCACGAAACTTGGCGAGAATAACGTCTACTTCCTGCCTTATCTGATGGGCGAGCGTTCCCCGCACAATAATCCGAACGCCCGCGGCACTTTTATCGGCATGACCATGGACACTACCAGAGCCGACATGACCCAGGCCGTCCTGGAAGGAGTAGCTTTCGCGATCCGCGATTCCTTTGAAGTGGCGAAGTCCCTGGGAATTCAGATCGAGCGCACGAAAATCTGCGGCGGCGGCGCGAAGAGCCCCCTGTGGAAAAAGATCATGGCCAATGTGCTCGGAATTAAAGTGGATGTGATCAAGAGTGAGGAAGGGCCGGGACTTGGCGGCGCGATGCTGGCAGCGGTGGCGTGCGGCGAGTATGCAAGCGTCGAGGAGGCTGCGGCAAAGATCGTGGAAGTGGTCGATACCATCGAGCCGGATCCGGAACTGACCGCGAAATACGAAGAAAAATACCGCAAATTTGCGAAGATTTATCCGACTGTAAAAGACCTGTTTACGGAAATTCTGTAAAGGCTTAGGCCCCTGGACAAACGTTCAGGGGCTTTTTCAGCAGTTGCATTTTCTGCCGTTTCATGCTATTCTATGGAATGTCAGAAAAGAGGAGAGCAGCATGTATAAACTATGTATCTTTGATTTAGATGGAACCCTTGCGGACACCATCGCCTCTATGGCCCACCCGGCCAACCGTGCCCTGTCCGAGCTGGGGCTTCCCACTCTGGCCCCCGAAGGGTTCAAATATTATGCCGGAGACGGCGCAGCCGTCCTGTGCCGCCGTGCCCTGGAAGCCGCAGGCGACCCCGCAGGAGCCCACTACGACGTTTTTTACCCTCTGTACCGGAAATATTTCAGCGAAGACTGCATGTACCAGGTTCACCCTTACGAGGGCATCTGCGATACTCTGGAAGCGCTGAAGCAGGCAGGTATCCCCATTACCGTCCTGTCCAATAAACCCCACAGCCAGGCCGTAGACGTCATCGAAACCCTGTTCGGCAAAGGCTATTTTGACGCCATCCAGGGCCAGGTAGACGGTATCCCGAAAAAGCCCGCCCCGGACGGCGCCTGGAAACTGGCCGAAACCTTTGGGGCAAGACCGGAAGAATGTCTCTACATCGGCGACACCGGAACCGACATGCAGACCGGAACCCGCGCAGGGATGCACACTGTGGGCGTTCTCTGGGGCTTTCGCACCTACGGCGAACTGAAGGAAAACGGCGCGGATCAGATCATCGAAAAACCGGCGCAGATCCTGGAAATTGCCGGAATCCGCGAAAAGAAAGAGGAACCTCATGATTAAACTGATCGCAAGCGACTTAGACGGCACCCTTTTACTGAACGGCGCCCAGTCCCTGAATCCCGGAACCACAGACCTGATCCATGAGCTGACTGGCCAGGGACGGATTTTTGTCGCCGCCAGCGGACGCCAGTATGCGAATTTGCAGCGCCTGTTCGCCGGAGTCGAAAAAGAAATCGCCTACATCTGTGAGAACGGCGCGTTGGTCATGTACCGGGATGAAGTCGTGGAAAAGCATATCATTGACCGGGAAATCGGCCAGGAGATCCTGGAAGCCATCATGGAGCGGGAAGGCAGCGAAGCCCTGCTCTCCGGCGTGAACACCTCTTACATCCAGCCAAAAGAGATGTCCTACGCCGCCCACATGAAAAACGTCGTGAAGAATAACGTGACAATCGTAGAGGATATCCTGAAAACCGAAGAACCTTATCTGAAAATTTCCGTATACGAAAAAGCAGGAGTCAGCCGTTCCGAAGACTACTGGAAAGCGCGCTTCGCCGATCGCATGACCGTCGTAACCTCCGGAAACGCCTGGCTAGATTTTATGCCAAAAGGCGTCCACAAAGGGACGGCGATCAGAAGCCTGATGAAAAAGCTGGGGATTTCACCGGACGAAGCGCTGGCCATAGGGGATAATTATAACGATCTCGAAATGCTGGGCGAAGTGTCCTATAGCTTTGCGATGGAAAAAGCACCGGCCGATATCCGAAGCAAATGCCGTTTCGAGACTTCTTATGTAGAAAAGACATTGCGCGAAATTTTGGGAGGCAAATATGATTAAACTGATTGCATCCGATATCGACGGCACCTTGTTAAAAGAAGGCAGCGACAAGCTGAATCCGGAAATGTATACGGCTATCCGGGCGCTGAAAGAGCAGGGAACGCTGTTCGCCGCCGCCAGCGGACGTTCCTACGGGAGTATGGCAAGGCTGTTCGCGCCTGTAAAAGAGGAAATGATCTTCATTGCAGACAATGGTTCGAACGTCGTCTGCAAAGGCTATGAGACCTTTTCCGCGACGCTGAACCGAAAAGATGTGGAAGACTGGGTGCTGGCTATGCGCCGCCGCGAAGACTGCCAGCTTTTACTCTCTTCCAAAGATACCGTATATCTGGAACAGGAAGAGCCTAAGCTTCTGGATCTTCTGATCAACGGTTATCACAACCATGTGGAACTCTGTCCGGATCTTCTGAAGGTGGAGGACCAGATGGTAAAAGCGGCGCTCTATTACCCGGCGGGGATCCGGAAGATCGCCGAGCCGATCATCGAAGAATGGAAAGACCGTTTCCATGTGATGGTAGCGGGAGACCCCTGGCTGGATTTCGTGGATTACCGCGCAGACAAGGGGAAAGCCCTGGCCACGATTCAGGAGCTTCTTCGCATTGCTCCGGAAGAGACGGCCGCTTTCGGGGATAATTTAAACGACCTTGGCATGCTGGAACGGGCGGCTGAAAGCTATGCTGTTGCAAATGCGAGGCCGGAAGTCAAAGCAGCAGCCAAACACATCACGGCTTCAAATGCCGAAGACGGCGTGCTGAAAGTTCTGAAAACAATGATAAAAAGGCAGGAAAATCATGTATAGTAAAGAAAGTATCCAGGTATTTTTAAAGAACCAGCTTCAGCTTCTGGATGAACGGGTTGCGGAAACACCGGAAGAAGTGGAGGAATTTCTGGAAGAAATGATGGCGGTTGAAGTAAAATCCTTAAAAGAAGTCCGGGCGTATTTCGAAGAGAGCGGAATGGACGCAACCGGCCTGTCGGATGATGAGCTGAAAGACGCTTCGGAAGTTTTTGCGCTGCCGAACGGCCGTTATCTGATCGTCGAAGCTTAAACGGGAGAAAACACGACGGCTGCCTGCCGCGGTTCGCATAAAAAGAGGGAGGATAACTGTGTCCTCCCTTATCCCCATATGGCCAAAAGCAGATACCGGATGCCAGCCAGGATCAGCAGATGCACCGGATAAAAAGCATAAAAGAAATATTTCAGCGAATATTTTCCGCGCTTTCCATTATAGAACCAGATCGGGATAAACGCCAAGGGACCGGTCAGTTCCCAGGAGATCGCGATCGCGCCGCCGATACATTGCAGAAACCGTTCAAAACGAAAAACAAACAGCACAGCGATCAGCAGGATGCCTTTATAACTGTAGTCCGTCTTTAAAAGATAAGCGGCGAGCATTCCCGCAAGAATGACCGGAATCGCCAGATAGGGTTTTCCATGCTGTTCACACCAGGCTGCGCCGACCATGACCAGAAGGCCGATCAGCAGCGTAAAATAGACGTTCTGGGTTCCGGGAACGAAAAGGCCGTTTTTCAGGGCAAGGTCAAAGGGAAGCTCCGAAAGCAGGGCAAACAAAAACAGCCGTCCTGCATATTTTTTCACATCTCTGGTATAAATAAATCCCTCCACAAGCAGAAAACAGAAAATCGGAAACGCCAGCCGGCCGATCGCACGCAGAATCCGATCCGTCTGGTTCCAGAACGCATAGAGCTCCGGATTTTGGGCGACCATCGGAAGTTTCAGAATCCCCTTTTCCACTACGGCGGAACCGAAGTGGTCGATCAGCATAGAGATAATGGCAATGATTTTGAGTGTAAAACCGGAAATCCCGGATCTTTTTAAGCTGTTCATAATACCGTCCTTCAACAAAAATGATAACGATATTAGTATAGCTGAAAAAGTCCGGGAAGTAAACAAGTTATTTTGCCAGAAGCATCATAATCTCATTGCTGCGGTTGACAAATTTTGTCATGGCTTCCGGGTCCAGCGGCCGGTGAGCCAGCATCGCCAGATCGTAGAGCTGTTCGCACATCATCGGAACATGCTCGGAATCTTTATTCTCAAAAATGTACTGAACCAGCTTGTTGTTCGCGTTCAGAACCAGGGTTTCCGTGGTGCCGAACATCGACGGGTCCATACCGGCCATGCCGTACATCTTCATCATATCCTGCATTCTGCGGCTTTCCTCAGAAAGGGTTACCATGGAAGAGATGGATTCATTTTTCAGTTTTTCCACTTTGACTTCCAGTTTGTCTTTGCCAAGAACCTTGCGGAACAGGTCAGTGAGGGTGGTGGTCTCTTCTTTCAGTGCGTCTTCGGAAACTTCCTCTTTAAAGTCGTCGGTCACATCCGCGTCGATACGCTGGAACTGTACGCCTTCTTTTTCACGCTCTACGTGGGTGATGAAAGCGGAGTCAATGTTGTGCTTCAGGATCACGGCGTTTTTGCCCTCGGAGCGGAACAGATTGATGTACTGGCTCTGCTGGATTTCATCGGTCACGTAGAAGAGGGTGGTCTTCGGTTTTTCCTTTTCTTCGCTTTCTTCCGCCTTTTCTTCGTCTACCACTTCAACGGTTTCTTCGGCCGTCTCTTCCGTGCTTTTTTCCGCCGGTTTATTCGCCTCAATGAAGTCCGGAAGCGTGAAATACTTGCCGTCCAGATCCTTTACTAAGGTGTAATCCAGGACTTTTTCGGAGAATTTGCTGTCTTTGATGCAGCCGTATTTGATGAACGGGCTGATATCGTCCCAGTATTTCTCGTAGTTTTCCCGGTCGGTCTTGCACATGCCGGTGAGTTTGTCCGCGACTTTCTTTGTGATGTAGTCGGAAACTTTCTTTACGAAGCCGTCGTTCTGCAGGGCGCTTCTGGAAACGTTCAGCGGCAGATCCGGGCAGTCGATGACGCCTTTTAAGAGCATCAGGTATTCCGGAATGACTTCTTTGATGTTGTCGGCAATGAAGACCTGGTTATTATACAGCTTAATGGTTCCTTCAATGGAATCGTACTCGGTGTTGATCTTCGGGAAATACAGGATACCCTTTAAGTTGAAAGGATAGTCCATGTTCAGGTGAATCCAGAACAGCGGCTCCCGGTAGTCCAGGAAGACCTTGCGGTAAAATTCCTTGTACTCTTCTTCGGTGCATTCGTTCGGATGTTTCGTCCACAGCGGATGGGTATCGCTTAAGGAAACGGGGCGCTTGTTGATCTTTACGCGGTCTCTGGCCGGGGAAACTTCGACGATTTCCTTTTCGCCATTTTCGTTTTCTTTCTCTTCGGTCTTGGCTTCCTCATGAATGTGCTCGACAACAACGTCGTCTTCGGTCAGTTCGCTTTCGTCGATGGTTTCGTATTCCTGCTCTTTGTTCGCGGCGGAGAGGAAGATCTCTACCGGCATGAAGGAGCAGTATTTTTCAATGACTTCCCGTGCGCGGTATTCGTTGGCGAACTCCAGGCTGTCTTCGTTCAGGAAGAGCGTGATTTCCGTACCGACGGTGGTTTTATTTCCTTCGCCGATGGTGTATTCGGAGCCGCCGTCGCACTCCCAATGCACCGGCACAGCGCCGTCCTGGTAGGAGAGGGTATCAATATGCACCTCATCCGCAACCATAAAAGCGGAATAGAAGCCCAGACCGAAATGGCCGATGATCTCATCGTTATTGGTCTTGTCTTTATATTTATTCAGAAAGTCGGTAGCGCCGGAGAAAGCGATCTGGGTAATGTATTCGACAACCTCGTCTTCGGTCATGCCAAGTCCGGTGTCGATGAATTTCAGGGTCTTGTCTTCCGGGTTTACGATGACGTCGATTTTGGCTTTGTACTTTTCGGGGAAGGTGTACTCGCCCATCACTTCCAGCTTCTTCAGCTTGGTGATGGCGTCGCAGCCATTCGAGATCATTTCACGGACAAAGATGTCGTGGTCGGAATAAAGCCATTTTTTAATGATCGGAAATAAATTTTCGCTGTCTATGGAAAGACTTCCTTTTTTACTCATTCGAAACACTCCTTTGTGTAAGCTTTTTTCTACTCCATAGTTTAGTACGCATTTTCCGAAAAGTCAAGAAAAAATTAGCACTCAAACGAGGTGAGTGCTAACAAAAATTTCTAAACTTTCTAAAGAAAGTATAAACTAAAGGGTTTCACAGGGAATTTCCTTCTGTTTCAGGAAAGAAGCAACCATGTGATCCCAGGTATATTCCAGGGTTTTATCTAGGGTAAAAAGCTTCAGCGAGGTTCCGGTGACACAGGAAAGAGACGTGCCGTCGTAGCGGATATTCAGGTACAGCCCTTCGATGTCCTCCGGAGTCAGGGAAATCCCGCTTTGCTGCAAAAGCCGTTCTACGTTTTTTTCGGAAAGCTGAAAGACGATTTTCAGGCTCAGAGGCGTATATTTTCCTTTGATCAGGGAAAAACAGAAGGGGCGAACCTGTTCCCAGCGGGAGAGAGACTGCTTGGGATGCTCCGAATCGAGATCGGAAAAATAGTCGTTGTGGAAATGTCCGTCAATGGAAAAGACGTTAAAGGTCGTGATCGTCGCCTCGGACAGCAGGAACGAGTCAAAGGTGCTGCTAAGAAGCAGCTTTCCCATAAAGCCTTTCACGTCCAAAATCTGAAATGCCTGCATAGAATCCTCCTTTCTCGTTATTATAACATATTTTTTAGAAATGGAAAGCAGAAAAAGGCTTTTCAAAGTAATAGGAATATGTTATGATAATGTAGTAATGAAAACCTGACTTTTACACTTTTGCATCAATCCTAAAGACTTTAATGATTAAAAATCC
>JAUNPS010000082.1 GCA_030536575.1 Eubacteriales bacterium | reverse complement strand
CCATCAAAAAGGGCTGCTACATCGGGAATTCTCTAAACCACAGTGCAACAGCCCCTATTGTTATGCTTCGATTTCCACGTCCAGCCCGAATTCCTCCGGCAGGAAGCGCGGACACACATTTTCCGAGGTACAAATGACCGAGGCGGCAAGCCGGGTGCCGATTTCACAGGATTCCCGCAGGGTCTTCCCGTAAGTCAGGCCGATGGCAACGCCGGAGAAAAAGGCGTCTCCTGCGCCTGTGGTATCCTTGACGTCTACTTTCCGGGCCGGGCAGAAGCCTTTTTCGCCGTTCCGGTCGGCGAAAACCGAGCCTGCGCCGCCCAGGGTCACGACCATACGCGGAATCTGCGCCTGGGCGATCTTCTGGGCCAGAAGCGCGGTCATTTCTTCCGGGGTCTTTTCGGAATAGTCTTCCGTGAAGAGAATCCCGGCTTCCTGCTCATTGCATACAAAGCATTCCACGCGTTTTAAAAAGTCCCGGCGTTCGACGGCGATGCTCATATTTGAGACGACGGCGTAGACGGGTTTTTCGTATTTTTCGGCGAGCTGGAAGATTTTTTTCGCGATTTCTTTTTCGATGTCGATTTCCAAGACGATGCTGTCCGCGCTTTGAAAGATTTCGTCGCCGGATTCTTCCAGAATGTCCAGGATCGGCAGCAGGTTCGGGCGTTTGGAGACAGCCGCGCACACGTCGCCGTCGTTGTCAAAGACGGCCAGCCAGGTTCCCATGCCGTCGGGGACTTTCCGGATGTAGCGGGTGTTGACTTTGTGGTTTTTCAGTTTGCGGATCACGTCTTCGCCGGAGCCGGTGTCGTCTACCAGGCTGACGAAGGTGGGGCGCAGTTCCACGTTTGCAATGTCTTCGGCTACGTTCCGGCTGACGCCGCCGTGTACCTGTTCGACACGGCCTACGTTCCGGCCCCTGGGGATGTAGACGTCCAGGGGGTAGCCTTTGATATCCACGAATACGGCTCCAAATACAACGATGCCCATGGGGTATCCTCCTTTTTTGTGAAATTGTACGGAAAAAGTTTTGATTTATGAAAAAGTATAGCACAAATTCCCGTTTTTTCAAAGGGGTTCGCCGGATTTTTGACAAAATGGGGAAAGCGCCGTATAATGGAAATAATGTGGTATGGGCCAGGCCCGGAGAGGAAAGGAGAAGTCACATATGCGGACGAAAATCGAAGAGACGGAAAAAGTTAGCCATTTTTTTGAGGGCTGGGAGGAAACGCTGATCTGGTCGTGCCTGCAGAAGGTGATGGGAGCGGTCTATGCGGATTCGGCGGAAGCGCCCACGGCGGCCCTGGCGGTGCTGGGGGATTTCTGTTTCCTGGCCGGGGAGCCGAACGAGGAGCTGGTGCGCTGTGATTCCCTTGGGGCGCACAAAGAATTTGTCCTGCTGGTTCCGCAAAGCGAAGCGTGGGGAAAGCTGATCGAGGCATGTTATGGGGAACGCGCGAAGAAGACCGTGCGGTATGCGTTGAAAAAAGAACCGGATGTGTTTGACCGGGAAAAGCTTTGGAAGGCCGTGAACGCATTGCCCGAAGGATACACCCTGCGCATGATCGATGAGGAGCTGTTTGAACGCTGTCGGCAGGAACAATGGAGCGCGGATCTGACCGGCCTGTTTCCGGATTATGAAACCTACCGGGAGGGCGGCCTTGGCGCTGTGGTGCTGAAAGGGGACGAACTGGTGTCGGGGGCATCCTCCTATTCCAGATATTTGGGCGGAATCGAGATTGAGATCGATACGAAAGAGGAATACCGGAGAAAAGGGCTGGCCTATAGCTGCGGCGCGAAACTGATTCTGGAATGCCTGGAGCGGAACCTGTATCCGAGCTGGGACGCGCAGAACCTCTGGTCGGTGGCGCTGGCGGAAAAGTTGGGGTATCATTTCAGCCATGAATATACAACGTATGTAATTTTGAACGCGCGCAGCGATTCGCGTTCGTGAGTATGCAGCAAAGCGGAATACGAATGTCCGCTTTCCAAAGGAGATGGAACATGAGTGAGCAGAAAGTAGCGGTGGTCACGGGCGGAGCAGGCGGGATTGGGAAATGCATCTGCGAAGAATTCGAAAAAATCGGAGTGACCGTCTGCATCATCGACTTGAAGGAAAATCCGTATTTCGTGGGTGATCTTGCGAAAGAGGAGGTTTTGGAAGCCTTTGCCCGGAAAGTCATTTCGGACTACGGCCATGTGGATTATCTGATTAACAATGCGATCCCGCTTATGCGGGGAATCGATATCTGTACGTATGAAGAGTTTGATTATGCGCTTCGGGTGGGCGTGACCGCGCCCTTTTATCTGAGTAAGCTGTTCCGGCCGTATTTCGCGCCGGGGGCGAGCATTGTGAATATTTCTTCCAGCCGGGACCGGATGAGCCAGCCTTTTACCGAGAGCTATACGGCGGCCAAGGGCGGGATCGCGGCGCTGACCCATGCGCTGGCGGCAAGCCTGGCCGGGAAAGTCCGGGTGAATTCCATCTCGCCGGGGTGGATCGATACCCGCTATACGGTTTACACGGGGCCGGACGCCGCGCAGCATCCGGCGGGCCGGGTGGGAAATCCGCTGGACATTGCCAATATGGTGCTGTTTTTATGCTCGGAGAAAGCGGGCTTTCTGACCGGTGAAAATATCTGTATCGACGGCGGGATGACCCATCAGATGATCTATCATGGGGACTGCGGCTGGAAGCTGGCGGAAAAGGAGCGGGAAGATGAGCGTTAATTATCATGCGTTCCAGAGCAGGGGCGTGCTGTTTGAAGAATGTGAGGCGGTGTCCGC
Source organism: Eubacteriales bacterium (assembly GCA_030536575.1). Classification (GTDB taxonomy): domain Bacteria; phylum Bacillota; class Clostridia; order Lachnospirales; family Lachnospiraceae; genus Limivivens. Next base: position 8,212 of record JAUNPS010000082.1, on the reverse strand, counting down.
ACAGTGGCGGAGCGCGTTTGCGGGATATGACCCGAAACGGATCGCCGGAATCTTAAACCTTGAGGCAGACGAAACGTGTCTGTGGGTTCCCTACTTTGGAGAAACCTACCGGCTGCGTTTGAAGGACGGCTGGCTGGAAAAGAAGGCAGGAGACACCTGGACAGAAGAACTTTATTTTAATGAATCGATGGCGGTTTATCATGTATTGCAATATACAAAAGACCATCCGGCGCATGCGGGGGTCTGGGTGGCCAGCAGTTCCATCGACGGCGTTGTGAGCCGGAATCCAAAAGCGCCGGACCCGCTGCTTGCGCCTTTTGCGAAACAATGGACGGGAAAAGCAGAGGAGCTGGCGAAACGCTGTATCCGGCTTGGCGGGAAACCGCTCCAAAAGGGAGATGCGGCCTTTCAGTTCCAGGCGCTGCCGGGCGTGGAATTGCAGATGATTTTCTGGGATGCGGACGAGGATTTCGCGGCCCAGGCGCAGTTTCTGGTGGATCAGCGGGTTACGGATTTCATCCATTATGAGACGGTGGGCTGCATGATTTCCGATCTGATGGAAAAGATCGACCAGGTAGAAAAGAAAGGAAACAAGACATGAAACAGGAGAATTCATTTACGGAGGGGCCGATTTTCGGCTCGCTGATTCGGTTTGCGCTGCCGGTTTTGGGGGCGCTGGTGCTGCAGGCGGCCTATGGAGCCGTGGATCTGATGGTGGTGGGCCAGTTTGGCGACGCTACGAGTATCTCGGCAGTCGGGACGGGAAGCACGTTCATGCAGATGGTGACGTTTGTGATCACGAGTCTGGCGATGGGGTCGACGGTCATCATTGGACAGCATATCGGAGAGGGGAAGCCGGAGAAGGCCGGGGATGCGGTCGGGACGACGATCGTGCTGTTTGCGGTGATCGGAATTGCCGCGACGGTGTTGCTAGAGCTTCTGGCGACCAATATCGTGGGGATTTTGCAGGTTCCGGAGGCTTCCGTGGATAAGGCGGTGACTTATCTTCGGATTTGTTCCGGAGGGATTTTGATTATCATTGCTTACAATGTGATCAGCGGCGTCCTGCGGGGCGTGGGAAATGCGAACCTGCCGTTCCTGTTCGTGGGAATTGCCTGCGTGGTCAATATCATCGGGGATCTGCTGTTCGTGGCGGTGCTCCATATGGACGCGGCGGGGGCGGCGCTGGCGACGGTTCTGGCGCAGCTTGTGTCGGTGATCGCATCGGTCGGGGTGCTGAAGAAGCAGAAGCTTCCGATTTCGTTTTCGAAAAAACAGTGCCGGATAAACGGATGGGAGCTGAAACGGATTCTGAACGTGGGCGTGCCGATTGCATTGCAGGAGGCGACGGTGCAGATTTCGTTCCTGGTGGTGAATTCGATTGTCAACAATATGGGGCTGATGCCCTCCGCCGGGTACGGTGTGGCCCAGAAGATCGTTTCGTTTATCATGCTGGTGCCGTCTTCGGTGATGCAGACGGTTTCGGCGTTTGTGGCGCAGAATATCGGGGCAGGGAAGAAGGACCGGGCCTGGAAGGGCTACCGGACGGCAATGGTGACCGGATGTACGGTTGGGATCGCCATTTTCTGCGCCGGGTTTTTCGGGGGCGGCTGGCTGTCGTCGCTGTTTACCAGTGACGCGGAGGTCATTGCCCAGAGTGCGGCTTATCTGCGGGGATTTTCAGCGGACTGTATCCTGACCTGCATCCTGTTCAGCAGTATCGGCTACTTTAACGGATGCGGGAAGAGCCTTCCGGTTATGCTGCAGGGGATCACGTCGGCGTTTTTCATCCGAATTCCGGTGTCGATTTTGATGTCCAGGCTGCCGGGCGCGTCGCTGACCATGGTCGGTCTGGCGACTCCGATTACGACGGTGTATGGAATTGTGTTTTTTATCGTCTGCTTTGCGCTCCTGAAGCGGAAAGAACAGGCGCAGGCGGCTTAACGGAGGAGGAAAAAAGATGGAGGATACGAAGAAAACAGCCCTGTTTGAGAGCACCCCGATCCCGAAGGCTGTGGCGAATCTGGCGATTCCTACGGTGCTCAGCTCGCTGGTTATGGTGATCTATAACCTGGCGGATACGTATTTCGTAGGGATGATTAACGATCCCATTCAGAATGCGGCTGTGACGCTGGCGGCTCCGGTGCTTCTGGCGTTTAATGCGGTCAATAACCTGTTTGGGGTCGGCAGCTCCAGCATGATGAGCCGGGCGCTGGGGACGAAGGATTATGATACGGTGGCCAGGAGCTCGGCGTTTGGGTTTTACTGCGCGCTGATCTGCGGCGTGATTTTTTCCATGCTCTGTACGATCGGGAAGGCTCCGCTGTTAAACCTGCTGGGAGCGGATGCGGGGACGGTGGCGGCCACTTCCGCTTATATGAAATGGACGGTGAACCTGGGGGCGGCTCCGGCGATCCTGAATGTGGTGATGGCTTATCTGGTGCGTGCGGAGGGTTCCGCGCTGCATGCCAGCATTGGGACGATGAGCGGGTGTCTGCTGAATATGGTGCTGGATCCCCTGTTTATTCTGCCCTGGGGGCTGAATCTGGGGGCCGAGGGAGCCGGGCTTGCGACGTTTTTGTCGAACTGCGTGGCGTGCCTGTATTTCCTGGTGCTGCTGTATGTGAAGAGGGGAAAGACGTATGTCTGCATCGATCCGCGGAAATTCGGCCTGCGCAAAGACATTGTGCGGGGCGTGTGTACGGTCGGGATTCCGGCTTCGATCCAGAATCTGTTAAATGTGACGGGGATGACGATCCTGAATAATTTTACTTCCGGCTTTGGCGCGGACGCGGTGGCGGCCATGGGGATTTCCCAGAAGATCAATATGGTGCCGATGAATATTACGATGGGGGTTTCTCAGGGGATTATGCCGCTGGTCAGCTATAATTATGCCAGCGGGAATTATAAGCGGATGAAGGAGACGATCTGGTTTGCCGCGAAGGCGATGCTGAGTTTCATTACGGTGGTTGCGGTAGGGTATTACCTGGGCGCAGGGTCGCTGATCGGGCTGTTTATGAAGAATGAGACGATCATTGCTTATGGAACCCGGTTTTTGCGGGGATTCTGCCTGGGGCTTCCGTTTTTGTGCATGGATTTCCTGGCTGTGGGTGTGTTCCAGGCTGTGGGGATGGGGAAGGAAGCGCTGCTGTTTGCGATTATGCGCAAGGTGGTGCTGGAGATTCCGGCGCTGTATATTTTAAATGCGCTGTTCCCGCTGTATGGGCTGGCTTATGCGCAGTTTGTGGCGGAAGTGGTGCTGGCGGTGACGGCGGTGCTGGTGCTGGCGAGGCTGTTTCGGAAGCTGGAGAAGCGGTAACGGGCGCGGGCCGGTTGGTCTGGCTGCGCCGGATGAGAGTTCGTGCGGGCTGGAGCTGGCGGAGTCTGCGGGCGGAAGAATTTTATGAGGAGAGATTGCGATGACGAAAGAGGAACGGGCGCTGAAGATTATCGGGCGGCTGAAGGAGGAATATCCGGAGGTGGGCTGTACGCTGGATTATGACGAGGCGTGGAAGCTGCTGGTGAGCGTGCGGCTGGCGGCCCAATGCACGGATGCGCGGGTGAATGTGGTGGTGGAGAAGCTCTATGCGAAGTTTCCGGATGTGGATGCGCTGGCGGGAGCGGAAGTGGGCGAGATCGAGGAGATTGTGCGGCCGTGCGGGCTGGGTGCGAGCAAGGCGCGGGATATCAGTGCGTGTATGAAGATCCTGCGGGATCAGTACGGCGGGAAGGTGCCGGAGGATTTCGATGCGCTTTTGAAGCTGCCGGGCGTGGGGCGCAAGAGTGCGAACCTGATCATGGGGGATGTGTTTGGAAAGCCGGCGATTGTGACGGATACGCACTGCATCCGGCTGGTGAACCGGATGGGGCTGGTGGAGAATGTGAAGGAGCCCAAGAAGGTGGAGATGGCGCTCTGGAAGCTGATTCCGGGGGAAGAGGGGAGCGATTTCTGCCATCGGCTGGTGTTTCACGGGCGGGAGGTCTGCACGGCGCGGACGAAGCCGTTTTGTGAAAAGTGCTGTGTGAGGGACTTATGCGAGCAAAATGGCGTGGAAAACGTGGAAAAATAGATGTAAAAAATGGAAAATTGTGCTTGCATTTTCCGGAAAAGCATACTATACTGTCTTTATGGCTGAGGCGGGATGCCGAAGATCAGCAGCCATGAGCGAAAAGGGTTCGCAGGATGCGAACCAAATATGAAAAAGAAAGTGAGGTAAGGCAGGATGTTGAATTTTAGCAGAAGGATAAAAGAAGATCGATTTTATGTCAATGTTGAGAGTCGAATCCAGAGAATTACCTCGGTGATCTGTGCGGAGCTTTAGTTTCGCATTGTTCAGACTGTATGTTCAGGCCGTGGTAAATTCTGCCACGGCCTTTTTATACCCTTTGCGGTTTTTTGGAGAATACCTGTGACCTTTCCGAAGACTGCTCTGCCGGATGTGTGCCGTGGCGGAGCAGTTTTTTTGCGCGAATAACGGCGCTGTGTGCCGCGGCACACGTTTCGCACAAACCGAAGCGGGGCGGATGCGCTTCGCAGATGACAACAAGGAGGGATTGGAACTATGAGAAAGGTTTCCGCTTACATACGGAAATACTGGTACATGTACGCCATCGCATTGGTCTGCATGGTAATCCAGGTCAGCCTGGATATGCTTTCGCCTCAGGTGACAGCCAGCCTGATCGACGACGTACTGGGAAAACGGCAGGTAGACCTTTTACCGAAACTATTGCTGCTGATCTTTATCATCGGCGCAGGAAGAGCCATTTTCGGCTATCTGAAAGAATTTTTGTTTGACTTCACCTCTTCGAAGATCGGGAACGGAATCCGCCAGACGCTGTTCACCCACATTCAGAGCCTGTCCGTGGATTACTTCGACCGGACGAACACCGGAGAGCTGATGTCCCGTGTGAAAGATGATGTGGATAAGGTCTGGAATGCCACCGGATACGTGGGGATGCTGGTCATGGAAGTGACGATCCATACGACGATTATCCTGTTCTGCATGTATCGTCTGAATAAACGGCTGTTCATTATTCCGGTGGTCGTGATGCCGCTGGTAGCGTGTATGGCGATCCTGCTGGAGAACAGGCTGGGAAAAGTCTACGACGAGATCAGCGAAGAAAATGCGGCGCTGAATACTGTGGCCCAGGAAAACCTGGCAGGCGTCCATACGGTAAAGGCGTTTGCCAGAGAACCCTTTGAAATCAAGAAATTTTTATCGCACAACCAGCGATATTACGAACTGAACATGCGCCAGTCGAAAGTCCTGGTGCGCTATCAGCCTCTGTTCCAGCTCATCAGCCGCCTGCTTCCGATTCTGGCGGTGATTTACGGGGGATTTCTGGTTATCGACGGGGAGATTACCCTTGGAACCCTGGGCGCGTTTTCGGAATACTGCACGAATATCGTGTGGCCTATGGAAATGCTGGGCTGGCTGTTAAACGACCTGGCTTCCGGCGTGGCATCGAACCGGAAAATCCAGAGGATCTATGCGCAGAAGCCTACGATCACGGAGCCGGAGAATCCGCAGCCCATCCGGCAGCCCGAAAAGGCCGTGATCGAATTTGACCATGTGACCTGGAAGGTGGAGGATAAGACGATCCTTTCCAACGTTTCGTTCACATTGGAACCGGGGAAAACTCTGGGAATTATGGGAGCTACCGGTTCCGGGAAGACGTCCATTGTCCAGCTTCTGATGCGGCTGTTCGATGTGACGGAGGGCGAAATCCGCATTGGCGGGACGGATATCCGGAAACTGTCCTTAGAGGAGCTGCGGCGGTTTACGGCGCCGGTGCTTCAGGACGTCTTCCTGTTTTCCGATACGGTGCGGGCGAATGTCAGCATGGGATGTAAGGAGCAGCCTTCTGACGAGGAAATCTGGGCTGCACTGGACGAGGCATGCGCCACAGAGTTCGTCCGGGAATTCCGTAGCGGGCTGGATACGCTGATCGGCGAGCGCGGCATCGGCCTGTCCGGCGGCCAGAAGCAGCGGATCAGTATGGCACGGGCTTTTGTGCGGAAAGCGCATCTGCTGGTGCTGGATGATTCCACGTCGGCGCTGGATATGGAGACGGAGCGGGAAATCCAGGGGATTTTGGCGCGTCAGAAGGAGCAGACCCGGATGATTATTGCGCACCGGATTTCAGCGGTGTGTGCGGCGGACGAGATCCTTGTCCTGGAAGATGGACGGATTCGGGAGCGCGGGACGCACCGGGAACTGATGGAGAAAAAGGGATATTATTACGAAACTTACCTGTCCCAGTATGGGGAAGAAGAAGGGAGGGAACGCTTATGTCAGTAAACGCAGTCCGGGAAGACGAGCAGCTGCGGCAGGTAGAGCAGAGAGTGACGCTTGCGCGCCTTCTGCGTTATCTGCTGGGCTATAAAAAGCAGATTGCGGCGGTGCTGCTGATGATGGGGGCATGCATTGCGATTATTTTGATCAATCCGCTGCTGATCGAGCGGGCGATTGACGTGTATATTCCAAACGGGGATGTGGATTCCCTGATTAAGCTGGGGATTCTGGCCACTTGCCTGAATGTTTGTCTGATCCTGATGGTGAAGGCCAGAATGTACATGATGGCGAAGATCTCGAACCAGGTGCTGCTGACAGTCCGGCAGGAATTGTATACGCATATTCAGACGCTGGGATTTACGTTTTTTAACAGCCGCCCTACCGGGAAGATTCTGGCGCGGGTGATTGGGGATGTGAATTCGCTGAAAGAGGTTCTGACGAACTGTGTGACCACATTGATCCCGGAATTCCTGACGATTGTGGCCGTTGTCTGTATTATGGTGGTGAAGGACTGGCGGCTGGCGCTGGCGGCGCTGTCCAGCATCCCGCTGATGGTGGTTGCCGTGTGGATCGTGCAGAGCAAGGCCCATACCCGCTGGCAGATTTTTCGGAAAAAGGGCTCGAATGTGAATGCGTTTGTGCATGAGGATTTGTCGGGTATGCGGGTGGTGCAGAGTTTCTGCGCGGAGAAGCAGACCCAGCGGACGTTTGCGGTGCTTTTGAAGGAGCATCGGGATGCGTTTGTCAGCGCGTGCCGGTTTGCGGATGGGTTTGGGCCGATTGTGGATTTCTGCTGGGGCTTAAGTACGCTGCTGCTGTATTACATTGGGGTGAACCGGATTTTGGACGGGCGTTCCAGCATCGGGATTTTGATCGCGTTTGGGTCGTATATTTCGATGTTCTGGCGGCCGGTGCTGAACCTGAGTAATTTTTATAACCAGCTTGTGACGAATCTGGCCGGTGCGGAGCGGATTTTTGAAATCATCGATACGCCGGCGGATATTGTGAGCAGGGAGGATGCGGCGGCGCTTCCGCCGATCAAGGGCGAGGTGGCGTTTTCCCATGTGGATTTCTCCTATGAGGATGGGATTCCGGTGCTGGAGGATGTGAGTTTTGAGGTGAAGCCGGGAGAGAGCATTGCGCTGGTAGGGCCGACGGGAGCCGGGAAGACGACGATTATTAATCTGATCGCGCGCTTCTTTGAGGTGAATGGCGGCAAGGTCTGCATTGACGGGAAGGATGTGCGGGAGGTGACGCTTGAGAGCCTGCGCAGCCAGCTTGGGATCATGACCCAGGAGAATTTCCTGTTTTCCGGGACAGTGCGGGAAAATATCCGGTATGGGAAGCTGGATGCGACGGATGAGGAGATCGAGGAGGCCGCGAAGGCGGTGCATGCCCATGAGTTTATTATGGAGATGGAGCAGGGGTATGACACGGTGTTGAAGGAGCGGGGAGCGGGGCTGTCGGTGGGGCAGAAACAGCTTCTGGCGTTTGCGCGGACGTTGGTTTCGAAGCCGGCGATTTTGATTCTGGATGAGGCGACGTCGAGTATTGATACGAGGACGGAGCTTTTGGTGCAGGAGGGGATTGAGACGCTGCTGAGGGGGAGGACGTCGTTTATTGTGGCGCACAGGCTTTCGACGATTCGGAGGGCGGATCGGATTTTTGTGATTGATGATGGGGGAATTGTGGAGATGGGGAGCCATGAGGAGCTGATGAAAAAGAAGGGGGAGTATTATCAGTTGTATATGGCGCAGTTTTCGCAGGTGAGGTAAGGGGAAAGGCATGGCTGGTGGGGCCGTGCCTTTTTCGAAGAGTGGGATTGAAAATGTATTTGCTTTGGTTTTGATTTCATGGTACGATCTCGTCTTTGACACTTTGAGAAACAAACAAATGCCGCAACTCCTTGAAAACAC
>JAUNPS010000036.1 GCA_030536575.1 Eubacteriales bacterium | reverse complement strand
CGAGCCGGGCGCAGAGGGAAGCGGCCAAGCGGCTATGTGGGTAGCATGCGTTCCGCATGAGCCGAGCCGGGCGTATCACCAAACAGTTGTGCAGGCATGCCGCGGGGGTAGATCAGACCTCGTTATCCTATATCGGTCAAATGTCTTTCTGACACGGACACTCAAAAAAGACCTTTTTCTTATACAGTATACACAATTCGAGACAAAAATACAAGGCTTCGTCAACTTGTCCATGAAAAACAACGCATTTTCGTCAAAGTGACCAAAGGGGTTTCAAAATGCAAAAGCCGTGAGCATATTTTACAAGGAGGGGTGAAAAACTTTGTGTATTTGTGGCATGGTCAAAAAAGGGATGGTTTAGTATACTGATAGCAGTTCAAAAACAAACGCATTTTTCTTAGGAGGAATTCAAAATGGCAAGTTTATCTTTACAGCATATTAATAAAACTTACCCGAACGGATTCGAAGCCGTAAAAGACTTCAATCTGGAAATCGAAGATAAAGAGTTTATCATCTTCGTAGGTCCGTCCGGATGTGGTAAATCCACCACCCTTCGTATGATCGCCGGTCTGGAAGAGATCAGCGGCGGTACATTAAAAATCGGCGACAGAGTCGTAAACGACGTAGAGCCGAAGGACAGAGATATCGCGATGGTATTCCAGAACTACGCTCTGTACCCGCATATGACCGTATATGATAACATGGCTTTCGGTCTGAAACTGAGAAAAGTTCCGAAAGATCAGATTGATAAAATGGTTCGTGAAGCAGCGAAGATCCTTGACCTGGAGAAACTGCTTGACCGTAAACCGAAGGCTCTTTCCGGTGGTCAGAGACAGCGTGTTGCTATGGGACGTGCTATCGTTCGTGATCCGAAGGTATTCCTTATGGACGAGCCGCTGTCAAACCTGGATGCAAAACTTCGTGTTCAGATGCGTATTGAGATTTCCAAGCTGCACCAGAGACTGGGCGCTACCATCATCTACGTAACACATGACCAGACCGAGGCTATGACGCTTGGTACCAGAATCGTTGTTATGAAAGACGGTGTTGTTCAGCAGGTAGACTCTCCGCAGAACCTGTACAATAATCCGGGCAATCTGTTCGTAGCTGGATTCATCGGCTCCCCGCAGATGAACTTCCTGGATGCAAAAGTAAACGTAAAAGGCAAAGACGTAATCCTTCAGGTAGGACCTCACGCCATCAAACTGCCGGCTGCCAAAGCTCAGAAAGTGATCGACGGCGGTTATGCAGGAAAGACCGTTGTTATGGGTATTCGTCCGGAAGACGTACATGATGACGAAGCATTCCTTGCAAAGAATCCGGATACCGTTCTGGATGCTACCATCCGTGTATACGAGCTGCTCGGTGCAGAAGTATTCCTGTATTTCGATGTAGAAGGAAGCAACATGACCGCTCGTGTTGATCCGCGTACCACCGCAAGAACCGGCGACACCGTTCGCTTTGCTCTTGACCCGGAGAAGATCCACGTATTCGACAAAGAAACCGAACTGACCATTACCAACTAAGAAAAATTTTTACGGGTGCCGCTTTCGAGCGGCACTCTTTTTGTTATGGAACTTCCGGGCAGGGCGCCAAACACCAGCGGACAGATTTCGCACAGCCCGAAACGGGGACAGAAACATCCATGCCAACAAGGCGATAAAACAGCGCCCGCTTCGCGCGGGCCGAAGCAGGGCCCGGAGTGGGGCCAGAAATATCCATACCGACCGGGCGATTAGGCGACATCTGTTTCACGCGGGCCGAAGCACGGCCCGGAGTGGGGCCAGAAATACCCATGTTGACAAGGCGATTAGGCGGCGTCCGCTTCGCGCGGGCCGAAGCACGGCCCGAAGCGTGGCCAGAAACATCCATGCCGACAAGGCGATAAAGCGGCGCCCGTTTTGCGCGAAACGAAGCGCGGCTAGAAGCAGGGCGCAGCAATCCGAGAAAGGAGCAAAGCCGCATGTCAGCCCCGGCGAAAAAAATATGCGAATCATGTAACAAAACCGTACCCTCCGCCGTTCTTATATAGAGGAGTGAAACTATGCTAATCTATCTGACCATGCTCGACGACCCGGCGGAACGCACCCTTTTCGAAACCGTCTACCGAAAATACCGCAACCTCATGTTTTACATAGCCAACAGCATCCTAAAAGACGACCACCTCGCCGAAGACGCCGTCCACAACGCCTTCCTGAAACTCCTGAACCACATGGACGCCATCTCCGACCCCGACAGCACCCGCGCCAAAAACTTCCTGGCCCTGGTCTGCGAACGAACCGCCATCGACCTGTATAAATCCACCAAACGAGGAAAAGAAATTTCCATCGACGAAATCGAAGAAAACCGAAGCGTCTTCGGAACCGAAATGGAACTGGGAAACCCCGTTTACGACGCGGTAATGAACCTGCCCTTCCTTTACCGGGAAGTCATGATGTATAAATTTATCCAGGGATATGAAAACGACGAAATTTCCCGGATGCTGGGAATCCCGGAGGGGACGGTGCGCCAGCGCATTTCCAGGGGAAAACAGCGGCTGAAAAAAATGTTAGAGGAGGAAAACGGAAATGACGGATGAATGGCTGTGCAGACAAATGACCGAAGCCTTTGAGTGCTTTGCAGAACAACCGATTCCGGAGCATGTGTTTTCTCCCGGATTCGAAAAGAAAATGGAAAAACTGATCCGCCAGGAGGAGACAAAGGGAACGTTCTGGAAAACAGCCGGATGGGGAAAGAAAGCGGGAATGGTGGCAGCCATCAGCCTGACCCTGGCAGCTTCCGCCACCTTTGGCGTAAAGGCAAACCGGGAGAAATTCTTCCAGATGGTGACGCAATGGATCGACGGAATGAAGCAGACAACCTATGAAATCGAGGAAACCTCCGGCCAGCTTTCCCTGGCAGAGCCGTCCTGGCTTCCGCAGGGATATCAGAAGACCGACGAAGAAATTCTGGAAAATGAAATGCTTATGGTCCAGTATGAAAATGCCCAGGGCAGCCAGATTATTTTTACGCGGGAACGGGTATCCGAAGATCTGGTTATCTATGAGGACAGTGCGTTTGATCTCCAGGAGGAGCTGGTAGTAAATGGCCATGAAATATTGTATACCGAACGGAATGGAGACATGGCATACAAGATGCTTTCCTGGTATGAACAGGATCTGTATTATACAATTATGACGGATGGAGCGGAAAAAGAGGATTTGATCCGGATTGCAGAATCCGTAGAGTGGAATTGAGGGGAATGCAGATGAAAAAAGGATGGGGAAAAATAGGATTGCTCGTACTGCTTTGCTTCCTGCTTGGCAGTCAGATGACCGTTTCCGCCAAAACGAAAAAGACGGAAAAATTAAGTGAAACGTATCGGGAAACGGCGGAATTTAACCTGGAATTTAACTTTGAGGATGAGGAAAAACCGACGGAAGAGTCCAGCATGGAAACTCCATCCGTCACGACGGTAAAAGGCCGTCTCAGCACCAGTAACCGAAAAAGAATCACCGCCTACGCCAGCGCCCGAAGCTTTTCGAAAAGCGCCAAACGAATCAGCCTGCGCATGCGCCTCCAAAAACAGACCCGGTGGGGTGGCTGGCGGAACAGCTCGAACTGGTTCGCCTCCAAAACCGGAAAATATGTCAGCCTCAGCCGGACAACGTCTGTGCAGACCGGACGCTACCGCCTCTCAATGGAAATCAAGGTGTATGGGAAAAGAGGAAGGCTCCTTGGTTCGAAAAAAGTATATTCCAGAATTGTGAACGTGAGATGAAAAATGTGAACTTTTTGTGAAACATGCGGGAAAAACGGCAAAAATGCCATAGAATCATTGACAAAATGGGAGAAGAAGTGTACAATATGACTACAAAAAATAGTCGGATACAAGTCGACTGGCGAAACAGGGGGTTTAAGGAAGAACCTTAGATCTTCTGTTTTGTTTTGAACAAAGGAGGAACCGCAGGTTGAAAAGAAAGAACTTAGTGAAAAAACTGGGCGCAGCCGCACTGGCGCTGATGCTCGCAGGGAGCACCTTTACGGGCGCTTTTGCAGAAGAAAGTGAAACCCTTGCCGCAGAGCAGGTACTGAATCTGAAATTTACGGATCTGAGCCTTCTGGATGTAAACGATGTCCGGAATGCGAATGAATTCCAGGTATTAACCGAAGTTCAGGAAGGTCTGTTCCGTACCTTCACGGAAGATGGCGTAGAAGTTGTGGAGAACGCAGGCTGTACTTCCTATGAGGTCAGTGAAGACGGCCTGACCTATACCTTCCATCTCCGTGAAGAAAGTATGTGGTCTGACGGTGTTCCGGTAACGGCACAGCACTACGTAGATTCCTGGCTGAGACTGCTGAATCCGGATAATGCATTTTCTTATGCATTCCTTGCTACCGGGATCGAAGGCGCAGAAGCCTATTATAATGGAGAAGGCAGCGAAGAAGATGTAGCGATTAAGCTCATCGACGACCTGACCTTTGAAGTAACTCTGGCAGCTCCGGATTCATCCTTTATTAAGAAAGTTGCCATGGTATGCTTCTACCCGGTAAGAAAAGACCTGATCGATGCAGCCGAAGAAGCAGGCGGAGACTGGACGAACGACTATACGCTCCATGTCTTTAACGGGCCGTTCTATATCAGCGACCGTGTTCGCGAGAACAGCATGACCTTGAAGAAAAATGAAAATTACTGGGATGCAGACAGTGTTATCCTGACCCAGGTAAATCTGCAGGTGGTAGACGAAACCTCTACCCAGGCACAGCTTATGGAATCCCAGCAGCTTGACGTCCTGACCCTGACCGACCTGGAATATGTTTCCATGTGGGAATCCAAGGTAGAGGACGGCACCTTCGTGCACATCAGCCAGGATGAACCGAGCGTAACCTATCTGGTAGTTGACCAGCATCCGGCAGGAGAAGGCGGACCTTCCGGACTGATGCTGAACGAGAAATGCCGCCTGGCTCTGTCCCTGGCATTTGACCGTGAAGAATATGCTTTAATGTTTGAAGAGGGACTTTCCACACCGGCATACAGCCTGGTTCCCTATAGTATGACCGTAGGCGATACGGAGTTCCGTTCGGTAGCGGAAGAGCCGCTGCTGGCTTATCAGGAGCACATCGGCGACAGCGAATATCTGCAGGCGCTTTTCAAAGAAGGTATGGAAGAAGCGGGCTTTGAAGGCGAGCTTTCTGACGTGACCCTGACTGTATTCACCTACAGCCCGAATACGAAGACCACGAACATTCTGGAGTGGTACAAACAGCAGGTGGAAAACGCTCTTGGCGTGAACGTAAACGTAGAGGTTTATCCGGATGTATCGACCTGGAAGACCGCCAGAGACGAGTATAAGTATGATTTCTATACCATGGGTTGGAATGGCGATTTCAACGACCCGATCACCTTCATGGAATTATTCGTAACCGGAAATGGTTATGCGAAATTCATGGGCGGCTTTTCTGATGAAGAATATGACAGCCTGATCGAACAGGCCAGAAGCAGCCAGGATGAAGCAGAGCGTCTGGAACTGTTCACCCAGGCAGAACAGCTTCTGCTGGAGAAGGGCGGCGTGATCCCGTTATACTTCCCGCAGTCCCAGATTTACTATCAATCCTATGTCAAAGGCCTGAGCCTTCCGCTGTTTGGCGCAGAATATGAATTCAGCCGCGCTTACATTGTAGAGCACTAAGCTATTCCAGGCATTCAGGAATCATAAGACCCAAAGGGCAAAAAAGTACGGGAGTGAAGGAACTTTCACACCGTACTTTTTTATAGGAGAGAAAGCATGAACATGTTGAAATACACACTGAAGCGGTTGGTCGTGATGATCCTTACCCTGTTCATCATTGCGACAGCCACCTTTTTCCTTCTGGCAGCCACACCCGGAGATGCGCTTTCCGCCCGTGTGGAGAAGCTTCCGGACAATGTCGCGGAGCGCCTGTACGCAAAATACGGCCTGGATAAGCCAATCATGGAGCGCTACGTCGTGACCATGAAAGGACTCCTGAAAGGAGATTTCGGAGAATCCATTATTTATCAGGGACAGACCGTTCAATCCATCATTGCAGAGAAAGGGCCGATTTCAGCCCGTCTCGGTATCCAGCAAATGCTTCTTGGCGTGACCGTCGGCCTTTTGCTGGGAATTCTGGCCGCGGTGAAGAAGGGGACGATCTGGGATTACCTGGTGGTATTCCTGTCCATCCTGCTCATTTCGGTGCCAAACCTGGTCTTCGCCTTGCTTTTGCAGGCATTTTTCGCCGGAAATCTTGGATGGTTCCCGGTCATTGGCTGGCCGTCTGAAAATATCTGGTTCGGAGGCTGGAAGTATACGGTTCTTCCCACATTGGCGGGATGTTTCAGCTACATTGCATCCTATGCGCGTCTTCTGAAAGCGTCCATGCTGGATGTCATGAACCAGGATTATATCCTGACGGCGGAATCCAAGGGATTAAGCCGCAAAGAAGTCGTCCTGCACCATGTGATCCGGAACTCCTTTATTCCGATCGTGACGCAGCTCCCCATGAGCGTTGCCATGTGTATTACCGGCTCCTTCTTTATCGAAAGCGTATTTTCGATTCCGGGCCTGGGACTCTATTATGTCAATGCGGTGGCGGCTCAGGACGTACCCATTGTTATGGGTGAAACGGTAATCCTGGCGGCGCTGTATATCATCGTCGTGTTTATCACGGATATTCTGTATACCGTCGTCGACCCGCGTATCCGGATCAGCGGCGGCAAGAGATAGGAGGGACTGGAAATGGCAACGGCAAAAACGAGAATTTTAACACCGCAGGAAGCTGCTCCCGTGGAGCGGAGCCGGTTTGACGCGGAAAAGATCAACCGCCCTACCATTACCTTCTGGCAGGGGGCCTGGTATAAACTGCGGAAGAATCCCATTGCAATTTCGGCGATGATTCTTCTGGCGATTCTGCTCTTTTTCATTTTGTTCGGGCCTGCGCTGTCCGGAGAAAATTATATTGATATTGATGCAAAGGTGAAAAATCTGGCGCCGAATTCGACTTACTGGTTTGGAACGGATACGATGGGAAGAGATCTGTTCTCCCGTGTCTGGATCGGGGCAAGGCTGTCTCTGATCATTGCGCTGGTATGTTCCGCGATTCAGCTTATCGTAGGATGCGCTTACGGTGGAATTATGGCTTATTCCGGCGGTATCGTGGACAATGTTATGATGCGTATTCTGGAAATTGTAAACTCCTTCCCGTCGCTGTTGATCACGCTGCTGGTTATGATGGTAGTCGGGAAAAATGTCGGCGGCCTGCTGATCGCGATGTGTATCACATCCTGGTGCGGAACCGCCCGTCAGGTTCGAGGCCAGCTTATGCAGCTTCGAGAGTCCGAGTATGTTCAGGCAGCCCAGATGATCGGCGCGTCCCCGATGCGGATCATCACGAAACACCTGCTTCCGAATACGATCAGTATCCTGATCCTGAATCTGTGCTCCAGTATTCCGAGCTATATTTTCACAGAAGCCAGCCTGAGCTTTTTGGGAATGGGGCTTTCGGATGTAATCAGCCTTGGTGTGCTGATTTCCGAAGGAAAATCGAAGATGTCCTTTTATCCCTGGCAGCTTCTTTTCCCGGCAGTTGTGCTGTGCCTGACGGTGCTGGCATTTAACTTGCTTGGCGATGCCCTGCGGGATGCATTGGATCCGAGAACACATTGATAACGGGGGTACGGCATGAGCGAAAAATTATTGGAAGTAAAGAATTTAAAAGTGTCTTATCATACAATGGCCGGAGAAGTCCAGTCTGTACGCGGCGTTTCCTTTGATGTGGCGAAAGGAGAAACGGTCGCCGTAGTAGGGGAGTCCGGCTGCGGAAAATCCGTGACCGCCAAGACGATCATGCGTCTGATCAAGGTTCCGCCCGCAGAGATCAAAGAGGGAAGCCAGATCCTGTTTAACGGGGAGGACGTCCTGAAATTTGAAAAAGACCGGCTGAAACAGTACCGGGGCGGCGACGCGGCCATTATTTTCCAGGATGCGCTGGCGGCGCTGAATCCGACGATGACCGTCGGAAAGCAGATTACGGAAAATATTCTGCACCACGAGAAAATGAGCAAGAAAGAGGCCATGGACAAGGCTGTGGAGCTCCTGCGCAAGGTGGGAATCCCGATGCCGGAGAAGCGGGTGAAGCAGTATCCCCATGAGTTTTCCGGCGGTATGCGCCAGCGTGTGATGATTGCCATCGCCTTTGCGTGCAATCCCCAGCTTCTGATTGCCGACGAGCCTACGACGGCTCTGGACGTGACGATTCAGGCACAGATTATGGATCTGATCAAAGCCCTTCAGAAAGAAATGGGAACGTCGGTAATCCTGATTACCCATGACCTGGGTGTGGTTGCGAACATTGCACACCGCATTGAGGTTATGTATTCCGGAAAAATCGTGGAGCACGGGAAGAGCCTGGACGTATTCCAGCATCCGCGCCATCCCTACACGAACGCCCTGCTGGAAGCGGTTCCCCGTCTGGATTTGGAAAATAAACAGACGCTGGCCTCCATCGAAGGAACGCCGCCGGATCTGCTGAATCCGCCAAAGGGCTGCCCGTTCAGCACAAGGTGTAAATATTGTATGGAAATTTGCTGCAATGAAATGCCGCCCGCGCGGACATTTGAAGAGGAGCACGAAGCGGCCTGCTGGCTCTATTCGCTGGAGAAACCGCGGGAAGACGCACCGTTTACGCAGGAGGAGAAAAAATGAGCAAGAAAGTGATCCTTGAGGTGAATCACCTGAAAAAATATTTCGATCTGGGTCATAAACAGGTGCTGAAGGCGGTGGATGACGTCAGTTTCAAGATTCATGAGGGCGAAACCCTTGGCCTGGTAGGCGAGTCCGGCTGCGGGAAGACCACCTGCGGGCGTACCTGCCTTGGCATGTATAATAAAACGGACGGCGAGGTACTCTACGAAGGGAAGGATATCCACGCGTTAAAGGGCGCGGAGCTGCAGGCTTTTAAGAAAAAGGCGCAGATGGTATTCCAGGACCCGTATGCGTCCCTGGACCCCAGAATGACGGTAAGCGATATCATTGCGGAGGGGCTGGACGTACACCATCTGGTGAAAAATAAGGCCGAGCGGACGGATAAGATCTATGAACTGCTTCATATGGTCGGCTTAAATGAGGAGCATGCGAACCGTTTCATCCATGAATTTTCCGGCGGGCAGCGTCAGAGAATCGGGATTGCGCGGGCGCTGGCGATGAATCCGAAGTTCCTGGTGCTGGACGAGCCGATTTCGGCGCTGGACGTGTCCATTCAGGCCCAGGTGGTCAATATGCTGATTAAGCTTCAGAATGAAATGGGACTGACCTATCTGTTCGTGGCCCATGACCTTTCGATGGTAAAGCATATTTCGGACCGTATGGCGGTCATGTATCTGGGCAATATCGTGGAAATTACCCAGTCGGAAGAGCTGTATCGGAATCCGCTCCATCCGTATACGATTGCGCTGCTGTCTGCGATCCCCATTCCGGACCCGGTGGTAGAAGCGGAGAGAGAAGCAGGGCGTATCCGCCTGGAGGGCGAGGTTTCCAGTCCGGTGAATCCGCCGGCAGGCTGTAAATTTGCCGGAAGATGCCCCCGCGCGACGGCACGCTGCAAGCAGGAGCGTCCGGCTTTAAAAGATATGGGAAATGGCCACTTTGTCGCATGTTTCCTGGTTTCCTGACAGGTGACGGAAGATGAAAGAAAAGATAGTGGACGGCCTTCGTGACACCGGGAAAGCGCTTCTGATCGGCCTGGCCATTGCAGGCGCTGCATTCGGGCTGTTTTTCCTGGTGGGGCTGTTTTTGAATTCGTTTCAGATCCGGGCGGCGCTGACGCTGGCGCGAAGCGGTTTGTTCTTCGTCGGGGCGTTCGCGCTGTTCATCCTGGCGGGCCTTTTGATGAAAAAGAAGAAAGGCGAAGGTGTCCGCGGGAAGAAGACATGGAAGCGGCATTTTAAGGTCTTTGGCCTGACGCCGGTGCTGATGGCGGTGGCGGTCGTGATTCTGGCGGCAGCGATCATTCTGGATTATGGGCTGTACTATTCCTAAATTTTCTTGCGTTTTTGGAAAAAATGTTTTATGATAATGAAAATAAGGTTAAGGAAGTGAAAACATGATTTCCAGTCAGGTACTTCAGTCGGCCATCGATGAACTCCGCGGGATTACCCGGATCGATCTGGGTATTTATGATCCGGAAGGGCGGGTCGTGGCGACGACATTTCAGCAGGATGAGACGGTTTCATCCGGGATTATTCAGCAGTTTGCAGAATCGGTAGCGGATAGTCAGGTAATTCAGGGCTGCCATTTCTTTAAGATATTTAATGAACAGGTTATCGAATATGTGTTGATCTCCAAGGGATCGAATGAGGACGCGGGCATGATCGGGAAAGTGGCGGTCAGCGAAATCCAGAATTTGATCGAGGCCTATAAGGAGCGTTACGATAAGAATAACTTTATCCAGAACCTTTTGCTGGACAACCTTCTTCTGGTCGATATGTATAACCGGGCGAAGAAGCTTCACATTGATGTGGAAGTCCCCAGAGTGGTCTTTATGGTGGAGACCCGGCAGGAAAAGGATAATAATGCGCGGGAGCTTTTGAAGACGCTTTTTGCGTCCAGGGCCAAGGACTTTATTACGGCTGTGGATGAGAAAAGCATCATTCTTGTTCGGGAGCTGAAGCCAGAAGAGACTTACGAGGATGTGGAAGAAGTCGCCAAGATGATGAAGGATATGCTGAACTCCGAGGCGATGTCGGCGGTGCGCATTTCTTACGGTACGATCGTGAATGAGATCAAGCTGGTGTCCAAGTCTTATAAAGAGGCGAAGATGGCGCTGGATGTTGGAAAGATTTTCTATTCGGAGA
This sequence comes from Eubacteriales bacterium, assembly GCA_030536575.1. Taxonomy (GTDB): domain Bacteria; phylum Bacillota; class Clostridia; order Lachnospirales; family Lachnospiraceae; genus Limivivens. Next base: position 42,145 of record JAUNPS010000036.1, on the reverse strand, counting down.
AGAGCATTGTGGCGTATAATACGCTGGGGATTGGGCGGCTGATCTATCAGCTTCCGATTCCGCTGTGCGAGATGTTCATGCAGGAAGTGTTCGGGGATAATATTCCGGATTCGCTGGATGACGAGACGCTGATGACGATTAATAAATTCTTTGAGAATAATCTGAATGTATCGGAGACTTCCAGACAGCTTTATGTACACCGGAACACGCTGGTATACCGGCTGGAGAAGCTGCAGAAGAGCACAGGGCTGGATATCCGGGTGTTCGACGATGCGCTGACGTTTAAGATTGCGCTGATGGTAGTCAACTATATGAAATATATGGAGAATCAGGATTATTAGACATTGGGAATGGCCCCGGAGTTACCGGGGCTTTCTTTAAGTAAAGACCAGACAAGGAGGCAAAGCCATGATTAAATTATCCGAACAGGGCGTTTATCTGATAAACGGCACCGAAATTGTAGAAGACACCAGGGATGCGGAGGCCATTTTAAAGAGTAAAATGGGCGGCCAGGCCCCGACCAAAGAAGAAGCGGCGAAAAATACCATTGCGTATCATATTTTAGAGGAACATAACACCTCCGGAAATATGGACAAGCTGAAAATCAAATTCGATAAACTGACTTCCCACGATATTACGTTCGTCGGGATCATCCAGACCGCCAGAGCATCCGGACTGGAAAAATTCCCGATTCCCTATGTGCTGACCAACTGTCATAACAGCCTTTGCGCCGTGGGCGGCACGATCAATGAAGATGACCACATGTTTGGCCTGACCTGTGCGAAAAAGTACGGCGGCGTTTACGTACCCCCTCATCAGGCGGTAATCCACCAGTTCGCGCGGGAAATGCTGGCAGGCGGCGGCCGGATGATCCTGGGTTCGGATTCCCACACCCGTTACGGCGCGCTGGGAACGATGGCTATGGGCGAGGGCGGCCCGGAGTTGGTAAAACAGCTTCTGAATCAGACCTATGACATTAACATGCCGGGCGTGATTGCCATTTATCTGGACGGAGAGCCGGTAAAGGGCGTAGGGCCTCAGGACGTGGCGCTGGCGATCATCGGTGCGGTGTTCGGAAACGGCTATGTGAAGAATAAAGTGATGGAATTCGTAGGCCCAGGCGTGGAAAAACTGAGCGCGGACTTCCGAATCGGCGTGGATGTTATGACCACGGAAACCACCTGTCTGTCCTCCATCTGGAAAACCGACGAGAAAATCCGGGAATTCTACGAAATTCACGGAAGAAGCGAGGACTATAAGGAGCTGGCGCCGGGCGCTGTGTCCTACTATGACGGCCTTGTGTATGTGAACCTGAGCGAAATCCGTCCAATGATCGCGATGCCCTTCCATCCCAGCAACACCTACACCATCGAAGAGCTGAATGCGAACCTGATGGATATCCTGGAGGATGTGGAGAAAAAGGCGCTGGTCAGCCTGGACGGCGCGGTGGATTATCACCTGAAGGATAAGGTGAGAGACGGAAAGCTTTATGTGGAGCAGGGAATTATCGCGGGATGCGCGGGCGGCGGTTTTGAAAATATCTGTGCGGCGGCCGATATCCTGAAAGGAAAATATATTGGCTCCGATGAATTTACCCTGAGCGTGTATCCGGCCAGTACGCCGATCTATGTGGAACTGGCCAGAAACGGACGTCTGGCAGACCTGATGGCGACCGGAGCGATTGTGAAGACGGCGTTCTGCGGCCCGTGCTTTGGCGCGGGGGATACGCCTGCGAATAATGCGTTCAGTATCCGTCATTCCACCAGAAATTTCCCGAACCGAGAGGGAAGTAAGCTGCAGAGCGGCCAGATTTCTTCGGTAGCGCTGATGGATGCCCGCTCCATTGCGGCGACTGCGGCGAATCAGGGATACCTGACTGCGGCCACCGATCTGGACATGGAGTATACGAATCCGGTTTACCATTTTGACAGCAATATTTATGCGAACCGCGTCTTCGACAGCAAGGGCGTGGCGGATCCTTCCGTGGAAATTAAATTCGGCCCAAATATTAAGGACTGGCCGGCCATGTCGGCGCTTCCGGAAAACCTGGTGCTGAAGGTGGTTTCGGAAATCCATGATCCGGTGACGACCACGGACGAGCTGATTCCTTCCGGGGAGACGTCTTCTTATCGTTCGAATCCGCTGGGACTGGCGGAGTTTGCCCTTTCGAGAAAGGATCCGGCTTATGTGGGCCGGGCGAAGGAGGTTCAGAAGGCCCAGAAGGCGATTGAGGCCGGGGAGAACCCGGTGGAGGCGCTTCCGGAGCTTGGTGCTGTTCTGGATATGATCCATACGGTATATCCGCAGGTGGATGCGTCGAATATGGGCGTGGGGTCTACGATTTTTGCGGTGAAGCCGGGGGATGGTTCGGCGCGTGAGCAGGCGGCTTCCTGCCAGAAGGTTCTGGGAGGATGGGCGAATATTGCGAATGAGTATGCGACGAAGCGGTATCGGTCGAATCTGATTAACTGGGGTATGCTGCCGCTGCTGATCGAGGAAGGGGAATTGCCGTTTAAGAATGGGGATTATCTGTTCCTGCCGGATGTGCGCCAGGCGGTGGAAGAGAAGGCTGCGGTGATCAGGGCTTATGTGGTTGGCGATGAGATGAAGGAAATCAGTTTGCGGATGGGTGAGCTGACGGAGGATGAGAGAAGTATTATTTTGAAGGGATGTCTGATTAACTATAATCGGGTGTCTTGAGATGAGGGGGCTGAGATCAGCGTTTTACAGACCCACATCAATAACTATGCCAAGACCAGAAAGGTTTATGAGGCGTATCGAAAATCCGGGTACAGCGTTACTATTCACAGCCCCGATAATCTTATAAAATAATTACACCTGCAGAAATCAAGAGAACTACGACATAGCAAGCTTGATTTCTGCGGGTGTTCGTCGCTTTGCTGAAAATTATTTTTTCAATTGGGCGAAACAGATAAAGCTTTTTCTTTGCTGATGGGGCTGGTAAAAAGCCTGTCGCATGGTATAATGGATTTGTCGAGAAAAGGCGTTTGAGGTGCCAGCTTGGAATCTCAAAAACTAAAGGGGAAAATGTTATGGCAGAAATAGAAAAAACTGCTCTGTTAGATGCAAACAGAAAGTTGTCCGTAGAAAATATAGAAATTACGGGATATGATATAAAGAGCATGATTTATGTAATTCGCAATCAACAGGTAATGATAGATAGCGATTTAGCAATATTGTACCAAGTTGAAACAGGGCGTTTAAATGAGGCAGTAAAGCGTAATATATCCCGTTTCCCAGAGAGATTTAGATTTCAGCTAACGAAAGAGGAATATAAGAACTTGAAATCGCAATCTGCGATTTCAAGTTTGAACCGTAATGGAAATACTTATGGGGGCCGAAGAACTTTGCCATATGCTTTTACGGAACAGGGAATAGCTATGCTTTCAACTGTGTTAAGGAGTGAGGTTGCTATTCAGACAAGCATTCGTATTATGGATGCCTTTGTAGAAATGCGTCGATTCATCGCCAATAATGCTCAGCTCTTTGAGCGTATCAGCAATGTGGAACTGAAACAGCTGGAGTATCAGAGGCAGACCGATGAAAAGTTAGAGCAGATATTTGAGTACATATCCGAGCATGAAGAATCCAGTCAAAAGGTATTCTTTGACGGGCAGATTTATGATGCGTTCAGCCTAATCGTCAGCTTGATACAAAAGGCGGAGAATGAAATCACACTGATTGACGGATATGTGGATGTGGGAACATTGAATTTGCTTTCCAAGAAAAACGAGAATGTATCTGTGACCATCTACACGCAGCAGCGGACACGGCTCACGAAAACAGACACAGAGAATTTTAATGCACAGTATCCAACCTTAGAAGTAAAATATACGAAAGTATTCCATGATCGATTCCTGATTCTTGACCGGAAAACGGCCTACCATGTGGGTGCCTCCCTAAAAGATGCAGGAAAGAAATGCTTTGGCATTACCCTCATTCAGGATGCGGGAATCATCCGGGATATATTGCAGAGGTTAGAGCTGGAATCAGAAGAATAATCTTTAAGGTCACAGATCGTGAGCTTAAAACCGAAAGACCGTCAGTTCGAATCTGCCCAGGGACGCCAGAAACAACGCTGTAAGCCTTTGCCTTCAAGGGTTTACAGTTTTTTTATTGCATAAAAAACAAGTTCTAATCGCAATAGCGTTCCTTTGCAAGGCGGTATTGAAAACAGCATCTATGACGCTCCAAGGCGTGGCAGAATGCGATTTGCCAAGGGAAAATTTTCTTATTCCCTTGCACAATTTTCCGAGAAATGGTGTATACTATAAGGTAAAGAAATACAGAAAATCCGCAGCCCGCTTCTTTTACATTCTTTGCAGACCTTGAGAAAAGCACGGGGGTAAACGGCTGCTTCATCATAAGTGCGTGTGTGACGAACACATGCGCCTACATACCCGGCCGTGCAGCAAAAATCCTCGCTTCGCGGAAGCGCCGAATATGCCGCTAATCCAGAACGAAGGATACATTGATATAAAGGAAAACCGTAATGAATTACACCTATATTCTGAAATGCAGCGACGGAACCCTCTACACCGGCTGGACCACCGATCTGGACAAGCGCCTGAAAGCCCACAACGCCAAAAAGGGCGCGAAATACACCAAAACCCGCACTCCCGTAACCCTGGCCTACTACGAATCCTTCGAAACGAAAGAAGAAGCCATGCGGAGGGAATGGGAAATCAAACAGCTCACCCGAAAGGACAAGCTCCTTCTCTGCGCAAAGGAAAAAGCCCCGCACCAGGCGGAGCTTCCGAATCAAACCGACTAAATCGGCATTCCTGCAACGTATACATACATCAACACAAAATGGCAGACGCTTCCGCCCATCACAAACAGATGGAAAATCTCATGAGAGCCAAACGCCTTATGCTTCGAATTAAAAATGGGAAGCTTCAGCGCGTAGATAATGCCGCCCACCGTGTAAATCAGCCCGCCAGCCAGCAGCCATCCAAACGCCGCGGGGGACAGGGAATTAATGAGCTGCGTAAAAGCGATCACGCACAGCCAGCCCATCCCGATATAGAGGGCGGAGGAGAACCATTTCGGACAATTGATCCAGAAAGCCTTTACGAGAATGCCGACAATCGCAATGCCCCAGACGAGCGCGCATAAGGTGTAGCCAACTTTCCCGCGCAGGACGATCAGGCAGACCGGCGTGTAGGAACCGGCAATCATGACGGAGATCATCATATGGTCGATTTTCCGCAAAATCCGATTCGCTTTTTCAGACAGATCCAGCGAATGATAAATCGTGCTGGCCGCGTAGAGAAGGATCATGCTGCCGATAAAGATCGCAAGGGAGATCACATGAATCCGGTCAGGTTCCCGCATGGCCTTGATTAAAAGAGGCGTGGCGGCGAAGATGGCCATCAGCATGCCGATGAAGTGGGTGATGGCGCTTCCGGGATCTTTGAGACGGTTGGTTTTCTGTGCAAGTGCTTTCATAGGGATACCTCCTTTATAAAAACCAGATTTCGAAATATCGATATATTTACATGTAGTATTAAAAACTATGTGTTGTGTCTCTATATTATACCCATCCTTCGAAGAAAGCAAGCATTTTTTTGAGAAAATTTAGAATGAGCGATTTGAAAGTTACTGTTCAGACAGTACCTGAGCACTTAGCTGCTCAGGTACGTAAGAACGTGATTCAGGTGTGAGCAGGCTCTTTTGCGAAGCAAAACTTAAAATGAGCCTGCGATTCGTTGCTGGAACGAGGTACGAGTGAACAGTAACGATTTGAAGCAAAGGCGCATAGGGGGACTGCCGCCGGAAATGCGCAAAACAGCATAGAATCAGAAAGGGTGAGAAAATGGAACAGGAACGTTTGGATAAGGCCCTGCCTTTTTTGAAAAGCCTGGAAGCCAAAAGAAGAAACCAGTTTGAAGAGTATTTCCGGAGCGCGCCTCAGTGGCTGCTGGATTCCTTCCAGGTGCTGAAAATGGAGAAGGACACCGTATTTATTAAGGAAAATACGCCGGTGGATACGATTTATTTTGTCGGAAAAGGGATGGTAAAGGCGGTGGATTACCGGATTTACGGGATTGCCTTTGATTTTATGCAGTTTGACGGCGTGTATGCTTTTGGCGGGATGGAAGTGATCATGGATGAGCCGCTTTACCGGACAACGCTTCAGACGGTGACGCCCTGCATCATGGTGAAAATTCCGAAAAAGACATATGCGAAGTGGCTGGATACGGATATCCGGGCGCTGAAGATCGAGGCGAAGAATGTTGCGTGCTATTTATTGGAAGAGGGACGGAATGACCGGGCGTATTTGTTTTTGCAGGGGGCGGACAGGCTGGCGCTGTTTTTGGTGGATACGTATTTGAAGTATCAGGTGAACGGGGTGCTTTTGGTGAACAGCACGCGGCAGGAGCTGGCGGATTCGTCGGGGCTTTGTGTGAAAACAGTGAATCGGGCGGTTAAGAAATTTGAGGAAAACGGGTGGATTACACGCAAAGGGAGTAAGTTTACGATGAATCAGGAACAGTATGGGAAAATGAACGCGATGGTGTCGAAGCTGATTGAACGGTAGATGGTAAATATACATAAATTTGTATGTGGGAAATTATGAAAATCTAACATAATTTTGCTTTCTTGGAAAAAAGGGACTCAAGTCCTTTTAAATAATTGTATAAAAAGTATAATAAGAATACATTGGGCCGAAAGGCCGGAACCCCTGGGGATGTTTTCGCACGGGCAGTCAGATTCTCCTTTGCAGCAAAACCAAAATCGGACGCCGCTGTGCGGACGAAAACTTTTTGGGGGAATGGGCTGCACCTTCCATCATCCGGCAGTTTTGCCGTATGATTCTATGGACAATAAGAAAAAAGTCTGTTATACTTTTAGTATGTTTCCTGACTATAAATGGTAAAAAGCAGTTTGTATTGGTAAAAATGTAAAAAATAGGAGGAAGACATGAATTATTCAGAAAATCCGGACAAGCAATATCACATCCAGGTCGGCAAAGGCGACGTAGGCCGCTACGTCCTACTCCCCGGCGACCCTAAGCGCTGTGCCAAGATCGCCAAATACTTTGACGAGCCCACACAGGTCGCAGACAGCCGGGAATATGTCACCTACACCGGCTGCCTGGACGGCGTAAAAGTCAGCGTTACCTCCACCGGTATCGGCGGCCCCTCGGCCTCCATTGCCATGGAAGAACTGGTAAAATGCGGCGCAGATACCTTCATCCGGATCGGCACCTGCGGCGGCATGCAGCTCGATGTAAAAAGCGGCGATCTCGTCATTGCGAACAGCGCCATCCGTATGGAAGGCACCAGCAAAGAATACGCGCCCATCGAATTCCCGGCAGTCGCGGATATCGACATCATCAACGCATTGACCGCATCGGCGAAGGAGCTTCAGGCCCCCTATCATGTAGGCGTCGTCCAGTGTAAAGACGCCTTCTACGGACAGCATTCTCCGGAAACCATGCCGGTAAGCTACGAGCTTCTGAATAAATGGGAAGCCTGGAAACGTCTCGGATGCCTGGCCTCTGAGATGGAGTCCGCAGCCCTGTTCATTGTCGCCAGCTATTTACATGTCCGTGCCGGTTCCGTTTTCCTGGTGGTAGCGAACCAGGAGCGGGAAAAAGAAGGCCTGGAAAATCCGGTTGTCCACGACACCGACCTGGCCATCCGCACGGCCGTCGAAGCCCTGCGCAGACTGATCAAAGCCGATCAGGAAAAAGTACCCCGATAAACAGGCAAAAGCCTGCAAAATAGAAAGGAGAAATACAACAATGAGAAAGAAAGTATTAGCAGCAGTCTTAGCAGCATCCATGGCAACCATGGCCATCCCCACATTCTCCATGGCAGAAGGCTCCGACTTCAAAGTAGGCCTGGTAACGGATGTAGGCGGCGTAAACGATGGCTCCTTTAACCAGTCCGCATGGGAAGGCCTGCAGAGAGCGATGGATGAACTGGGTATCGAAGCGAACTACCTGGAATCCGCCACCGACGCAGACTATAACCCGAACATCGAAACCTTCATCGACGAAGAATACGATCTGATCATCAGTGTTGGATACATGCTGGCAGACGCTACGAAAGCAGCGGCGGAAGCGAATCCGGATTGTAATTTCGCCATCATCGACGATTCCAGTATCGATCTGGATAACGTAACCTGCCTGATGTTCCGTCAGGAGCAGGCTTCCTACCTGGTAGGCTATGTGGCAGGCCTGATGACCGAGACCGATAACATCGGCTTCGTTCTTGGTATGGCAAATGAAACCATGAACCAGTTCGGATACGGCTACTGCGCAGGCGCCATTGACGCGAATCCGGATATCACCATCCAGCAGTTTAACGCGAACTCCTTCGCAGATTCCGCGACTGGTAAGACCAATGCGAATACCGCCATCACGAACGGCGCCGATATCGTATTCCACGCAGCAGGCGCTACCGGCCTTGGCGTAATCGAAGCTTGTAAAGAAGCCGGCAAATGGGCCATCGGCGTAGACAGTGACCAGTCCTCCATCGCTCCGGAAACGATTATTACTTCTGCTATGAAGAGAGTTGATAACTCCGTATATGACTGCGTAGAAGAACTGATCAACGGCGAGCTGGAAGGCGGCATTAAGACCTACGACCTGGCAGCAGGCGGCGTAGACATCGCTCCGACTCAGGATCTGCTTCCGGAAGAAGTAATCACCGCAGTTGAAGAAGTAAAAGAAAAGATCATCAGCGGCGAAATCACCGTTCCGCAGACGAAGGAAGAGTTCGAAGAGAAATACGGCGACGTATACGAACTGGACTAATTGTGTAATGTGTAATCGAGTTTCCGCGCGAAAGCGCGGAAACTCCAAAATTTGAAAGAAGAGGGTGAAGGGATGCGGGAAATTTCCATGGAACGGGTAAATCAGACCCGTGAAGCTATTTTAAATATCATCGAAAGTCCGTCCCTGACCCATGAGCAGAAGCTGACGAATCTGGCCGGTCAGGCCGATTCACTGATGGAAGTGCTGGAACTGCCTGAGGGTCTGGACGAGCTTTTAAATGCGCCCATTGACAGAAAATGTATCTGTGATCTGTCCGAGGGACATGCGCCTATGCGCCCCCGGTACATTGTCCCGGATTACGCGAAGTTTCTGAAAGAGGGAAGCAGCTTCTTACAGCTCGATCCGCCGACGGATCTGTACGAAGCGCTGAACAGCCTGCTCATTTTTTATAAGCATGTGCCAAGCGTGACGAATTATCCTGTTTACGTAGGCCAGCTTGACGAGCTTCTGGAGCCGTTCATTGATACGGTGGACGAGGCCCAGGCGAAGAAATTACTGAAAATGTTTTTCACTCATGTAGACCGCACCGTGCTGGATTCCTTCTCCCACGGGAACCTTGGCCCGAAAGCGACCAAAGCCGGAAGGCTGATCCTGGAAGTGGAGACAGAACTGGAAAACGCCATTCCGAACCTGACGATGAAATATGAGGAAGGTGTGACGGATGACGAATTTGCGCTGAAAGCCATTGAATGTGCTTTACACAGTGCGAAGCCGAGCTTTGCAAATCATAAGATGTTCGCCAGTGAACTGACGGAAAACTACGTCATTGCGAGCTGCTATAACGGGCTGAAGCTGGGCGGCGGTTCCTATACGCTGTGCCGTCTGATCCTCGGCAACATTGCGAAGCGCGCGAAGAACATCCAGGACTTTAAGGAAAACCAGCTTCCCTATGTGATGGATATCATGGCGCGTTACATGGATGCGCGGATCCGTTTCGAAGTGGAAGAGAGCGGATTTTTTGAGAATAATTTCCTGGCGAAGGAAGGGTTTATTCATAGAGACCGTTTTTCGGCCATGTACGGCCTGGTAGGCCTGGCAGACTGCGTGAATATCCTTCTGGAAAAAGAAGGAAAGCCCGGACGTTTCGGCCATGACGAGCATGCGAATGACCTCGGCGTGGAAATTATGGATCTCATCCAGGCGTTTAATGAAAACCATGTGAACCCCTACTGCGAAGCGACGGGAGGCCATTTCCTGCTTCACGCGCAGGTCGGGCTGGCGGAAGACGAACATGTGACGCCGGGAACCCGTATCCCCATCGGGGAGGAACCGGAAGAACTGATTGACCAGCTCAGGGTGCTTTCACGCTTCCACAAATATTTCCCATCGGGAACCGGGGACATTTTCCCCATCGATTTAACGGTACACAAAAATCCGGAATACATTCTGGATATCATAAAAGGTTCTTTTAAAGAAAATCTGCGCTACCTGTCCTTCTATTCCAGCGACAGCGACGTGATCCGTGTGACCGGCTATCTGGTCAAACGCTCCGAGATGGAAAAGCTGGACAAAGGCATGGCAGTTTTACAGAATACCACCGGTCTGGGCCTGGGAGCGTCCAAGAACGGCCATATTCTGGAAAGAAAGGTGCGCTGATGAAAGCGGTTGTGAACCGGATTATCCCATTCAGCAGCGTGGACGGGCCGGGAAACCGGACGGCAGTGTTCCTCCAGGGATGCAACATCGACTGCAAATACTGCCACAATCCCGAAACACGCAAACTCTGCATCGGATGCGGAACCTGCGTGGACGCCTGTCCCGCAGGCGCGCTGACGCGTGGGCCTGAGAATCAGATTCAGTACGATTCCGCGAAATGCGTCCAGTGCGATACCTGTATCCATATCTGTCCCCACGACAGTTCTCCCCGAACCTGGGAGATGACCCCGGAAGAAGTCTATGCGCGGGTGAAAAGGCAGATTCCTTTTATCCGCGGAATTACCGTTTCGGGGGGCGAGTGTATGCTGCAGCCGGAGTTTCTTCTTGAGTTGTTCCGATTAGCGAAACAGGATGGCCTGACCACCCTGATTGACAGCAATGGAATGATTCCGTTTCAGGCCTATCCGGATCTTTTGGAGGTGACGGACGGCGTGATGCTGGATATCAAAGCATTCCCACCGGAAGAGCACAGGAAGATTACGGGCGCGGATAATGCCGTAGTTCTGGAAAACGCCGTTTATCTGGCCGAGCGCGCGAAACTTTATGAGTTCCGGTGCGTCATTGTCCCCGATTTGTACGATACCGAAGAAAGTGTTCGCAAAACGGGAGAATTTCTGGCGCCATATTTAAAAGTGCATCATTTCAGGGCGAAAATCATAGCCTACAGACCGATGGGAGTACGGGAGCCGTACTCCCATTACAGAATACCCGACCAGGAATCTTTGAACCATCTGGCAGATATCCTGCGCTCCTGCGGGTTTACGGATATTGTGATCATATAAACCAAAAACAGCGAACCTGAGAGGAGGTAGTGAGTTTGGGAAGAGTAAGCTATCTGGACAATAGCCAGGTCGTGATCCAGATGAAGGACATTGTGAAAAAGTTTGGGGACTTTACCGCAAACGACCACATTAACCTGACTGTCCACAAAGGCGAAGTACACGCGATTCTGGGGGAAAACGGAGCGGGCAAGAGTACGATGATGAACGTGCTCTGCGGCCTTTACAAACCCACCAGCGGACAGATTTTTATCAAAGGGAAAGAAGTGCAGTTTTCCAGTCCGAAAGATGCCATTGATATCGGAATCGGTATGGTTCACCAGCATTTCATGCTGATTCAGCCCTTTACGGTTACGGAAAACATCATCCTTGGCATGGAACCCACCAAGGGCCTTGTGGTGGATAAAGCCACAGCGCGCAAGAAAGTTCTGGAGCTTTCCGAGCGCTATAACATGAAAGTAGATCCGGACGCGAAGATCGAGGATATTTCGGTGGGTATGCAGCAGCGCGTGGAGATTCTGAAGGTGCTCTACCGGGGCGCGGAAACCCTGATTCTGGACGAGCCTACCGCATCTTTAACGCCCCAGGAGATCGAGGGCCTGATGGAGATTATCCGGAATCTGACGGCGGATGGAAAGAGCATTATCCTGATCACCCATAAGCTGAAGGAAATCACCGCGTCTTCGGACAATTGCACGATCATCCGTCAGGGCAAATATATCCGGACGGTAAAAGTCGACGAAGTGAGCGAAAATGACCTGGCGGCCATGATGGTCGGCCGCGACGTAAACTTTAAGGTCGAGAAAAAAGAAATGAAGCCGGGCGAAATCGTCCTGGATGTGAAGGATATCCATGCAAGGGACTACCGGAATGTGGAAATCCTGAAAGGCTTGAGCATCAATGTCCGCAAAGGCGAAATCGTGGGCCTGGCAGGCGTCGATGGAAACGGCCAGACCGAGCTGGTGGAGATCCTGACCGGCCTTCGCAAGGCGGATTCCGGTTCCGTGACCCTCCTCGGAAAAGACGTTTATAACAAGTCGCCAAAGGAAACCTTTGAAAGCGGTATTTCCAGTATTCCGGCGGACCGTCAGAAACACGGGCTGATCCTGGATTTCTCCGTGGAAGACAATATGATCCTTCAGCATTTCGACGAAGAGCCCTTTGCTTCGAAGAAATTCCTGAACCGGAAAGCCATTCGGGAACACGCCTCGAAACTGATGGATAAATTCGACATCCGGCCCAGAGGCACGGAGGGACACCCGGCCGGGACACTCTCCGGCGGAAACCAGCAGAAGGTCATCATCAGCCGGGAAGTGACGAATGACAAGGAGCTTTTGATCGCCGTGAACCCTACGCGGGGCCTGGACGTAGGCGCGATCGAATTCGTGCACAAATACCTGGTGGAACAACGGAATAAAAACCGCGCAATCCTTCTGGTTTCCTTCGAACTGGATGAAATCATGAGCCTGTCCGACCGGATCGAGGTTATTTTCGACGGGCAGATTACCGGAAGCGTTCCGGGCAAGGATGCGGATGAGAAAGAATTAGGATTTATGATGGCGGGAGGGAAAAAGGCATGAAGAAAAAGAAAAGTATCTTAGACAGCAATGTGCTTTACACCGTCATTGCCATCATCATCGGTTTCGCCATCGGTGCTCTTTTCCTTCTGATTGCGGGGATCAGCCCGGCGGTGGCGTATGGCAAACTGATTAACAGCATTTTCAGCAAACCGAAATATATCGTATGGACGCTGGTTTATGCCAGCCCGCTGATCTTTACCGGGTTAAGCGTGGCCTTTTCCTTCCGGACAGGCGTGTTTAATATCGGGGCGGAAGGGCAGTTCGTTGTGGGAAGCCTTGCGGCCTGCGTGATCGGGATTCTCGTGGACGTTCCGGCCTGGATTCATGTTCCGCTGTGTCTGATCGCGGCGGCGGCGGCAGGCGCGGTGTGGTCGTTCCTGGTGGGCCTGCTGAAGGTGAAACGCGGCATTCATGAAGTATTGTCCTTCATTATGTTTAACTGGATTGCCTTCTACCTGTCGAACTATGTGGTAAACCTGGATGGAATCCATAAAGACGGCAGCGAGGCGACGAAGGATGTTCTGTCCTCCGCCAGAATCCTGCTTCCCCAGAGTGTTATCGACAAACTTGGCTGCAATGTATCGAACTGGGGCTTCGTTATCGCAGTTGTGGTGGCCATCATTATCTGGATTATTATCGAAAAAACAACCCTCGGTTATAAACTGAAAGCCGTTGGCTTCAACAGCAGCGCAGCTACCTACGCCGGAATCAATTCCGGGAAATCCGTTTTGACCGCACTGGCCATCTCCGGCGCATTGTCCGGCCTTGGCGGCGCGATTCAGACCCTGGGTATGGGCGGCCGGTTAAGCCAGTTTGCCGGACAGGAAGGGTTCGGATTCCAGGGGATTACGGTGGCGCTGATCGGCGCGTCGAATCCGATTGGCTGTATCTTCGCGGGTATCTTTTACGGGGCCATGAAGTATGGCGGCTCGAAGCTCAGTATTGTCAAAGCGCCTTCGGAGGTTGTGGATATTATTATGGGATGCGTCATCCTGTTCATTGCGATTTCCAACATCTTCAAGGCTCCTCTGCAGAAGCTTTTCGGAAAGAAGGAGGGCAAATAAATGGATGTGATCATTAAAAACCTGGGTCTTTTGATTAATGCGACACTGATTGCCACGCCCCCGCTTCTGCTGGCGGCGCTGGGCTCCTGCTTCTCCGAGCGAAGCGGGGTTGTCAACATCGGTATTGAAGGAATGATGACCATCGGCGCGTTCACCGGGGCGGTGGTTGGCTTAAAAGTTGGGAACGGATGGATTGCGTTTCTATGCGCGGGGCTTGCGGGAGCGCTGTTTGGGGCGATTCTCGCGGTGGCGTGTATTTCGTTCCACGCGGATCAGACCATTGCCGGTACGGCGATCAACTTCCTTGGGCCAGGCCTTGCGGTCTTCCTCTGCAAAGCCATGTTCAACAACTCCTCGGATACGCCTGCCATGGATACGAGCTGCAAACTGCCGAAGCTTTTCGACGGCGTATTTCCGGCCGGTTCCTTCTGGAGCAATGTTCTGAATGTGTATTCCGTGGCATATCTTGTCTTTATCCTGGCAATTGTGTGCTGGTTCGTTTTCTACAAGACGAAATTCGGCGCGCACCTGCGGGCGGTGGGCGAGCATCCGGAAGCATGCGAGTCTTTGGGTATCAATGTTTATAAAGTGCGCTACACCTGCGTGATCCTGTCCGGGTTCCTGGCAGGGCTTGGCGGCGCGTTCGTTACCCTTGCAACCATTAACCAGTTCCGTCCGAACGTTATCGTCGGACAGGGCTTCATCGCCATTGCGGCCGTTATTTTCGGAAAATTTTCACCGGGCGGGGCGACGATGGCGTGTCTGTTATTCGGTTTCTGCAGCGGCGTGAAGACGCTGGTAGGCAGCAGCAACACGATTTCCCCGAACCTGATTTCCATGATCCCGTACATTGTTACGATCCTGGCTCTTGTCCTGTTCGTCGGAAAAGCCCATACGCCTGCGGCCAACGGAAAACCGTTTGTGAAATCAAAATAATACATGGACAAAAGGAAAATTACTGCAAAAAATATCATTTCCGCGCTCGTGGGGGTTCTTCTCGTGGGCGTGGGAGTGGCATTTAACAACTGCGCCGGGCTGGGAAACGACCCGGTGGGAATTGTTTACGATGGAATCCGCAGCATCAGCGGGATGACGGCGGAGCAGCTTGGGACGGCTTCGAATCTTGTGAATATTGGTCTGATGGTAGTGCTTTTCTTTGTGGGAAGGCGCTACATCAGTCTTGGGACATTCCTTTACTTTATTCCTTACGGATTTTTTGTGGATTTTGGGAAATTTTTGTACAGCCATCTGGCTTTTTCGGAGGGGATGGCGTCGAGGATCGGATTCAGCGTGGCGGGGTGCCTGCTTCTGTATCTGGGGGTGGCGATTTACATTGCCGTGGATATGGGGGTGGACCCGTTTACCGGAGTGGTTCTGGTGCTGCGGGACGTTTTGAAAAAAGAATACCGTTATGTAAAAATTGGATTTGATATTACGATGATTGTGGTCGGGACGCTGCTTGGCGGAAGGCTCGGCGTGGTGACCATTGTCACAGCCGTTACGGCGGGCCCGGTAATTCAGTATTTTACGGGCCTTGTGAAGAAATACTGGCTGAAAGAAAATTAAAGGAGGCGTATTATGGGGAACACACCAACTGCACACAATGCGGCACAGCAAGGGGATTTTGCAAAAACAGTTTTAATGCCGGGAGATCCGCTCCGGGCGAAATACATTGCGGAAACATACCTGGAGAACCCAAGACAGGTGACGGCTGTCCGGAATATGCTTGGCTATACCGGAACCTATAAGGGAAAAGAGATTTCCGTGATGGGCGGCGGCATGGGAATGCCTTCGATTGGAATTTACTCGTATGAGTTGTTTAATTTTTATGATGTGGACAATATTATCCGTATCGGCTCCGCAGGGGCGCTGAGTGATAACCTGAAGGTGATGGATCTGGTGATTGGGATGGGCGCGTGCACGGATTCGAATTATGCCGCGCAGTTCGGGATGCCGGGGACGTTTGCGCCGATTGCGGATTATGGCCTTTTGAGCCGGGCAGTGGATACGGCGAAGGAGCAGGGCGTGAATGTGGTTGTCGGAAATGTCCTGTCTTCGGATGCGTTTTATAATGCGAATAAGAATGCGAATGATCTGTGGAAGAGCATGGGCGTGCTGTGTATTGAGATGGAAGCGGCGGCTCTGTATATGAATGCGGCGAAGGCGAAGAAGAAAGCGCTCTGTATGCTGACCATTTCGGATCATATTTATACCGGCGAGGCTTTAAGCGCCGAGGAACGTCAGGTGGGATTCCATAAAATGATGGAAGTTGCGTTAGAGCTGGCATAAGGAGAGAATGATGGAAGCGAAAGAAATTTTAAAACATGTGGATCATACATTGCTGACACAGGGGGCGACCTGGGAGGAGATTCGCCAGATTTGCGACGACGCGATTGCTTATGGAACAGCGTCGGTGTGCATTCCCCCAAGTTATGTAAAGCAGGCGAAGGACTATGTCCAGGGTAAAATGGCCGTGTGCACCGTGATCGGTTTTCCGAACGGCTACATGACCACGAAGACGAAGGAATTTGAGACGAAGGATGCGCTGGCGAACGGCGCGGACGAGATCGATATGGTGATCAATATCGGTTGGGTGAAGGATCAGAAATATGACTGCATTGAAGAGGAAATCCGGACGCTGAAGGCGGCGTGCGGGGAGAAGATTCTGAAGGTGATCATTGAGACGTGTCTGCTGACGGACGAGGAAAAGGTGCGGATGTGCCAGGTGGTGACGAAGGCGGGCGCGGACTACATTAAGACTTCGACGGGATTCTCGAAGGCGGGTGCGACTTTTGCGGATATTGAGCTGTTTGCGAAGAATATCGGGCCGGATGTGAAGATGAAGGCGGCCGGAGGGATTTCGTCGATGGAAGATGCTGAGAAGTTTTTGGAACTGGGCGCGGATCGTCTGGGAACCAGCCGGATTATTAAGCTGGTGAAGAATGAGGCGGCGTCCGGATATTAAGGAGGGCCTATGGATCAGAAATTGATTGAAACGTTGATTGAGACGGCGACTGCGCAGCTTGCGTTTTCGTATGTGCCGTATTCCCATTTTCATGTGGGGGCTGCGCTTCTGGCGAAGAATGGGGAGATTTATACCGGGTGCAATATTGAGAATGCGGGTTATACGCCGAGTAACTGTGCGGAGCGGACGGCGTTTTTTAAGGCGGTCAGCGAGGGCGTGCGGGAGTTTTCTGCGATTTGTGTGGTCGGAGGGAAGGATGGCGTGCTGACGGAGTTTGCGCCGCCGTGCGGGGTTTGCCGGCAGGTGATGATGGAGTTTTGTGATCCGGAGACGTTTGAGATTGTTTTGGCGACGGATACGGAACATTATCAGATTTTTAAGTTGAAGGAGATTCTTCCGATGGGGTTTGGACCGGGGAATTTGGAGTGATGTGGGTTGCCGCCTGGGTTGCCGGGCGGCAATTGTTTTCGGAGGGTGTGAGCGGCTTATGGGGCGACGTGGCACCGGGCGAGGTGTGCGCGTGGCGCGGACGGTTTTTGGCTTTGCGCGCCAGCGGGCGTTTTCGGAGGGCGTGGACGACTTTTGGATTTGTGCGCCAGCGGGCGTTTTCGGGGGACGCGGAGGATTTTTGGATTTGCGTGCTGCCGGGCGGCGGCCGCGCGCGGAAGATTTTTGGTAGAAAAGGAGCAGGATATGGAGAAATATAAACGGATTTTTGTTGTGGTTATGGATTCTCTGGGGGTCGGCGCGATGCCGGATTCGGAGAAATTCGGGGATGTTGGGGTGAATACCCTGGGGCATATTTCGGATTCGGTGGAGACGTTTGAGATTCCGAATCTGCGGAAGCTGGGGCTGGCGAATTTGTGTTCGTTAAAGCAGGTGGAGCCGGTGGAAAAGCCGCTGGCTTATTATGGGAAACTTCGTGAGCGGAGCAACGGGAAGGATACCATGACCGGGCACTGGGAAATGATGGGGCTGGAAGTGACGAAGCCGTTTCAGACGTTTACGGATACGGGGTTCCCGCCGGAGCTGATTCAGGAGCTGGAGAAGCGGACCGGGCGGAAGGTGATTGGGAATAAGAGCGCCAGCGGGACGGAGATTCTGGAGGAGCTGGCGGAGGAAGAGATCGCGACGGGTCATATGATCGTGTATACGTCCGCGGATTCGGTGCTGCAGATTTGCGGGAATGAGGAGACATTTGGGCTGGAGGAATTGTACCGCTGCTGTGAGATTGCGCGGGAGATTACGATGAAGGACGAATGGAAGGTCGGGCGTGTCATTGCGCGGCCGTATGTCGGGAAGAAGAAGGGCGAGTTTAAACGCACCAGTAACCGCCATGATTATGCGCTGAAGCCTTATGGGAAGACGGCGCTGGATGCGCTGAAGGAGCACGGGCTGGATGTGATTTCCATCGGGAAGATTAAAGATATTTTCGACGGCGAGGGCATTACGCGGGCTTTGAAGTCCAAGAGTTCCGTGCATGGGATGGAGCAGACGATTGAGACGGCGAAAGAGGAGTTTCATGGGCTTTGCTTTGTGAATCTGGTGGATTTTGATGCGCTGTGGGGCCATCGGAGGGACCCGCAGGGGTATGCGAAGGAGATTGAGAAGTTCGATCAGAATCTGGGGATTTTGCTGGAGACGCTGCGGGAGGATGACTTGCTGATTATCACGGCGGATCATGGGAATGACCCGACGTATACGGGGACGGATCATACGAGGGAGAAGGTTCCGTTTTTGGCGTATGCGAAGGGGATGAAGGGGAGCGGGGAGCTTCCGGAGGAGGATACGTTTGCGGTGATTGGGGCTACGGTGGCGGAGAATTTTGGGGTTTTGATGCCGGAGGGGACGATTGGGAGGTCGTTGCTGGAGGTGTTGGAGTAGGATGTTGAGGAGACGCTGGAGCGTCTCCTTTTTGAGTGGGATTACTGTTCACACCTCGTATTTGCCTCCACATAAGTACAACCGAACGCCGCCGAATCAGATGGAAACCTTCCGGGGAACGGGGCAACGTCATCATCAAGCTTCCCCTAACTGCGACTAGGACACTCAGGAATGCCTTCGTGCCCAAGTCTTAGTAAGGGGCGATCTCGATTCTTCCTAATAACGCCCCTCGAAACACGTCCCCGGCCGCTTCCCATCTTCCCGGCGACTGAATATGGCGAACTGAAACGTAGCAAGAGACCAACAGTGGTGTGAACAGTGACTGAGTGGACGGGCGCGAGGTTCAGAAGTATACTTTTAGGGTTGCTTTTTTCTATGTAAGCGGTTACAATTTGAGTATCAATAAGATTATGGATGGAAAATCAGGAGGATATCATGGAAGAACATACGAAATCTGCGATGCATTTGAGCGTGAAGCAGGGAAGCAGCTATTTTTGGAACGGGGAGAAGGTCTTTTTCTGGATGGGGGACACGGCGTGGCTGCTGTTCCATAACCTGACACGGGAGGAAATCGACTTGTACCTGAGAAACCGGGCGGAAAAAGGGATCAATGTGATTCAGGCCGTTGCGGTTCATCACCTGCCGGCTAAAAATGTTTATGGCAGTCCGGCATTTCAGGATGGAGATATGAAAAAACCGGCGGAAGACGGAGAGAATAGCTACTGGACAGTCATAGACTGGGCGGTAGAGCGCGCGAGAGAGCTGGGGCTGTACATTGCTATGGTGCCGCATTGGGGAGAACTCAGTAAAAAAATTGCCATGGAAGATATGGAGGCTTATGTGCGCTTCCTGTCCGAGCGCTATGGAAAGAAAGAAAACATTTTATGGATGATGGGCGGCGACGTCCGCGGGGATGAATCAGAGGAATACTGGCAGACGATGGGGAAGATTTTCCGGGAAATGTGTCCGGAGAAGCTGATTACATTCCATCCGTTCGGAAGAACGTCCTCCCTGGACTTTTTCAAAGGTGCAAGCTGGATGGATTTCCACACGTTCCAGTCCGGACACCGCAGATATGACCAGCAGTCTCTGTATAGCTGGGATGATACGGTTACGGAGCGTTACTACGGTGAGGATAACTGGCGTTATGTGCAGGATGGCCGGGAGCAGGCGCCGCATATGCCGATTCTGGACGCGGAGCCTTCTTATGAGCACATTCCGCAGGGCCTGCATCTGGAGCATGAGCCTTATTGGACGCCGGAGCAGGTGCGGCGGTACGGATGGTGGTCTGTGCTGGCAGGCGCGGCAGGATTTACCTATGGACATAATTCAATCATGCAGTTTTACACGGGAGAGGGGCCGAGTTCTTTCTTTGCGAAATATCCGTGGAAGGATTCGCTGCATGCGCCTGCGCTTGGGGCGGTTACGCATATGGCGCACTTTATGCAGGGCGTTTTTGATGAAGTTACGGACGAGGCTGTGCGCCTTGGGGAAGACCCTGCGCAGTATGTCGAGAAGGTTTGTAAGCCGTGCGAAGACATTCTGGAAGGGGACTGCGCGTGGAATGAAGCTCAGAAAGAAGACCGGATTCTGGCATTTGCTGCTGGAAATACGATACTGTGCTATACCTACACCGGCCGTCCGGTGACGGTGAAGCTGGAAAAGGACGGCGAAGCCTGGTGGCTGGATCCGGAAAACGGGGTGAAGAGCTACCTTGGGAAGACGGTGAAGGGGACGGGAACTTTTACGCCGCCGGTTGGTGATTTCCAGCACTCGGATTGGCTGCTGATTGTGAAAGTATCTTAAATTATCTTAATCATTCAGACTTATCTTGTGTTTTCCGTGAGAATCATATATAATTTATCTCAAAAGTTAAGACCGGACTTCCTTTGAAAATTTCGGAGGAAGCCCGGCTAAACCATTTGAGGATCAAAGCTTGTCCGATGCAAAGTCAGGAGGAGAACATGAGCAGCCAGGATTGGAGCCACCTTGGAGAAGAAGTAAAAAATATCGTACAGTCAGCGGTGGAATCCCAGGACTTTAAGGAGCTGAACCACGCCATAGAAAGGACGCTGAATAACGCTCTCGACCAGGTAGGGAAAACCGTACAGGATACGATTCAAAATAATTTTAATACCAAACAGAACCAGCAGAGAAACTGGGAGCAGTCCCGGCGGGAGCAGCAGGAGCGCTACCGCCGTTATGGCACTCAGGCAGACCAGCACATGTATGGCCAGGCTCGCGGCTCCGGAAACCAATCCTGGAAAGAGCAGGGGAGTGCATGGGAGAGCCGGAATCGAAGCGAAAACCAGGCCCAGACGCAGGGCCAGAGTCAGACGTGGAGCCAGAACCAGACCCGAAGTCAAAACCAGACGCAGGGCCAGAACCAAACCTGGAATCAGACGCAGGGCCAGAACCAGGCCCGAAACCAGAACCAGCCCGCCCGCAGAGGCGTAAACCCAGAAGTCCAGAACGCCCTCCGCGTCCGGAACGAACGCTATTCCCAGACCGGCGGCATGACCGGTTCCGGCATTTTCATGACCATCTCCGGCTTCGTCCTTCTGGGGAGTCTTGGCATAGGCGTGATCGCTTTGGGGGGCGTAGCGGCAGCCACCAGCTTCACCGCCGGACTGGGCGTAAGCATGGGCGTTATGGGCGCCCTGGCAGCAGGCAGCGCCGCTCTGGCCGGAAAAGGAATGAGCCTTCTGGGCCGCACGAAACGCTTCCGAAAATACGTCGAGCGTCTTGGCGACCGCGACTACTGCAGCATCCAGGAACTGGAGGAAGTCTCTGGAAAATCCAGAAAATACGTTGTAAAAGACTTAAAACGCATGATCAGCTATAAAATGTTCCGCCAGGGCCACCTGGACAAACAGGGCACCTGCCTGATGGTGACCGACCAGGCCTATAACCAGTACCAGATTGCCCAAAAAGAACTGGAACAGCGCCAGGAGGAACAAAAGCGCATCCAGGAACAGCGGGAAGCCGCCATGGAAAAGTCCGATTTAAGCGACGAAGCGAAAAAAGTCATCCAGGAAGGGAACCAGTATCTGGATCAGATCCGCCGGTGCAACGACGCGATCCCAGGCGAAGAAATCTCCAGGAAAATTTCCCGCATGGAACTGGTCATTGGAAAAATCTTCGACCGGGTAGAGCAGCATCCGGAGCTGATCAGCGACCTGCGCAAATTCATGAATTACTACCTTCCCACGACAGTGAAACTTCTGAACGCCTACCAGGAAATGGATTCCCAGCCCGTCCAGGGCCCGAACATCCAGAATTCCAAAAAAGAAATCGAAGATACGCTGGACACGATCAATCAGGCTTTCGAAAACCTGCTGGACAGCTTCTTTGAAGATACGGCCTGGGACATTTCTTCGGACATTTCCGTGCTTCAGACCATGCTGGCCCAGGAAGGCCTGACCAAAGGAGATTTTGAACAAAAAGAAAACTAACGGCGTCCGCCGAAGATTCACGCCGGATGGGAGCATTGCCCGGAGAATCGCACAGCGGCCGATCAAGAAAAGGAAAGTGAGGAACTGTCATGAGTGATGAGTTTAAAGATTTCGAATCCATACCAACGCCGACCCTGACCCTGGATCCCTTCGGAACCGCAGAGAAAAAGGAAGAACCCGCCGTGGTGCAGGAGGAGAAAAAGCCCGAACCTCCGGTATTCGAGGAGAGTAATCTGACGTCCGATGAAAAGAAAATGGTGGACGAATTTGCGAAGCAGATCGACCTGACCAATTCCAGCATGATTCTTCAGTACGGCGTAGGCGCCCAGAAGAAAATGGCGGATTTTTCCGAGAAGGCCTTGGATAATGTCCGGACGAAAGACCTCGGAGAAGTGGGCGATATGCTGACCAATGTGGTGACCGAGCTGAAAAGTTTTGACGCGGAGGAAGAAGAGAAGGGAATTTTTGGATTTTTCCGCAAAGGGACGGACAAGCTGACGAATATGAAAGCGAAGTACACGAAAGCGGAGGCCAATGTAAATCAGATTTGTGAAGCATTGGAAAATCACCAGACGGTGCTGATGAAGGACATTGCCGTCCTGGATCGGATGTATGACCTGAACCAGAGCTACTTTAAGGAACTTTCCATGTACATTCTGGCGGGGAAGAAAAAGCTCGCGCAGGTGCGGGCGGAGGAGCTTCCGGTTTTGATGAATAAGGCGACGGCCAGCGGGCTTCCGGAGGATGCGCAGGCGGTGAAGGATCTGGACAGCCTTTGCAACCGCTTTGAAAAGAAAATCCATGACCTGGAACTGACCCGTATGATTTCCCTCCAGACCGCGCCGCAGATCCGTCTTGTTCAGAGCAATGATACGCAGATGGTGGAGAAAATTCAGTCTACCATTGTGAATACGATTCCGCTGTGGAAGAGCCAGATGGTTCTGGCCCTGGGCGTGGCGCATTCGAATGAGGCGGCGAAGGCCCAGCGGCAGGTGACGGATATGACGAATGAGCTGCTGCGGAAGAATGCGGAGACGCTGAAGATGGCGAGTGTTGAGACGGCGAAGGAGTCGGAGCGGGGGATTGTGGATATTGAGACGCTGACGCAGACGAATACGACGCTGATCAATACGCTGGATGAGGTGCTGAGGATTCAGAAGGAGGGGCATGAGAAGAGGCTGGCGGCTGAGGCGGAGATGCAGAGGATTGAGGGAGAGATGAAGGCGAAGCTGTTGGAGCTGTCGGGGAGATGAGTATCCCCCGGTATAGCGTAACATCATAAACTTAAGAAAAAAGGAATCTGTCCGCAGGTTCCTTTTTACTTTATAGGGAAAATATAAAGTAAAAAGCCCTTCGGCTGGGTGCTGAGTGCCAGTGGCGCTCGTTTAGCACGGACCGAAGAAGCACACAGATGCGGGAAGAAGGTTTTGCCTTCAGCAAACGTATATGGCGCGGCACACCGAGGGCGTACAGAGTAAAAGTGTGCTTCTTGAATGCTATAGAGGGTACGGGAAAATGCAGGAATATTTGCAATTGCACAACAAACGAAACAAAAAAAGCAATATTTTTGTAGTACAGAGCAATATTTTTATGGCCAAAAACCCACTTATCTGCGATAGTATAAGTATCAATACACTTTATGGAAAAATGCGGTTCCTACGCAGGCGGAGGTAAGAATGAAGAGAGAAGAAGCGAGAAAAAAAGCGGAAGCATTGGTCGCGCAGATGACTTTGGAGGAGAAGGCCAGCCAGCTCAAATATGATGCGCCGGCAATCCGGCGTCTGAACGTTCCGGCCTATAACTGGTGGAATGAAGCGATTCACGGAGTTGCCAGAGCGGGGCAGGCTACTGTTTTTCCGCAGGCGATTGGCCTGGGTGCGACGTTTGACCCGGAACTGGTCGGCGAAGTCGCGGATGTGGTTTCCACAGAAGGACGTGCGAAATATCATGCATATGCGGAAAAAGAAGACCGGGACATTTATAAGGGGCTGACGTTCTGGGCGCCGAACGTAAACATTTTCCGGGATCCCAGATGGGGCCGCGGACATGAGACTTATGGGGAAGACCCCTATCTGACCAGCCGTTTGGGCGTGGCTTATGTAAAAGGATTGCAGGGAGACGGCGAGACGATGAAGGCGGCCGCCTGCGCGAAACATTTTGCGGTACATTCTGGCCCGGAAGCGATCCGCCATGAGTTTAATGCGGTAGTATCCAAGAAAGATATGCATGAAACGTATCTTCCGGCATTCCAGGCATTGGTGGAAGAAGCAGAGGTAGAAGCGGTTATGGGAGCCTATAATCGAACGAACGGAGAACCATGCTGCGCGAACCGCCCATTGCAGAAAATCCTGCGGGAAGACTGGGGATTCCAGGGACATTTCGTGTCGGACTGCTGGGCAATTAAGGATTTTCACGAACATCATATGGTGACGGCCAGCCCGATGGAGTCGGCAGCGCTGGCGATTAACACCGGCTGTGACCTGAACTGCGGAAACACGTACCTTCACATTTTAAATGCTTATCAGCATGGGCTGGTCACGGAAGAGACGATTACGGAAGCGGCGGTGCGTCTGTTTACAACGCGTTATCTTCTGGGCCTGTTTGACGGAAGCGAATATGACCATACGCCCTACACGGAAGTCGAGTCGAAGGAGCATCTGGCGCTGGCAGAGAAAGCGGCGGAGGAGAGCTTTGTCCTGCTGAAAAACAATGGCATTTTGCCGCTGAAGAAAGAGGCGCTGAAGACGGTAGGCGTGATCGGGCCGAATGCGGACAGCCGTGCGTCGCTGATTGGAAATTATCACGGGACGGCTTCGCGCTATGTGACGATTCAGGAAGGCATTCAGGATTATTTGGGCGAGGACGTGCGGGTTCTGACGAGTGCGGGATGTGCGCTGTACAAGGACAAGACGGAGAATCTGGCGTATGCGGGAGACCGGCTTGTGGAGGCGAAGATCGTAGCGGAGAACAGCGATGTGGTGATTCTGTGTCTGGGACTGGATGAGACGCTGGAAGGCGAAGAGGGCGATGCCGGGAACAGCTATGCCTCCGGGGATAAGATTGACTTGAAGCTTCCGCAGGTGCAGCGGGATTTGATGGAAGCGATTGCGGAAACCGGGAAACCGGTGGTTCTCTGTGTGCTGGCGGGAAGCGATTTGGATTTGGGCTATGCGGCGGAGCATTTTGACGCGATTGTGCAGATGTGGTATCCAGGCGGACAGGGCGGAAGAGCCGCGGCGCGCGTTCTGTTTGGAGAGGTTTCCCCGTCTGGGAAATTGCCGATTACGTTCTATGAGACACTGGAGGAGCTTCCGGAGTTCGAGGATTATTCGATGGAGGGGAGAACCTACCGCTATATGGCGGGAAAAGCGCAGTATCCGTTCGGATATGGCCTGACTTACGGAAAGGTTTCTGTGACGAATGCCGAAATTCAGGATGAGAAGGGAGAAATGCTTTTCCGGGCTGAAGTGGAAAATAAAGGCGAGATGGACACGGATGACGTTGTTCAGGTTTATGTGAAATGTTTGGATTCGGACAATGCGCCGAAGAATCCTTCCCTTTGCGGCTTTGCGAGGGTTCATGTAAAGGCGGGAGAGAAGGCGGCTGTTGAGGTTCCGGTTGGGGCGCAGGCGCTTACGGTGGTTGACCAGGAAGGTGTTCGCAAGGTGGACGGAAAGCAGTTTGCGTTTTATGTGGGCTGCAGCCAGCCAGATGCGAAAAGTGTGGAGTTGACAGGAGAAAAACCGGTAGAGATTCTGTTTACGAGGTAATCAGAAGCTCCTGCGGTCAGTATGTATACATAGGATTCTACGGGGTGGGAACGGCATGATCGAACTATTAAATGGGCTAACGGAGACGATTCATTATGGCAATTCATTGGGGCTGCGGCTTTTTCATAACATTGATTATGAAGATTTTCCGCAGCATTGGCACATGGGAATTGAAATGATCATGCCGGTAACTGCCTGGTATACGGTAATTGCGGGAAAGGAACGGTATTGTCTGCAAGAAGGGGATTTGATTATCATTAACTCCGGCGTTCTGCATGGGCTGGAGGCGCCAAAGACCGGAGAGCGGATTATTTTGCAGTTTGATCCTGCGCTGTTGTATACCTTGAAGGAGATGGAGACGCTGCTTGCTCTGATGCCTTCGGCGTTTTGCATCCGGAGAGAGGAAGAATCGGAGTTGTACCGGTGTGTGAAGAAACAGATGGATCAGATTGTGCGGGAGTATGATGAGGGGAAGGCGTTTTGTGAGGCGT
The DNA here is from genome assembly GCA_030536575.1 of Eubacteriales bacterium. Taxonomy (GTDB): domain Bacteria; phylum Bacillota; class Clostridia; order Lachnospirales; family Lachnospiraceae; genus Limivivens. The sequence continues at coordinate 15,689 of JAUNPS010000036.1, read as the reverse complement.
CGATTTATGGGGCGCTGATCGAAATGTTTGTATGCATTGGGCGGATGATGACGAGCCGAAATGCGGCAGAGAATGCGCAGACAGCGCAGGAGTCCCGGAAGGATAAGCAGCGGGAATATCTGGAAGCGGTTATGAAGGCTTGTGATTATATGAACCATCATTACCAGGAGAAGCTGAAGCTGGAGGAAGTAGCGGCGCTTGTCGGGTTTTCGAAGTATCATTTTCTGAGGATTTTTAAGCAATGTGTGAATATGACGTTTTATGAGTATTTGAACAGGAGACGGATTCAGTGCGCGGAAGGGCTGCTGTATGGGACGGAGATGAGTGTGACGGATGTGGCGATGAATGCGGGGTTTTCGTCGATGAGCGCGTTTGACCGGGCGTTTAAGGCGGCGAAGGGATGCTCGCCGAGTGAATACAGGGAGAAGATAAGGAAAGTTCTCTTTTTGGAGAACATTTGAATGAAAAATGTTAATATAGAACCTTCTTCGAATTTATTACCGTTTAGGTCGTGCACAGAAATTATGAGTATGGAGTGAACAAGTGGAAACTATATTGCCAGTGGGGAAAATAGAATAAAGAATTGATAGATAGGGCGGACTGTGTTATATTATAGCTACGGAAAGTCACAGAGCAAAGGCGGCTGCATCCCTCTTCTTTTTCGGAGGGTATAAAAGCCCTCCAGACGAAAGAAAGGAGGGCGAACCGATGAACGTTACATATTCGGATTTAATCCAATTTTGTATATTTGTCGTTGCCCTTGTCGGATTGTGTTATACGATCTTCAAGGGAAGAAAATAGCCGCCAACTACTAGCACTAGTTGACGGCTACATTTTGAAGTAGCTGAAATTATGTGAGGGGTAGCCGCTTCTGCGGCTTTCCTTTTTCTGTCTTAAATATAGCACATCTGATAGCAGGGTGCAAGAAATTTTTATATTTCTTTTATACGGTTGGGTGGCATACGTTTGCTGTGGCTAATTGAGCCAAATCTATTGCCGCGCTTGTCCTGGTTTGGTACAATATACTCATCTAATAACAGACAGCGGGCCGGTTCTCACATCGGCTGCCGTGGCAACGAAACATGCGAATGGAGGATAAAAACATGAACGGAACAATGAAAACCGCAGTCATGACTGACCTGCGGAAAGTCGAAATCCAGGAAAGGCCAATCCCCACCCCGGAAGAAAATGAAGTATTGGTAAAGGTCGAATACGTGGGAATCTGCGGGTCAGACCTGCATTACTTTGAAGCCGGGAAAATCGGGGATTTTGTGGTAGAACCGCCGTTTGTTTTGGGACACGAAGCGGGCGGAACCGTCGTGGAAGTCGGCGCGAATGTGAAAAATCTCCAGGCAGGCGACCGGGTGGCGTTGGAGCCGGGAAAGACCTGCGGCCACTGTGAATTTTGTAAATCCGGAAAATACAATCTGTGCAAGGACGTGGTTTTCTTTGCGACACCGCCTGTGGACGGCGTGTTTCAGGAGTATGTGGCGCATGAGGCGGGCCTTTGCTTTAAGCTGCCGGAGAATGTGAGCACGCTGGAGGGCGCGCTGATCGAGCCGCTGGCTGTCGGCATGCATGCGGCGAGCCAGGGCAACGCGCATCTGGGGCAGACGGCAGTCGTGACGGGCGCGGGCTGCATCGGCCTGGTGACGCTTCTGTCCCTGAAGGCCAGAGGCGTGTCGAAGGTGATCGTGGTGGACGTGATGGAAAAGCGCTTGCAAAAGGCGCTGGAACTGGGTGCGGACGAAGTGATTAACGGAAAAAAAGTGGATACCGTGGAAAAAATCATGGAGATTACCGGGGGACGCGGATTTGACCTGGGAATCGAGACGGCTGGTTCACAGATCACGGCTTCGCAGTTGATTAAGGGTGCGAATAAGGGGGCGACCATTGTGTTCGTGGGGTACAGCCCGTCCGGGGAAATGACGCTGCCGATGGGAGCGGCGCTGGATAAGGAGCTGAACTTTAAGACCGTTTTCCGCTACCGGAATATTTATCCGATGGCGATCGACGCGGTTGCGTCGGGGAAAATCCATATCAAGGACATTGTGACGGATTATTTTGAGCTGGACGATATTCAGCACGCGCTGGATGCCTGTGTGGAGAATAAGGCAGACATTGTAAAAGGCGTTATAAAAATAGGATCGTAAAACAAAGCTCCAAAATTCCGCAAAGAACCATGACCAGAATCGGATTCCACTTCTTTTTGCGAAGCAAAAACAAAGCGAGCGCGAAGAAAAGAATCCTGCGCACCTGAACATTTTCTCTGGCAAAATCAATAACCCCGCTTCGGAAAAAAGACGAAATAAGAATATCAAGCCCCGCTTTGGCGATCATGGCGGTGACAGCCGGGCGCAGGGAAGCAAGCGTACCCTGCAGCAGAGGCATTTTCCGGTATTTGGTATAAAGGGAGGCCAAAAGCGTTACAATTATGCAGGAAGGGAGGATACATCCCAGTGTGGCGATGACCGCTCCGGCAAAGCCCCCAACCTGCGTCCCGACAAAGGTAGCCGCATTGACCGCGATGGGGCCGGGCGTCATCTCCGCAATCGTTACCAGATCGGTAAAATCCCCCATCGTAAGCCATTGGTGGGAACGCACGATTTCCTCCTGAATCAGCGGCATAGCGGCATAGCCCCCGCCAAAACTGAGAAGCCCGATTTTGAAAAAGCTGATAAATAGAGAAACGTAGATCACTGTGCCGTTTTCCTCCTTTCTGTAATCAGGGTTCGGATCAGCCCGAAAAGAGCCGTCAGGAGAATGATGAGGGCCGTATTCACATGGAAGACGTAGCTTGCCAAAAAACTTACAATCAGAAGAAGGATATGGATGAGGTCTTTTGCACGGACGATTCCCAAAACCATATCGAAAACCACGGATGTAATGACTGCGCCGACGCCAGCGGTCATACCGCCCAGAAGCGCATCGATGTAGCGGTTATCCCGGAAGAGATCGTAAAAAACGGAGATCAGGGAAATGATGGTCATTGGGGGAATGACTGCGCCCAGGACGGAAACCAGAACGCCGGGAATTCCGGCCAGGCGGTAGCCGACGACAATTGCGCCATTTACGGCGACCGCGCCAGGGGAGGACTGTGCAATGGCAATCAGGTCGAGCATTTCATCTTCCTCAATCCAGTGATATTGGTCAACGAATTTTTCTTTCAGCAAAGTGATGATTACATAGCCGCCTCCAAAGGTAAAGGTGCTGAGGTACAGCGTGGAGAAGAACAGTTTTTTTAATGTGTTTTGTTTTGTCTTTTTCATCGTGTCAGCGCCCTCCTGCAATAGCCGCCGCGAGCTGGAAAATCCGCTCCTGGCAAGCTTCAAAAAACATTTGATAGCCTGTACAGAGATCATTTTTCTGATTTTCAGGGTTTCGGTTACGCTGACAGCCATTCCGGCAAAGAAACCGGTAGGAGCAGGAAAGGCAGTCGGCATTCCAATGCCGGGAACGTTCGATGAAACGGAGCCCGGCTCTTTTTTTGTCGAATGTTTCCAAAGAATCCTGATGAAAATTTCCCAGACAGTCCGAGTCCAGCATGTAAAAGTCGCAGGGGTAGACGCTGCCGTCGGCTTCCACCACGTATTGAAGCCCGCAGATTCCACGGTATTCGCAGGATTCCGGCAGATAGCCTGCGGCTAAAGCAACGTAATTTTCAAATTGCCGGATGTAGGGCTGTTTTCCGTCCAGAAGATCCGCATACCACAGGTCAAACAGCTCGATGAGAAAGCGGCCGTAGGTTTCCGGCTTCAAAGACCAGGGATAACGGGTGGAAAATTCTCCGAGAGGCTTCAGACAGGGGATATATTGCTGGTAGAAGAAGCCTCTCTTCTGATAATCCTCATAAATTTCTTTAATGTGAAGGGCGACATCCTGCGTTACGACGGTGAGTACATTGAAATCCACTTGATATTCCTGCATAAGTTCTGCGGACGCAAGGATTTTTTCGTAGGTAGGGCCGCCTTGAAAATGGCGGTATTTGTTATGAATCTGTGCGGTTCCATCCAGGGAAATGCCGGTTAAAAAGTCATTTTGTTTCAGAAAATGGCACCAGTCTGCGTCCAGGAGATAGCCGTTTGTCTGCAATGCGTTCGTTACAGGAACCTGATTCCGGTTATATTGTTTTTGGAAACGGACGGCTTTTTCGAAGAAATCCAGCCCCTGTAAGGTGGGTTCCCCGCCCTGATAGGCGAAATGAACAGGCCCTTTGGCATCCCAAAGGACTTTTTTTATGATTGTTTGGAGGGTGGCCTCGGTCATAAAGCCGTAGGAGGCACGGGTGCGTTTTTGGGCTTCGTCGCAGTAAAAGCAGTAGTCGCAGGACAGATTGCAGAGACTGGAAGAAGGTTTCAGTAAAAGGCTGATGGATTGTGCCATAGGTACTCCTTTTCTTTAGTAAAGTTCTGCTGGTTTTATTATATGAAAGAACAATTCGGATTACAATGGAAGGATTTTTGGATTTTTTAGGCGGAATCGAAAAATTGTTGCGTCTCTTTCGGGGGAATGCTATAGTGAAATGGGGAGTGAAAGCGCTTAATGGAAGAAAGAGGAAAGGATATGAAATTATTAGTAGCGGACGATGAGCGATGGATCCGGAAGGGTATTTTAAAAATGATCGACCTTGCTTCTTTTGGGTTTGAGGAAGTTCTGGAGGCTCAGAGTTTGGAAGAATATGAGAAGGTTTTTCTGGAACATTGCCCGGAAATCGTGGTGTCGGATGTGCGGTTCCCCACAGGGACGAGCTGTGAGCTGTGCCAGAAATTGTATCGGATTAATCCCAAGACCAAGTTCATTATGCTTTCCGGTTACAATGATTTTGAATTTGTGAAGGCGGCCCTGGGCTATAAGGCAGTGGATTACCTGCTGAAACCCGTAGACCGGCAGGAACTGAACGACGCGATCCGCCGGGCGGTTCAGGAAAGCATTGCCAGGGAGCAGGCAGAGGAACGGCAGGCCCGGCCGGACGATACGACAGCAAAAAACGGGGAGCAGGTGATTCGGACGGTCATGGAACAGATTCAGAAAAATTGTGCCAGAAAATTTACACTGAGCGATCTGGCAAAGGAATACCACATCAGCGAAGCCTATTTTTCCAGCCTGTTTGCGAAAACGGCGGGGGTCAGCCTGATGAACTATATTATGGAGGTTCGGGTAGAGAAAGCCATCGGCCTTTTGCTTCAGACCGATCAGAAGATCAATGACATTGCCGTTTCCGTAAGTTATGAAGACACGCGATATTTTGCGAAAGTGTTCAAAAAAATAACCGGAGAATCGCCCAGCGAGTATCGAATCCGGCAGAGACAGGATCTGGAAAATGAAGAATAAATACAAAAAAACGGGAATTGGCATTTACCGGAAAGTGATCATCTGCTTCTCAATTATCCTTGTGGTCGTTACGTTCATGGGCGGTATTATTGTCAATAATTTTTGTGTGCGCTTTATTAAGGAACAGCGCATCAGCTATAATACGCAGATGCTGGAAAAGATGGAGTATGAATTTAAGGAATTATATGTACAAATGAATCAGCTTCTAAGTTCGTTATATGACTCCAACTACGAATTTCAGATCGATGAGACGACCTTTCAGAAAATCAAACGGGAACTGGAATTTGAAGAAAGCGTTCAGAATATCATTTACCTGAATGGATTTCAGAATTTCTGCAAAGCCGTCCTGTTTTATGATAATGACGAACAGTTTTATTATGCGGGCGACGGCCCTATTTTAGAAGGCTATGTGTTTTCCGAAGACGAGCGGTTTCAGGAGATTGCCGCGGGATTTTTTCAGTGTACGGTCATTGGGCCTATGCCGGAGCAGTACCGGCCGGAACGGATGGAAAAGGAAAATGTCATAGGTTTTGTGAAACGAAAAAGCGGAAAGCAGACAGAGGGTTCCCTGCCGCCTTTTGTGATGGTTACGGTAAAATTTGAGAAGGTGGAAGAAATGATGGAAAGCCTCCTCTCCGCGAACACCGGCTTTTTCCTGATGAACGGGCAGGGCGAAATTTTGTCTTCCAACAATTTTACAGAACTGAGCTGGGATGAAACCATGCTAAAGGAAGCGCAGGAAACGATTTTGTCCAATCAGGAGCAGACGCAGACAATTTCGAAGGCCGGGATTCTGCTCACCAGTATCCGCCTCAGTGATTACGGCTGGACGTTGTCCGTGGCAGATTCGGAAAAGGTTTTGTTTCAGGATATTACGGAGCTGACCTGGCTGGTGGCGGTTTTGATCTGTGCGTGCAGCCTGGCCGGGATTCTGATGGCAATGGTCTTTTCGAAGAAAATCCTGTTTCCAATTGAAGAATTAAAAAAGATGGTCAACGAAATTGCGAAGGATGATAAGAGCTATCTGGAAGAAGCGTCAAGCGATGAAATGGGAGAAGTCCAGGCACTGTTAAACGGCATGAAAAAGAAAATCCAGGAGCTGATCGCCAGGCAGTACATTTTGGAAGTGCGGGAGGCGGAAATCCGAACCTTGCAGTCCCAGATCAATCCGCATTTTCTGCACAATACGTTGGATAATATCTACTGCATTGCGCAGATCGAAGAGATCGAACCCATTGTAAAGCTTACGAAGTTATTGTCCGAAATGATGCGCTACAGTGTCAATAATAAAAATGTGTATGCATCTCTGGAAGATGAGATGAATCACGTGCGCTCTTATGTAGAAATTCTGAATATCCGCTATGAAGACCGGATTCATTTACAGATGGACATTCCGCCTAGACTTCAAAAGGCGCAGGTGGTGAAGCTTTTGCTGCAGCCAATTGTAGAAAATGCCTGTATTCATGGGATTTTGCCAAAACAGGATGAGGGAGGATTCGTACTGATAAAGGCTGAACAAAAAGGGGAAGACCTGGAAATTCAGGTAGAAGATGATGGCGTAGGAATTGCCGGAGAAGTTCTGGAGCAACTGAATAATATGATGAAGCAGAAGGCGAGAAGTATTCGGACGCCCCAGAATAAAGGCTTTGGAATTGCGCTGGTCAATGTGAATGACCGGATTTCACTTTTGGACGGAGAGGGTTACGGGCTGCGGCTGGAGGAACGGGATGGCGGAGGAATCCGTGTTACCGTCCTTCAGAGGTTCCGCCCGGAAAAGTGAGTTTTGATTGCTCGGAATATGGGATTAAAACGCACAAAACAGAAAGCAGACAGAAGAGAAAAACAAGCTCTTTTGCCTGCTTTTCTGCGCTTAAATAGAAAAATATTACACAAAATTACCAAAAAAAGTCTACAGAAATCCAAAAAATGATCCATTATAATGTTAGAAAAGGAGGGGCACAGATGAAAAAGAAAATCACATTCCGGAAAATAAAACCTTATTTGTTTCTGCTTCCCATTTTCAGCCTGTTGATCATTTTCAAGTATATTCCTTTCGGAATGGCGATTGAAAAGTCGTTTTTTAACTGGAATGGCGGGAATCTTAACGAATTTATCGGCCTGGATAATTTTGTGGAAGCGTTTCACGATGATATTTTTCTGGAAAGTGTCGGAAGGTCCTTTATCGTGATGATTGTTCATGTGCTGATCGTGATGACGGTTCCACTTCTGACAGCAGAACTTTTGTATGCGGTGAAGTCAGGAAGGGCGCAGTATATCATCCGGACGTCTTTTACCTTCCCAATGGTAGTACCTACAGTGGTTATAATTCTGCTCTGGAAATGGATGTTGAACGGGGACACGGGCGTAATCAATAATTTTTTAAACAGCGTCGGATTAAGCACTCTGGCGAAACCCTGGCTTGGCAGTACAAAGACAGCCTTGGGTTCCGTGCTGGCGGTAGGATTTCCCTGGCTGGGTATGGTATCTTTAGGCGGAATGCCATTCCTCCTTTACTTCGGCGCATTGCAGTCGATTCCCAGCGATCTTTTTGAAGCGGCGCGGCTGGATGGCGCAACGTTAAGGCAGAGGATTTTCCGGATTGACCTGCCGATGATCGCCAGCCAGATCAAGCTGATGGTGACTTTGGCAATTATCAATTCCTTGCAGATTTTTGATACAGTGTTCATTCTGACCAACGGAGGGCCGGGTACTTCAACCATGGTTCCGGCGGTGTATATGTATGAGCAGGGCTTTTCCTACCGGAGAATGGGGTACTGCTCGGCACTTGGAACGATCCTGTTTCTTTTGATCATGCTGCTGACCGTCTTTAACAATAAGTTTTTGAAAAATACGGAAGCGATGGATTAAGGAGGGAAAAGGCGATGAAAAAAGTAATGTCGGTTCTTGGACGGGTTTTACTGGGATTCCTTTTGTTTTTGACCTTAGTACCGTTTTACCTGCTTCTGAGTAATTCTTTTAAATGGAGTCAGGAAATTGTAAAATCTCCGTTTACGCTGCCGCAGGAATGGCATTTTACAAACTATGCGAAAGCGGCAATGCAGGTGATCCATCCAATGCTTAATACGCTGATTGTAACGTTTTTCGTGATCGTGATCGTATTGGTGGTGGGAACGCTGGCGGCTTACGCCTTTGTCCGTTTCCGGTTTGCAGGATCTACATTTTTGTATATGGCGATTATGGCACTTCTGATGATACCGGGTTTCGTACTTTTGATTCCGCAGTTCATTCACATCACTCGCCTGAATATGTATAATACTTTTGCGGGACTGATCTTCCCGCCGGCGGCAGCCAGTTCTGCAACCGCCGCGTTTCTTTTGAGAACCTCCATGGAGGGACTGAGCAAGAGCCTTTTCGAGGCGGCGGACATGGAGGGCGCGGGAGATCTGACCATTTTGATGAAGATTGTCGTCCCGCTTTCGAAACCGACGCTTTCTACGGTTACGATTATGACCGGATTGTCGGCCTGGAATAATTATCTCTGGCCGTTGGTGTCCACGACAGGAGAAAATACCCAGCAGATTGCGGTAGCGCTGACAGGGCTGGTGCGCTCTGCGGTGGAGGGGAACGGAGTGATGTTTGCCGGTTATGTGACGGCGTCCATTCCGCTGATCATTTTATTTAGCTGCGCCAGCAAGTCGTTTGTGGCAGGCCTGACGCAGGGAGCCGTAAAAGGCTGACAGAACGAACCTTAAAAATTTTAATAAGAAAAGGAGACAGAAACATGAAGAAGAGAAATTTTGTAGGAGCGGGATTGTGTATGGCAATGGCGGCGGCCATGTTTGCTGGGACGGAAGTCAAGGCAGACGAAGGGATAAAGCTGGTTTTTGCGCAGGATTTGGATACAAACGAAACGTCCAACCGGGTGATGAATGAAATCCTTGCCGAGTACACCGAATTGACAGGAACGGAAATTCAGTTTGAACCGTCCTCAGACTATCGGACGTGGCTGATGACGCAGTTTGCAGCAGGACAGGGACCGGATGTTTATACGGGGATTATCTATGATATGTCCCAGGATTATCAGAGCGGTTATCTTGTAAATTTCAAAGATATTTACGAGGAAGAAAGCGCTTACGATCCCGGCCAGGCCTGGAAAGATACGCTTCCGGATTATATCTGCGAGAGAATGTATATCAGTGCGGATGATGTTCCTGGGTATCCCACAGCAACCGCCGTTGTGCGTATTTTCTATAATAAGAGCATGCTGGACGCCGTAGGGGCGGAGGTGCCGACTACCTGGGTGGAATTTATGGAAGTATGCCAGTTGTTAAAGGATGCTGGGAATATTCCCTTCGCATTCCCGAACGCCACGACTGCCGACCTTTCCTGGCTGTGGTTTAATAACTCCATTTGCAGCCAGATGAATCCTGGGATTGTGGAAGTTCTGGATGTATCCGGTAATGGATATGTGGAACTCGCTGAAATTTGCAAAGGTATGGACGAAGGAAACATTGATTTTACGGATGAATCGATGATGGCAAGTTTCGAACTGATGAAAGACTTTTCGCAGTATTGGACTTCTGACTACAATGGTTTGGATCAGAACACCGCTGTGGAGATGTTCGCAAGAGGCGAAGTCGCGATGGTACAGGCAATGAGTACGAAACTGGAATCCATCGAAGCCATCGTCGGCGACAGCTTTGAATACGGCGTTATGCCGGTTCCGGTTATCACGGAAGAGACCTACGAAGGAGTTCTTGGAAAATCGGTTATCTTAGGCGGCCAGCCGGATATCATTTTCGGAATGAACAAAGCGCTGGAAGAAGATCCGGAAAAATATGCGGCAGCCCTTGACTTTGTACAGTATATGTCTTCGCCGGAAATCCAGGCTCGCCTGGCAGAAGAGCTTTGCCGGATTCCTCTGGCGACTACGGTAGACCTTCCGGAAAAACTGGCGGGCTTTACGATCACCGAGGAGCCGCTTCGGATGGCATGGTTCACCGGAATTAACGAAAAACTTCGGAATTATTTCCAGAGAGCCGGCCAGGAATATCTGTCCGATGCAATCACCGTGGAAGAATTTGCAGAAACGATGAACGATTCTTATGAAGAAGTTCTGGAAGAGATCAAAACAGAAAACGGCTGGAGCGCGGAGAACAATTACGGTTTATAAAAAAAGCAGATAAGGAGGGGCCGCAAGGTCTCTCCTTTAAAATGCAGAAGGAGCGGAAGATGAAGACAAGACCGAATGTGATTTATATTCTGGCGGATGATATGGGCTATGGCGATATCAGTGCTTTTAATGAGAGGTGTCCTTTCCGGACGCCGAATTTGGACGCAATGTGTGAGCATGGGATGAAGTTTACCGATGCGCATTCCTCCTCGGCAGTTTGTACGCCGTCCAGATACAGCATTCTCACCGGGCGTTATAACTGGCGTTCCAGGCTGAAGTCTTATGTGGTGGGAGGGTATTCGGAGCCGTTGATCGAGAAAGGGAGGAAGACCGTGGCAAACCTTTTCCAGGAGCAGGGCTACCATACGGCCATCATCGGGAAATGGCATCTTGGGATGGATTTTACCAAAACGCCGGAATTCTGGGAAAAGCCGGATTTCGATGCCTGCACGGGGGTGGATTACGCGGGGCCGATTGAAGCTTCTCCGGTCAGCTATGGGTTTGAATATTTTTACGGAATCAGCGGTTCGCTGGATATGCCGCCGTATCTTTACATTGAAAATGATCATTTTACGGAGCTTCCGGATCATGAGAGCGCTTCGGGCGGGAAAAAGTTTTGGAGGAAGGGGCCCACGGGGCCGAATTTCCATCATGAGCAGGTGCTGGATGAGCTGACGGATAAGGTTCTGGAAAAGATCGACGAGTATGGGAAAGAGCCGTTTTTCCTTTATTTTCCGATGCCGGCGCCGCATACGCCGATTCTTCCGGGGGAGCGTTTCCAGGGGAAATCGGGGACGAATGAATATGGGGATTTTGTCCTGCATTGCGATGATGTGGTCGGAAGAGTTGTGGAGAAACTAAAGGAAGCGGGGATTTATGAAAACACGATCCTGATTTATACGTCGGATAACGGGTGTTCGCCTATGGCGGACTATGAGGAGCTGCGGGAGAAAGGCCATAATCCCAGTTATGTGTTCCGAGGAACGAAGGCGGATATTTATGAGGGAGGCCATCGGATTCCGTTGATTGTTCAGTGGCCGGAGACGATACGGGGAAAGGAAAGCTGCGAAAAAATTGTGTGCCTGTCGGATTTTATGTCGACGATGGCGGAGATTTTGGAGGTGAAGCTGCCGGATTCCTGCGGAGAGGACAGCGTGAGTAATCTGGCGCTGTGGAAAGATCCGGAGGGGGATGAGGTGCGCAGGGATATTGTCCATCAGAGTATTGATGGTTCGCTATCGATTCGGAGGGGGCATTATAAACTGGAGCTTTGTCCGGGGTCTGGCGGGTGGTCGGAGCCTGTACCGGGGAAGGAGGCGAAGGATGCGCCGAGATTTCAGCTTTATGATTTGTCGGTGGATATTGGGGAGCGGAAGAATGTGATTGAGGAGCATCTGGAGTTGGCGGCTGAATTGAAGGATATTCTGAAAGGGTATATTGAGAATGGGCGGAGTACCGAGGGGGCTCCGCAGTCGAATAATGGGCAGAGGATTTGGGAGACGATTCGGTGGATGGATGAGGAGGAGGAAGGGAAGATTCGGATTTATAATGAACTGTAAGGGGATGGAAAGCGCCGTGTTTTGCGGCGCTTTCCGCTACTCTTTTCAGACTTTGCTAACTTATCCGGAAATTCCGATTTTCAATCTGTTCGCTTCAATTAGTTTCGGTTCAAGAATGTGAATTAAATCTTGTAATTCAACCTTGCTTTCTGCATTTAGTCCAAGACAATTTGCAATACCCTCAGAATCAGTACTGACTCGTGTATGAAGCGACAAATTAAGCTGATGTTCTTTTTCCTCAAAATTGTATGAATGGATGTGAACCGGGTCTCCAAGTCTGACACCTTCGATCCCATCAAAGTTAAAATCGCTTTTCATGTGCTCATATAGCGGCTTCTGAATTATCATTACAATTCAGTCCAAAAAACTCACTTATTTTACTCATAATACTTTCTCCAGTTCTCCATTATTAAGGCAACCGAATTCTGAACATCTGCTTTCTGCAAGTTCAAGATATTCTTTTGACATATCAATGCCTATGGATTTTCGGTTAAGTTGGGCTGCTACATAGCTAGTTGTGCCCGTTCCCACAAACGGATCTAAAACGATACCCGTTGGGGGACAAGTTAAAACGATAGGTGTCTTCACCAGATCTTCAGGGAACGGTGCAAAATGCAGCTTTCTTCCTTGTGTATCTTCGGGAATTATTTGCCATACATCCGAGATCATGCTGCCGTCTGGATTATAGAATAAGAAATAGAATCCTTTTTCTTGAAGCTCTTTGGCTCGCCCACTCAAATTCGCTGTATCTCCATTAGTTACACGCTGATTAGCTCCTTTGATGACCATTCTAAAGTCAGCAAGCTCACCTTTTTTAATTTTCTCAAGCACATCGTCTAACGCTTTATATGCATTTTGGCGTTGTTCTTCTGTAAGTTCTGTGCTTAGCTCAATTTTACGTCTGTACCGAACACCACTTACACCTGTTGCGCTAACTACAGCACCATTCTCAACACGTGCACTTCGAGGTTTTCTTCTCACAGCATCAGAATTGTAATAATAACCGGATTTCTTCTTTACAAAGTGAAACATAGGCTCATATTCACATCCCAAGCTATCTTTGGATTGCGACATAGCGCCTTTCATTTTATCCCAAACAACAGTATTTCGAAGAATCCATTTTTGATCATCCTGCATTTTTATGGCTACACGGTAAGGAATGTTTAATAACTGCTTATTCTGATAGCTATCTCCAATATTCAGCCAGAATGAGCCTGTAGGTTTAAGAACACGATAAATTTCCTGCACAATAGCAAGTAGATTGTCGATGTACTTTGTATATGTTGGCTCTAAGCCTATACCACCACCCAAGTACTGACGTTTCATATAATAGGGCGGACTCGTTACCACGCAATCAATACAACCATCTGGCAATTGAGAAAGTACTCTCAAAGAATCCCCTTGAACAAAACACGGTTCTGTCAATGTCGGGGTATTTATATAATCATTAACGGTTATCATGCACATTCTCCTGAAATTCCAAAATATCATCAATGCTACATTCCATGGCACAGCACAATTTATCATAGTAAACTGCCATATTGTACCTCCGGTCAGATTTCTTAATATATATCATATCACGAAAATGTGATTTTTTTCAATGTTTCATTCAGAATTACAAGGTTTAATCCCCTGAAGTACCAAGTATCGCTCGTTTTTTCGTTAGCCGATTCCGTTTGACAGATGCCATAAGTGTCATTTTGGGTGAATTGCTTTCTTAGGAGCACCCGTCTAGCGCCGTATTTTGCGGCGCTTTGTTGGGGTTATGGCAATGTATTTTTATGTTCCCTTTGAGCTGTGCCTGTTTGTCCTCATAGGTCTTGCTCATAAGGGAAAAGCGTTCAGCGGTGATGCTGCTGACGGATCTGCTGCATCTTGACAAAGACTTCCTGCTCGATGATTGACGGGTGGGTGTTCAGTTGTCCATATCGCTCTGGGGTAAATCCGGGAACAGGATACGGAGATAATCCCGCCTGCCGTACAGTACGCGGTCGATATACACCTCCCGCTCAATCACACGGTAAAACGCCATGTAATTGCCGCTCACGAGAAAACGGTAATCACTTTCTATGCCGGTCACGGAGGACAGCGGGGCGCCGATTTCTGAAAAATCTTCCAGCTTATCCACAGCGTCCATGATGTTGTTTACCGTGTTTTCGGCGGCCTGCGGGTTGCACAGCTCGGAAAAAATATACTCCCAGATTTCATCAAGGTCGTTCAGGGATTCCGGGGAATAGTGGATGTTATTCTTCATTCGCCTTCGCCTTGAAATGCGCTCTCACATCTGAGGACGAGAGCCATCCCTTTTCCTCTCCTGATTTTTTCCCTTTCGTAAGCTCCCCCATGAGTTTCAGGGTCGCATTTGTTTTTTCATAGTCCTGTATGTCCATGATTACGTAGCGCCCGCGCCCATTTTTTGTCAGAAAAACCGGTGCGCCGACAGATACGTCGTGGAGGACGTCGCTGTAATTTCTCAAATCAGAGATAGGCTTAATATTCGGCATAATCACACACTCCTTTCCTGTCTTTAGTATATCCTGATTTGTTGTAAAATTCAACATCAGATTTTACAACATTTTTTGTGCGCTCCCAAAATGGAGTTTGACAGGCTCCCGGTTTTAAGGAGCACGAAGCATAAAAACACCATCATGACGATATTGAAAGTGCTGGAAAGAATTGCTTCCTAATGTAAAAAAGAAAGAGTCTCATCTTGCAGCATTTATAATAGAGTGGAAACCAGTATGCGGTTTTAAAGACCGGAAATGCGGAGCAAGAACAGGAGGTTCTCTATGGAAAACAAAATAACAAGAAGCAAGATTGAAGAATTTCATAAGAAGCTTATCGAAGATGAAAAGAGTGAGGCGACGATTGAAAAATATATTCGGGACGTGGAGGCGTTTTTCGCCTTTGTGGGGGACGAGCCGGTGACGAAGGAGACGGCAATGCGGTATAAAGAGTATTTGAAGAAGAACTATAAGCCTGCCAGTGTCAATTCTATGCTGGCGGCGGTCAACCGCTTTTTTCGGGAGATGGGGTGGTTTGGGTGTGTTGTGAAAGCGTTGAAAATTCAGAGGGAAGCGTTTCGTTCCGGAGAGCGGGAGCTTAGCAGGGAGGAATACTTCCGACTGCTGGCGGCGGCAAGAGAGAACGGGAATACCAGGCTCTATCTGTTGATGCAGACGCTTTGCGCTACGGGAATCCGGGTCAGCGAGCTGCCTTTTATTACGGTGGAGGCGGCCAGGGCAGGGCGGTCGGTGGTCAGCTTAAAGGGCAAAACCAGAACCGTTCTTATGCCAGCCGCTTTGTGCCGGGAGCTAAAGCGTTATATCAAGGATAGGGGGCTGAAAAGCGGCAGTATCTTTGTGACCAAAAGCGGCAGAGCTATGGACAGAAGCAATGTTCTCCATGAAATGAAAGCGCTGTGCGAGACGGCAGGAGTGGAACGGAAGAAAGTCTTTCCTCATAACCTTCGGCATCTGTTTGCATGCCTGTTTTATCAGAAGGAAAAGGATCTGAGCCGCCTGGCGGATCTGCTGGGCCACTCGAATGTCAATACGACCCGGATTTATACCTGCGTCAGCGGCGCAGAGCAGGAGCGCCAGATTGAACAGCTGGGGCTTGTGATGGAGATAGAGAAAAAAACCGCATAACAGACATTATGCGGT
>JAUNPS010000005.1 GCA_030536575.1 Eubacteriales bacterium | reverse complement strand
GGCGTTAAATTCAAGCTTTACGGGGATTTTTAATCTGTAAACTGTAAAAGTCAGGCCGGAAAGATCAATCTGCTTTGTGTAGATTGGCGTCCATTTTAGAGCGCCGTCCATTTATATTCTATTCTAAGTCCAAAATTAGTGCTATAATAGTCACAATCAACAGACAAGACAATGGCATTTGAATAAATAAAAAGGAGCGGGCGGTTTTTTATGAAGACGAAGAAGACAAGAATCGGTCTGTTTTTCTGCTTGGCGTGCCTTGGCATCAGCCGTTGGGCTGAGGTGGAGATGCCGCTGAATATCAGTCGTTTGCTTGATGCGGCAGTACAGAATACAGGGCTTAGCCGAAATTTTTTGCTGTTGCTTTTTAATATCTTGCTGATCATCGGCACAGAGAGTGTTTTTCAACTAATTAAAACAAAATGGACGAACCAACTGACTTCCGATTATCGGGACGGGATTGCCAGATCGATTCTGAATACGGAAAAGCTATCAGCGCTCGACGCCAAAAAAGGGGAATACATTTCCATTATCAATAATGACGTTCCAATGGTCATCAATGATTTTTATGAGAATCTGTTAAATGTGTTCCAGGCAGTCATGACGATCGTTTTTTCGGTTTATGCGTTGGCGTCCTTGAATTGGAAAATTCTTCTGATTATCTGTTTCCAGATTCTTTTGTTGGCGATAAATCCAGTGATTTTTCAGAAACCAATGCAGGCTTCGAAAGTGAAGTTATCGAATGCCAGAATCGCTTATAATGAGAAGCTTACTGGCTTTCTGGAAGGGATGCATTTGATCAAAACCTATCTGTTCGAGAACGTTATGCTGAATAAGGTCAAGGCGGCGAATGAGGAAATTAATGCGAAGCAGTATCGTGCGGCCAAGTTGCAGATGTACGCGAATTTGTTCAGTATGACAGCGGGGTATTTCTGTAATTTTCTCATCATAGCCTTAGGAGTGTATTACATTGTTCGGAAAGGATTGACCATCGGCGCGATGCTGGCAATTTTACAAATTACGGATTTACTGGCAAATCCGGTTACTACGATTACTTATTATATCAATTCCATACTTGCGGTGAAACCTTTAAAGGAGAAACTGGATGCATTCGCAAAGCGTGCAGATGAGGCTTCGGAACGGAAGGAGGAGGTTCCGCTGACTTCTATAAAGAAGCTCTGTTTTCAGCATGTTTCGCTTTCTATCGGGAATCGAAAGATTCTGGAGGATATTAATTTGGAACTGCTTTCCGGGAAGAAATATCTGGTGATTGGAGAAAATGGGAGTGGGAAAAGCAGCCTTTTAAAGGTGGCGGGCCAGGTACTGGATTACGATGAAGGAACCATTACGGCAGACGGAGTTGATTTCAGAAATTGTGAGAAGCGTTCCTGGTACAAAAAGCTTTCGTTTGTTTTTCAGGACAGTTATGTGTTTGCTGGGTCTTTACGGGACAATCTTACGCTTTTTCAGGAGTATTCCGAGGAGCGGATTCAGGCCATGATCGAGATTTTTGGGCTGGAGGAGTTGGACGGGAAAGGGATTTCCGCGGGGCAATTGTCCGGGGGAGAGAAGCAGCGGATTGCGCTTGCGAGGGCCTGCATCCGGGAGCCGGAATTTTTGTTTTTGGATGAGGCGACGTCGGCGCTTGACTTAAATAGCCAATACCAGATGGAAGAGTGGCTTTTGGGACAGCCGTGGGGAATGATTCATGTTTCGCATCACTATTTTGAGGAGCTGGTGAAGAGGTATGATGAGATTCTTTTTATGGAGGATGGAAGAATCGTTAAAAGGGGTTCTTATGAGGAATTTTGCAAAAAAGGGAAATTTTTTCAGAGACAGACGTGACAGAAGCGGGTCAGGCCTGTCTCTGTTTCGCTAGGCGCAGCTTTTAAGAGCGGGGCTTTTTACGGAAATGTCAAGAAGGAATTTCCACGCGGGGAATCCGGGGTCCCAGGCGGCTTAACAGTTCATTCGTGATTGTGCCCGCCCATTCGGCTACTTCCTCCGCCAGGATCTCACGCTGGCCGTCTTTCCCGATCAGTGTGACGATTTGGCCGGGTGCGGCCTGCGGGATTTCGGTCACGTCTACCATCATTTGATCCATACAGATGCGGCCGGCGATCGGGGCGTACTGCTCGCAGATCAGGACGGAAGGAAGGGCGGGGACGTCTGGCCCGGCGGAAATACGGGAAGGGCCAGAATTTTCCAGGCCAGCGGCTCCGATTGGCCGTCTTGGCAATTCCGACCCGGTGACTCCAGCCGGACGACCAGGCATTTCCGGCCCGGAGGGGCCGAGGGTTCCTCTGGCCTCGTCGCTCCCGTTTCGCGCGTCCACCACCGACAGCGCCCTTGGATACCCATCCGCATACCCCACCGGAACCACCGCAATCCGCCGCCTCCCCCGCGCCGTCCACGTCCTCCCATACCCAACGCTCTCCCCATCCGCCAACTCATGTATTGCCGCAATCCGCGCCTTCAAGGAAAGCACGGGCCGCAGCGTCGGAACCATCCGCACTTCCCGCCGCCTGTCACTAAAACACCCATACATCAGAATCCCAACCCTTGCAAAATCACAGGGAAGCCCCGGATAATTTAAAATCCCATAACTGCTCTGAATATGTACCGTCAGCTTCGGATGTGCCAGCGCCCGCTCCAGATGCTTTTTCAAATCAAAAAACGCCGCAATCTGTCTCTGCGAAAACGCCACATCCCCATCCGCCAGGCTGTCCGCCGCACAAAGATGCGTAAACATCCCGCTGACCGTCAGATTCTCCATAGAAAAAATCTCCAGAATTTCCGAAAAATGCTCCGGCGTTATCCCCAGCCTGTGCATTCCCGTATCAATTTTCAAATGTACTTTCAGAGGAATGCCCCTCTCATTCAATTCTTTCGCATGCCGAAAGTCTACCACGGTCTGTGTCAGCTCATAGCCCGCAATCTCCCCGGCCAGCGCAGGCGCTGTATATCCCAGAATCAGAATCATCCCGGTAATCCCCGCTTCCCGCAGCCGGATTCCCTCCTCAAGAGTAGCCACCGCAAAATTCCGCACGCCAATGTCCTGCAAATGCCGGGAAATAATCCGGTCGCCATGCCCGTAGGCATTCGCTTTTACTACTGCCAGAAAGGCGCATCCGTCAGGCAGAAGCCTTTTAAGCGCCGTCACATTCTCCGTCAGCGCCGCCAGATCAACCGACGCCCAGACGCGTTCCATTTCTCTTGTATTTTCCATAAAATCACCGCCGTCAGGCAGGAGCTAAGAGCCACCGCCAGAAAATGAAGAAAACTTTGTTCGATCAAAAACTTTTCCAGATGAAGCGCCTTTGCCGCGCCCCGTACCAGAACAATCATCCAGGGATGAATCAGATAAATGGTAAGCGAGAGGCTCCGGCACGCCGCGCTGGCCCGTACACGGCTGCCAAGAAGCCACAAAAACAGGAAAGCCATACATGGAATCAGACAGATATACATACTGTCATGCCGCTGTAGTTCAAAGTACCTCAGCAAAAAAGCTTCCATACTCATCAGTCCAAGGCAGAGCAGAAATCCGGCTCCGCAGAACTCCCGGCGCAGACGGGGAACGTCCCGCAGCAGCCATCCCAGGCACAGAAAGAGCGGGGCAAAAAACAGCCCGTTTCGGGTGTAACCGAAAAACTGAAACATCCAGTCGTAAAATCCCTTTACCGCCGGAGCATGTTTCCAAAGTCCATAGTAGCTGTCCCCACCCAGCCCAATCAGATAAAGAAGCAAGCAAATCCCCAGGCATATTTTTTTGACGGGCAAATTGGATGCAGGGGTGGCAGATTGCGCCGGATACATGCTATGTCTGTTGGAGCCAGAGAGCGAGCGGCGCGGCGGCTTGCTAAACAGCCACTGGAGCAATGCCAAAAGCAGAAGCCCTTCCACAGCCGCTGGGAAGTACCATAAATGGTAAAACGTCCCATCAAAGAAAAACGCCTTCAAAGCCTTGCCAATACTGGGAGCGGCGAGCTGGCCGGAATACCAGTTCAGCGGCAGATAGAGCAGAATCGCCCCCAAATAAAGGACTCCAAGTTTTCTCACCTCTTTCCAGAGCATCCGGGGATTTTGTAAAATCCGGGGCAGCAGAAAATACCCGCTCCCCAGAAAGAAAAAGGGAACCGCCGTCCGCGCCAGTACCCGCGTCAGCCAGAAATCCAGCTCTTCGGAGAAAGAGGCCAGAGGCGAGGTGTGAATCGCCACCACCAAAATTGCAGCAGCCATCCGGAAAGCATCCAATCCAGGATAACGTTTCATGATACCGCCTGCCGCCTTTCTTCCAGATATTCCTCCAGCACCAGCCCTCGTTCCGTCAGAATTGCCGCATGAGGCGTTCCCACATACCGGAAATGCCAGGGCTCGCAGGCGATCTGGGTCAGATGCTCCTTCCCCTTCGGATAGCGCAGGACAAAGCCGTATTCCGGGGCAAGGCGGCGGAATTCCTGATAAACGCCAGTCGCAGGGAAGTTCGGGCAGATAAAGTCAATGTCCGGCCGGTTCGCAGCCAGGTCGATGGCAAGCCCGGTCTGATGCTCGCTGCATCCGGGAACCGCCACGAATTTCCGGGTGTAAACAGGCCCCTGGTCACGCAGGGTATCATCCCAGATTTTCTGCTGCTCCGCCAGTGTGCGAAAGCCGCTCACCGGAACAATCTCCGAAAAAGCGTCCAGCCGTGCGAGCAGCGCCCGAAGAGCCAGCGCCGCATACCGCTCCAGCAGAATGTCCGGGAAAGCCGGGTGCGCTGGGAGCAGGTCGGCCGCATCCGGAACCAGAACCGCCGGATGGGAGGGGTTCACAAGCTGAAGATAGAAACTGCCGTTCATCTACGCCACCCCCGTTTCGACGATCTGTTCTACGATATCCGAAAAATCCAGCCCGATGCCTTTCATCATATTCGGATAGCGGCTGTGGGAGGTAAAGCCTGGAATCGTATTGATCTCATTGAAGACAATCTCGCCGTCGGGCGTAAGGAAGCAATCTACCCGCGCAAAACCGCTGCAGCGAAGCGTCCGATACAGAAGTTTCGCCGTTTCCTGAATCCGCTCTTTCGTCTGCCGTTCGATCCGGGCAGGCATATGGATTTTCGAAGTCTTCAGGGTATATTTTTCGGTATAATCGAAAAATCCGGAAGAAAGCTCGATCTCGTCCACTTCCCCCACAAGAAGGTTTTCCGTGCCCAGGACGGCGCAGCCGACTTCAAAGCCTTCGACGGCCTCCTCGATGATGACTTTCGTGTCGTGCATGAGCGCATAGGCCACTGCCTCCGCGAGCTGTTCCTTTTCGGTGATCCGCGTGATGCCAAAGGAGGAACCCGCGCCCACAGGCTTCACAAAAAGCGGATAGCGAAGGCCCTTCGCAGCCTGTTCCAGCAGGGCCGGATCGCCAATCTGGTCAATCACTACGGACTTTGGCACCTGCACCCCGGCCTGGGCCGCCAGCTTATGGGCGAGATTCTTGTCCATGCACAAGGCGGAAGAGAGGAGTCCGCAGCCAATGCAGGGAATTCCGGCCAGCTTTAAGAGGCCCTGGACGGTTCCGTCCTCCCCGTTTTGCCCGTGCAGGATGGGAAAGGCGGCGTCCAGGGAAGTCACCCGGTTTCCCTGCGGGGTAAATTCCAGGATGCCGTGATGGCTGGTATCCGGGGAGATTACCGCAGGAACACAGACGCCCTGTGCCCAGGTGTCGGCTTCGATTTCGTCCGGGGTTCCATAAAAGCGGAACCAGGCGCCTTTTTGGGTAATGCCAAGAAGGATCGTTTCATAGCGTTCAGGGGAAAGGCAGCGGATGACGGCCGCTGCGGAATGGAGGGAAACGCCGTATTCTGATGAGCGTCCTCCGAATAAGACTGCGATTGTTTTTTTCATCATAAAAATGCACTTCCTTTCTGCAAAAAAGTATAGCAGAAAGGAAGCGCAGGGTTCTTTACACCGAGTTTGGGTTTCCTTAAGGCTTTCTTAGCGTCTCATTAGTATTTTGGGAAAGGGCGGCAGCGTCCTGTTTCAAGGGCAGCCGCACCGTAAACGTGGTCTGCTCCAGGCTGCTTTCCACCCAGATCTTCCCGTGATGCGCATCCACAATCTCCTTCGCAATCGCCAGCCCCAGCCCGGAACCCCCGGTTTTCGTCGAACGTGACCCGTCCAGCCGGTAAAATTTCTCGAAAATCGTTTCCCGCTGGCGTTCCGGAATCGGGTCGCCCTGGTTCGTAAAGTACAAGAAGACTTCCGGGTCTTTTTGCTGGACACGGACGGAGATTTTGGTATTTGGGTAGCTGTAGGCGGCGGCATTTTTCAGGATATTGTTAAAGACACGGGCAAGCTTGTCCGCGTCCCCGATCAGGATCAGGTCGGCTGGGGCGTCTACCTCGATGGATTTGCCCTCGGCTTCCAGGATAGGGTAAAATTCGTCCGCCAATTGCAGGAGCATGGCCTTTAAGTGGACACGGCCAGGATTGACGACAATGGAGTGCAGGTTATAGCGGGTGATTTCGAAAAATTCATTGATAAGCTGCTCTAAGCGGTAGGCTTTCTCAAGGGTGATGCCGATGTACTGTTCCCGCAGGTCGGCCGGAAGGCTGGGACTTTCGTCCAACAGGCAGAGGTAGCCGATCACGGAGGCCAGCGGGGTCTTCAGGTCGTGGGCCAGGTAGGTGATCAGGTCGTTTTTCTGCTGCATTTCCTGTTCCAGCAGGCGGGTCTTTTCACGGGCCTGGCTGCGCAGCTTCAGGATATCGAAGCCCACGGACGTAAATTCTTTAGAAAAGGCGGTAAACGTCCCGTTTTCGTCGGCCAGGCAGGCGCTTACCTGCTCGGACAGCGAAGAGAGGAGGGCTTCCCGTTCTTTTAACGCAGCGCGTCTGGAAAACGTGCGGAGCAAAAACGTGAACATGATCGCCAGGAACAGAAAGGCGATCATGATCCATGATTTTAAGTAGTTCCAGTCGATATGCTGGTAAGAGTGAAGGCTCCCGTCGTCATTTTGATAAGTATCCGTCACAGTAAAAGTATTTACGAAGACATCCGCGGTCAGACCATTGAAGAAGACGTCGACCACGTAGAAAAATAGCAGGCAGCAAAAGACGACGGCAATCAGGATCAAAATTGAGGAGAACCAGGAGGAGCGCTTCGGTTTCTTTTGCTTGTTACTCATCGATACGATACCCCACTCCCCAGACAGTCTTGATGTATTTCGGGTGATCCGCGGAATCTTTCATCTTGGCGCGCAGGTGCCGGATGTGTACCATGACGGTATTGGCCGCGTTTTCGTAGTATTTTTCCTTCCAGACCTGGAGGAATAGATCTTCGGAGCTGACCACTTTTCCGAGATTCTGACAGAGGATCAGCAGGATCTGAAATTCGGTAGGGGTCAAGGAGAGCTTTCGCTCGTTTAACAGGCATTCGTGGCTGGCGGTATTGATGACCAGGCCGCGGATGGAAATGATGGGGTCCGGCTCTTCTTTGACGGCGGGCTGGTTGTATTTGTTGGCCCGGCGCAGGTTGGCCTTGACTCTGGCCACCAGCTCCAGAGGACGGAAGGGCTTGGTGATGTAGTCGTCCGCCCCCATGGTGAAGCCGATGATCTGGTCGGTTTCACTGTCTTTGGCGGTCAGCATCAGGATGGGGAAGGTGTAGCGTTCCCGGATTTTCCGGCAGATCGTGAGGCCGTCGATGTCCGGAAGCATGATGTCCAGGATCGCGAGATCGATGGGGGTATTTTCCAGACAGGCGAGGGCGTCAGCCCCATTATAAAACTTGTAGACGGTGAAATTTTCATTTTTTAAATAGACTTCGATCAGGTTCGTGATGGCCTGCTCGTCGTCCACGACCAGAATGTTCGGCATGGTGTGAGACTCCCTTTCTTTCGTGATTAATTCAAACTATAGCATAAAATCCGGAAGGACAAAGGATACTTTTCTATACATTTTCTTAAGAATTCCTTGCGATAAAATCATTTCACTTCCTGAATTCCCGAAATATCCGAATCGATGACCATGGAGTAATTTGTGTGATAGATCACGAATCCAGGCGCGCCGCCGTTCGTCTTCTTCACATGCTTTTTCTCCACATAGTCGATCTCGACCTTATCCCCGCCGCGCTTTTTCGAATACCAGGCCGCCAGTCTGGCCGCTTCCTCAAAGGTCCGATCCGGCAGTTCCTGCCCGTTCGTTTTTACGATTACGTGGGATCCGGGGCAGCCCTTGGCGTGGAACCACCAGTCGTTTCCGACGGCAACCTTGAAGGTCAGCTCTTCGTTCTGGTAGTTGTTTTTCCCGACGTACATGTGGAAGCCGTCGCTGGAAAGGTAATGGAAGGGCTTCGAGGTAATTTTTACCCGTTTCCCGGCGGATTTCCGTTTGATGTAGCCGAACTGGATCAGCTCCTCCTTGATCTGTACCAGGTCGTCCTCCGAAAGGGCGATATCCAGGGCGGTACTGATGGATTCCAGGTGTTCGATTTCATTTTTCGTTTCCTGGATCAGCTCGGATAAGGCCTCATAGGTGCGCTTCAGTTTGTTGTATTTGTCGAAATGCTTCTGGGCGTTTTCCTGGGGCGTTAAGGTGGGATCCAGGGGGATCGTGACCATTTCGTTCGTATAGTAGTTCAGGGCTTCCAGTTTTTTGGAGCCTTCGGGAAGGCCGTAGCCGTAGGTGTTGATCAGTTCCCCGTAAATGCGGTATTTGTCCCGTTTCTCCGTATCTTTTAGCTGCTTTAACTGGAGGTCGTATTTTTTCCGGTTCCGATCCAGGGCAGTGCCGACGATCCGGCGCAGGTCGGTAGAGCGCTGGTGGATGCGGGTGATGGTGTTTTTCATGGCGTAATACTGTTCCAGGACTTGGGAAATGCTGGAAAAATGCCGGACGTCCAGATCTTGGTACTGGGTCAGTTCCACGCTGGAAAATTCCACGGGTTCTTTTCCTTTATAGATGATGTTCGGCGTGAAGGCTCCGGCTTTGACGTCGTCCATCAGGCGCGAAAAGGTGTGGTACAGATGGATCTGTTCAAGCTCCGAGAGGGTATTGGCGCTCTGGGAGGACTCCAGGCTGCAGCGGTGGCAGATTTCCTCGGCGATTAAGGGGCTGATGCCGGTCAGGGTCATATAGAGAGCCTTCGCCAGCGGGAGCGGTTTTTTGCAGACGGTCTCCCGGAAACGCTCTTCGGTGACGGTTAAGGGATCTTCTTTTTCCTGAGTCTTGGGGATGAAGTAGGTGCGGCCGGGAAGGACTTCACGGACGGAGCTGACCTGTAAGGAAACATGCTTGATGGCGTCCAGAATCATGCCGTCCTCGGTACAGAAAATCAGGTTACTGTGCTTTCCCATAAGCTCCACGATCAGGAGCTTCCGACATAAGTCCCCTAGTTCGTTTAGGTGTTCGATTTCAAAGTTGATGATGCGTTCTAGGCCGGGCTGCCAGATGCGCAGAATCTTTCCGCTGCCGATGTGCTTGCGCAGGAGCATGCAGAAATTCGGGGCGGTCAGAGGGCTTGGCTTATTCTCCTGGGTCAGGTAGACGAGGGGCAGGCTGGCCCCGGCTGAGAGCAGCAGGCGGTACTGGGTTTTCTGGTTTTTTATGGTGATCAGCAGCTCGTCATTTTCGGGCTGGGCGATTTTATTGATTTTGCCGCCTTCGATGGTTTCTTTTAATTCTTTGACCATCCCGGCGATTACGATTCCGTCAAGTGCCATGGTTCTTTCCTCCTGTTTGAACTTGCTGTTCCGATTATAGCACGTCCGGAGGGTGAATGCAATTTTTTGCGAAATAGGAATTGACGGAAATTCCGGTTTGCACTATAATGTTTTTAATGTGGCATACCATGCGGCAAATTTAAAAAAGTGAGCGAAGGATCATGATAAAAAGTATGACAGGCTTTGGAAGGGCGGAAGTCCTTTCGGGCTCTCACAAGTTCACGGTAGAAATGAAATCCGTAAACCATCGGTATTTTGATGCGACCATCAAGATGCCAAAGAAACTGAATTTCTTCGAAGCCGCCATCCGCGGCGTCCTGAAGGAATTCATCCAGAGGGGAAAAGTGGACGTCTTCATCACCTACGAAGACCTCACGGAAACGAACCTCTCCCTGAAGTATAACGCCGGCCTTGCGGCCGAGTATCTGCATTATTACCGCGAGATGGCACAGAATTTCGGCCTGCGCGACGACGTGACCGTCTCCGTACTGGGACGCTGCCCCGAAGTCTTTACGATGGAAGAGCGGCCCGCAGACGAACAGGAACTCTGGGAAGTCTTGGAGAAAGCCCTGCGGGAAGCCTGCACCCAGTTTGTAGCAGCCAGAGAACGGGAAGGCGAAGCCCTGGCCCGCGACCTGACCGGGAAATTAGAAGGCATGTTAAAAGAAGTGGAAGTGATCGAGGAGCGCTATCCCCAGATCATGGCCGCCTACCGGGAAAAACTGGAAGGGAAAGTGGCGGAGCTTCTGGAAGACACCCAGATCGAGGAGAGCCGGATCGCCTCCGAAGTGGTGCTCTACGCAGATAAGATCTGCACGGACGAAGAGACCGTCCGGTTAAAGAGCCACATCCGTGCGGCGAAAAAGGAGCTGCTTGGCGGCGGCGCCGTTGGGCGGAAGCTGGATTTTATTGCCCAGGAGATGAACCGGGAAGCGAATACGATCCTCTCCAAGGCCAACGACCTGACCACCACCGATACGGCCATTAATCTGAAGACCGAGATCGAAAAAGTCCGGGAACAGATTCAGAATATCGAATAAACCGGGAGGAAGCGACGTGGCCCTAGTCAATATCGGATTTGGAAATATGGTAAATTCAGACAAGATCGTGGCTGTGGTAAACCCCGAAGCCGCCCCCATCAAGCGTCTCGTCCAGAGCGCCAAGGAGGCGGGCAGCGTGATCGACGCCACCCAGGGCAGGCGGACGAAATCCGTCCTCATTACCCAGGAAGATCACGTGATCTTATCGGCCCTGCAGCCGGACACGATCCAGAAACGGTTCCAGATCAAAGGGGAACCGGTACAAAAAGGTGAGGAAGATGAAGAATAAAGGGATTCTGATCGTCCTTTCCGGCTTTTCCGGAGCCGGGAAAGGCACGCTGATGAGAAGGCTCT
The DNA here is from genome assembly GCA_030536575.1 of Eubacteriales bacterium. Lineage (GTDB taxonomy): Bacteria > Bacillota > Clostridia > Lachnospirales > Lachnospiraceae > Limivivens. The sequence goes on along the minus strand of JAUNPS010000005.1, from coordinate 141,635 downwards.
TAGAGCTCTATCCGGAGGAATATGCGCTTTCCATTTCCGCCACCACCCGCCAGCCAAGGAAAGGGGAAGTGGAAGGAAGGGAGTATTTCTTTAAGAGCCGGGAAGCTTTCGAGGAGATGATCCGGGAGGATGCATTTGTCGAATACGCATGCTATGTGGAGAATTATTACGGGACGCCAAAAGCCTATGTGGAAGAGCAGCTCGCGGCCGGGAAGAATGTGCTTCTGGAGATCGAGCTTCAGGGCGCCAGGAAGGTGCGGGCGAAAAGGCCGGACACCCTTTTGTTATTTGTGACGCCGCCGGACGCGGCTACTTTAAAAGAACGCCTGATTGGCCGGCAGACGGAGAGCATGGAGGTCATCGAGGCCCGGCTTGCCAGGGCTGCGAAGGAGGCCGAAGGCATGGAAGAATACGACTATCTGGTTGTCAATGACGACCTGGATACCTGTGTGGAGGAAATGCACCGGATTATTTCCAGCGAGCGTTTTCGTACAAACCGAAACACACAGCTGATAGAAACCATTCAAAATGACGTAAAACAGTTTTCGAAAGGAGAATAAGGTTATGCTGCATCCATCTTACACCGATCTGATGAAGATCGTAAACAGTGAGGTTGAACAGGGGGACACCCCGGTAGTAAACAGCCGTTACTCCATTGTAATGGCTACGGCGAAGCGCGCCAGACAGATTATCGACGGGGCGGACCCGCTGGTATACAGCGCCGGAAAGAAGCCGCTTTCCATCGCCGTGGAGGAACTGAGCAAGGGAAAAATGAAAATCCTCGGTGAAAACGAAGACGAGGAGCTCGAAGAGGAGGAAATCCAGATCACAGAATAGGGTAGGGATTTTTCTTCCGGTTTGGAGGAGCTTATGGAAAACGTAAGAGGTTACAGCAAAAGCTACTATATCAGCGCGGTCGCGGGCATCATCCTGGGGCTGGCGATGCTGGTATGGCCGGAGACGTCCATGCAGACCTTCTGCTATACGCTGGGGGCGGTGGCAGTTATTTTCGGCCTGGTAAAAATTGTGATGTATTTCACGAAAGACCGGATGGAAAACCTGATGCAGCCGGATCTGGTTGTGGGGATTACCGCGACGGCCTTTGGGGCTTTTGTGCTGTTAAAATCCGAGTTTGTGCTCTCGATCCTGCCCTTTTTTACAGGTGTTTTCCTGTTAATCGGGGCAATTTTAAAGCTTCAGGCAGCTCTGGATCTGAAGCGCCTGGAATTTCGCGCCTGGTGGGTGGTGCTGATCATTTCCATCGCCATGTTCGCCCTTGGGGGGCTGCTGGTCGCGAATCCCTTTGACGCGGCGCGGGTTGTGGTGATCCTGATCGGCGCGGGGCTTTTAGCTGACGGGGCGACGAACCTGGCGGACATGTTCCTGATCACCAGCCTTTATAAAAAGGCCAGGAACAAGCCAAAGGAAAAGAACGTTGCCGTCCATGTGGTAGACGCGGAGGAGGCGGAGGAAATCACCAAAGAACCCAGCGCTCCCGCGAATACCGCAAAGACCAGTTTTCTGCCGTCTGTGCGCAGAAAAAGCCGGGAAAAAGCATAATACGGGGTGTCGCCTGATTCCGGCGGCACCTCCTTTTACAAGGAGTGAATATGAAACTATTATTTATATCCCTGGGCTGTGACAAGAACCTGGTGGACTCGGAAATGATGCTGGGCCTGCTGGAACAGCGCGGGTATCAGATGACCGACGATGAGACGGAAGCGGATATTATTATCATTAATACCTGCTGTTTCATCAACGACGCCAAGGAAGAGAGCGTCCAGACGATCCTGGAGATGGCCGAGTATAAGAAGAGCGGCAGCGCAAAGGCGCTGATCGTCACCGGCTGCATGGCCCAGCGCTATCAGAAGGAGATCCAGGAAGAAATTCCGGAAGTGGATGCGGTTCTGGGAACGAATTCCTATGACCATATCCTGGACGCCGTGGATCAGGCCCTGGCGGGGAATTCCCTGCTGACCTGTGACCCGCTGGAGGGTTTACCGGACGGGAAAATGGAGCGCATTCTGACTACGGGCGGTCATTACGCCCATTTAAAGATTGCAGAGGGGTGCGATAAGCACTGTACCTACTGTATTATTCCGAAGATCCGGGGCCCTTACCGCAGTTACCCGATGGAAGATCTGGTCTGTCAGGCCGAGCGTCTGGCGGCCCAGGGCGTGAAAGAGCTGATCTTAGTGGCCCAGGAGACGACCCTTTACGGCGTTGACCTTTATGGGAAGAAATGTCTCCACGAGCTTTTAAACCGTCTCTGCGAGATCCGAGGCCTTCGCTGGCTCCGGATTCTGTACTGCTATCCGGAGGAAATCTATGACGAGCTGATCGAGACGATGAAAAACCAGCCGAAAATCTGTCATTATCTGGATCTTCCGATCCAGCACTGCAGCGACCGCATTTTAAAGCGCATGGGGCGGCGGACGTCGAAAGCGGATCTGATCCGGATTGTGGAGACGCTGCGCCGGGAAATTCCGGACATTGCCCTGCGTACCACGCTGATCACCGGATTTCCGGGTGAGACGGAAGAGGAGCATAAAGAGCTTCTGGAATTTGTGGATGCCATGGAATTTGACCGCCTTGGCGTGTTCCCCTATTCCGCCGAGGAGGATACCCCGGCCGCCGCGATGCCGGATCAGATCCCGGAGGAAGTGAAGCTTGAACGGAGGGACGAGCTGATGGAGCTTCAGCAGGAGGTTGCCTTTGACCTTGCGGAGGAGATGACGGGACGGGAGCTGGTGGTTTTGGTGGAAGGGAAGGTTGCGGATGAGAATGCCTACGTGACCAGAACTTACCGGGATGCGCCGGGGATTGACGGCTATCTGTTTCTGAATACCGACGAGACTCTGGTTTCCGGTGATTTTGTAAAAGTAAAAGTAACAGGCGCATTCGAATACGACCTGACGGGAGAGATTATGGTATGAATATTCCAAATATGCTTACAATATTAAGAGTCCTTTTAATTCCGTTTTTTGTAGTTTTTATGCTTTGTGATCTGACAAGCGCGGACAAGTACATTGCCCTGGGGATCTTTATTGCGGCGAGCCTGACCGATACGCTGGACGGCTACCTGGCCCGGAAGAATAATCAGGTGACAAATTTCGGGAAGTTTATGGACCCGCTAGCGGATAAGCTGCTGGTCTGCGCGGCGCTGGTCTGCCTGATGGATATCGGGAAGCTGCCGAGCTGGGCGGTGATTGTGATCATCAGCCGGGAGTTTATTATCAGCGGTTTTCGGCTGGTTGCGGCGGACAATGGGATTGTGATCGCGGCGAGCTGGTGGGGGAAGCTGAAGACGATTTCCCAGATGGTGATGATTATCCTGCTGATTGCGGATTTCGGGGGCGTGTTTGACGTGTTGGAGACGGTGTTCTTCTATGCGGCCGTGATCCTGACCGTGGTTTCCATGATCGATTATATTTGGAAGAACAGACAGGTTTTAAGTATGCAGAATTAGAGGATGCGGAATGGAAGCCATTGCTGACATTCTGTGTGTATAAGGAAGCAGGATACAGAGATCATTGTAGTCGTTATCCCGCGAAGGATTTTCACATGGATATGTGAAAATGCGAGGGCAATCAGCGCCAGAATGGAAGCCACTGCTGACATTCTGTGTGCATAAAAATGGAGGTTAAATTTAAACTATGGTTGTTGAATTAATATCGGTAGGTACGGAGCTCCTGCTCGGAAACATCGTAAACACAAACGCCGCTTATCTTTCCCGGAAATGCGCCATCCTGGGCCTTTCCATGTACCACCAGTCCGTGGTCGGCGACAACGAAGAACGCCTAAGCGACACCCTTCGGACCGCCCTGGACCGTTCCGACGTCGTCATCCTTTCCGGCGGCCTGGGCCCCACCAAAGACGACCTCACCAAAGAGATCGCCGCCGAAGTCCTGGAAATGCCCCTGGTGGAGGATTCCCACTCCCGCAAACGCATCGAAGAATACTTCAAAAACAGCCAGTTCAAGATCATCACAGACAACAACTGGAAACAGGCCATGGTGCCCGAAGGCTCCATCGTCATCGATAACCAGAACGGCACCGCGCCGGGAATCATCATGGAAAAGAACGGGAAATCCGTCATCCTCCTCCCTGGCCCGCCCAACGAACTGGTTCCGATGTTCGAAAACGACATCTTCCCCTACCTGAACAAATTGCAGCCGGAAACCATCTCTTCCTCGATGGTGAAAATCTGCGGGCTGGGCGAGAGCTACGTGGAGACGCAGATCGCGGATCTGATCGAAAAACAGTCGAATCCCACCATTGCCACCTACGCGAAGACCGGAGAAGTCCACCTGCGCGTGACCGCAAAGGCCAGCGACGAAAAAGAAGCCAAAAAGCTGATCAAGCCCATGGTAAAAGAGCTGAAAAACCGCTTCGGGAACAACATCTACACCACCGACGAAGCCGTCAGCCTGGAAGAAACCATTGTCAATCTCCTGAAAGAGAAGCAGCTCACCCTGACGACGGCCGAATCCTGCACCGGCGGCATGCTGGCTGCCCGCCTGACGAACGTCCCCGGCGTCTCCGAAGTCTACAAACAGGGCTTTGTGACCTATTCCAACCGCGCCAAACGGAAACTTCTGGACGTGAAAAAGAACACCCTGAAAGACTACGGCGCAGTCAGCGACAAGACCGCAAAAGAAATGGCGAAAAACGGCGCCTTTATCACCGGAACGGACGTCTGTGTATCCATCACCGGGATCGCCGGGCCGGACGGCGGCACGCCGGAAAAGCCGGTGGGCCTGGTCTACATTGCCTGCTGCTACAATAACCGGATTACCGTCAACGAATACCACTTCAAGGGCGGACGCGCCAAGATCCGCGAAAACGCGGTTGTCCGCGCCCTGACCCTTCTGCGGGAAACGATCCTGGAAGACAAAGACTGAGTTTAGCCCATGAGCTTCATCATGGCCCGGATCCGGTCGATCTTCTGGATTTCCTCGGCCGATTTCCCGGCCTTTAACACTTCAATGATCGCATCCGTCTCTTCGGGAGTGAACCGGACTCCTTGACTGCGGGATTGATTGGCTGCTGCCAGCAAAAAGGGCAGCAGCTCTTTTTGTGATTTTCCCTGGCCCTGATTGGCCATGGACAGGAGCGCTTCCAGTTTTGCATGGTCAATATTCTTGAGATTCGGATTGTTCATCCAGCTTGTGTCAGACATACCTCTTTCCTTTCCCCGTCAGCCGCCTGGCTTTTCGGTTTCAAACATGGAACGGAGGAGTTCCTCGCCGCCGCCGTCTTTTTGCAGCTCCTGGAACATCTCCAGGGTCTGCATCAGGTTCAGGCACTGATCCACGGATTCTCTTTCCGCCGGGCTTACGTATTCCCGGATGGTCTGAAGAATGTCCGCGGTGCTGTTCCCTGCTGCCTGTAAGGAGCAGGCTCCCATTTGAGGCGGATTGTCATAAAAGCTTAAAATATTCCCCAGTTCCATAAATTTAATCGTGACTGCAAAGGCCCTCTGTATAGAAGGAGCCAGGAAAGGCACCAGAGCCTTGAGCATTGCAAGATGACTGCCGTTGGCTATGTAGTCAAGGGCAGTTAAGGAAGGAGTGTTCTCTTCATTCAAGGGGGTTTCCTGCCTTTGCCTTTTGGAGATATCTTATGCGCAGGGGCAGGCGCTTATGCATATATTATGGAATGGCGCAGGCCGCCGTAAAGGAGGTTGGAAAAATGAGACTTGTGATGGATGGAAACGCTTTTTATGAGGTCGATGAGGAATGCCTGGCGAAGAAGGAGGAGCAGGAGAAGAAAGAGGAGAAAGAGAAAAAGCAGGAACCGGACGATTAAAAGCCCCCTTTCGGGGGCTCTTTTTAAAAAGGTCAGCCGCAGATACCGCAGCCATTGCCGTTGCCGCAGCCACAGCCGCACAGCAGGAGCAGGATGATGATCAGGCAGCAGTTGTCGCCGCCAAAGCCGCAGCCATTCCCGCAGCTTCCGCCCCAGTTTCCATTGCCGCAGAAGCAGAAGAGGATAATCAGCCAGAGGATGTTCCCGCAGCCGTTGTTCCCACAGCTATTGTTGTTTCCTTCGCATCCGCATCCACAGTTCGTAGCAGCTAAATCACTCATGTTTTTGTTCCTCCAATTTTGGATTACAGTTTATCATATGCACCCCTGCCAAATTGGTGACACCTCAGATCAGGCTTTGAAAAATTCCGTAGAGATCCAGGGTGCCGTAGCCCCAGGCACGGTTCGGGTAGAGCTGGTCAGTGCTGCGCCTGGCGCCCCGTATGAGAAGGTTCTGGATTTCCGCGGCCGTGGGGACGAAGGGGAGCGGGCGGTTCATCTCCCAGTCTACCAGAATCGCGGCGGCCCCGGCGGTGATGGCGGCGGCGACGCTGGAGCCGGTGGCGGTGGAATAGCGGAAGTTTGAGGCGGAGGAATCGCCGTAGGCCAGGGAAACGCCTGTGACATCCACGCCTGGCGCGGCAATGTCCGGCTTGATGCCGCCTTTGCGGGTATAGCCCCGGCTGGAGTTGATGTACAGGCTGTTGTCATAGGCGTTATAAGTGCTGATGGTAATCCCGCCGGAGGCGTCTGAGGGGCTGGTCAGGGTCGTGTCCGGATTCGGGGCCAGAAAGACGGTGCCCTCCGGAATGAATCCGGTGATGGGCAGCCAGAGGTGGAACGCGCCATTGATGAAAATGTTGTTCGTAACCCGGATCTGCCAGACGCCGCTGGTGGGGTTCTGGAAGCGCAGGATGATGAGCTGACTGCCCGACTGGGATTCCACGAGTTCGTAGTTGACGTACAGGACCGTGCGTTCTAAAGCGAAGGTAAAGGTGGACTGCTGGCGCATCCGCGGAGGAATATTCGGGATGGTTTCCCCCAGGGGCGAGGTGATGGATACCGAATAGAGTTCCGGGGGCTGTGCCCAGAGTTCTACGGAAAAGCCTTCCGTATCCGGGGAACAGAGGATTTCCACGGGAAGGCTGCCGCCTTGTTCTTCCAGCTTCCCATAAAAATGATGGCTTTTTCCGGCCTCGTTTCCGGCGGCAATGATGGGATAAAAGCCGGTTTTCCGGGCATATTCGCTGATCATTCCGGCTAAGGGAGAGCCGCCCGCGTGGTCGCCCTGGTTCGTGCCGATGCCAAAGCAGATGACCAGGGGCAGGCCGTTTTCGGAGGCAAGCTGCTGCAGGTAGGTAATGCCGGCCATAATGTCGGTTTCCTGGAAGGCCAGGGCGTCCTGGGGAACCTGAAAGAAGCTGTGGAGGTATTTTTTCGCGGGCTTGAGTTTGACTGCGGCGATCTGGCAGTCCGGAGACGCGCCGGTAAACTGGTTGGCTGGGTCGGGGGAGCCGCAGGCCACGGAGGCCAGGAAAGTGCCGTGGCCGTCCGTATCCACGGTGGGAACCACGGACAGCGGATCTTCCGAGGAAAGGGCTTCGTCAATCTGTTCCCGGCGGTAGACGGTGCCGTACTGGAAGGAGGAGGGATGATCGCTTTGAATGGTCTGATCCCAGATTTCCAGGATGCGGGTTGTGCCGTTTGGATGGCGGAAAGCGGCGGACTGGTAATTGATCCCGGTATCCAGAAAGCCCACCAGGACATTTTTTCCGGTGAGCTGGAAGGAGGGCAGGGTCTGGAGCTGGAGGATGCCGGAGCGTTCCAGGCTGGTGGTGTCCAGGGTGGTGTAGAGCTTGGGAATGTTGTAGTAACCGAGATAGTTTAAGAGGTTTGCGGGGAGTTCCCGCAGGGGAACGTGGTACATGGCGAACTGGCTGCCGAGGGACTGGGCGCCGAAGCGGGCGAACTCTCGTTGGACGCTGGGCTGCTGTAAGTCTAAAATGGCGATGATATCGGCGTAGTCCTCGGAGAGGATGCGGTCGCGAAGGGATACGTTGTCCATAAAAACTCCCGTTTTTTAAACAGCATATGAAGTGGAAAGAGAGATATGCCTCATTTATGCAAAATGCGGAAAAAATGCGCCGGAATCCGGATTGCTTCTACAAAACAGAAAATGCTAGAATGAGTTCACAAAAGAAACTGCACAAAAAAGCGATAAAAAAAGATGGCAAATTGTGCAAAAATAAAAGGAGGTTCTATCATGAAAAAGAAAACCGTGTTAGCGTTTCTGGCAGCCTGCTCCCTGGCCGTTTGTGCCGTACCGGTGAGCAGCCCGGTGGCTGTTTTGGCGGAAGAGAGCCAGGAAGAATCCGGAAATCAATATTTTGAATCCCTGAATGCCGAAGAAGTAAACATTCAGGATACCGGCGTTTACACCATCCATCTGAAAGCCAAAGAAGGCTGGCAGTTCGATGTGGCGGATAATACGGACGTGACGCATTGGATTGTAAACGAGGCGGGAGAGCCGGTTTTCACGAACGAGAGCGGCGTAGCCTTTGCGGTAAACGGGGAAGATTTCGCTCTGGATATCACCATTGACGCTTCAAAAATCGAAGGATTCACCACGAATGGCTCCGGCAGCCTGTATGTGATGCCAAACGGCGATATCCCCCTTGTGGTAGAAGGGGAGAATCATGGCCAGTACACGATCGTTTCTGAATTGGCTGGCGTTTATACGATTCCGGAAGTTGTTGTGGAAGGAACCATTGAAGGAAGAAGCTCCATGGGAGAAGGCGTCTGGGAGTTTACCGAGGATACGGTGAAAGTAGCCCTGAAGCTGGACGGGATCGACGACAGCCTGATCGACAGCAGCGCTTCGGTTGTGAAGCTGCTGGAAGGGGACGGCTATTACCTGACAGACTACGGGTTTGAGGATGATACGCTGACCGGGGAATGGTCGAACGGCGAGATGAATTATACGATGGACATCGAGAAGTTTTCCGGAACCTTTTCAGAGCTTGGCGGCGACGGGAACGGAAACTATTATGCGAATATCGGGGTGAGCGGGCTGACCTATCAGGGACTGCCGCTGGCGCAGGCCACGTTCCGGGTTCATGTATATGCGTATGGACGGACGTTTACCATTGAGAGCAATGGCAGTCTGATCAACGATACCCAGCCTTTATGGACGACTACGGCCGAAAATGAGATTCCGGTTCTGTGCGACGCCTATCCGGATTACCTGAATATCACCTGGCCCATCGATTTTGACGCATCAGCTCTGACCGCAGAAGACTTTACCCTTACGATGCAGGGCGATTACGGCGATGAACTGGTTCTGGAGCCGGGAACAGATTTCACGGTGAAGACGGAGAAAGACCAGACGACGCTGGTTGTCAACTACATTTACTGGGCGAATATTCCGGTTTACAAGACCCTGCATGTGGATGTGAATACGGAAAACCTGACCTGGGATGAGCAGAAATATACCGTGACCAGCATTTCCCATGACTACGAAATTGCCAGCGTTTACGCATACTATATCATGACCGGCGGCATGACGGGAACGCAGCACTGGACGTATTACGGCGTCGATAACCTGACCGAGTGGGAACAGGCCTTTAAGGTTCCGACCTACACCCTGGCTTATACGGATGAAAACGGCACGGTAAGCTACTACACCGAAGACGAGAACGGAAACGGCATCTTTACGGACGCCGCGGACGAGGCAATGGCGTTTAACTCCATGGAAGACAACAACTGTCAGATCGTGGACAATACGGGTTCCTTCGAACGCGTATATGACCAGACGGCAGACGTGACCGTGGACGGTGTTACCTATACCTGTGACAAGGTTTATGGAAATGCGGACAATATGCCTCTGGACCCGACAGACTGCACAGGCCTGACCGCACAGAGCGGCTACGTGCTCGGAGACAATTGGGAAATGCACGGAAGATGGCCGTGGCAGACCTTTGTCGGAACCGGCTATCAGGGCGGATCGAAATAATTAAGAACCTGGAAAGGAAACAGACAATGGGACAGATGGAACAGGCGGCAGCGGTATGCAGGAGCTTTGGGGACGGCCAGAAAGTGACGGCGGCCGTTATCCGGATGCGAAGACCGCTCCGGGAAGAAGAGGCCGCAGAGGCGTTTGCGGTAAAAGGCAGAACGATCCTTCGGACTGCGGTCAATGCGACCGGAAAGGAGGATGAGCAGGCGAATTTTGGCCATTGTGTGGTGCTGCACCTGAATCCCCAGGATGCGGAGGCGAAGACCCGGTATCGGATCGGAAAGGGACGGGGCGCCCGGATGGGTGTGCGCCGTCCGGCCCTGGAAATCTGCTATCTCCCGACCGGCGAGGTGATGCAAAGCACGGAGGTCATCGACGAGCTGGCAGATTCGTTCCAAGTGTTCCGCTATGTGGTCCCGGAAACCGGGGAGTTTCTGGATTATCAGCTCTATGTGCCGAAGATGGAAGCAGGACAGCGCTGCCCCCTGGTGCTGTTCATGCACGATTTGGGCGCATGTTCGGATGAAAAGGCGGCTCCCCTGGTTCAGGGCCTGGGGGCGGTGACCTGGGCGGAAAAAGCGCATCAGGCGAAACGCCCCTGTTTTGTGCTCGCCCCGTGTTATCCACGGCAGACGGCCAACGATGAATACCAGGTGACCTGGGAGGTCGAAGCTACGGTTTCGCTGGTGAAACAGCTCTGTGCGGAGTACCCCATCGATCCGGCGCGGATTTACGGCACCGGGCAGTCTATGGGCTGTATGATGCTGTGCGAGATGAATCTGCGCGAGCCGGAGCTGTTTGCGGGGAGCTTTCTGGTGGCGGGGCAATGGGACCCGGCGCGGATGGGAGCGGTCAAAGACCAGAACCTCTGGATTCTGGTTTCGGAAATGGATGAAAAGGCCTTTCCGATTATGGGCGCGTGCATGGAACGGGTGAAGGAGAACGGCGGAACCGTCGTAACCGGACACGTTGACGCAAAAGCGCCGCTGGAAGAGCAGAACGCTTCGTTCCGGAAACTTTCGCAGGAGAAAAGCCACATTTTCTTTACCTGGTATGAGAAGGACAGCGTCCTGCCGGAAGGTGCGGAAAGCTTTCCGGGGGCGTTCCATGTGAATACCTGGGTGCATGCCTATACGCTGGAAGCGGTGCAGGAATGGCTGTTTTCCTGTCCCCGCTGTTTTGTTTCCGGTACTCTGTCGGAGCAATCTTAAACTCATCCCGAAATGCCGCGGCAAACTTACTCTGATTCTCATACCCAACCTGGCCTGCAATCTCCGCTATAGTAGCCTGGGTCTGCCGAAGCAGCAAAGCGGCCTGTTTGATGCGGTATGTTTTCATGTATGCTCCGATGGGCTGTCCGTACACGCCCTTGAAGGTGTCTTTTAAGGCCGCGGTATTGATGAGATATTCTTTGGAAAGCTCCTCAATCGTCGGCCGCTCCTGCAAGTTGGAAATCAACCGCTTATGAATCTTACGGACAGTCTCCACCTGGGGAGAGGTATAGAATTCCCGCTGCTTTTCCTTTTTCACATCTACCATGTGCAGGAACAATAAAAGCTCCTGTACTTTCAGCATGAAGTATGGCTTTTGTATGCAGTCCGGAACAGAATAAAGCTCTGAAAAAATATGCTCAATTTCGTCCTTTGCCCGCATGACAAAACAAGTGCCGTCCTTGCAGAACTTTTCCTTGAAATCAGCGACAGCGATTCCGCATTCCCCAAGTATTCCGGGTGGATTTTGCGAAACACTCTCTAAGTCGATCACGACAGAAATCCCACGATAATGCTTCAGCGGGAACGACATTCCAGCAGCGCAGTTATCCATTGTGTGAATGGAAAGGTCGCCTTCCCCAAGATATAAGCAGGAACCGCTCGGCAGCCTGCTCCCTTCCCGTCCCTCCCGGCAATGGTTGATCTCTAAAATGTCTTTGCCGAGGTTCCTGTCCCAACAGCAGCCCGTTGCCTCAAAATCATTGTAAATGAGCTGGATACCGGGATAGACCTGAAAAACCGTCAGAAGCCCCAGGCCATCTGCACAATCCATTTTGCAGACGGTACAGTATCCGTCCTGTTCTCTTGAAATAACCGCCAATCCCGCAGCGTCGGCGAGCAGGTTTTCGTTCATAAGATTCCTCCCGTTCAGAAAAGCATCGGTCTTAAATGCGTATCCTATCGGTTTTCATTGGAAGTCGCAGGCATTTTGCGAAACTCGGAGAGCATCATGGAAACGGTAATCACGACCAGAACCGCATCCGTCAGGGCAATCGCCAGCCAGACGCCGCGAATCCCCATGCCGCCGATCATCGGCAGAACCACACAAAGCGGCACAAACAGGATGATCTGGCGGAACAGCACCAGCCAGGTCGCTTTGCCTGCCTTGCCGATGGACTGAAACAGCGTCACAGCAATCAGGAAGCTGCCCTGCAAAACGTAAGTGCTGAATAGGATGCGGAAGTTGGCCGCGCCCGAAGCAGCGACACCCGGCGTTGTGATAAACATGGACAATACCTTTTCCGGGAATAGTTCTGCCGGAATGTAGAACACCAGGGACAGCAGCGTTGCCGAAATAAGGAATACGCGGGTCAGCGTTTTCACACGGTCATAATCCTGTGCGCCGTAATTCGTGCCAGCGGCAGGCTGGAAGCCCTGGCTGATCCCCCAAAGCGGAACAAAGGAGAAGTTCCAGAAACGAAGTGCCGCGCCAAGGAGAATCTGCTGCGTTTCCCCGCCATAATTCGCCGCCACGCGATAGATGACAGTCTGCTGAACCAGCGTTAAGACCTGCATGAGCAGCGCGGACACGCCGACAGAAAGCACCTGCGGCAGAAGAACCCGATCTATGCGAATACGTCCGATTTTCACATGGGGGCTTTTCTTTTTGAAATACCAGAATGTAACCGCGGCCTGAACAAATTGGGAAAAGACCGTTGCATAGGCGGCGGCCTCGATTCCCATGCCGTAAGGACTCAAGACGGTAATAAAAATAGGGTCAAGAATAATGTTCAGGATCGCGCCGCTGGCAATGATCGTCATCGCTTTTTTAAGCTGCCCCTCGCCGCGGATTACCATGTTGGCACTCTGGAAGAAATTCACGAATAAGGAACCGGCGAACACGATCCGCAGATATTTCTCCGCGTAATTTAAAATGTTCTCGCTGGCTCCGGCCAGAGTTAAAAGCTGGCGCGTGAACGTCATACCGATCATGGTATAAATCGCGGAAAGCAAAAGAACCATGGCAACCAGATTGCCCATGATCTTTTTGATGGTGTCCTCGTCCTTTTTGCCGATGGCGCGGGACAGCACCGAAGCCGAGCCTACGCCCAGCATGGCGGCGGAGCCCGCGTTGATTAGGGTAAAGGGATAAGAGACGGATACGGCCCCCATCTGGACGCTGCCGACCATCTGGCCGACAAAGATGGAATCCATTAGGTTGTAAAGCCCGACCACCGCCATGCCGAGAACCGCAGGGATACTGAGTTCCAGCATGAGCGGCCAGGGGCTTTTCGTTAAGAGCTTTGTTCTTGTGTCAAGTGCCTGTTTCATCACTTTATTCCTCCTACTATGTATTAGCCATGTCTAACCAGCCAAACATAGTATAGAAAATTCGCGCTTCTTTGTACGCTCCATAAAGGAGCTTTTTTAATCCAAAGAGAAATGAATTTTTCTAGGAAATCCGATCGGGACGATTTGCGCTCCAAAAAGCAGAAACGACTCCAAACCGTTGACTTTAAGACTTTTCGTGAATATACTTGCGGCATGAACTATAAAACCGGGCTGGATGCAGCCGTCCCTCCGGCCGGATCGTTCCTTACAGAGTTTCGTAGGAAACCAACTGGTTCAGCGGGATGCGCTGTGCATCGAAGCGGTCAGGATCGCCGGTTCCTTCCTTTGAGTAACCGATAACCAGAATATTGACCGGCTCCAAGTTGGCGGGGAGGTTAAATTCCTTCCGCAGAACGTCAGGCTTGAAGTAGCAGACCCATACGGTTCCCAGGCCCAGCTCCGTGGCCGCCAGCATCATGTGGTCGGTCAGAATGGAGGCGTCGATGTCGCAGGTCTGCTTCTTGTCAAAGGGCCGCGTCCATGCCTTTTCATGGTCGGCGCACACCAGGATGGCCAGAGGCGCGCCGTAGATGTTGGCCGCTTTGTCAATCTTCGCAAGGCCCTCCTCACTCTGAACGACAATCAGATGAATCGGCTGGCGGTTCGCCGCCGTCGGGGCCACATGGGCCGCTTCCAGAATCTTTTCCAGCTTCTCCGGCTCCACCTTTGTTTCCTCATAGCCGCGTACAGACATGCGCTGTTTTGCAATTGTGATAAAATCCATACTATAAATTCCTTTCTGCCTTTTCTATTTGACCCTCGCGGCATTTGCGCACTGCCAAATATCCGCAAAAATGCGGCTGCTTGGCCTGCTGTCCGCGGGAATCAACCGGCAGCCTTATTGTAGCATCTGAAAATCAAACCGCAAGAATGCACTTTTTCGGAAGATACTTTCCAAAAAGTGCGCACCTTTGCAAGAAAGGAGAACGCTCTATGAAATGCGAAAAGAAACAATTTAACTGTCCCGTGGAGGCAACACTGGCTTTAATCGGCGGTAAATATAAACCGCTGATTCTCTGGCATCTGATTGGCCAGCCGCTGCACTACATGGAGCTGCAGCGGCTCATTCCCAACGCGACGCCGAAAATGCTTTCCCAGCAGCTTCACGATCTGGAAGGAAACGGCCTGGTCCATCGGGAGGTCATTCCCGAAAAACCTCCGAAAACCATCTACTCCCTTACTTCCTTCGGGCAGAGTGTTGTCCCGGTTCTGGACGCGATGTGCGAATGGGGGAAAAATTATCTGGATATACAGCCGCATTAAATGATTCCTAGCGACTTGTAAAACTTCAAAAACTGCCTTGCGGTAGGGCTTAACGACTGCTCCGACGGGTAAGTCAGCGAAATGCTGGTGGTAAACTGCGGAATCACGTCCACAATGGCCACATTCGACGTATCAATGTAGGTCAGCGGCTGCCTGGTCAGCAGGCCGATGCCCATCCCCCGGCCCACCAGATCCACGATATTTTCCGCCCGGTGCCCGGTAAAGGCCACATGGGGATAAAACCCGGCCGCCTTACAGGCCGAGATGGCAAGGGTATGCATCATCGAACCCTTGGACAAAAAGAGGAAGGATTCGGCCTTTAGCTGGTCTAAAGAGACGGATTCCGAGTCGGCCAGCGGATGGCTTCGGGGGAAAATAGCCACAATGTGGTCGGTAAAATAGGGCAGCGTCTGAAATTCCGTGCCGGAACGGTCGCGGGTGCGCACAAAGGCAAAGTCCACGCTCCCTTCCCGGAGCATTTTTTCCAGCTCCGAGCTGTCCGCATCCACGATGTTTAGGTTATAGTCCGGATGTTCGTTCTGGAACCGGGACAGGATGTCGGTGATGTGGTACTGGGCCATGGTTGGGATCGTCCCGATGGTGATGTTGCTGTTCTGGTCTTTGATCTGTTCGGAAAGGGCTTTCTGGTAATCGGCTTTCAATGCCTGGATCTGTCTGGCATAGGGCAGGAAGACCTTGCCAAAGGCATTTAATTCCACCTTCCGGGTGGTGCGGTTAAAGAGCTGGACGCCCAGGTCGTTTTCAATGCTCTGGATGTGGCGGGAGAGCGTGGACTGGGACAGATAGAGGGCGTCCGCAGCTTCCAGATAGTTCCCGATTTCCGCCAGGGTAATAAACTCGTCGATGTAATGAATTTCCATAAGAACACTCCTCATGCTTTGGTACTGATCGTGAAAGAGAACACAGAGCCTTTTCCGGGTTCGCTTTCCACCCGCAGGGTTTCGTGAAGGCCGTCCGCCATTTCTTTGACCAGGGACAGGCCCAGGCCGCTTCCGGTTTGATCGTGGGCGTTTTCCGCCTGGTAGAAGCGGTCAAAGAGAAAGGGAAGGGCGTCGGGAGGGACGCCGCAGCCGTTGTCCCGGACGCTGACGGTGAGGACGCCCCTGCCAGGGGTAAGGGCCACCCGGACCAGCCCGTTTTCCGGGTCGGTGAATTTGAAGGCGTTATGTAAAAGAAGATCCAGCATCCGGGAGGCCAGGGCCGGGGCCGTGTAAAGCTTTGGCATCGGAGCTGCGTGAAAGTTTGGGGCTTCGAATTGGATTTCCACATCCTCACAAAGGTTTGCATAGCGGTCTAAAATTGGCCCAAAGACTTTTTCTGCCAGAACCCATTCTTTTTTATAGAGGGCTTTGGTGCTTTGCAGTTTGGAGAGTTCCAGGATTTTCAGCACCGTGTCTTCCAAATGATCGGCTTCTTTTAAAATCGTGCCGTAATAAAACAATTGTTTCTCCGGGTCCGTCACATAGCCGTCCAGCAGGGTTTCGCTTAAGGCTTTGATGGAGGTGATCGGAGATTTTAATTCGTGATTCATGCCGGCGATATAGGTCCGCTGCAGATTTTCCAATTCTTGTTCTTTCTTATCCAGAATCCATAAAAACAGGAACAGCATCAGGAACAGGACTGTCCAGGTGGCGACAAAAGCGGTCAGGTTATTTGGGAGAGACTCCAGTTCCCGGATCAGAAACAGAGTGCCGTTCCAGGTATCCGCCTCCTGGATCGGGGCCGCGGCCACCAGGGCTATGCGGCGGGTAGTCTTCGATTCCATGGAAATTTCCAAACGGTCATAATACAGGCCGGGCCCATCCGCATTCAGGCGGGTTTCGTATTTCTCCACATCGATGGAAACAGCCATATCCGGAAAGCCAAACAGCGCCTGATCCAGCAGATGGCCTTCCCGGTCAAAGACAAGGTACTCCAGGCCAAATGTGCCGGATGTGCCGAAATTTCCTTCGGAAGAATAGGACTTTGCCGCGCTTACCGCCATAGCGATCAATTCCCGTTTATGACTGAAATAGGGGACAGCCAGAAAAACCAGCAGGCCGGCCGCCAACCCGGCCAGATAAAGGAGCAGCAGGACAATCCGCTGGGTGCGTTCTTTCTTTTTTCTCATGTCTGATCGGCCACCTCCTCTTTTTCCAGGCGGTAGCCTACGCCGTAAATGGACTGGATGACAAAGCATGCGCGGGCTTTGGCAAGTTTCCCGCGGAGACGCTTGACAATCGTATCCACGGCGCGGGTATCCCCAAAATAGTCGCTTCCCCAGACCCGATCCAAAATCGCGTCCCGGCTCAGTACCCGGCCGGGGTTCTCGGCCAGGCATTTGAGGACAGAAAATTCTTTCGGGGTCAAATCCAGAGCCTGTCCGGAGACGAGAGCCTGGTAGGAAGAAGGGTAGAGAACCAGATTTGAAAAAAACAGAGTGGAATCAGGCCTGCGCGGCTGTGTCCGCTTCAGGATCGTGTGAATGCGGGCGGTAATCTCCCTGGGGGAAAAAGGCTTTGTGACGTAATCGTCCGCGCCCAGCTCCAGGCCAAGGACACGGTCGTCTTCCTCGCTTCTGGCACTGAGCATCAGGATCGGCACATCGCTGGTTTCGCGGATCTCCCGGCAAAGCTCTGTGCCGAATTTTCCCGGAAGCATCACATCCAGGATCACCAGATCGATTTTCTGATGACGCAGAAGATCGAGCAGATGGCTGCCGTCATAGAGGGAGATGACGCGGATTCCGGAGGCTGTTAAGTAACTGGAAAGGCTTTCGTGGACGGCCAGGCTGTCGTCGCACAGAAGCACCGTCATTTCATACATGATTACACCGCCTTTTTCTCAGGTGTTTCCATCAGTTTACCATGTTTTGTCCCAAAACGCAAAGGGGAAATGGTGCAAAATTCCTAATTTGCGACACAATTCGGGACGCGCGGTGTGATAAGCTGAAAGCACAGACGAAGCAAGACATTCCGCGAAAAAAAGATTTATGCAAATTATGAAAAAAACGGACGGAAAAGCGGATTGCTTGCGCGAAGTGATTAATGGTATGCTTAAGACACTTCAAGGAACTGAACGAAAACGCACAAAAGAAGTTGAAAAACAGAAAAGAAATTGCGCAAATAGTAAAAGGAGGAAACACCATGAAGAACAAAATTATCGCAACATTCCTGGCCGCGGCCATGACCGCATCCCTGCTCATCGGCGGAAGCATGAGCGCATTCGCAGAAGGCTCCTACACGAGAGCCGATTCCGAAGGCGTCGTGGTAGGCGTCCTGGCAGACCCGGAGAACATGGGCCCCTGGTCCGGCATGTCCCAGGGACGTATCGCCGTTCTGTTTTCTACGTATGAGTACATGATCACCCGTGAGGACGGCGTGGCATACGGCGTTCTGGCCAAGAGCTGGGAGCAGACGGACGGCACGACCTATGATGTGGAAATCTATGATTATATCCACGACACCGCCGGAAATCCGCTGACCGCTTCCGATATCGTGTTCAGCTTCGAGTCCGCCATTGCGACCAAGAACTACAGTAAACTGGAAGTAATCGAAAGCGTAACGGCCGTAGATGATTACCATGTACAGTTCAAGTTCAATAAAGAACTGGAAATCGGCGAATTCGAAAACGTTATGCTGGAATGCGCAATTGTCACCCAGGCCGCTTATGAAGCCAGCGAAGACCAGATGGCTACCACTCCGGTAGGGACCACCGCTTACAAAGTAGAGAGCTATGTACCGGGTTCCTCTCTGGTACTGGTTGACACCGGCGATTACTGGCAGACTGACGAATCCCTGGTACACGGCACCAGCCTTCACAACGTACCGAAGATCACCTTCTCCGTGATCACCGAGTCTTCCCAGCATACGGTTGCCCTTCAGACCCATGCGGTTGATATCTCCAACGGCGTTCCGGATACCGATATCGACAAATTCGGCGAAGGCGGCGAGTATTCCGAGGGCAATGAAGTGGGTATGGTAATGGATAACCTGACCATCGACCTGCTCTACAATATGTCCGACGACTCCATCTTCAAAGATGACCAGAACTTACGTCTTGCCATCGCATACGCCATCGACCGGGAAGGCATTAACCTTGGTACTTATAACGGAAACGGCTCCGCTGTGAAAGATTTCGCCAATGCAACATATCCGGATTACAACGCAGAATGGGACGAGGAAGACTACTTCGACTACAATTTAGAGACCGCCAAAGAATATCTGGCCGCTTCCAATTATGACGGACAGACCCTCCAGATCCAGTATATTGCCGCGTCTTCGATGGATCTCATTGCACAGATGGTACAGGCTTATTTAAGCCAGCTTGGCATTAATGTGGAACTGACCGGATACGACCAGATGATGGGACAGTCCATGCAGTTCGATTCCACCAGCTACGACATCCTTCTGAAACAGAACGGTTCCACCGACTACATTGTCAATCAGTGGAAACTCTGCTGGGACAGAAGAGACTATGAAGAGCTGACCGGCGGTACGGCAAACTTTGTACAGGATGACACCCTGGACGAGCTGATGCAGGCCTGCTTAAGCGTTGATACCTACGGCGAAGAAAGCGTTGAGGCATTCCATGATTATCTGGCAGAACAGTGCTATGGATACGGCCTGGTAGAAGGAACGATCAACATTGTACATTCCAGCTACATCACAGACGTGGCTCTGGATATTCGTAACCAGATTCTTCCGGGCGCCTGCGAGTACGCCGAATAAGCAGAGAAAGGCGGCATCAAGCGGAAGCTTGGTGCCGTTTTGACACTCAGAGAAAGGAAGGATTCGTAGAATATGTGGAAATATATCGTGAAACGTCTGCTCTGGATGATTCCGGTACTTTTGGGAATCGCAGTGGTAATCTTTACGATTATGTACTTCTGCCCCGGCGATCCGGCGACGGCTATTTTGGGAAACAGCGCCACACCGGCCGCCATCGAGGCAAAACGGATTGAAATGGGCCTGGACCGGCCTTACATGGTCCGTCTGCTGGAATATTTAAATCAGGTATTCCTGCATTTTGACCTGGGAACTTCTTATTTCCAGAATCAGCCGGTTATGTCCGGAATCCTTTACCGGATGCCCTACACCCTGACGATTGCGGTTCTGTGCATGCTGCTTCAGATCGTGATCGGCACACCTCTTGGTATTACGGCCGCAACCCATCAGAACGGCTTCGCTGACCGTTTCTGTATGATTGTCGCATTGCTTGGCGTCTCCATTCCGGGATTCTGGCTGGCCATGATGCTGGTTCTCTTATTTTCCGTACAGCTTGGCTGGCTGCCGCCTTACGGCGTGGGAGGAATCCAGTATTACATCCTGCCCTGCATCGCGAATGCCTTCGCGGGAATCGCTTCCCAGGCAAGGCAGACCCGTTCGAGCATGCTGGAGGTTATCCGTTCGGATTACATCGTGACCGCGCGGGCGAAAGGTCTTTCCGAACGGGATGTGCTCTACAAACACGCGCTGCCGAACGCATTGATCCCGATCATCACTGTCGTCGGAAACGGCATGGGCATGATGCTTGGCGGTACGGTGGTCATCGAATCCGTATTCTCCATTCCGGGAATCGGTTCCTATACGACCAATGCGATCAATAACCGGGATTACCCCATCGTTATGGGCGGCGTCCTGTTCCTGGGCGCGGTATTCAGCCTGATTATGCTCTTGGTTGACGTGATTTACGCTTATGTAGACCCGCGGATCAAGGCGCAGTATGAAGGACAGCAGAAGAGTTTCAGAAGGAGGAAAAAAGCAAATGGCTAAAACAGCGACTGCGGGCGCCGTTTCGAAAGAAAAGGTGCGTAAGAAAAAAGAAGGCCAGTTTTCCCTGGTGATGAAGCGTCTGAGCAAGAATAAGGTTGCAATGGCAGGCCTGGTCATCATTCTGCTGTTGTTCCTCGTGGCAATCCTGTCGCCCTGGATCATGCCTTACGCTTACGATGAGATGAATATGGCGGAACGGTTCGCCTCCCCTTCCTTAAAACACCTGTGCGGGACGGATGAGATGGGGCGCGATATTTTCAGCCGTCTGCTCTACGGGGCCAGAGCGTCCCTGTCTCTTGGATTTCTGGCAACGATTATTTCGACAATCCTGGGAATGATTATCGGTTCGATTGTCGGCTACTTCGGCGGAATTGTGGATACGGTGGTTATGCGTCTGGTCGATATTTTACAGGCAATCCCCGGCATCCTGCTGGCGATCGCGATTTCCGCCTGTCTTGGAAATGGATTTACCAATACGGTAATCGCCCTTTCCATCGGCGGTATTCCGATGACGGTGCGTCTGCTGCGCGGTTCCATCATGGGTGTGCGGAAAATGGAGTATCTGGAAGCGGCCCAGACGATCAACTGTTCGTCGGTGCGGATTATCATCAAGCACATCCTGCCGAACAGTATCTCCCCGATTATCGTATCCGTCACAATGGGTATCGGAAATACGATCCTGATGGCAGCGTCTTTAAGTTACATCGGCCTTGGCGTACAGCCGCCGACGCCGGAATGGGGAGCAATGCTTTCCGCAGCCCGTACCTATATGCGTGATTATCCGCACATGGTGCTGTTTCCGGGTATCGCGATCGCGCTCGTGGTGCTTTCCCTGAATATGCTCGGCGACGGCCTGCGCGACGCACTGGATCCGAAGCTGAAACAGTAAACGAGGAGGAAAAGAGAATGGCTGAGAAACAAAAAGTTCCGTTTCTGGAGGTAAAAGACCTGGTTGTTCACTACACCTCCGAGGGAAAAGAAATCCATGCGGTAAACGACGTCTCCCTCACCATCGAAAAGGGAAAGACCTTGGGACTGGTAGGCGAGACCGGGGCAGGAAAAACGACGATTGCGAAAGCAATCCTGCGCATCCTGCCGGAGCCGCCGGCCCATGTGGATCAGGGACAAATTTTATTAGAGGGGCAGAACCTGCTGGAGCTGCCGAACACGGAAATGCAGAAAATCCGCGGGAAACGCATCTCCATGATCTTCCAGGACCCGATGACCGCGTTAAATCCGGTGATGCGGGTCGGGGAGCAGATTGCAGAAGGCATCGCCCTGCATGAGAAGGCCTCCAAAAAAGAAGCGGAAGAGAAAGCGAAACACATGCTGGAAATGGTTGGAATCCCCGGTTCCCGTTACCGGGATTACCCCCATCAGTTTTCCGGCGGAATGAAACAGCGCGTCGTTATCGCAATGGCCCTGGCGTGCAGCCCGGATCTGCTGCTGGCAGACGAGCCCACCACGGCGCTGGACGTGACGATCCAGGCGCAGGTTCTGGACATTATCAAGGATTTGCAGGAAAAGCTGAATACGGCCATGGTCATGATCACCCATGACCTGGGGATCGTCGCGGAGGTCTGCGACACCGTGGCGGTGGTTTATGCGGGCGAGATCGTCGAATTCGGAAGCCTGGAAGAGATTTTTGACCATCCGACCCATCCCTATACCCTTGGGCTGTTTGGTTCCCTCCCGGATATCAATTCCGAAGTGGAACGGCTGTCCCCCATCGCCGGAATGCCGCCGGACCCCAGCAATCTGCCGGAGGGCTGCGCCTTCTCACCGCGCTGCCCCTACGCCACGGATGCCTGCCGGAAGAAGAAGGCCGCGCTGAAAAATATCGGCGGAACCCATACCTGCCGCTGCAGCCGGAAGTGAAAGGAGATGCCACATGGAAAAGCCATTGATTGAGGTAAAACATTTAAAGAAATTTTTCGATACGCCAAAGGGCACCCTGCACGCGGTGGATGACGTGACCTTCTCCATCGGCAAAGGGAAAACCATGGGCGTGGTGGGAGAGTCCGGCTGCGGGAAATCCACGCTGGGCCGCACGATCATCCATCTGTATGAGAGCACGGACGGCCAGATCTTCTTCAACGGAGAGGATGTAACCCATGTCGGGAAGCGCAAACTCCATGAGCTGCGGGAGCAGATGCAGATCATTTTCCAGGACCCCTTCGCTTCGCTGAACCCCAGAATGACGGTGGAGGAGACGATTCGGGAGCCTCTGGAACTTTCCGGGAAATATAAGAAAAACGACCTGATGGACGAGACTCAGCGGATCATGGATATGGTCGGCATCGACGAGCGCCTGCGTCATTCTTATCCCCATGAGCTGGACGGAGGCCGCCGCCAGAGGGTGGGAATCGGCCGTGCCCTGGCCTTAAATCCGGCCTTTGTAGTCTGCGACGAGCCGGTTTCGGCGCTGGACGTTTCGATCCAGGCCCAGGTTTTGAACCTTTTGCAGGATCTGCAGGCCCAGTCCGGGGTGACGTATATGTTCGTGACCCATGACCTGTCGGTCGTAAAGCATATTTCGGACAATATCTGTGTCATGTATCTGGGCCAGCTTGTGGAAACGACGACTTCGAAGGAGCTGTTTGCGCATCCGCTGCACCCCTACACGAAAGCGTTGCTGTCCGCAATCCCGTCCATTGATATCCATAACCGGAAAAAGCGGATCATTTTGCAGGGGGAGATCGTGTCCCCGGTAGAACCCAAACCGGGCTGCCGGTTCGCGGCGCGCTGCCCCTATGCAACGGAAAAATGCCAGGAACCCCAGCAGCTTCGGGAAGTAGCCCCCGGCCATTTCGTTTCCTGCTGCCGGGTCGAAGCCATCAATTCCTGACGGATGAAAAAAGCGAGGTGCGAAAAGATGAAGCGCTATTATCACAAATATTTTGAGGGCTATGAGGAAGAGAAGGTTCCCGCAAAAAACGGGAAGGGAACACGGATTGCGCACACGTATGTGAGCTACTATTTCCGGCAGGGGGTGAACGAATGGGTGCGGATCGCCCTGCGCATCCTGTATCTTGCCATGAGCCTGGCAGCCTTTGGGTGCCTGCTGTATGCCGCCACTTCTTACGCGCACTGTAACCAGACGCCCTGGATGGTAGTGGCCCAGGCGCTGACCTTGCTGGCCTTTCTCTGGTTTGCTTGGGTACTGGCCTACTACGTCTGCGCACCGAAGGAAATGACGATCTATAAGTATAAAAGCACCGCATTGCAGATGCTGAAGGTCTGCAAATGGCTGACGGCCGCATTTTTGCTGGATGCGGCCGGGGTGGCCGCCGACCTGCTCCTGTTCGGGGGCGCGTCGGAAAAAGAGGAGCTTCTCTGCCTGGGCAGTTATCTTCTGGGAGGGCTGCTTATCCTGGGGCTTGGCCTGATCGAACGCGCCCTGCCCTATGAGCGGCTTTCCAATGACAAAGAGATTACCTGGTATCGGGAACGGATGGAATGGAGGTATTGAGATGACAGAATTGAAAGTCGGAGCCGGGAAACAAAAGATCGAAATCCCGGAGGCATATCTGGCCGTGGAAAATTTCCGGACCGTCCATGACCCGATCCATGCCAGGGCGGTGGTGATCGAGCAGGAGGAGACGATAGCGCTTGTCTCCCTGGAGATTACGTCCATGCCGGAGGCGGAAACGGACGCGATCCGGCGGCTGATTGCCGAAAAAACGGGAATGAAGGCGGGCAATGTCTGGGTATGCGTGACGCATTCGTTTTCTTCTCCGCATCTGCTGCCGGATTTCATGCTGAAAACGGAAGAGCGGATTCAGTTAAAGGAGGACTATCGGCAGGAATTACAGAGGGCGGCCTGTGAGGCGGCCGCGGAAGCGTACCGGAACCGGCGTCCCGCGAAAATGGGGATGAAGACCGGAACCTGCGAAATCGTGGCGAACCGGGATGTGGAGCTGCCCGAAGGCTGGTGGATCGGGACGAAGGGGCCGGGGCTGACCGACCGGACGGTTTCCGTCCTTCGGTTTGATGATCTGCTGGGAAAGCCGATTGCTCTGGTGAGCCATTTTGCAATGCAGTCTTCGGTACTGGATCAGGCGGAGCTGACCGGAGGCGGAAAGCCGGTTTCCTCGGATGTGGCGGGAAATGCCTGCCGGAAAGTGGAGGAGGCCTACGGAAACGGCGCGGTGGCCCTGTATCTCATCGGCGCGGCGGGGGATCAGGCCCCGGTGGAGAAAGCGGTTACGGAAACGTTCCGGGAGGGCGGGCGGATTCGCACCGACCTCCACGAAGAAGGCTTTGCAGTCTGCGAACGGCTGGCCAAAGAGCTGGGCGGCAAAATCTGTGAGATTGCCGATCAGATTTCCTGCAATGCGGATGCGGCCCCCATCCGGCTTTGCTCGGAAACCGTCCGCGTGCCTGCAAAACAGATGGAGCGGGATCTGCACAGCCTGACGCCTACGCGCAGCTTTACCTATGTGGAAGACGGAGAGACGGAAACCACGATCGACGGCCTTCGGCTGGGAGAGATCGCCCTGCTTGGCGTGCGGCCGGAACTGAACTGCCGGAGCGCGGTTTCAATTATGGCAATGTCCGATTTCCGGATGACCCTGGTCTGCACGATGGTGAACGGCTCCGCAAAGTATATGGCGGATCTGGAATCCTACGACCGTTTCTGCTATGAGGCCATGAATTCGCCCTTCGGACGGGGAGCCGCGGAGATTGTCAGCGAAAAAGGCATTGCATTGCTGCAAAAATTAAAGAAAGAAAGGGAGACAGGAGTTTAACTATATGGTTATTGATGCAAATATGTACTGGATTCCGGAGCGTATTTTTACGGATGATGCGCTGATGGAAGCGTTTTTGAAGGAAGTGCCGGAAGAATTCGGATGGTTTGGCCGCCTGGAAAAGATCGAAGGGACAGGCGGCAGAAAACAGATTGTGCTGGAAAAGCCAAAGGGAAGCCCGAACCTGAATTATGTCCAGGGGGATTACATCCTGGAGAAACAGTTAGCGGATATGGACGCGGCCGGGGTGGAGCGGGCCCTGTTAAAGGTGCCTGGCTGCCATGAGTGGTTAAGCCTTTCCATGTGCCGGCTGTTTAACGACGGCATGTACGAGCACGCCAAGGCAAGCGGCGGGCGGCTGATTCCGCTGGCGGTGGTTCCGCCCTACGGGACGCCGGAGAGCCTTACGGAGCTTACGCGTTGTAAAGAGAAACTTGGCATGACGGCGGTTCAGGTGAGCGCCCATTACGGGAAGACCTACCTGGATGACGAGAAGTTCGCGAAATTTTTTGAAAAGGTCAATGAGCTGGAAATGAACGTTTATGTGCACCACACGCCGATCCCGGCGGAATATCAGTCGTTCTGCGACTATAATAACGTCCGGCGGTCCTACGGGCGCTGCGTGGATCAGGGGCTGGCTGTAGGCCGGGAGATGTTCAGCGACTTTTTTGTGAAATATCCGAAGATTAAACTGGTGCATTCCATGCTGGGCGGCGGCTTTTTCGCCATTGCGAATATGATGCTTCCCCACCAGCCCAAGGGCAAGGAAGCGGTGGGACGTTTCCAGGCGGATAACGGGCAGGTCGAGGCGCGTTTCCGGGAACATCTGTATTTTGAAATGTCCCATGCGCAGCCCTGGGGCAAGGAGCCCCTGGAATGCGCGGTGAATGTCCTGGGCGCGGATCATATCCTTTTTGGAACCTCCTACCCGGTGCGGAAGGAGTGGCTGACCGAAGGGCCGGCGTTTGTGCGCCAGCTTGCGATTTCCGAGGAGGATAAAGAGCGGATTCTGCACCGGAATGCGGAAGAAATCTATAAAATTTCAGGATGAGGAAGAAAAGATGAAGGCAATTGATTTTTCATGCAAGCATGATGTGCTTTTGCAGGATGACAAAGGGAACCGGCTTCCGATGGATGAGCCTTATTTCGAATCGGAGCAGATTGCGCCCGAAACCTGGAAAATCCGCACGGACGGGGATTTCTGCTATCTGGTGGAAGGGGATGAGGAAGCCCTGATGATCGACACCGGCTACGGCGCGGGCAATATCCGGGAATACGCCCAGAGCCTGACGGAAAAGCCCCTTCGCAATGTGGTCAACACCCATGACCATTTTGACCATACGGCGAATAACTGCTATTTTGACTGCGCGTTTATGTCCGCGGCCACGAAACCGCTGGCGACGATTCCGTTTCCAAGTTTTGAAGGGATTGTCTTTCCAAGGGATTATCCGGTTCAGGTGATTTCCGAAGGGGACGTAATCCGGCTGGGTGGACGGGAGCTGGAAGTTTTTGAAATACCGGATCACGCGGTGGGGAGCATCGCGCTGCTGGACAGCCGGGAGCGCCTGCTGTTTACCGGGGATGAGATTATGCCGATGGGAAAACCGTTAAACGGCAGCGTAGAGCGGTTCTGCGGTTATCTGAAAAAATTGTGGGCGCGCAGGGACGAATACGACCGCCTGTGTGCCGGGCTTGGCGTGATCGAGGCGGACTGGATCGGAAAGTATATGGAAAATATGGAATACATCCTGGCCGGAAATGTGGGGAAAAAGCCCCAGGGAGGCCCGGCGCTCCGGCAGATGTACGGAGAGAACGGCGAGCTGGTGTACCTGCGCAGTATGCCGCATTATCCGGATATTGTGGGGAAACATGATGTGAAGCCGTATCAGCTCACAATGGAGTATGCCGGGTGCAAGGTGACGTATGATTCCAGAAATGTATATGAGAAAGGGGCAAAGTAGCCGATGGAGCAGAAATCCAATTCCTTTCTGGAGACGGAAAAAGTCGGGACATTGATGCGGAAATATGCGGTGCCCTGCATTATTTCCCTGCTGGTGGCGGCATTGTATAACATCGTAGACCAGATTTTTATCGCCAATGCCTCTTATCTGGGTTCTTACGGAAATGCCGCGAACAATGTGGTGTTCCCGCTTACGGTGGTGGCCCTGTCCCTGGCGGTGATGATCGGCGACGGATGCTGCGCGTTTGTCAGCATCTGCCTGGGGGCGGACAAAAAAGAGGATGCGCACAAAAGCATTGGGTGCGCGGTGGTCTTATGCGTGCTGGTCAGCGCAGTCCTGACGGCGGTGTATCTGATTTTTCAGGAGCCGATCCTGACCGTGTTCGGCGGCCGGGTCAATGACGAGACGTTCGCACAGGCAAAAGAATACTTTACCTTTATTTCCATCGGAATCCCGTTCTATATGTTCGGGCAGGCGTTAAATCCGATTATCCGTTCCGACGGAAGCCCCAAGTTCGCCATGGCTTCCACGGTGGGCGGTGCGGTGATCAACCTGATTCTGGACCCGCTGTTTATCTTTGTGTTCCGATGGGGCATGATGGGCGCGGCGGTGGCGACCGTGGCGGGCCAGGTGTTTACGGCGGTGCTGGCGGTGTGGTATCTGTGCCATATGAAGGCCATCCGTTTGAAGCGGGAGAGCTTTGGGATTTTCGGCGGCCTGATGAAGAAATTTATCCCGCTGGGCTTTACCAGCTTTCTCTCCCAGATTTCGCTGGTGGCTTCGATGGCGGCGGTCAACAATATGATCGTCAAATACGGGGCGCAGGATGCGGTTTTCAGCCAGGCCCAGTATGCGCAGATCCCGATGGCAGTCGTGGGGATTGTGATGAAGTTCTTCCAGATTGTGATCTCAATCTCCGTCGGGCTGGCGGCAGGATGTATTCCGGTGGTCGGCTACAATGTGGGCGCGAAGCGGATGGACCGGGCGCTGGAGCTGTTCAAAAAGCTTCTGATCGCGGAACTTGCGGTAGGATTCATCGCGCTTCTGATCGTGGAATGTTTCCCGAAACAGCTCATCGGGATTTTCGGCGCGGCCAATGAGAGCGCGTATTATACGGAGTTTGCGGTGAAGGCATTCCGGACGTATCTGTGCCTGATGCCGATGGCGACCTTTAATAAAGGGACATTCATCTATTTGCAGTCGCTCGGAAAGGCGTTTCAGTCTTCGGTACTGTCGCTGATCCGGGAAGTGGTTTTTGGCGTTGGATTTGCGCTGCTGCTGCCGGTGTTCTTTGGGCTGGACGGGGTGCTGTATTCGATGCCGGTGTCGGATTTGCTGACGTTTTTGATTGCGTTGGTGTTGATTCGAAATATATTTCAAACTTTAAAATCGTGAAACGCGGCGGTTTCCGTTTCTGCATCCGCAGAAGAAGCGCCGGTTCTGACTGTGGAAAGCAACCTGTACGGGGAAGCGAATACGCACGGCTATTCTACCCTGAAAGCGGAAGAAGGCGAAGATGTCGCGTATGATGCGGAATCGGCGGCAGTCCTGACGCTGAGTTTTGCAGAAGGGACGGAGATCGACGATTCGAAGATTGACAGCAGCAATGCCTGCGTGACGCTGGAAGAAGGCGACGCGTATTACGTCAACGACCTGATTTTTAACGGTACGTCCCTGGAAGGAAGCTGGGAAAACGGACAGTTTACGTATCATCTGCAGGATGGGGACTTTACCTGGAATAATTTCGATTATCCGGTAGAGAACGGCGGAATGGAATGGAGCTGCATCGGCGGCGACGGAAACGGGCACTATGTATTTAACCTGTCCGTAAGCGGAATCCAGTATGACGGCGTGGAAGTGGAACCGGCCCAGTTCCGTGCGGAAGTATACATTTACGGCCGGGAGTTTTCTTCCAGAAAATCCCCCAGCGGCGAAGAGAAACCTCTGGAAGAGCAGGGCAATGGAGCGGCCGGTTATGACGACCTGGTGCTCCCGGAAGCGGCGCAGGCTGAACTGGAAGAAAAGCCGGAAGCGGCGGATACGGCGGTCTGGACCTGGGTTGGAGACGGGGAGAAACCGATTGTCTGCGACTATTTAACGGATAATTTTTATGTGACCTGGCCGGAAGGAACCGACGCGTCAGCGCTGGAGAGCGGGGATGTGCAGGTTGTGATGTACAGCCAGTACGGCGATGAATATGTGATGACGCCGGATGAAGAATATACGGTGTACGCGTCTGCGGAGGAAACCCAGATTTCCGTCAATATGGTTTACTGGCCCTTTGCCCCGGTTTATACGACGATGGAGCTTACCGTGAATCCGGAAAAGGTGGAAGGCGTTTCAGAAGCAGCTGTTCAGTCCTATGACATTGCCAGCGTTTATACGCATATGGTGCCGACCGGAATGATCCTTATGAATATTTTGTCGCGGCAGATGAAAACGGGGAACAGTATGTGACGCCGAATGAGGAAGAAGCCACGTGGTTTGAGGCGAGCGGGGAAGAGGATTCGAATATTGTCCTGCATGAGAATGTGGTTTTTACGACCGGAAATCCGGAAACTATCGAATTAGGCTATGAGGGAACCACCTATGCGTTTACGAAGATATATAATTATGGCGGAAGCCCCGGCGGAAATATGATCGTGCCGAGCGAAGAGCTGACGGCTGCGCCGGGGTATATCCTGACGGAGACTTCTAACTGGGATGACCATCAGCGTTGGGCGTGGCTGTTTATCAACGGATTAGGATGGATTGACGAAAGCGAATAATGAGAGAGGCCCTGGGCGAAATGCCTGGGGCTTTTTTCGTGGAGGACGAGTCCTATCTGGTGGCGCGGTGTCACGGCGGCACGCGTTTTGTGCGAACTGAAGCGAAGCACAGATGCCGCGGCAACGGGGAAACGAAAATCTTTCCTTGCGCATAAGTTAAAGAAAAAAGGAGTTTTGGGGATGGATCGGGTAAGAAAAGCCGTACACGCCCAGGAGGCCTACCAAAAGGGTTTCTTTGGACAGGGCGTGACCGTGGCCGTGCTGGATACCGGCCTTTTCCTACATCCGGATTTTACCGGGCGGGTCGCGGGCTTTCAGGATATCCTCCGCAAACGGGGCATGTGCTATGACGACAGCTCCCACGGCACCCATGTGGGCGGCATTCTGGCCGGTGACGGGCGCATGTCCGCCGGGAAATATGCGGGGATCGCCCCGGCCTGCCGGATTCTTCCGGTGAAGGTGTTAGACCGGAAAGGGAATGGGATGCGTTCGGATGTGGAAAAGGGGATTGCGTGGGTGATTCAGAAAAAAGAAGAGTACGGAATCCGGATCATGAATATTTCGGTGGGGACGGTGAAGGAGGATCAGGAGCTGGACCGGACGATTCTGGATGCGGTGGAGCGGGCGTGGGACAGCGGGATCGTGGTGGTGGTAGCAGGCGGGAATATGGGGCCGGAGCCGATGAGCATCACGGTTCCGGGGAACAGCCGGAAGGTGATCACGGTGGGGGCGTCGGATGACTGCCGCCTGCCCGCGGGGAGACGGGATGTCCGGCCCTGCTATTCCGGGCGAGGGCCGACCCACGAGTGTATCTGCAAGCCGGATATCTGCGCGCCGGGCTCCGGGATCATGGCGTGTGCGCCGAAGCTGGTCGGGAAGGGATTCTTTTACCAGGTGAAGAGCGGGACGTCGATGGCGACGCCGGTGGTGTCCGGGGCGATTGCGCTTTTGCTGTCCAGGTATCCGAATTTGACGAATGTGGAGGTGAAGATGCGGCTGAGGGAGACGGCGGAGGATTTGGGGATGCCGAGGAATCAGCAGGGATGGGGGCAGATTCATGTGGGGAGGCTGCTTGCGTAAGGGGCGCGGGGCTTTGGCGGAATTGACTTTTTTCAAGAAAAGAGATATAATAAAACATACAAATATCATACAAAAATATATGAAATATATAGAAAAAGAATAGGAGGAACGAAAATGGCCGAACAGGTATTGATACAATTTCGCGTTGACAAAGAATTGAAACAGGATGTAGCAGAAATTTGCGAGGCACTTGGGACAGATATCCCGACCGTTTTCCGGATGTGTATGAAGCAGATCAAGATCGCGAGAGGAATTCCTTTTTCTACAAGGCTTCCTGAAAATGTTGTGACAAGGGCGGAGGCAGTGGAAGCCTTCGATGAAATGCGCAGGCAGGCGGCCGATGTTCCGGAAATGAGCCTGGAGGAAATTAACGAAGAAATTCGTGCTGCCAGAGCGGAACGAAAAGGCAGAAAGGCGACGAAAGGATGAGATGCTGTGCAGTTGTCGATACGAATGTGCTTGTTTCTGCCCTTCTGTCAAAAAAGGACGATGCGGCTACCGTCCGGGTACTGCGGGCAATGTTGAGCGGGCGCTTTACGCCTTTATACCATGCAGAAATTCTGGAAGAGTACGAAGAAGTTCTGCACCGTCCCAAATTTCACTTATCGGAGGATTTGATCCGTACCGTCCTTTCAGCGGTAAAGCGATATGGGATTGAGGTGTTTCCGCAGCCGACCGGGGAAATCCTGATTGATCTGGATGATCTGATCTTTTATGAAGTGGCTATGGAAAAACGGGAGGATGGCGCGTATTTGGTGACCGGAAATCAGAAGCATTATCCGGTCAGGGATTTTATCGTTACCCCGGCAGAGATGATGGAGATTTTAGAAAAGTAAAGAAATGCGTACAAGGAAGCAGAGAGAGCAGCCTTTTCAAAAAAGGAGGCTCTTTGCTTTTCTGTCACGCGGATTGATTCCATAAGCCGCATTCTGTTAAATGATCAGGCGCAGGGCTTTGGAGAAATTGATTTTTTTGAAAAAGGGGATTGACAACCTTTGTATAATTGTATACAATTATACAAAAATACGATTATACATTCAGGAGTGAGAAAAACCATGGAGAACCGCCGCGTAAAAATGAACGAACACACCAACCTGCTCCAGCTCGAAGAACACATGTACCCGTTGGTGGACGTCAAAACACCCAATGTATTCCGGAACCTGTTTCCCTACGACGAAGTCCCGAAAATAGCCTTCAACGACCGCATTGTCCCTCATCACATGCCCGACGAAATCTGGATCACCGACACCACCTTCCGGGATGGCCAGCAGTCCCGCGCACCTTACACCACCGAACAGATCGTGCGCATCTACGACTACCTCCACCGCCTGGGCGGCCCGAACGGGAAAATCCGCCAGTGTGAATTCTTCCTATACAGCAAGAAAGACCGGGATGCCGTGTACAAATGTTTGGAGCGCGGCTACGCCTTCCCGGAAGTCACGAGCTGGATTCGGGCCAGCAAAAAAGACTTCGAACTGGTAAAGGAAATCGGCTTAAAAGAAACGGGAATCCTGGTGAGCTGCTCCGACTACCATATTTTCTATAAGATGAAAATGACCCGGAAACAGGCCATGGAGCACTATCTAAGCATTGTAAAGGAATGCCTGGAAACCGGTATCAGCCCCCGCTGCCACTTAGAAGATATCACCCGCGCCGATATTTACGGCTATGTGATCCCCTTCTGCCTGGAACTGATGAATCTGATGGAACGCTACCAGATTCCGATCAAGGTGCGCTGCTGCGACACCATGGGCTACGGCGTCAATTATCCGGGCGCGGTGATCCCCCGTTCTGTTCCGGGCATCATCTACGGCATCATGACCCATGCGGGCGTCCCCTCGGAGCTGATCGAGTGGCACGGCCATAACGATTTCTACAAAGCCGTCAGCAATTCCACCACCGCCTGGCTCTACGGCGCCAGCGGCGTAAACTGCTCTTTGTTTGGCATCGGCGAACGCACTGGAAACACCCCGTTAGAAGCCATGGTTTTCGAGTACGCCCAGCTTCGCGGAAGCCTGGACGGCATGGATACCACAGTCATCACCGAACTCGCCGAATACTACGAAAAGGAGATCGGCTACCGGATTCCTTCCCGGACGCCCTTCGTGGGACGGAACTTTAATGTGACCCGCGCCGGGATTCATGCAGACGGCCTCTTGAAAAATGAAGAGATTTATAATATATTTGATACGGATAAGTTTTTGAACAGGCCGGCGCTGGTATCCGTATCCAATACATCGGGCCTTGCCGGGATTGCACACTGGATCAACAGCTATTACCATCTGACGGATGAGAAGAAGCTCTCCAAGGACACGCCGCTGGTTGCGATGGTAAAAGCGTGGGTTGATCAGCAGTACGAAGAAGGACGCGTGACCGTAATCACCGACGAGGAGCTGACCGGCGTGATTGCCCGGTGCTGTGAAGAGCTGCATTACGATCTCGCATAACGACAGGAGGCAAAAACGTGGGAGAAGAGCAGCATTCTTTACAAAGCCGCGTGTTTCACACGATCCGGGACGATATTTTAAACGGCCGCTATGGCCATGAGGAAGAACTGCGGGAGATCACCCTGGGAAAAGAACTGGGGGTCAGCCGGACGCCCGTCCGGGAAGCGCTGCGCCAGCTCGAACTGGAAGGGCTGGTGACGATCATTCCGAATAAAGGCGCCTATGTGAATGGGATCACACCGGAAGATGTAAAGGATATCTACCAGATCCGCGCCAGGCTGGAGGGCCTCTGCGCGCGGATGGCCTGTGAACGGATCACGAAGGAGCAGTTAGAAGAGATGGAAGAAGTGATCCTTCTGTCCCAATTTCACGAAAAGAAGCAGAATTTTGAACAGCTCGTGCTCCTGGACAGCCGTTTCCACGAAATCCTGTTCGAAGCCGGGCAGAGCAAAATGCTGGAGCACCTGCTGAAAAACCTGCACCAGTACGTCCAGAAAGTCCGGAAGAATTCCCTTTCCAGCGGTTCCAGGGCCGGGCGCTCCACACGGGAGCACGAAAGCATTATGCTGGCCATCCGGGACGGGGACGGGGATATGGCGGACGAACTGGCCACGAGACATATCCTGAATACGATTCAAAATCTTCAAAAGATTGAACAGAGCGATCTTTTAGAATCACAGGTTACTATTCAGCCAGTACCTGAGCACTCAGCTGCTCAGGTACGTAAGAACATGATTCAAGAGTGAGCAGGCTCTTTTGCGAAGCAAAACTTAAAATGAGCCTGTGAATCGTTACTGGAACGAGGTACGAGTAAACAGTAACAATCACAGAATGAGGAGGAACCCCAACATGGAAAAACTGAACATGAAGACACCGCTGGTTGAGATGGACGGAGACGAGATGACCCGCATCCTCTGGAAAATGATTAAAGAGGAGCTTCTTCTTCCATTCGTTGACCTGAAGACCGAATATTATGACTTAGGGCTGGAGCACCGGAACGAGACGGACGACCAGGTGACCTATGACAGCGCCTATGCGGCGAAAAAGTACGGGGTTGCGGTAAAATGCGCCACGATCACCCCGAACGCCGCCCGTGTAAAGGAATATAATCTGAAAGAAATGTGGAAGAGCCCGAACGGGACGATCCGTGCGATCATGGACGGGACGGTTTTCCGCGCGCCCATTGTGGTGAAAGGCATCGAGCCCTGTGTGAAGAACTGGAAAAAGCCGATTACGCTGGCGAGACATGCCTACGGCGACGTTTACAAGGCGAGCGAAATGAAGGTGCCCTGCGCGGGAAAGGCCGAGCTGGTCTTTACGGCGGAAGACGGGACGGAGACCAGAGAGCTGATCCACGAATTTAAGGGGCCTGGCGTGCTTCAGGGCATGCATAACTTACAGAGTTCGATTGAGAGCTTTGCGCACAGCTGCTTCAAATATGCGCTGGATACGAAGCAGGATCTGTGGTTTGCCACCAAGGATACGATTTCGAAAAAATATGACCATACGTTTAAGGATATTTTCCAGGAAATTTATGATGCGCAGTACAAAGAGCTGTTTGAAAAGGCTGGCATCACCTATTTCTATACGCTGATTGACGACGCCGTGGCGCGGATCATGAAGGCGGAGGGCGGATTTATCTGGGCCTGCAAGAATTATGACGGCGATGTGATGAGCGATATGGTTTCGTCGGCGTTTGGTTCGCTGGCGATGATGACGTCGGTCCTGGTTTCCCCGGATGGAAACTTTGAGTATGAGGCGGCGCATGGGACGGTACAGCGCCATTACTATAAGCATCTGGCGGGAGAGGAGACGTCTACGAATTCGGTGGCGACGATTTTCGCGTGGAGCGGCGCGCTGCGCAAGCGCGGGGAGCTGGATGGCCTGACGGATCTAATGGATTTCGCGGACAAGCTGGAAAAAGCCACGATCGCAACCATCGAGAGCGGGAAAATGACCAAAGACCTTGCGCTGATCACCACGATCGAGAACCCCACGGTATTAAACAGCGAAGCGTTCATCAAGGCCGTGCGCCAGGAGCTGGAAGCCCTGCTGTAAGTGCAGTCAGCGCGGAATCGAGGCCCTTAGTCGGAAGGCAGGCCTCAAAAGCCCCAGTAGCCGCAGTCCCGCGAGGGCAATCATCTCGGAATCGAGGCCCTTAGTCGGAGGGCAGGCCTCAAAAGCCCCAGT
The DNA here is from genome assembly GCA_030536575.1 of Eubacteriales bacterium. GTDB lineage: Bacteria > Bacillota > Clostridia > Lachnospirales > Lachnospiraceae > Limivivens. The sequence continues at coordinate 105,974 of JAUNPS010000005.1, read as the reverse complement.
AGTCACAGTCCCGCGAAGTGTTTTCGGGTGCATTTCCCGAAAACCTGAGGGCAATCAATATCGGAATCGAGGCCTTTGCCGAGATTCCGTGTAAAGGATAAAGGAAACAATATGAAGAGAAACGTGAGTTTGGAAGAAATTTCGGATGGAAAACTTTATACTCGAAATGATTTGGTAAAGGCCGGCTGCGGCGACTGCCAGGGCTGCAGCGCCTGCTGCCGCTCCATGGGCGCCTCCATCATCCTGGACCCCCTGGACATCCACCGCCTCACCCAAAACCTCCCCGCCACCTTCGACGCCCTCCTAACCACCCACCTGGAACTCAACGTCGTCGACGGCCTCATCCTCCCCAACCTGAAAATGGACGAAACCACCGAAGCCTGCCCCTTCCTGAACGCCGAAGGCCGCTGCACCATCCACCCCTTCCGCCCCGGCATCTGCCGCCTCTTCCCCCTGGGCCGCTACTACGAAAACGGAAGCTTTCGCTACTTCCTTCAGGTTCACGAGTGCAAAAAAGAAAACCGCTCCAAGGTCAAAGTCCAGAAATGGATCGACACCCCAAACCTCAAAACCTACGAGCAGTACATCACCGACTGGCACTATTTTTTAGAACACCTGGAAACCATGCTCGCCGACGCCCCGGCGGAAGACGCCCTCGCGAAAAACACAAATCTCTATCTGTTAAAAGCTTTTTACCAGAAGCCCTACGACCCGGAGCAGGATTTCTACCCCCAGTTCTATGCCCGCCTGGAAGAAGCGAAAAAAATATTTGGCTGAGGATCACTCCTCAGCCAATTCTTCCCATTTCTCATACAGCACTTCCAGTTCCTCCAGAATCGCCGCCTTTTCCGTATTTAGCTTCACACATTCGGAAACCTGCGTAAAGACCTCTTCTTTTTCCAGCTCCGCATCGATTTCCTTATCCCTGGCCTCCAGCGCGGCAATCCGCTCCTCCGTCTTTTTCAGGTCATTCTGCCGCTTGCGCAGTCTGGCCTGCTCCTCCTTCTGCTGTTTCCAGTCGGTTTTCGTGGCCGATTCCTGGGTCAGGGGCGCTTCCTCTTTCCCGGCCTGCCCGGCCGCATAAATCGCAGTCAGCTCCTCTTTTTTCTCCAGATAATAGTCGTAATTCCCAATATAATTCACCAGCGTATTCCCCGTCAGCTCCAGAATCCGGCTGGCCGTCTGATTGATAAAATAACGGTCGTGGGAAACGTAGAGCAGGGTTCCGGTATAGCTGTTTAATGCCTGTTCCAGAATTTCCTTAGAGGTAATGTCCAGATGGTTCGTCGGCTCGTCCAGGATGATGAAATTCGCTTCCGAGAGCATCAGCTTGGCAAGGGAGACCCGGCCCCGCTCGCCGCCGCTTAAATCCGAAATCCGCTTAAACACATCGTCCCCGGTAAAGAGGAAAGCCGCCAGGACATTCCGGATTTCCGTATTACTGAGCGTGGGGTAGGTATCGGAAATCTCCTGGAACAGCGTCTTTTCCATATGGAGGACGTGGTGCTCCTGATCGTAGTAGCCGATCTGCACCTTGCTTCCAAGGGTGAAATAGCCGGCATCCGGCTCCAGAAGGCCGTTTAAGATCTTCAGGATCGTGGTTTTCCCGGTGCCGTTGTTCCCGATGATGGCTACGCGCTCGCCCCGTTTGATCTGGAAGTTCAGGTCGGAAAACAGCGTATTGCCGTCAAAAGACTTCGCCAGGCCCTCCACGGTGAGCACGTCATTTCCGCTGACGGTCCGGGGGGAGAGGGTAATGTGCATATCGGCGCTTACTTCCGAGGGCTTTTCCAGGCGCTCCATCTTGTCCAGCATTTTCTCCCGGCTTTCCGCCCGGCGGATAGATTTCTCCCGGTTAAAGGACTTTAATTTCGTGATGACTTCCTGCTGGTGCTTGATTTCCTGCTGCTGGTTTAAGTACGCCTTTAGCTGGGCTTCCCGGATTTGGGCGCGCTTGGCGGCGTAGTCCGAATAATTTCCCAGATAAGTGGACACATTTCCATTATCGATCTCAATGATCTTCGTCACCACCCGGTTCAGGAAATAGCGGTCATGGGCGACGATCAGAACCGCGCCCGCATAATTCAGCAGATACGTCTCCAGCCAGGCAATGGACTGCATGTCCAGATGGTTCGTGGGCTCGTCCAGCAGGATGATATCCGGGGCGGTGAGCAGAAGCTTGCCAAGGGCGACGCGGGTCTTCTGGCCGCCGGAGAGGGTGCTGACTTTTTTCGAAAACTCGTCTTCGGCAAAGCCAAGGCCCTTTAATACGCCGGTCACTTCGCTCTGGCAGGCGTAGCCGTTCTGGTGTTCGAATTCGGTGTTCAGCCGGTTATAAGTCTCCAGGACAGCGGTCAGGGCGGCGCCCTCCAGGGTCTTCATCTGCTGTTCCAGAGTGCGGATGCGCTTCTCCATGTCCAGAATATCCTGCTTGACGGAGAGCAGCTCTTCATAAATCGTGTTTTCAGAGGAAACCGCGTCATGCTGGGCCAGATAGCCGATGGTTTTGCCTTTGGAGAGGATGACCTCCCCGCCGTCCGGGTCCAGTTCGTGCATGATGATCTTTAAGAGGGTGGATTTCCCGGCCCCGTTGATGCCGACGACCGCCGCCTTTTCCCGGTCTTCGATGTGAAAGGACGCGTCTTTTAAAATGACGTCCGTTCCGAAGCTTTTTTGGATGTTTTGACAGGCCAGTATCATGTTCGTTCCTTCCTTTTTCGTAAATCTTTGTGACAATCACCTCTTATTTTAGCACAGGTTCCCTGCGGATACCAGTTTTTTTACAAAAATTCGAAAAATACTGGACGCGGCGGCATTTTTGCGCTAAGATAAAATGAATTTGACGCGAAGCAACTGAGGAGGAACACAGAAGATTATGAAAAAAGTAGTAAAATTTGGAGGCAGCTCTCTGGCGAGCGCGGAACAGTTTCAGAAAGTCGGAGAGATCATCCGGGCGGACGAGGGAAGGCGCTATGTGATCCCATCCGCACCCGGAAAACGGTTTGAGAAAGACACGAAAGTGACAGATATGCTGTATGCCTGCTATGCGAAAGCGGAAGCGAAAGAGGACTTTTCCGAAGAACTTGCCGCCATCGAAGCCCGTTATCAGGAGATCATCGACGGCCTGGGCCTTTCCATCAGCCTGAAAGAGGAGTTTGAGGAGATCGCCCGCCAGTTCGAAGCAGGGGCAGGAAAAGACTACGCCGCATCCAGAGGAGAATATTTAAACGGCCGCCTGATGGCCAATTATCTGGGCTACGAATTTATCGACCCGGCGGAAGCCGTTTTCTTCTTCGACGACGGCACCTTCAATGCGGAGAAGACGAACAAAGCCCTTTCCGTCCGGTTAAAAGACACCCAAACCGCCGTAATCCCCGGATTTTACGGCGCTTACGACGACGGGCGCATCTGCACCTTCTCAAGAGGCGGCTCCGATGTGACCGGCTCCATTGTGGCGAAAGCCATTTTTGCGGACATGTACGAGAACTGGACGGACGTGTCCGGCTTCCTGGTGACCGATCCGCGGATCATCGAGAATCCGGAAGTCATCGAGACCATTACCTACCGGGAACTGCGGGAGCTCTCCTACATGGGCGCGACGGTGCTCCACGAAGACGCCATTTTCCCGGTGCGAAAAGAAGGGATCCCGATCAATATCCGAAACACGAACCGTCCTGACGACCGGGGCACCCTGATCGTGGAAAGCACCTGCCGCCGCCCGAAATTCACCATCACCGGCATTGCAGGGAAGAAAGGCTTCGCCGCGCTGAACATTGAAAAAGACATGATGAACGCGGAAATCGGTTTTGGCCGGAAAGTCCTGGAAGTCTTCGAGGAGAATGGGGTTTCCTTCGAACACATGCCCTCCGGCATCGATACGATGACTATCTTTGTCCATCAGACCGAGTTTGAAGAACATGAGCAGAAGATTATGGCCGGGATCCACCGGGCTGTGGAGCCGGACTCCCTGGAGCTGGAAGCCGACCTGGCGCTGATTGCCGTCGTGGGACGCGGGATGCGTTCGAACCGCGGCGTGGCTGGAAGGATTTTCTCCGCCCTGGCCCACGCGAACATTAACATCAAGATGATCGACCAGGGCTCCAGCGAGCTGAACATCATCATCGGCGTGCGGAACGAAGACTTCGAAAACGCCATCAAGGCCATCTACGATATTTTTGTAACCGCCCGGCTTTAATCATTGGATTGTGCACGTTTTGTTTGTTTTATGACGGATTTCTTGATATTTATTTGACATTCTGCGGATCATCCTTTATAATAGGAATAACTTATTGCGGAAGGAATGATAGAGTCGTGGAGGGAAAGGAGATATCGCGGGCCGTCGTAAAGCGGCTTCCCAGGTATTACCGGTATCTGGGAGAGCTTCTGGAGAGCGGCGTAGAGCGGATTTCATCCAATGAATTAAGTGATCAGATGCAGGTGACCGCCTCCCAGATTCGTCAGGATTTAAACAATTTCGGCGGATTCGGGCAGCAGGGATATGGGTATAATGTCAAATACCTGCATTCAGAAATAGGAAAAATATTAGGACTGGATCGCAGTTATAACGTGATCATCGTCGGCGCCGGGAATTTAGGCCAGGCCCTGGCGAATTATGTTCAGTTTGAAAAGAAAGGCTTTCTCGTTACCGGGCTGTTTGACGTAAACCCGGTGCTGCAGGGGATCGCCGTCCGGGGGATTCCCATCCGGATGTCCGAAGAGCTCCCCACCTTTTTAAAGGAAAATCAGGTGGATATCGCGGCTTTGACCCTGCCAAAGGCCAACGCCAGAGAAATGGCGGATGTCCTGGTGGAAAACGGCGTGCGTGCCCTGTGGAATTTCGCCCACACGGATCTGCACCTGCCGGAGCATGTGATTGTAGAAAATGTCCACCTGTCGGAAAGCCTGATGCAGCTTTCCTATAATTTAAACCGCTATAATCAGCAGCATAAGAAACAGTGAAGTTTCCCGAAAAACAACGTGTAGCAGACCATGCGGCTGTTTTCACGTTGTTTTTTGCATGATCCAGAATTTGGAGGTCTCTATGGAACACCTTTTAAACAGCGCCCAGATGCGCGCCTGCGACGCGCGCACGATCGAACATTTCGGGATCCCGTCCCTGGTTTTAATGGAGCGGGCGGCCTTAGCCTGCGCGGACGCCCTCTGCCGGGAGGGCGTTTTTGACACGGCGAAGGTTTTGGTGGCGTGCGGCAGCGGGAATAACGGCGGGGACGGCTTCTGTCTTGCGCGCATCCTGCACGAGCGGGGCGTCGAAGCGGAGCTCTTTTTTGCCGGAAACCCGGAGAAACTGACGAAGGATGCCAGAATACAGAAAACGATTTGTGAGGCTTACGGCCTTTCTTTTTGCAAAAATCCGCAGTTTTCGGAATATACTTGTATCGTAGACGCTCTTTTTGGCGTCGGCCTCTCCAGAGAGGTTACAGGCGCTTACCGGGAATGGATCGAGCAGATCAACGAAAGCCAGACCCCCGTGCTGGCGGTGGATATTCCCTCCGGTATCAGCGCCGATACGGGCAAGGTGATAGGGGCTGCCGTCCGGGCGAAGATGACAGTGACCTTCGCTTTCCGGAAAATCGGCCATGTGCTGTATCCGGGAGCCGAATACTGCGGAACCGTAAAACTGTGCCAGATCGGGATTACCCCGGAAAGCCTCTGTGAACAGCCGCTGATCCACGCGGTCACCAGGGAAGCTTTTTCCTGGCTTCCGCCGCGGCACAAAGACAGCAACAAAGGCACCTACGGGAAAGCCCTGATCGTCGCAGGTACGAAGAACATGAGCGGCGCGGCTTTCATGGCTGCCAAAGCGGCTTACCGCACCGGCGCAGGGCTCGTCCGCATCCTGACCGAGGAAAGTAACCGGGTCTGCTTACAGACGCTGCTGCCGGAGGCGATCATGGACACCCTGACGACTTCGCCGGAAGCCATGCAGCCCCAGGAAGCGGACTCCTTTACCGCATTGGAAGCGGTACACTGGGCTAAGGCGGCCTGCATCGGGCCGGGCTATGGAACCCTGCCCTGGAAAAAGGAGCTTCTGATCCAGATGCTGCACCACCTGCGCGGCCCGCTGGTTCTGGACGCAGACGGGCTGAACCTGCTTGCGGACGAATCGGAGATCCTGGAGACGATTCCGGTTCCGGTGATCCTTACGCCCCATCCGGGAGAGATGGCGCGGCTGCTGCACTGTGCTGTGGGGGACGTTACGGGCGACCCGATTTCCGTTTGCCGGGATTTTGCAAAAGCCCACAAGGTCATCTGCGTCTTAAAAGGCGCGCGGACGGTCATTTCCGACGGAGAGGAAGCCTGGATCAATGAGACCGGGAACGACGGCATGGCCACCGGCGGCTCCGGGGATGTGCTGGCAGGCATCATCACAGGCCTTCTGGCCCAGGGATGTGCGCCTCTTCAGGCGGCGATTTTAGGCGTGTTCGTCCATGGAATGGGCGGCGATCTCGCGAAGGAGAAGAGCAGCGCCAGAGGGATGCTCGCAGGCGAGATCATCGAAGCATTGCAGTACATTTTTTACGAACCGGCCCAGACGCCGGCTGAAAAAACGGAGGAATGAGAAACATGGAATGTTACAGCAGGGTGTACGCGGCCATCCACATGGACGCGATCCTGGAAAACCTGGGAAAAATGCGGGCGAATATCCGGGAAGAGACACAGATGATTGCCGTCATCAAGACGGATGGATACGGCCACGGCGCAGCCGAGATCGCACGGCACGCAGAACCCCTTCCTTATCTCTGGGGCTATGCGGTGGCCACGGCCGACGAAGCGCTGGCTCTTCGGAGCGCCGGGCTGAAAAAGCCGATCCTGATTCTGGGATACACTTTCCAGGAACATTATGAGGAGCTGGTGTCCCATGAAATCCGCCCGGTGGTGTTTCAGTATGAAAGCGCCCGGAAGCTGTCCGAGGCCGCAAAAAAGCTTGGGAAAACGGCGCTGGTGCATCTGGCCGTAGATACGGGCATGTCCCGCATCGGCGTGAAGGACGATGCGTCCAGTGTGGCGGAGGTTGTCCGGATCAGCCAGCTTCCAAACCTGTCCATCGAAGGAATTTTTACCCATTTCGCCAGGGCGGATGAGGCGGATAAGACGGAGGCGAACCGGCAGATCGCCCGGTTTACGGACTATATCCGGCGGCTTGAGGAGGCGGGCGTAAAGATCCCCCTGCACCACTGTTCGAACAGCGCGGGGATTTTAGAGCTTCCCCAGGCGAATATGGATCTCGTCCGGGCAGGCATCACCCTTTACGGCATCTATCCTTCGGACGAGGTGAGCCGGGAAATGGGCCTGTCTCCGGTGATGGAGCTGAAAAGCCATATCGTGTACATAAAAGACCTGGAAGCAGGGGCGGCGGTCAGCTACGGCGGCACCTTCGTGGCCGATGGGCCTATGCGGGTCGCGACCATTCCGGTGGGATACGGGGACGGCTACCCCCGCAGCCTTTCGAACAAAGGCTGGGTTTTGATCCATGGCAAAAAAGCCCGGATTCTCGGCAGAGTCTGCATGGATCAGATGATGGTGGACGTGACGGAGATCCCGGAAGCGCAGGAACTCGATGAGGTAACGCTGATGGGGAATGACCGCGGGGCGACGCTGTCCGTGGAAACCTTGGGAGCCCTGTCAGGCAGATTCCCCTACGAATTTGTCTGCGACATCGGCAAGCGGGTTCCGCGCGTGTTTGACGAACACGGAAAGGTCTATAAGGTCGAAAATTATCTGCGGCAAAGCGCAGAATAAAAAAATGGGCCGGGGAAAGCCCCGGAATCCGTTTCAATACGCATATCCGATAAAAAGATGGAAATACTGGTAGCAGATACAGTAAAAGAATGGAATGGTTCCGTGCAGGACGGATTATTTTGCCGACAAGGCGTGATTCGAAAGGTACGGAATCATTGCAGAAGAAATCGGAGTGTGGAATGCGTGATTATTAAACGAGGCGATATTTTTTATGCGGATCTGCGGCCGGTCATCGGTTCCGAACAGGGCGGCGTGCGCCCGGTCCTGATCATCCAGAACGACGTGGGGAACCGGCACAGCCCCACCGTGATCTGTGCGGCGATTACTTCGAAGATGAATAAGGCAAAGCTGCCCACCCACGTGGAACTGGATGCGGGACGGTTCGAGCTCGTAAAGGATTCCGTGATCCTTCTGGAGCAGCTTCGCACCATTGATAAAAAGCGCCTGAAAGACCGGGTGTGCCATCTGGACGGGGAAATTTTGGAACAGGTGGACCGGGCGCTGAAGGTCAGTCTTGAACTTGTTACATAGTTATGTTATAGTCTGTAACAGAGTAACCGTTCAGTGACGGCAAAATACGGAAGGAGTTTCGAATACAAATGGAAAGCAGTGAAAGCCCCCTAACGGGACTTTGCATTTTTCTGGTAATCCTGGCCCTGGAAGCAGTAGTAAACGGCTTCTTATCGGCCCTGCGTTTTACCGACGAAGAGGAGACGAATCAACGGATTTTATTTTTCCAGGAGAATCAGGCGCTGTGCTCGGCGGAGCTGCAGTTTATGAGCCTGTTCCTGTCCATGGTCTGCGGGCTGATCCCGGTGAAATACCTGGCCGGGAGCCTGAGCCGGGCCATGGGACAGCATTTCCTGACCGGGAACCTGTTACATATTGTGTCGTGGGTGCTGGCATTTTTGATCGTTTTGAGCCTGCTGTTTGCCCTGGGCGTCTATCTGCCAAAGGTGCTGGGCGCGCAGAAGCCGGAGCTTTTCGCCAGACGTCTCTGTAAGATCGCGTGGATCCTGGAGCGGGTCTGTCATCCGGTCTGTCTGGTGCTGACCGGCATCGTGAACCTGCCCTTAAAGCTTCTGGGGATGGATCCGGCCAAGATCGAAGACGACGTGACCGAGGAAGAGATCCTCTCCATGGTAAATGAAGGCCACGAGCAGGGCGTGCTGGAAGCCAGCGAGGCGGAAATGATCAACAATATTTTCGAATTCGACGACAAAGACGCCCAGGATATCATGACCCACCGGAAAAACCTGGTGGCGGTGGACGGCTGCCTGAACCTGGATCAGGCCCTGGCCTTCATGCTGGACGCCTCCCATTCCCGGTTCCCGGTGTACGAAGAGAACATTGACAATGTGACCGGCATCCTCCACCTGAAAGACGCCATGCGCTGCCACACCCAGGGCATCTATGACAACTGGCTGATCAAGGACATTCCCGGCCTGATCCGAAACGCGGTCTTCATCCCCGAAACCCGGAACATCAGCCAGCTTTTCCGGAGCATGCAGGCTCAGAAGCTGCAGATGGTCATGGTGGCGGACGAGTACGGGCAGACCGCGGGACTGGTGGCTTTGGAGGACATTCTGGAAGAAATCGTCGGAAATATCCAGGATGAGTACGATAATGAAGAAAACATGATTGAAAAAATTTCCGATTCCTGTTATATTATGAATGGTATGGCTGCTCTGGAAGACGTGGAGGAGACTTTACAGACCACCCTGCATGTCGATGCAGACATTGAAACGCTGAACGGCTATCTGATCTCCAAGCTGGACAAGATCCCGGATGAGGACGAGCATTCAGCCATTGAAGAAGACGGTTACTGCTTCCAGATTTTAAGCGTTGCGAATAAAACCATCGAAAAAGTCCGGGTGACAAAGCTTGCCGAGAAGTCCCCGGAAACAGGCCAGGAAGACGAATAAGCCTGTACCGGACGCAGTTCCCGCCACGCGGAAAGATATTTTAAAAGAAAAACAAAGGAGTTATGTGTTATGTCAGGACATTCCAAATTTGCGAATATCAAGCACAAGAAAGAGAAAAACGACGCAGCAAAAGGAAAAATTTTCACCATCATCGGCCGTGAGATCGCCGTAGCCGTAAAAGAGGGCGGCCCCGACCCGGCCAATAACAGCAAACTGCGCGACGTCATCGCCAAAGCCAAGGCCAACAACATGCCGAACGACACCATCGACCGTGGCATCAAGAAAGCCGCCGGAGACGCCAACGCCGTAAACTACGAATACGTCACCTATGAAGGCTACGGCCCGAACGGCATTGCCATCATCGTCGAAGCGCTGACCGATAACAAAAACCGCACCGCGGCCAATGTCCGCAGCGCCTTCACCAAAGGAAACGGCAGCATCGGCACAAAAGGCTGCGTCTCCTACAGCTTCGACCAGAAAGGCCAGATCATTATCTCGAAGGAAGACTGCGAGATGAACGCCGACGACCTGATGATGATCGCCCTGGACGCAGGGGCGGAAGATTTCAGCGAGGAAGAAGACAGCTTCGAAGTGATCACCGCGCCGGATGACTTCTCCGCTGTCCGGGAAGCCCTGGAAAAAGAAGGGATCCCGATGGCCCAGGCCGAAGTGACCATGATCCCCCAGAACTATGTGAGCCTGACCGATGAAGCGGCGGTAAACAGCCTGCAGAGAACCCTGGATCTTCTGGACGAGGATGACGACGTGCAGGCCGTCTACCATAACTGGGACGAAGAATAAAAACGTACCGGGGGAGGGCGGCATATGAATTTCTATACAGTGGCGATCGAGGGATTACCCCAGATGCTTTTTGGACTGGAAGCCCCTCTGGAAAATTTTAAACGGGACCGTTATGCAGGCCAGTTCCAGGCTTACTGCGAGCGTCATCTGGCGACGCTGGAGGCGCTGGAGAACGGCTATCAGTCCGTGATCGACAAGGATCAGTACCTGACGAACATGGCCCAGGCCGTGGCGGACGCTGCCAAGGCGCACCTGGATGAGATCCCGAAAAAGAACCAGAAAGAAAAGGCCCTGATGGACTTTAATTTCTGTCTGGCCGTTTATATGATTCCAAGCATCCTGGAATTCGGGAAAGAATCCTCTGAGCCTTTAAAGGACAAAATCCTGGCCGCCTGGAAAGAAACCTTCCCCAAGACGAATGTCCAGGCCTCCGACTATGCCAGCATTAACGAAGGCTTTAAGCGGAAGTTCTGCTACATCACCACCGCGGTCTGCGAAACCTTCGGAAAGCCGGATAACTGCTACGAGCTGAACCTGTTCCGGGATTTCCGGGATACCTATCTGGCTTCCAGCGAGGACGGCGAAGAAGTGATCGATGAATATTACAACGTGGCCCCCACGATTGTAAAGCACATTAACCGGCAGCCGGACAAGCAGGAGATTTATCAGGGGATCTGGGACACCTACCTGGAGCCCTGCAAACGGATGATCGAAGAAAACCGGAACGAAGAATGCCGGGAACTCTACATCCGCATGGTACGGGATCTGGAAAAAGAATATTTTTTCCTAAATTGAAGATCAAGCCGCATATCGAAAAGGGTATGCGGTTCTTTTTTTCGGGCATACTAAACGGAAAAAGCAGGAGGTAACGAGATGTCTGAAAAAAAGAAGGAAGAAGCGGCCGATACCGAAAAAATCGTAAAAGAAGGGGAAGCGGTCAAGGATTACGGCCAGCTGATCCTGGATCATAAGATCCATCTTCTCTCCGTAATCGGCGAGATCGAAGGCCACGAATGCCTTTCTTCCAACACGAAAACCACGAAATACGAGCACGTGCTGCCTCAGCTCGCGGCCATCGAAGACAGCCATGAGACGAAGGGCCTGCTGGTGCTCTTAAATACCGTAGGCGGCGACGTAGAGGCCGGGCTTGCCATTGCGGAAATGATCGCGTCGCTAAGCAAACCCACGGTCTCCCTGGTTCTTGGCGGGAGCCATTCCATCGGCGTACCCATTGCCGTATCCACGGATTATTCCTACATCGTAAAGACCGGCACGATGGTGATCCATCCGGTGCGGATGAACGGGACGGTGATCGGCGCGCCCCAGACCTACGACTATTTTAAACAGATGCAGGATCGGATCCTGGGCTTTATCTCCGAACACTGCGAGGCCAGGCGGGAGCGGCTGGAAGAACTGATGCTGGATACCGGCATCCTCACGAAGGATCTGGGAACGATCCTGGTGGGCGGCCAGGCGGTGGAAGAGGGGATCATCGACGAGGTGGGCGGAATCTGCGACGCCATTGCCAAACTGCATGAATTGATTTGCAAATCCGCCTGAATTGTGCTAGAATAAAAACGATATTATAGGCTGCGAACACACAGGGCTTTGCCGCTTACCGATCTGCGAAGCCCTGTTTTTGCACGCGGCGGCGAAGGAGGATGGGTTATGTCCATTTTGCAGGCAATTTTCCTTGGGATCGTCCAGGGAGTGACGGAATTTCTCCCGGTGAGCAGTTCCGGGCATCTGGTGATTCTCCAGAATATTTTCGGGATGGAGACGGACGGGGGCATGCTCTTTGACGTGATGCTCCATGTGGGGACGCTTGTGGCGGTCTGCGCCGTCTACCGGAAGGATCTCTGGAAGATGATCCGGGAAGCCATCCTGATCTGCGCGGACATTGCCGCCAATGTGAAAATCTTTTTCAAAAACCGGCGCGACCAGGAAGCCCTCCGCTACCGCCGGATCATACATAATAACTACCGGAAATTCGTCCTGCTGATTATTGTCTCCACGATCCCCACCGGGATCATCGGCTATGTGGGGCGGGATCTGGTGGAGATTGCCGGGAAAACCCTGCTGGTTCCGGGCGTCTGCCTGCTTCTGACCGGCATCCTGCTGATCGTCGCCCAGCTGTCCGAGGACGGTCATAAGATCCCGCGGGATGTGAGTTACGTAAACGCCTTTTTTATCGGCATTGCCCAGGGGCTGTCCACCCTGCCGGGCCTTTCCCGCTCCGGCACCACGATCACAGCCTGCCTGTTAAGCGGCTTTGAACGGAAATTTGCCCTGAAATATTCTTTCATTATGTCCATTCCGGCGATCTTAGGAGCGGCAGTCCTGGAATTAAAAGATATCGGAAATGAGACCATCAGCGCCGGGATGGTCGGAAACTGCATCGTGGGCGCCATCGTCGCCGGAGCCGTGGGCTTCGTCTGCATGAAAACCATGCTCGTCGTTGTGCGCAAGAAGAGCTTCAAAGGCTTTGCCACGTACTGTATCGCCGTGGGAATCGTGGCGATCGTGATGCATTTCGTGCTATAATCGAATCATAAAAGGAGAACTACATGGCTTCAGACACAAAAAAGAAACAGACGCAAACAGCAAAGGAAGAAAAGCCAGTCCGTACCAGAAAAACGACGACGACCAAAACCACAACCGCAAAAAAACAGACCCAGACAGGCCCCGCCAGGAAACCGGCAGGGTCTTCGAAGGTCGAGAAGAAAACAGGTGGAAAAACGAATACGAAAAAAGCCGAGACGAAGCGCCCGGAGGAGGAGAGCGATCTTCTGGACTTTCCAATCCTGGACGAAGTCGTGATCTGGCTCTCCCTGGCCCTCTGCGTGATCCTGATGATCAGCGTCTTTGGCTTTGGCGGAACCGTGGGCGGAATCCTTCAGGAATTCTTATTCGGCGTCTTCGGCTTCCTGGCCTACCTGGTGCCGGTTTTATTATTCTTCCTGATCGCCTTCCTGGTCTCGAACCACGGGAGCATCCTCGCCTGGATTAAGGCGTGCAGCGCCATGCTGCTGTACTTTGCGCTCTGCGCGATCGTGGAGCTGATCACGAATAAATACCTGCCAAGCAGGACATTCCTGGACTATTACACCGACAGCGCCCGCTATCAGAGCGGCGGCGGCCTGGCCGGAGGGCTTTTAGCCTCCATGTTCTGCCCGGCCCTAGGCGTGGCCGGGGCCTATGTGGTGCTGATCATCCTGATCATCATCTGCCTGATCATGATCACGGAGCGTTCCCTGTTAAACGGCGTGAAAAAAGGCAGTAAAAAAGTGGTGCAGACCGCCATGGACGACGCCACGATCCGCCGGGAGCGGGCCGAAATCCGAAAAGAGCGCCAGCGCGTCCGCCGGGAGCAGGAGCGGGAGATGGAAAAACGCTATCTGGAAGAAGAGAAACAGCGCCTGGCCCAGGTTCAGAAGGAAAATGCGTCCTCAGCGAAGATCGTAAATGACTTCCTGCTAAACGATCCGAAAGCGCCCCAGGTGATCAACCTGGAAGAAGTCCGCGAAGTGATCCCGCCCCCGCTGACAGGCGTGAAAGCGGAGAAAAAAGAAGAACCGGAAAAAACGGAGAAGTATGTATTTGGAGAGAAACCGAAAAAACGCCCGGCCTTCCAGCCGGAACCGCTGAACCTGGAACCGGTAGAGGCCGAACCCCTGGCCCTGGATCATGAGGAACACCAGGAGCCGGAAACACCGAAAGCATCGAAAACACCGGAAACGCCCGTATTTTCGGAGGATTTCCAGATCCAGCGCGGGGAGACGCATGCGGCCTTCGAGAGCGGATTTGGAAGCGAGCTGGTGCGCATGGGAAAAGAGCGCGCGAAACAGGAGGAAACCGGCCAGAGTGAAACCGGCGTCCCGGAGATGGAGATTTTCCCGGAAACGGAAGCCGTTTCGGGCGGAAACACCGAAAACGAAGGGCCAAAGCCAGAGGAGGACCCCTATGAGGACATTCCGCCTTCCGCCCAGGTTCCGGAACCGGAACGCGCACCGTCCAAAAACCCCAAATCCTCGAAAAAAGAGCAGGAGCAGGGAATCGCGGAAGTCGCCGCGGAAATTCAGGAGCAGGAACAGGAGCCAAAGCCGGAGTATGTCTTCCCGCCTTTAAACCTGTTAAAAGCCCCCAAAGGCGGCCGGACAGGGGATTCGGACGAAACCCTGCGCAGCACCGCCAGGAAGCTTCAGCAGACCCTCCATAATTTCGGCGTGGAAGTCACGGTAAGCAATGTGAGCTGCGGTCCCTCCGTCACCCGCTACGAGCTGACCCCGGAACAGGGCGTGCGCGTCAGCAAAATCGTGAACCTGGCGGACGACATTAAACTGAACCTGGCCGCCGCCGATATCCGGATTGAAGCGCCCATTCCCGGAAAAATGGCGGTGGGCATCGAAGTCCCGAACAAAGAAAACAGCACCGTGCCCCTGCGGGAGCTTCTGGAAACAAAAGAGTTCCAGAACCATCCCTCAAACCTGGCTTTTGCGGCCGGAAAAGATATCGGCGGCAAGGCGGTGGTGACGGACATTGCAAAAATGCCACATCTGCTGATCGCGGGCGCGACGGGTTCCGGTAAATCCGTCTGCATTAACACGATTATCATGAGCATTTTATATAAAGCAAGCCCGGAAGACGTGAAATTGATCATGATCGACCCGAAAGTGGTGGAATTAAGCGTCTATAACGGCATCCCGCACCTGTTCATCCCGGTTGTGACCGACCCGAAGAAGGCGGCAGGCGCTTTAAACTGGGCGGTGGCCGAGATGACGGATCGCTATAATAAATTCGCCGAAGTCAACGTGCGCGACCTGAAAGGCTACAATGCCAAAATCGAAGCCCTGGAAGGCGTCGAAGGCATTGACGAAGAAGAAAAACCGAAAAAACTGCCCCAGATCGTCATCATCGTGGACGAGCTGGCCGACCTGATGATGGTCGCTCCGGGGGAGGTGGAGGACGCCATCTGCCGTCTGGCCCAGCTTGCGCGGGCGGCAGGCATCCATCTGATCATTGCCACCCAGCGTCCGTCTGTCAACGTCATCACCGGACTCATCAAGGCGAACATGCCTTCCCGGATCGCCTTCGCGGTGTCCTCCGGTGTGGATTCCCGGACGATCATCGACATGAACGGCGCAGAAAAGCTGCTGGGAAAGGGCGACATGCTCTTTTACCCCCAGGGCTACCAGAAACCGGCCAGGGTGCAGGGAGCCTTCGTCTCCGACGAGGAAGTGGGAAGGGTCGTGGAGTTCCTGGCAGGCCAGAATCAGACAGCCGTCTACAGCAAGGATGTGGCGGAAAAGATCAGCAAGGCATCCCTGGCCGGGCCGGATGGTTCCGGCGGGGCCGAACGGGACGCCCTGTTCCAGGAAGCTGGGAAATTCATCATCGAGAAGGACAAAGCCTCCATCGGCATGCTCCAGCGGATGTTTAAGATCGGTTTTAACCGGGCCGCCCGGATCATGGACCAGCTCGCGGACGCGGGCGTGGTGGGCGAAGAGGAAGGAACCAAGCCCCGAAAGGTGCTGATGAGCATGGAACAATTTGAAAATTATGTGGATGAGTACATTTAGGGATTGATATTTTTCTGTCATTGAATTATACTTAATTGAATTGTTTTTGGGAACTGCGGTTGGTTCCGCCTTTTTGACGGGAACCGCTGTTAAAGAATAGGAGGAAAAGAAAGCTATGTACAGTATCTTAAAAGCAGAAGCGCTGACAAGCAATATCTACCTGATGGTAGTGGAAGCGCCGAGAGTAGCAAAACATTGCCTGCCGGGACAATTCGTCATCGTCAAGGCAGATGAAGTGGGCGAGCGGATCCCCTTAACCATCTGCGACTATGACCGGGAAGCCGGCACCATCACCATCGTCTTCCAGCCCGTGGGCGCTTCCACCGAGAAGTTCACGAAGCTGAAAGCAGGCGATTCCTTCCAGGATTTCGTAGGCCCGCTGGGACGCCCGTCGGAGCTTTGCACCGAGGATCTGGAAGAAGTAAAGAAAAAACACGTGTTATTCGTGGCCGGCGGCGTAGGAACAGCTCCGGTTTACCCGCAGGTAAAATGGCTGCATGAACACGGCATCAAAGCCGATGCGATTGTAGGCGCGAAGACCAAGGATCTGGTGATCCTGGAAAAAGAAATGGAAGCAGTCTGCGATAATCTGTACGTAACGACCGACGACGGCTCTTACGGAAGACACGGCATGGTAACAAAGGTCATCGACGACCTGATGGCGGAAGGGAAGCACTACGACTTAGTCGTTGCCATCGGCCCGATGATCATGATGAAATTCTGCTGCCTGACCACGAAGAAATATGACCTGCCGACCATTGTCAGCATGAACCCGATCATGGTAGACGGCACCGGCATGTGCGGCGCCTGTCGTCTGATGGTAGGCGACGAAGTGAAGTTCGCCTGCGTGGACGGACCGGAGTTCGACGGCCATAAGATTGATTTTGACGCATGTATGAAGAGACAGCAGCTTTATAAGACCGAAGAGGGCCGCGCCCTTTTGAAGCTGCGTGAAGGAGATACCCATCACGGCGGATGCGGAAATTGCGGAGGTGACAAATAATGGCAGACGTATTAAAGAGAGTGCCGGTCAGAGAGCAGGCGCCAAAGGTAAGAGCAGCAAACTTTGAAGAGGTTTGCCTTGGATATAACAAAGAAGAAGCAGTCGAGGAAGCAGCCCGCTGCATTAACTGTAAAAACGCGAAATGCGTAACCGGCTGTCCGGTAAACATTAACATTCCCGGATTTATCCACGAGGTCAAAGAAGGAAACTTCGAAGAGGCTTACAAAGTCATCTCCGAATCCAGCGCCCTTCCGGCCATCTGCGGACGCGTATGTCCCCAGGAGAGCCAGTGCGAAGGAAAATGCATCCGCGGCATTAAAGGCGAGCCAATTTCCATCGGAAAACTGGAGCGTTTCGTTGCGGACTGGGCGAGAGAGAACGGTATCAAACCGACTGCTCCCGCAGAGAAGAACGGCAAGAAAGTGGCTGTCATCGGTTCCGGCCCCTCCGGCCTGACCTGTGCCGGCGACCTGGCCAAACTTGGCTATGACGTGACCATTTTCGAAGCGCTGCACAAAGCGGGCGGCGTTCTGGTATACGGCATTCCGGAGTTCCGTCTCCCGAAAGATAAGGTCGTTGCCGCAGAAGTCGAGAATGTAAAGGCTCTGGGCGTAAAGATTGAGACGAACGTCATCATCGGAAAATCCATCACGATCGACGAGTTGATGGAAGAGGAAGGCTTCGAGGCCGTCTTCATCGGCTCCGGCGCAGGCCTTCCGATGTTCATGGGCATTCCGGGCGAGCAGGCGAACGGCGTCTTCTCTGCCAACGAATACCTGACCAGAAATAACCTGATGCACGCTTTCGATGAGAATTACGATACCCCGATCGTCAAAGGCAAGAAAGTAGCCGTTGTCGGCGGCGGAAACGTGGCCATGGATGCGGCGAGAACCGCTCTGCGTCTGGGCGCGGAAGTACATATTGTTTACCGCCGAAGCGAAGCAGAGCTCCCGGCCCGTGCGGAAGAAGTGCACCACGCGAAAGAAGAGGGCGTGATCTTCGACCTGCTGACGAATCCGGTGGAGATCCTGGTGGACGAAAAAGACTGCGTAAGAGGCCTGAAGCTTGTGAAGATGGAACTGGGCGAGCCGGATGCTTCCGGAAGAAGACGTCCGGTAGAAGTCAAAGGTTCCGAGTATGAGATCGAAGTGGATACCGTGATCATGTCCCTGGGTACTTCCCCGAACCCGCTGATCTCCTCCACGACGGTCGGACTGGATACGAACCGCAGAAAATGCATCATTGCGGATGAAGAGACCGGTAAGACCTCAAAAGACGGCGTGTATGCGGGCGGCGATGCAGTAACCGGCGCGGCGACCGTTATCCTGGCTATGGGAGCAGGAAAAGCGGCTGCGAAAGGCATCCACGAATTTTTGAGCAATAAATAAAATCTGCCAAACACAAAGGAGAACCCTATGGTAACGCATATCGTGATGTGGAATTTCCTGGACACCTTATCCCAGGAAGAAAAAACAGAGGCCAAAGCGCTCATCAAGGAGCGGCTCGAAGCCCTGAAAGAAGAGATTCCGGGAGTGGTATCCCTGAAGGTTGTGGTGAACCCGCTTAGCGGCAGCACGAAGGACATTGCCCTGATTGGCGAGTATGAGAGTGCCGAAGCTCTTCAGAATTATGCGGTTCATCCGGCGCATCTGGAAGTGGGTTCCTATATTAAGACGGTGACCTGCGGCCGCGAGGCGTTTGATTTCTGATGAAGATCACGCTTGTCACCGTAGGAAAGATCAAAGAGGCTTATTTTACCGACGCGGTCAAGGAATACAGTAAACGGCTGAGCCGGTACTGTAAGCTGGAGATTCTGGAAGCGGCCGATGAAAAGACGCCGGACGGCGCGGGCGAGGCCTTGGAGCGCCAGATTAAGGCGAAAGAGGGCGAGCGTATTCAGAGGCTGATTCCGGAGGGCTCGTATGTCATTGCGCTGGCCATTGAAGGCCGGAAGCTGACCAGCGAGGGGCTTGCGGAAAAGATCGATGGGCTTGGCATCCGGGGCGTAAGCCACCTCTGTTTTGTGATCGGGGGTTCCCTGGGGCTGGATGCGGCCGTCCTTCGGCGGGCGGATGAGCTTTTGAGCTTTTCGGATATGACGTTTCCCCATCAGTTGATGCGGGTGATCCTTCTGGAGCAGATTTACCGGAGTTACCGGATCATTCACCGGGAACCGTACCATAAATGAAGATGCGAGAAGACCGAAGCACAGCGGGGATGGCCGGCTGTGCTTCTTTCGATTATGCTGGAATCGGGGCGCGCGTTTCGAAAGGATTCGTGTCTGGTTCGCGGCCATCCTGCGCATTTTGCGTATCGTGCGTCCCGGTGTAACGGGTATGGAGGGACTATGGGAACAAAATTTTTGAACATCCGCTACGTGCTGATGCAGGCCAGCTATTGGGGCATTTTCTGCTCGATCAACGGCTATGCTGCCGTCTACCTGGACGGGAAAGGCTTTACGGCGGGGCAGACGGGCACAGTGCTGGCGCTGGCGAATATTATCGCGGCGTTTTTACAGCCTGTCGCGGCGGCAAAGGCGGATAAACAGGGCCGCTTTTCTTTGAAAGAGATTACGCTGACGCTTGGGATTGTCGGAATTGTCTCGGCGATCCTGCTGTGTGTGCCGGGGCTGCCGTTTGCGGCGCTCTGCCTCCTGTTCGGGCTGGGTTCCATTGCGATCCAGAGCCTTCAGCCGATGGTGAATGCGGTGAGCATGTACTATCTGAACCGGGGCGAGCGGATGAATTACGGACTGGCCAGGGGCTTTGGCTCGGTGACGTATGCGCTGGTGTCGTACCTTCTGGGTTTTCTGGCGGGGCGTGTCGGGATTTTGGTCATTCCGGTGCTGGCCGCAGGCTGTTATCTGCTGTTTTTGCTGATCACGGCCAGCTTTTCGCTGAAGCAGGATGCGGGGAAGGAAGAAAGTGCTGCGGCCGGAAAGCCGCTGACATATCCGGAGCTTTTAAAGCGCTATCGGAGATTTGGCGTCCTCCTTGTGGGGATTGCGTTCATGTTCATTTTTCACTTTATGACTAATACCTACATGTTCCAGATGGTACAGGCGGTGGGCGGAGACAGCAGCCATATGGGCGTCGCGGTCTGTGTGGCGGCTTTAAGCGAGCTTCCGGTGATGTTCCTGTTTGGCCGGATCGTGAAGCGGATTCCCGCTGGGAAGCTGCTGCGGTTTGCGGCGGTGCTGTGGGCGGTGAAAGCTGTAGCGTTCTGTTTCTGTACGAATGTTACGGCGATTTACGCGGTGCAGCTTTTGCAGATGGTTTCCTATGGCCTTTATATTCCGGCTTCGGTTTACTATGCGAACCAGTTGATGGAAGAGGAGAATAAGGTGAAAGGACAGGCGCTGGCGACGATGGCGTTTTCGGTGGGGTCGGTGTTTGGGAGCCTGCTGGGAGGAAAGCTGATTGACTGGTATGGGGTGCGGGCGATGCTGGCGGCGGGAGCGGCCTGTACGGTGATTGGGGCGGTTTTGTTTTTTATTGGAACGGCAGAGGAATCAATAAAATCTTGACAAGAAGAAGGATGTTTGCTAAAGTATCATTACTAAAATATGTGTAAATATACAAAAAATAGGAGCTAAATTATGGAGATAAGACGAGATCACTATCTGAATCAGTTAATTATGCGGAAAGATAATGGAATGATTAAAGTGATTACCGGCATCCGAAGATGCGGAAAGTCGTTTCTGCTTTTTAACCTATTTAAGCGGTATCTTCTGGAAAGCGGCATAGACAGCGGACATATTCTTGAAATTGCCCTGGATGGTATTGAAAGCGAAGAACTGCGAGACCCCAAAGTGTGTTATCACTATATAAAAGAAAGGATAAAAGATGAACAGAAGTATTATCTATTCCTAGATGAGGTGCAATTCATGCCGCGGTTTGAAGAAGTGTTGAACAGTTTGCTTCGGATAAACCATCTTGACGTGTATGTCACCGGAAGCAATTCAAAATTTCTGTCCAGTGACATTGTAACGGAGTTCCGGGGCAGAGGCGATGAAGTTCGGATCTATCCTTTGTCGTTTGCGGAATTTTACTCGGTATATGAGGGCGATTATGATGATGCTTGGGAAGAATATATGATTTATGGCGGCCTGCCTCAGGTTGTACAGTTCACGGAGGAGCGCCAAAAATCAGAATATTTGAAAAATATGTTTGCGAATGTTTATTTAAAAGACGTGGTAGAACGAAATCGGATTCAGAATGTCGATGAATTAGGAACGCTGGCGGATATCCTTGCATCTGCGATTGGATCGCCCACGAACCCGGCGAAAATTGCAAATACATTTGCAAGTGAATGCCAGAGCAGTTACACGAATAAAACGATATCCAATCATATTGATTATCTGACAGAGGCTTTTTTGATTTCAAAGGCGAGCCGTTATGATATAAAAGGAAGAAAGTATATCGGTGCAAATTCGAAGTATTATTTTACGGATATGGGACTTCGGAATGCGCGATTGAATTTCAGACAGCAGGAACCCACTCATATAATGGAGAATATTGTTTACAATGAATTGCTTGTGCGCGGCTACAATGTCGATGTGGGTATCGTAGACGTATATGACCGGAACCAAGAAGGAAAAAGGAGCCGGAAACAGTTGGAGGTTGATTTTGTAGTAAATCAGGGAAGTCAGCGATACTACATTCAGGTAGCATATGATATGACTTCGGAGGAAAAGCAAATGCAGGAATTCCGCTCTTTGCGTAATATCCCGGATTCTTTTAAAAAAATCGTGATTGTAAACGGAACAAAAAAACCGTGGAGAAATGACGAAGGATTCGTGATTATGGGAATGAAATATTTCCTTTTAAACGCAGGGAGTTTGGAATTTTGAAGCGAGAAAAGGAGGATTACCATGTTAGAATTCCGCTATGACACCCAGCTTCTTATCGAAGGAGAAGACCTGGACGAAGATGCCATCAACGACTATTTTGTCGAACATTTCAAGGGGGACTGTCTCCTTGCCGTAGGCGACGAAGAACTGATCAAAATTCATTTCCACACAAACGAACCCTGGAAAGTGCTGGAATACTGCGCCACCCTGGGCGAAATCTACGACATTGTCATCGAAGACATGGACCGGCAGTCGAGAGGATTAAAAGGGTGAGCATATGAGGGAGCCGTTTGCGAAATTATGTGGAAACTTTATCGAAAACCGGGATCGGATCCGGAGCGCCTTCGCCTGGGAAACCGCGGAGATCTACCCGGTATGCGCCGGGATCTTTGCGGAGAAAGGCCGGATGGCAGATCCGCAGCGCATGAAAACCTGTCGGGATATCATCAAGAAAAAGACCGGGCTGTTCTCGAATTTCGGCGGGACTATCCGGCTTCCGATGATTTCCATCCTGTCTTTGAGTGAATATCCGGAAGAAAAGATGGACAAAGCCCTTCGGTTATACGGCTGTCTGAAAGAATACTTCTTCTCTTCCGAATATCTTCCGGTGGCAGCCATGATGCTTACCGATCTCATTGAGGAGAGCGGCTATGAGGCGATCGCGCGCCGGACAAAACGCATTTATGATTTGATGAAGCAGGAACATCCTTTCCTGACGTCCAAAGAGGACAGTGTGTTCGCGGCATTGCTGGCGCTGTCGGAGCGGACGGACGAAGAAGTGACTGAGGAGACAGAAAAATGCTATGAAATCCTGAAGCCGCTGTTCTTTTCCGGAAATGCTGTGCAGTCTCTAAGCCATGTGCTTGCGCTGGGTGAGGGAAGCGCTGATGAAAAATGCAGGCGGACGATGGCCCTGTACGACGGTTTGAGAGAAAAGGGCTGCCGTTATGGGACGGATTATGAGCTGGCAACCCTGGGAGCGTTGGCGCTTCATCCCGTCGAACTGGAAAGTTTGATTCAGGATATGGTGGAGGTCGATGCATTCCTTTCCGGCCAGAAGGGCTACGGTTTGTTTGGCGTCAGCCGGAAGCAGCGCTTGATGCATGCGGCAATGCTGGTTTCCTGTGCGGTTCAGAGCGGTCAGACAGCCATGAGTTCCGCGGCGTTAAGCGGGACGATCTCGCTGATCGCGGCGCAGGAGGCGGCCATGTGTGCGGCGATCGCGGCTTCCGCGGCGGCGGCCAGTTCGAACAATACGGCGAGCTGACGGGAAGGCGAAAAGTGCCGCGGCGGGGCGGCCAGCCCGAACAACATTGCGGGCTGAAAGAAAGGGCGCGAATGAGCGTGCGTTTGAAAAAAGCAGACGTTTTCAGGAACGCCTGCTTTTCCGGTATTCCCCCGGCGTACACCCAATCGCCCCCTTAAACCTTCGGATAAAATAACTCACATTTTCAAACCCGCAGGACAGGGCGATGGAAAGCACCGTCTCATCTGTATCCGAAAGCAGCTCGCAGGCCTGCAAAATCCGGTAGTCATTTAGATATTCCGTAAACGTTTTCCCGAAATTCTGGCGGAAAAAGCGGCTGAAATATTTCGGCGACAGATGGAACTGTCCGGCCACTTCCTCCAGGCTGAGGGGGCGCCTGTGATTATCCGACAGGTATGTGAGGATTTCCCGCAGGAGGTTTAAATGCTCCTGCGAAACTTCCGTCTTACTGTCTTTTGCCGGGATAAAGAGATTTTCCCGGAACATCCGGCACAGGGCGGAAAGCAGCAGCGTCTTCGTGGCGAGCTGGTACGCCGGGGCCTTGGCGGCATTTTCCGCCGAAATCTGTTCAAAAATCTGACTGAGCTGTTCTTTTCCCGTCACATGGGCCGGAAAGAGCAGCTTTTTTTGGATCAGGGGCGCCAGATACCGGCTCTGCACATCGTCAAACAGCGCGAAGCTTAAAAAGGACAGCGGAAAGAGAAAGGCCTCGTAGCGCACCCGGCCTTCGGACGCACGCATGGCGTGCAGGTGCTCCGGCATGATAAAGAAGAGGTCGCCGGGGCTGCCTTTGCGGGTGACCTGGTTATCCACGACGGTGAGGACTCCTTCCTGGATCAGGAGGATTTCCAGCTCCGGATGCCAATGGTAGTTGACGATCCCGGTGAACGGACGGATGTCCATATGATAGATCTGAAAAGGATAAAAAGGCGTCCCGTGTTTTACGGATTCCAGAAACTCCTGCATAATACCTCCTTAAAGGTGGATTTTGTGTTATTTTCTGTAGAAAAAATACAAGAAACAGCCGAAAAATCATACTAAAATAATAGCATAAAATTGCGGAAATTGCAGTAAAAACGGAGGAATTTTTTATGATTTTCAAATTTCAGTTCGGTAAGCCCTTCCCGACGGAAGCGGTTGTTGCAAAAGACCAGATCCAGGATGCGCCAGGTCAGCCGGTTCCCTTTGTGGACGTGAAAGAGGGAGAGAGCATTACGTACCAGATGCAGCCGGATGATCTCGTATACGGGCTTGGCCAGAATGTCCGCGGGATTAATAAACGCGGCTGGATCTACAGCAGCAATTGCAGCGATAATCCAAACCACCAGGAAGACACCCGCTCCCTTTACGCGGCGCACAACTTCCTAATGATCGACGGTGCGAAAAAGTTCGCCATGTTTCTGGACTATCCGGGAATCGTCACCTTCGATATTGGCTACACCCGGTCGGACGAGCTGAAAATCACGTTAAGCGACTGGAACCTGGATCTGTACATCTGGGAAGGGGAGAGCATGACCGAGCTGGTAAAGGCGTTCCGCCACATGATCGGCAGAAGCTACATTGCCCCGAAATGGGCCTTCGGATACGGGCAGAGCCGCTGGGGCTACCAGACGGCGGAGGATGTGCGCAGGGTGGTGCAGAAGCATAAAGAAAACGACCTTCCGCTGGACAGCGTGTACATGGATATCGACTATATGGAGCGCTATAAGGATTTCACGATCAATGAAGAGCGTTTCCCGAATTTCGAAGCCTTTAACGAGGAGATGAAAGCCCAGCAGATTCATCTTGTGCCGATCATCGACGCGGGCGTGAAGAAAGAAGAGGGCTATCCGGTCTACGAAGAAGGCGTGGAAAAAGGCTATTTCTGTAAGAAAGAGGACGGTTCCAATTTCGTGGCAGCCGTTTGGCCGGGCCACTCCATGTTTACGGATTTCCTGAATCCGGAGGCCAGAAAATGGTTTGGCGACCATTACGCGTTCCTGCTGGACAAAGGCGTGGAGGGCTTCTGGAACGACATGAACGAGCCGTCGATCTTCTACACGGAAGACCGGATTCGCGATGTGATCGATGAGATCAGCAAATTAAAAGGCAAAAACCTGGATCTGACCGAGCTTTGGAAGATGCTGGGCCTGGTAAACGGCATGGCGAACAATGTGGAGGA
Organism: Eubacteriales bacterium; assembly: GCA_030536575.1. GTDB lineage: Bacteria > Bacillota > Clostridia > Lachnospirales > Lachnospiraceae > Limivivens. Next base: position 80,625 of record JAUNPS010000005.1, on the reverse strand, counting down.
CTATAAGACCTTCTTCCACGAAACGGAAGTTGGGCGGCTCAGCCACGAAAAAGTCCATAACCTTTTTGGCTATAACATGACCCGCGCCGCCGGGGAAGCCTTCGAGCGTCTCTGCCCGGAAAAGCGGATTCTGATGTTCTCCCGTTCGTCCTACATTGGGATGCACCGCTACGGCGGCATCTGGCAGGGCGATAACAAGTCCTGGTGGTCACATCTGCTGATGAATATCAAAATGTGTCCGTCGCTGAACATGTGCGGAATCCTGTATACTGGGGCGGATCTGGGAGGATTTGGGAGCAATGCGACGGAAGACCTGCTGCTGCGCTGGCTGCAGTTTGGGGTGTTTACGCCGCTGATGCGGAATCATTCCGCGATCGGCACCAGAGAACAGGAGATTTACCAGTTCCAGGATATCGGAGCGTTCCGGAATATCCTGAAATTCCGTTACCGCCTGCTGCCGTATCTGTACAGCGAGTACATGAAGGCGGTTTTGAAAGAGGAACTGTATTTCAGCCCGCTGGCTTTTATGTATCCGGAGGACGCGTTTGCTTCTCAGGTGGAGGATCAGCTTTTCGTGGGTGAGAGCCTGATGGTCGCGCCGGTTTATGAGCAGAATGCGCGGGGAAGGTATGTGTATCTGCCGGAGGAAATGCGGATGTTCCGCCTGAAGAGGGATGGAAGCCTGGAGAGCGAGGTTCTTGACGCCGGGCATCATTATGTGAAGGCGGAGCTGGAGGAAATGGTCTTTTTCCTGCGCAAAGGGCATGCGCTGGTGCTTGCCGAAGCGGCGAACCGGGTGGCGGACGTTGATTTCGGGCATTTGCAGGCGCTGACGTTTGGAGACGAGGCCGTAGAATACGAGTATTACCATGACGACGGCTATACGAAGGATTATGAGAATCCGAAGAATTGGAGCAGGCTGGAGATTTCCGGGGACGGGGAGATTTCCTGCTGAAAAATGTGTGAAAGTTACTGTTCAGACAGTACCTGAGCACTTAGCTGCTCAGGTACGTAAGAACGTGATTCAGGAGTGAGCAGGCTCTTTTGCGAAGCAAAACTTAAAATGAGCCTGTGAATCGTTACTGGAACGAGGTACGAGTGAACAGTAATGTGTGAAAAGCATCTGTCAAAACGGCAGATGCTTTTTCTTGCCATTTCGGCATTTTGAACTTATAATAAACGTATTATGAACGACCAATTACGACAAAAACTGGAAACCCTCCCCGCCGCCCCCGGCATCTACCAAATGCTCGACGAAGCCGGCGCGATCATCTACATCGGCAAAAGCAAGTGCCTGAAACGCCGCGTAAATTCCTACTTCGTCCCCAAACCCAAGTGGGAAAAGGCCCAGACCATGCAGAAATTCATCGCCGACCTGGAAATCATCGTCACCGACACCCATCTGGAAGCCATGCTTTTGGAATGCAGCCGCATCAAAGAGGTACGGCCCTTTTTCAATGTCCTGATGAAGAACGAAGGCCATTACAGCTACCTGACCGTCGGCCGGGACGCCCGGAAAACGCCCCTGACCCTCTCCTGGGAGCGGGGCCCGGACTCCTTTGGCCCCCTGCGCAGCCGCGGCCGCGCCGAAGCCCTGATGGCCGGCCTGTTAAACCTCTATCCCCTGCGAAAGAACCGCGGCCATTACCAGCTTACCTATCACATCTTCCCGCAGAAGCTGAACCGGGAAGAATTTGAGGAAAACCGCAGCCTTCTGCTGGAAATCTTTCAGGAGCCCAGGGCCATGGAGCGCTTCCTGCGGGCACTCGAACGCGGGATGGAAGACGCCGCGAAAAACCAGCTCTTCGAACGGGCGGGAAAATTCCGGGATCTGCGGGAAGGATTTTTGTATCTGCAGAAAACCCTGGTTTCCTACCGGGAACTGACGGAACGGGAACTGCTCTATCAGGTGCCGATCCCCGGCGGGACAAAGCTTTTTTACATCTTTCACGGAATGGCCGCGTATGCGGAGCGCTTTCCGGAAACCGAGGCTATTTCCGAAGCCGAAAAGCAGCGCTTTTTGGCAAAAGCCCGCGCCCACCCGGAGGAGGCCTTAAAAGGCTATACGGAAAAAGAATTGATCGATTTCCGGGATATCCTTTACGGGGAGCTTCTGCACGCCCCCGCAGGCGCGGTCGAACAATTATCTTAACTTTTGGAAAAGAGGAATCTTTATGACACAGGAACAACAAGAAAAAATCGAGCAGCTTCTGGCCGCCTACCCGGTCTGCCAGTACGCTTTCCTGAAACCGGAAGACCTGGAGTTTCCCGAACGGGTGCGCATCATCTGCGAAACCGAATGCCCCCGCTATAACACCACCTGGGCCTGCCCGCCCGGCGTGGGGACCGTGGAAGCCTGCCGCGAAAAATGCCTGCAATATTCCGACGTATTGCTCGTAACCACCCTTGCCGAAGTGGAAGACACCGCCCTCCTGGAAGAAACCCTGAAAACGCGGGAAGCCCACGAAGAAGTCATGCGCGGCCTGCGCGCCGACCTGAAAAAAGAAGGCATCGACGCCCTGGCCCTGTCCACGGAATCCTGCGATATCTGCGAAACCTGCGCCTACCCGGACGCCCCCTGCCGTTTCCCGGAGAAAATGATCCCCTGTGTGGAAAGCTACGGCATCCTCGTGACCTCGGCGGCGGAAAAAGGCGGAATCGATTTCTTCTACGACAGCCAGACCGTCACCTGGTTCGGGATGCTCCTGTTCTAGGAATCTACGGTTCTAATCCCGGATTTCCTCCATATATTGTGTAATAAACGGCGATGATAGTCTATGAGTTCGAGTGAAAAATCCCTTTTCAAACGGATGGCCAAAGCCGCCCAAATCCCGGAAGACCTGGCAGACCGGGCCGTCCTGGTCCACGTAACCGGGCAGGAGAGCGTCCTGGTGGAAAACTACCGGGGAATCCTGGAATACACGGACAGCCGCTTAACCTTGCAGACCAAGACCTGCCGCCTGGTCATCGAGGGAAGCGCCCTGTACATTTCCTATTACACGGGCGAGGAAATGAAAATCAACGGCCGTATCGAACAGATACACTATTGTTAGGGAGGCGTCTGTCTGATCCAGAGACTGATTCAGTATGCAAAAGGCAGCGTGCGGATTCGGATTACCGGCCAGTCCTATGACCGGTTTTTAAACCTGTGTGCCAACCGGGAAATCTGCCTGCGCGATCTAACCTGCGACGGAAATTCGTATCTCGCCACCTTGTCCCTGCCGGAGTTCCGTTCCCTAAAACCCCTGGCCAGAAAAAGCAGAACCCAGGTGCGGATTGTCCGCAAAGAGGGCCTGCCTTTCTTTTTGTACCGCTACCGTCACCGGAAAATGCTGTTTTTGGGGATGTTTACCGGGATTTTCCTGATGTTTTTCCTCTCCTTTTTTATCTGGGACATCCGTCTTTCCGGGAACCAGGCCCAGACCGCGGATGTGATCTTTGATTTCCTGAAAGAGAGCCGGGTCTATTACGGCGTTCCGAGGGGGATGGTGGACTGCAAGGAGCTGGCCGCATCCATGCGGCGCAGGTTCGGGAATTTCACCTGGGTTTCGGTAAAAATCCAGGGCACCCAGCTTCTGATCAGCGTCCAGGAGAACAATGAAGTCCAGGCGGAACCGGAAGAAGACCTTCCGCCCAGCGACCTGGTGGCGGACGCGGACGGTGTGATCGAAAGCATCATCACCCGTCGGGGAATTCCCGCCGTACAGCCGGGAAGCGAAGTGAAAAAGGGCGATCTGCTGGTCAGCGGACAAATCGAAATTGTCGGCGACGACGGGGAAACGGCTGGCTATCAGTATTGCGCGGCGGATGCGGATATCCGTATCCGAACCGTGCTTTCCTATCAGGACAGTTTCCCGATGGTTTATGAAGAAAAGGTCTACACGGGCGAGGAGTCGCAGACCTTTGGCCTGTATCTGGGCGGGTGGCATCTCGCGCTCCCCTTTCTGGGATCCGGATACGAAACCTGTGACCTTCTGACCGAAGAATATCCGTTAAAACTGTCCGGAAATTTTTATCTCCCCGTCTCTTTGGAGGTCAAACGGGCGCGGGAATACCAGATTCAGGTGAAAAATTATACGCAGGAGGAGGCAATCGCCCTGGCGGAAGCACATTTTCAAAAAAATTTGGAAAAAATTAAAGAAAAGGGGGTTCAAATATTTGAAAATAATGTTAGAATAGATGCAGACGCCAGAACTTGTGTGACAGCAGGAAACTTGATTGTGATACAGGATACCGGACAAAGAGTGGAAAGGACTATAGAATCATGAGCATTGTGGAAACCATTGCATCGGTTCCGGTGGAACATGAAAAAAACGTATTCGGCCAGTTCGACCAGTATATGAAGAAGATCGAACGCGCCCTGCACGTCACCGTCATCGCACGAGACGGAGAACTGAAAATTATCGGAAACGAAGCCGCGGCTTCCAGAGCCAAGGGGATCTTCCTGGAGCTTCTGGAGCTTTCCAAACGCGGGAACACCATACAGGAACAAAACGTAGATTACGCCATCTCACTGGCTATGGAGAACGACACCTCCTCTCTGGTGGAGCTGGATGGGGACTGTATCTGCCATACCATCAACGGAAAACCCATTAAGCCCAAAACCCTCGGACAAAAAGCATACGTGGAAGCCATCCAGAAGAACATGATCGTCTTCGGCCTTGGCCCCGCCGGCACCGGGAAGACCTATCTGGCCATGGCCATGGGGATCACCGCTTTCAAAAACGAAGAGGTCAGCCGCATTATCCTGACGCGTCCGGCCATCGAGGCAGGCGAAAAACTGGGATTTCTGCCGGGGGATCTCCAGAGTAAGGTAGACCCTTATCTGCGCCCGCTCTATGACGCCCTCTACCAGATCATGGGGCCGGAGAGCTATGCGCGGAACATGGAAAAGGGTCTGATCGAAGTGGCGCCCCTGGCCTACATGCGCGGGCGAACCCTGGATAATGCCTTTATCATCCTGGATGAGGCCCAGAATACCACCCCCGCCCAGATGAAGATGTTCCTGACCCGCATCGGCTTTGGCTCGAAAGTCATCATCACCGGTGATTTAAGCCAGAAAGACCTTCCCAAAGAGCAGGCTTCCGGCCTGGACGTGGCCCTGAAGGTCTTAAAAGATGTGGAAGAAATCTCGTTTTGTACCCTGACAAGCAAGGACGTGGTGCGCCATCCCCTGGTACAGAAGATCGTAAACGCCTATGAGGCTTACGAAAGCCGCCAGAATACAAACGGGCCAAAAGCCCAGAGGAGGAAATATGACAGTCATATATGAAGATGAATACGGGAAAGAATGGCCCTTTTCCCCGGAAGAGCTGGCCAAAACCGTGATTGAAGCGTGTCTGGATTCGGAAGGATGCCCCTATGAATCCCAGATCAGCCTGCTCCTTGTGGGGGGACCCCAGATGCAGGAGATGAACCAAAAATTCCGGGGCATTGACAAGGAGACGGACGTTTTGTCCTTCCCGATGCAGCTTTATCCGAAGCCTGGCGATTTTTCCCTGATGGAAGAGGACCCGGACTCCTTTGATCCGGACAGCGGGGAGCTGCTCCTTGGAGACATTGTTTTAAACGGCGACCGGGTCTTTTCCCAGGCCCAGGAATTCGGCCATTCCGTAGAACGGGAATACGCATTCCTGATCACCCACAGCATGCTTCACCTGATGGGCTATGACCACATGGAAGAAGCAGAACGCACCGCGATGGAAAGCAGACAGGACGAAATCCTGAAGCTGCTTGACATAAATAGATAACTGATTCATTCAGAGAAAGAGGTAGAGTATGAAGAAATTAATTGTAGCGGCACTTTTATCCGTTGCGGCCATCGGTGTTTCCGGTTATGCCAGCAGCGCGCAGATACAGCCGAACGAAGTGACCGCCAAAGGCATGGCGGAGGATCTCATCAGTGTGACTGGCACCCAGCAGGAAGCGGACGCCCAGGATACCGCAGCGGAGACCCAGGCAGCGGACACCACGGCCGTGAGCGCGGAAACCACCCGCAGCACCCTTACCGGAGAGATCGTGGACGCGGAAGTTGCTTCCAAACGTCCCATGGCGATCATGCTGAATAACATTGTGGACGCATGCCCCCAGGCAGGCATCGCCCAGGCAGGCGTTGTCTATGAAGCGCCGGTAGAAGGCCTTCTGACCCGTCTGATGGGGATTTTCGAGACCTACGACCTGGACAAGATCGGTTCCGTCCGCAGCTGCCGTGACTATTTCATCGATTTCGCCCAGGAATTTGACGCCATTTACGTGCATTACGGACAGGCTGTCTACGCCGTGGACAAATTAAATGCCCCCGGCATCGACAACATCAGCGGCCTCCAGTACCAGGAAGGCGCAGGCTCATTGGACGGCTACTGCGGCGAGGACATTTTCTACCGCACCACCGACCGGGTAGCGCCGCATAACTGCTACACCAGCTACGACCAGCTTCAGACCGCGATTGACCGTCTCGAATATAACAAACTGCACTATGCCGGCTTTTCCGGCCACTACCAGTTCGCGGCGGACGGCCAGACCGTTGTCCCGACTACGGGATCCGCTACGAAGATGTCTCCGGGCTATCCGGTAAACCAGCCCTGGTTTGAGTACAATGCGGAAGAGGGCGTATACTACCGTTATCAGTATGGTTCCGCCCAGATCGACGAGCTGACCGGCGAAGCGTTAGCATATGACAACGTCATCTTCCAGGTATGCTACTGCGAGAATTACGATGATCACGGCTACCTGAAATTCGACACGAAATCCGGCGGAGACGCCTACTACTTCACCAAGGGCGCTTACCAGAAATGCACCTGGTCTACCGACGAGCCGGAAAAATATTCCTCTCCGGCCAGATACTATGACGAGAACGGGAATGAGATCACGCTGAACCAGGGCAAGACCTGGGTCTGCATCATCCGGGAAGCGGGAGCGTCGGATATCACCATCGAATAAAAACGGTTTTTAGCGAGGTATGTTGTGGGAAACAAAAGCAAAAACAGTAAAAACTATTTAGTGCAGGGGAGCATTCTGGTAGCCGCTTCCTTTATCGCCAGAATTATCGGGATGATCTACCGGATTCCCCTGACGAACATCTTAGGCGACGACGGCATTGCCTATTATTCGACTGCAAATGAAATTTACAATATCCTGCTGATGATCTCCACCTTCAGCCTGCCCCTGGCCATTTCCAGACTGGTTTCCGAGCGTCTGCATACCGGCCAGGCCCGGAATGCCCACAAGGTGTTCCGGTGCGCCATGAAGTTTGCGATCGTTGCCGGGGCAGTGGTGGCGGTCCTGACCTTCCTTCTGGCGGGGGTGATCACGAAGACGATCATGGGGGTAGCGCCTGCGGCTCTGGCCCTTCGGGTGCTTTCGCCCGCGATCTTCCTGTTCGCCATTGCCGGGGCGTTCCGCGGCTTTTTCCAGGGCCATGAGACCATGGTTCCCACGGCCACGTCCCAGGTCATCGAGCAGATTGTAAATGCGGTCTTTTCTGTGCTGGGCGCAAGCGTTATGATGAATATCGGCCTGGGGCTGGCCGAGTCCACCGGGGATTCCAGCCTTGGCCCCTCCTACGGGGCGGCAGGCGGTACGTCCGGCACGGTCATCAGCATTGCGGTGGCGCTCGTCTTTCTCGTTTTTGTTTATGTTTCCTATCAGAGAACATTCCGGAAGCATATGCGCCGGGATACCACGAAACGCCTGGAATCGGACAGGGCCATTTATCATGCGATCATTGTCACGATTGTGCCGATTGTCCTGAGCACCTTTGTTTACAATATCGGGACGATCCTGGATCAGGGCGTTTTTAACAATGTCCTGGCCTCCCAGGGCTATACGGAAAAACAGTACAGTACCATCTGGGGCATCTACACCGGAAAATACCGGGTTCTGATGAATGTGCCCCTGTCCATCGCGTCCTGTCTGTCGCCCTCGGTGGTTCCGGCCCTGACGAATGCCATGGCGGATAAGAACTACCGGGAAGCAGCTACGAAGGTGCGGGATTCCATCCGTTATACGATGATCATCACGATTCCCTGCGCGGTGGGGATGGCGGCTTTGGCCTCCCCGATCATGCAGCTGATCTTCGGCGATTCGAAGTCGCTGACGGCGGGAATTATGCAGCAGGGCGCCCTGCTGATCGTCCTGCTTGCGCTGTCTACCCTGACCACAGGAATCCTGCAGGGCCTCGGCGAAATGAAAAAGCCGCTGTATAACACGACGTTTGCCCTGATCATCCATATGATCTCCCTGTACATTTTCCTTCGGTTCCTGAAGCTGAATATTTACGGGGTGGTTTATGCGAATACGATTTTTGCGCTGATTCTGTGCATCCTGAATGCCGTTGCGATCCGTCAGTGCATTTCCTACCATCAGGAGATTATGCGGACATTCCTGATCCCGCTGGCGGCTTCCGGCGTGATGGGAGTCGCGGCTTATGGCGTTTACCGGCTGTTTGACCTGTTCGCGGGCAATGCGATCTCCTGCATCCTGGGAATCCTGGCCGGTGTGGTCGTTTATGCAGTGGTGCTGATCAAATTAAAGGGGATGAGCGAGAGCGAGATTGCCGGGCTTCCCAAGGGCGCGCTGATCGTTTCCATCCTGAAAAAATGCAGGATCTTATGATGAAAAAGAAACCAGTAAAACGGGCAGCCGTAATCCATGACCTCTGTACGGTGGGGAAGGCTGCCATGACGAATATTCTTCCGGCGCTGTCGGCGATGGGCATTGAGGCCTGCCCGGTGCCGACGATGGCGCTGTCCACCCATACCGGGGGCTTTGGAAAGCCGGCGGTGCATTCTCTGGCGGATTTCCCGGTGGATGCGGCCAGGCATCTGCGAAGCTGCGGGGTGGAGTTTGACGCGGTGTTCATCGGGTATCTGGGAAGTCAGGAGGCAGTGGCCAGGATCCGGGAATGGATGGTGTTTTATCCGCATACGGAGGTGCTGCTTGATCCGATTATGGCGGATCATGGGCGCTACTATGCAAATTTTGATGAGACGTACCGGGATGCCCTGAAAGGGATTTTGCATTACAGCCGGATTCTGACACCGAATTATACGGAGAGCTGTTTTCTGACAGGGGAGGCGTTTGAGCCGGTGTGCAGCATGGAGAAGTTGGAGCGGATCTGCCGGGGGCTGGAAAGCCTTGGGGCGGTGCAGATCGTGATTACCAGCGTGCCCTGCCCGGAGACGGAAATGGGGATCGCGGTCTGGGAGTCCGGGAAGCTCAGTCTTTTGAAAAAGAAAAAGGAAGGACGTGCCTATCCGGGAACGGGAGATTTGTTTGCGGCGGTGCTTTTGGGAGCGCTGTTAAATGGAAGCGGGCTTGTGGAAGCGGCGGAAGCCGCCCACCGTTTTGTGGGGATCTGCATCCGGGAAAGTGACCGCTATGGGTACGATGTGCGGGAAGGCGTCCTGCTGGCGCCCTGTCTGCGGCATCTGATTTATTAGAAAACAGAATAGAGAACCGAAATTTTACCGATACTGTATCCGAAGGAGGTGGCATTTATGCGCCGAGGATATGCGATCGGTATTTTTTTGTGTATGCTTTTCATTGGAGCCCTCTATACGATGAGCTTTCATTTAACCGAAAATGGGGTGGAACCGCTTGCCATTGAAACTGAGAAAACCCCTGAAACAGAACCTGAAACCGAAGAGATTTCCCCTGCAAAAGAAGCTGTGTCTTCCGGCAGTTCCCAGGCCGGAATGTATTATCTGAAAGAGCAGGACGGGATGGTTCTCGTTTACCGGGGCGATAAGCGGACGCTGTATGAGCGGACGGCGATTCGGGTGGAGACGCTTCCGGAGATTTTACAGTTGGAGGTGCGGATGGGGAAGATGCTGAAGACGGAGCAGGAGCTGTACAGTTTTCTGGAGAACTACAGCAGTTGAGGCCCCGGCGGCGTTCCGCGCTATTTCAGTCTGGACGATTGTCCGAAAATGGTGTAAGATAGGGGAGTAACGGCAGAGCCGCTGCACAAAGGAGGAAATCACTGTGGACTTACGAGCAAGCTTTCACGAGAAAAACAGAATTGTCATCAAAATCGGCTCCTCATCCCTGACCCACCCGGAAACCGGCGCCCTGAACCTGACCAAACTGGAAATCCTGGTCCGGGAGCTCTCCGACCTGCACAACATGGGAAAAGAAGTCATCCTAGTCTCCTCCGGCGCCATCGCCGTGGGAACCAAAACCCTGGGCCTTCCCGGCAAACCCGCGGATATCTCCAAAAGACAGGCCTGCGCCTCTGTCGGCCAGGCACGCCTGATGATGATCTACCAGAAACTGTTCTCCGAATACAACCAGGTATGCGGCCAGATCCTGATGACGAAAAACACCATCCTCAACGACCTGAACCGCTATAATGCCTTAAACACCTTCCGGGAACTTTTGAAAATCGGCGTGATCCCCATCGTCAACGAAAACGACACCATTTCCACCTACGAAATGCAGTTCGGCGACAACGATTCCCTGTCCGCCATCGTAGCCGCCCTGGTCGGCGCCGACCTTCTGGTCCTGCTTTCCGACATCGACGGCCTGTACACCGACGACCCGAACACGAACCCGGACGCCCAATTCATCGACGTGGTTGAAACGCTGGATTCCCGCCTGCTGGAAATGGGAAAGAGCACCAGCAGCAGCGGCGTAGGAACGGGCGGGATGGCCTCGAAACTGAACGCGGCCAAACTGGCCTCCGCCGCCGGATGCGACATGGTCATTGCAAACGGCGAAGATTTCCACATTATCCATAAAATCATGCAGGGGCGTAACTACGGCACCCTGTTTCAGGCACATAAAAAAGAAGAGTTTTATCTGATCGACATGATCGAAAAACTCCTGTAATTCCGGAAAGAGAAGGAGTCTGTATGAAAGAAGAAAAAATCAAACGAATCAACGAACTGGCCCGCAAATCCAAAGCGGAAGGGCTGACCGAAGCCGAAAAAAAGGAGCAGGCCGAACTGCGGCGGGAATTTATCGAATCCTTCCGCTCCAATTTAAAATCGCAGCTCGACAACATTGACATTCAGGAAAAAGATGGCAGCATCACGAATCTGGGGGAGAAGTATGGAAAAAAAGCAAATTAGGAAAGAAATCTTTGCCGCGCGCAAAAACCTGACCGAGGAAGCCTTAAAAGAAGGAAGCCATCGGATCTGTCAGAAGATTTTCGCTATGGACGTCTTTCAGGAGGCTGCGGCCATTTACGTCTACATGGACTGCAAAGGCGAAGCATCCACCAGAGAATTGATCGAAGAAGCCTGGAAGCAGGGAAAACGGGTCGCCGCCCCGAAAGTTTTCGGAGAAGAGATGACCTATTTTTATATCAATTCTTACGAAGACCTGGAACCCGGTTATTTCCAGATCCCGGAGCCGAAAGAAGGGTGTCAGGAAGCCGCGGATGAAGAAGCGCTTTTGATCGTGCCCGGCGTGGCTTTCGATAAAAACCGCCACCGCTGCGGCTACGGAAAAGGGTTCTATGACCGTTATTTAAGCGTACATAAAGCGCATCCCACGATTGCCATTGCCCTGGATTTCCAGGTGGTTCCGGAAGTGCCCGCGGATGCCTTTGATATTTTTCCGGATATGCTGGTGACGCCTCTTCGGACGATCCGCGGCCGGGAAGCGACGCTGGAGGAGATTGGACGCCAGGCCCAGGCTGCGAAACCGATTTTGCAGAAGCTTGGGACGAATGAAAAGAACCGCGTGCTTCGGGATGCGGCAACCAGGCTGGTGGAGCGTGCCGCTTACCTTCTGGAAGCCAACCGCACGGATGTGGAAAAGGCGGTGGCTTCCGGTATGAATCCGGGCCTGGTTGACCGTCTGACTCTGACTGAAGAACGCATTGCAGGCATGGCCGAAGGGCTGAACCAGCTTGTGGCGCTGGAGGACCCCATCGGGGAAGTGCTCTCGATGAAGAAACGGCCGAATGGTCTGCTGATCGGCCAGAAGCGGGTTCCTCTGGGCGTTGTGGGGATTATTTACGAATCCCGCCCGAATGTGACGGCGGATGCGTTCGGCCTCTGCTTTAAGACGGGCAATGCGGTGATTTTAAAGGGCGGCAGCGATGCCATTCATTCGAATCAGGCTATTGTGGAAGTCCTCGCGGAAGTTTTGGTCGAAAATGGGCTGCCGGAGTCCTGTATTCAGTTAATCGGTTCCACAGACCGGGCGGTGACGACGGCTTTTATGCGTCTGAACCAGTATGTGGATGTGCTGATCCCGCGCGGAAGTGCCCGGCTCATCAAAGCGGTTGTCGAGAACAGCACGATTCCGGTCATCGAAACCGGAACCGGAAACTGTCATATTTACGTGGATGCGTCTGCCGACCTGGAGATGGCGGTCGATATTATTTTTAATGCGAAAACCCAGCGCATCGGGGTCTGCAATGCCTGCGAATCCCTGGTGGTGCACGAAAGCGTTGTCCAGAAGCTGCTTCCGGTGCTGAAGCGCCGTCTGGATGAAAAGCATGTGGAGCTGCGCGGCGACAAACAGGCGCTGGAGGCCGTAGAAGGCATTGTGCCTGCTACGGAAGAGGATTGGGGCAGAGAGTATCTGGATTATATTCTGTCGATCAAGACGGTTTCCTCCCTTGACGAAGCCATTGCGCACATTAATCGGTATAATACCGGGCACTCCGAGGCGATTATTACGGAGAATTATGGGAATGCGCAACGGTTTCTGGAGGAGATCGATGCGGCGGCGGTTTATGTGAATGCGTCGACGCGGTTTACGGATGGATTTGAGTTCGGGTTTGGGGCCGAGATTGGGATTAGTACGCAGAAGCTGCATGCCAGGGGGCCGATGGGGCTTTTGGCGCTTACGACGACGAAGTTTATTATCTATGGGAATGGACAGGTGCGGCCGTGAGTGCAATCGAATAGAAGGGAAAAGAAGTCAGGAAAAATGGATAAGAAATTTGATTTGGATAAAATAGAATTCTGCAAGGAACCACCCATACAGGAGCCGGACCGTCAGTATTACTATATGAAAAAATGTCGGGAATCCGTAAAGGCGCAGGAAGCGGCCCTTGGGCGGCCGCTGACCGCCTGCGTCCAGAATTTCGGCTGTCAGATGAACGCCAGAGACAGTGAAAAACTCCGCGGCATCCTAAGCGAAATCGGCTATCAGATCATCGACACCGAAGAAGCCGACTTCGTCATCTATAATACCTGCACCGTCCGCGAAAACGCGAACCTGAAAGTCTACGGCCATCTGGGCACGTTGGGCCACCGGAAAAGGAAAAACCCGCACATGCTGATCGGCCTGTGCGGCTGCATGATGCAGGAGCCCCAGGTCGTCGAAAAGCTGAAAACCAGCTATCGCTTCGTAGACCTGATTTTCGGCACCCACAACCTTTACAAATTCGCAGAACTGCTCTGCCTGGCCATGGATTCCGACCGGACGATCATCGACATCTGGAAAGACACGGATAAAATCGTGGAAGATTTACCCTGCCAGCGGAAATATGCCTTTAAATCCGGCGTCAACATCATGTTCGGCTGCAATAATTTCTGCAGCTACTGTATTGTTCCCTATGTCCGCGGACGCGAGCGCAGCCGGAATCCGGAAGATATTGTAAACGAAATCGAACGCCTGGCCAAAGACGGCGTGGTGGAAGTCATGCTCCTGGGCCAGAACGTGAATTCCTACGGAAAGAACCTGGAAACGCCCATCACCTTTGCCGAGCTTCTGCGGCGCGTGGAACAGATTGACGGAATCGAACGCATCCGCTTCATGACCTCCCATCCAAAGGATCTTTCGGACGAGCTGATTGAGGTGATGAAAGATTCCAAAAAGATCTGTCCTCATATGCATCTGCCTCTGCAGTCCGGCAGCAGCCGCCTGCTGAAGATCATGAACCGGAAATATACTAAAGAGCAGTATCTGACCCTGGTGGAGAAGCTGCGGGCCGCGGTGCCGGACATTTCGCTGACGACGGATATCATTGTGGGCTTTCCAGGGGAGACGGAAGAGGATTTCCAGGAAACGCTGGATGTGGTGCGGCAGGCACGCTATGACAGCGCCTTTACGTTTATTTATTCGAAGCGGACTGGGACACCGGCGGCGGCCATGGAAAACCAGGTGCCGGAGGATGTGGTGAAAGACCGGTTTGACCGTCTGCTGGAGCTGGTGCAGCAGATTTCCAAGGAGATGTCTTCGCGCCTGGAAGGGCAGACCGTTCCGGTGCTGGTGGAGGAAGTGAACACCCATGACAAGGGCTATATGACCGGGCGGCTGGCGAATAATCTGCTGGTGCATTTTCCGGGGGATGAGGCGCTGCTTGGGAAGATTGTGAAGGTGCATTTGGCGCAGGGCAAGGGATTTTATTATATGGGGGAAATGGTGCAGTAGGAAAGGGGCGCGCGAAGCGGTGGGAAAATATCTGAATGTCGGAAATGCCGGGTTCACGGCAATTCGAAAAGGAACCTATGTTGATAAAACCGGAATGATCGCGTTCCTGAACAGCACATTGGGAACCATGGATAAGCTGACTTGCGTGAGCAGGCCCAGACGTTTCGGAAAGTCTTTTGCGGCGAAGATGCTGTGCGCTTATTACGACAAAAGCTGTGATTCCAGAAAATTGTTCGAAGGACTTAAGATTGCGCAGGATGCTTCTTTCGAAAACTATTTGAATAAATGCAATGTGATCTATCTGGATGTTACGCTGTTTATCGCAAGAGCCGCCAATGTGCGAAATGTGGTTCGGATGATCAATGAGGAAGTGCGGACAGAAGTCTGCCAATTTTTCCCCGATGTGGAAGAAGGCTCCGATCTGGTTGAGACATTGGTTCATGTGAACGAACGGACAGGCCAAAAGTTTCTTATGATCATTGACGAATGGGATGCGCTCTTTCGTGAGGCAAAAAATGATACCAAACTCCAGGGAGAATATATCAACTTTTTGAGAAGCCTATTTAAAAGCGGATGGACGGACCGGATTTTTGATGCCGCCTATATGACGGGAATTCTGCCGATCAAGAAATATGGAACGCAGTCGGCATTGACAGACTTTAAAGAATATACGATGCTTGCGCCGAAAAAACTCGCGGAATATGTCGGCTTTACGGAACCTGAAGTGAAGGCGCTCTGCGAGAATTTTCATATGGATTTTGACGAGGCGAAGAAGTGGTATGATGGGTATTCCTTCAGCCAGATGAAATCCGTGTACAGTCCGAATTCCGTCATTGAGGCCGTTAAGAATGAGGAATTTGGAAACTATTGGACGCAGTCCGAAACTTACGAGTCCCTGCAGTTTTATATTGATTTGAATGAAGACGGTTTGAAGGAAGCGATTCTTCAAATGCTGGGCGGCGCGCATGTGCGGATTGATGCGGCCACATTTCAGAATGATTTGACAACGATCAAGTCGAAAGATGATGTATTGACGTTATTGGTACATTTGGGGTATCTGGCTTACGATGCGAAGGAGAAGAGTGTGGCGATCCCGAATGAAGAGGTTCGGCAGGAGTTTGGAAAGCATCGGATATGCCGCTATTATTGATCGAATTGAAATGGAATAAGACAGAGGAAGGGGCGATCGCGCAAATTCAAAGGAGGGATTATCCGCAAATCTTAAAAGATTACGGCGGCACAATCTTACTGGTAGGCATCAACTATGATGCAAAAAGCAAGAAACATACTTGCAAAATCGAAGAGTATCAAAAGAGGAAATGAGACAAAGGAAGGAGCGCAGTTATGAAGAAGATGGGAAACTATGTAAAAAGGATTTTCTGGATGCTGTTCCTGGTGGCGGCCGTATGGGTGCAGCCAGGGACGAGCGCTGAAGCGGCGACAACGGTCAGGGAGGGCATGATCAGCAGCTATGGCGCGGATAATGGCCGGAAATTGGCTGTGCGGCTGGATGGCAGCTTATGGGCCTGGGGCGATTATGAATATACTTATAATGATACTTTATACTCGGACGTTCCTACAAAGATCATGGAAGGCGTGAAGTATGTATGCGCAGATTCATTTGACTGCGGGGTAATTAAAGAAGACGGAAGCCTTTGGATGTGGGGAGCGAACCCGAATGGGGAGCTTCTGGACGGGACAACGACAAAGAGGTCTTCAACTTCACCGATAAAAGTGATGGAAAATGTTAAGGCAATCAGTATGAGGTACGGTGCTGTAGCAGTCATTAAGGAAGACGGAAGCCTTTGGACCTGGGGGAAAAATAGTAGTGGCCGTCTTGGAAACGGGACATATGACAGCACCTGCGTTCCCACAAAAATTATGGAGGGCGTGAAGTACGTATATATGGATAGTAATTACGGACTCGCGCTGAAAGAAAATGGCGAACTTTGGGGCTGGGGATCTTCTAAAGCACCTCTTGGAGACGTAAACGTTGAAATGCATGCTACCCCGATAAAAATCCTGAGCCAAGTGGAATCCGTATGCCCTTCGGAAAACTTAAATATTGTTTACGCGGTGAAAACGGATGGAACGATCTGGAAATGGGCTTCCTCGTATAGTTATTCTAAACGGGCGTATGTTCAAAGCGCTCCCACCCAGGTCGACAATCCGCTTAACGGAAAACGCATTAAAAAAATGTGGGCCTGTACAAATAATTCTATAAGAGGCCTCTATTCTGTAGTGCTGACGGCTGACGGCGAACTCTGGAGGAGTTTTTATCATGCTTCCTATGAAAGCAAGGGCTATGAAAAAGTAGCGGACAATGTGTTTGATTTTGATATGGCGTCTAATGCAGGCAACGGCTTGGCCATTAAAGAGAATGGAGCCATTTATCAGGATGGAATCTATGGAGTGGGACTGAAGCTTCCCTCAGTGATGGCAGAAGATCTTTGGGGAGCTACGAATCCTCCGGATACCGTAGAAAAAGAATACTACGATAAAATTTTCGGCAAAGCCTATGCAAAGCTTCTATGGAGCAGCAATAAAAACAGCAAAGGATTATGCTATGGAATGGTTCTTTCCGGACTGTCCTCTCTGATTTATCAGGCGCCGGAAAAAGGATCTTTCGGAGTCGAATTTTTGTCGGAAATTAAAAGTCAGAATATTACCAGGACACAGAGCACCACACTTGGGATGAGCGTATGGGAACTCTGGAAATACGGGCAGGCATACCAGCATACGTTTTCAGCTACCAAGGAATCAACAAAGAATAAAAATGACCTGGAAGGACTGCTTGATGCACTTGCGGATTACGGGCATACGGGCGCTCCAGTTATGGTTAAAATGATAAATGATGAGAAAGAGGGACATGAAATTTTTGCGGTGGGCCTGAAAGACTATAACCAAAAAGAACACCAGAAGACAGTTCGGATTTATGATCCGAACTATCCTGGAGAAGAAAAGACCCTGATTCTGAACTATGATATTTCGAAGGGCAAATATGCATCCTGGTCTTATGGGGACACCTATTCCTCTGACAAGTATGACATTACGTATGAAACGCAGACCGCAGAAAAATTTAAAGAGCTTATCGAAGAATGGATCGAAGACGGCCCGCTGGGCAATGTGGTTTCAGAAGAAAACTGCCGTCTGCTGAACATCCTGTCCAGCTCAAACACAACAGATATCGACGCATTGGTAACCAAAAACCTTGGAAGCTACGCAAGCCCGCTTTCCACCTCAAACGGCACAGGAACCTCTTCCAATACATTCCAATATTGGATCGAAGGAACAAAAGACATCGTTTTAAAAGACGTTCCGAAAGGTACGGAAATCTCCGTCGCCTCGCCGTACCATGCGGTCACAGTAACCGTCCAGAGCACATCCGACCTTACATTCAATGTACAGGACAGCGGAGTAAGCACGCTTCAGGTAACTTCCGACAAGGCAGCCTCCTTTGAAGCTGCCTGCTACAATGCATCGGAAAATTCCGACCAGGTAGAAGTGGCCGTGATCACCGGCACAACCACCGCCGGGAAGCCCGCCAAAATCACCCGGAGCGACTCGGACATTCAGATCACAGGCACGACCAAACTATCCGTAGAACAGAAAAAGGGAACCGAAAATTCCAATGGCGAACTGGATAATCCGAAAACGCAGACCATTGCGGCCACGGATATTGACAGCACCAAAACCTACCAGATTCCCACAAAAAACGCAACCCTTCAGGTAAAAACCAGCTCCAAAAACAACGGCGTATTTGACGAAACCGTCGATACCAGCACGAGTACCCTGAAAGTTAAAGGAACCTATACAAGCGGCAGCCTGAAGTACAAAGTAACCAAACTTTCCGGCAGTACCGGAACAGCCACGGTGGTTGCGCCAAAGAGCAAAACCGCTACCTCCGTCACGATCCCGGCCACCGTAAAAATAAGTGGCGTCACCCTGAAAGTAACAGCCATAGGCGACAATGCTTTCAAAGGCATGACCAAACTAAAAAAAGTCACAATCGGGAAAAACGTGACCAAGATCGGGAAAACGGCATTCAGCCAGGACAAGAAACTGACCAAGATCACAGTGAAGGGGACGGCTTTGAAGAGCATTGGGAAAAATGCCCTGAAAGGGATTTCCTCCAGCGCGGCCATTGTCGTTCCAAAGAGTAAGCTTTCCGCTTATAAGAAATTGCTGACCGCATCGACCGGCTTTACATCCAAAATGAAGGTGCAGGACACTTCCGGCACAAAAATCTGGACCGTCACCTTCAAAAATGGAAGCAAAACCGTCAAGACCCAGTACGTCACCAACGGCAAAGCTGCCAAAGCGCCCAGCCTGACAAAGAAAGGCTACGTTTTAAGCTGGAGCGCCTCCTTTAAAAAGGTAACGAAAAACCTGACCGTCAAAGCCGTCTGGACGCCGGAACTTCCGAAAAAAGGCTATACGGCCACCGTCAGCGGCCTGAAGTACAAAGTCACAAAATCCGATTCGAAAAACGGAACCGTCCAGGTAACCGGCGTAACCAGCAAGAGCCTTGCAAAATATACGGTTCCGGAACGCGTAAAAATTGGAAAAACAACCTTCCGGGTGACCAGCATTGGTGCGAACGCCTTTAAAGACTGCAAAAAGGCAAAGAACTTTGTACTGCCGAAAACGATTACATCCATTGGAGCCAAAGCATTTTCCGGGACAGCAGCAAATACCACCGTGACCGTCCCCAAGGCCCAGTATGCGAAACTGTCGAAACTGCTGCGCGCAGCGGGACTGGACAAAAAAGCTTCTATTAAGAAAAAGTAAAAGTCCGTAAAAATTAGGGGAATCCTTTCAAAAAGGTTTCCCCTAAATTTTTCGAAAACCGACGCCGCCTATTGACTCTGCAATCGTTATAGAGTTTATAATTGGACGCAAGGAGGTGAAATGTCTGTTTGATTTTCGAGAAAGAAAGAACAAAAAGAGAAAAACAGACAAAATACGATGGAAAGAGATTTTACGAAGGGCAGTGTGTTGAAAAATATTCTTCTGTTCTCCCTGCCCTATCTGTTATCCTATTTTTTACAGACCTTATACGGCATGGCGGATTTATTTATCATCGGCCAGTTTGAAGGGGTGGCGAGCACAACGGCGGTGTCGGTTGGAAGCCAGGTTATGCACATGCTGACGGTCATGCTTGTGGGGCTTGCGATGGGAACGACGGTAAGCATCGGGCAAGCCATTGGGGCCAAAAAGAAAGAGCAGGCCGCATGGGACATTGGCAATTCGGTGACGCTTTTTATGGCGTTGTCGGTCCTGCTGGCGGCCGTGCTGCTGGCGTTTGTGAAGCCGATCGTTTCCGTGATGGCGACGCCGGAAGAAGCCGTTTCGGGGACAATGGCTTATCTGACGATCTGTTTTCTTGGCATCCCCTTTATTACAGCCTACAATTTGATCAGTTCCATCTTCCGCGGAATGGGCGATTCCAAAAGCCCCATGTATTTCATTGCCGTTGCCTGTGTCGTCAATATTGCGCTGGATTATCTGTTTATGGGAGTTTTCCGGCTGGGGCCGGCAGGCGCGGCGCTTGGAACCACCCTTTCTCAGACCGTCAGTGTGGTTCTGTCGCTGGCCGTTATCCGAAAACGAAAAATGGGGATCACGCTCCGCAGAGCGAACTTCAAACCCCGGAGAGCCATTATGGGCAAAATCCTGAAAATCGGGATTCCCATCAGCCTTCAGGACGGCTTCATTCAGATTGCCTTTCTCATCATTACAATGATCGCAAACCGGCGCGGCTTAACCGACGCGGCAGCGGTGGGAATCGTCGAAAAGGTCATAAGCTTTCTGTTTTTGGTGCCTTCGTCCATGCTGTCCACGGTATCGGCGCTGGGGGCACAGAACATTGGGGCGGGCAAACCGCAGCGGGCTAAAGAAATCCTGCGCTATGCCGTTCGGATTGCAGCCGGATTCGGATTGCTTGCAGCCCTTCTCATTCAATTTATCGCGGAGCCGGTGGTCGGCCTGTTCACAACGGACGCCGCGGTGATTCTGGCAGGCGGACAATACTTGCGGGGATATATTTGGGACTGTATTTTCGCGGGAATCCATTTCAGCTTCAGCGGTTATTTCTGCGCCTGCGGGAGATCGGAGCTGTCGTTTTTCCATAATATCATCGCGATTTTGCTGGTGCGGGTTCCGGGCGTCTATCTGACCTCGAAATGGTTTCCGGACACTTTGCTGCCAATGGGTCTTGCTACGGCGACGGGGTCGCTTGTATCGGTCATTGTCTGTGTCATCGCGTTCTTTGGGATGAACCGTGGAAAAAAGACTGGCGCGTGAATCCCCGATTTCTGTTTCATTTCCAAGCTTGAAAAAAAAACAAAAATTTGGTATGATAAGGAACGGATTGTTACTATTCAGACAGTACCTGAGCACTTAGCTGCTCAGGTACGTAAGAACGTGATACAGGTGTGAGCAGGCTCTTTTGCGAAGCAAAACTTAAAATGAGCCTGTGAATCGTTACTGGAACGAGGTACGAGTGAACAGTAACAACGGATTCTATTAACGTTACAAAAGAATGCATAAAGGAGCTGTAAAAATATTATGGCACTGACACCAATGATGCAGCAATACCTGGACACCAAAAAACAATACAAAGACTGCATCCTCTTTTACCGCCTCGGCGATTTCTACGAAATGTTCTTCGACGACGCCATCACCGCCTCCAAAGAACTGGAAATCACCCTCACCGGAAAAGACTGCGGCCTGGAAGAGCGCGCCCCCATGTGCGGCGTCCCCTATCATGCCGTTGATACCTATTTAAATAAACTGGTTTCCAAAGGCTACAAAGTCGCCATCGGCGAACAGGTGGAAGACCCCAAGCTGGCCAAAGGAATCGTTAAACGCGAAGTAATCCGGGTCGTCACACCGGGGACGAACCTCAATCCCTTAGCCCTGGACGAAACCCGAAACAACTACATCATGTGCATTGTCTGCCTGGCAGACCGCTACGGCGTCTCCATTGCAGATATCAGCACCGGGGACTACCTGGTGACAGAACTGGATTCGGACAGAAAGCTCTTCGACGAGATCACGAAATTTTCCCCGTCGGAAATCATCTGCAACGAATCCTTTTACGTCAGCGGCATGGATCTGGAAGACCTGAAAAGCCGCCTGGGAATCTCCGTCTACTCCCTGGAACCCTGGTATTTCGACGACGACCTGTGCAAAAAAACGCTGCTGGAGCATTTCCATGTCGCGAATCTCCAGGGCCTTGGGATCGGCGACTATAACTGCGGCGCCATCGCCGCCGGCGCATTGCTGAAATACCTGATGGAAACCCAGAAAACCTCCATCGCGAACCTCACCCGGATCGTCCCTTACGTGACGGGGAAATTTATGATCATCGACAGTTCCAGCCGGCGGAATCTGGAGCTTTGCGAAACCCTCCGGGAAAAACAGAAACGCGGCTCCCTCCTCTGGGTTCTGGATAAGACCAGGACGGCCATGGGCGCCCGTATGCTGCGCAGCTTCCTGGAACAGCCCCTGATCGACAAAGCGGAGATCGAACGCCGCCTGGATGCGGTTTCCGAACTGAAAGAAAACGCTATTTCCAGAGAAGAGATCCGGGAATATTTAAACCCCATCTACGACCTGGAACGCCTGATCAGTAAAATCAGCTATAAATCTGCCAATCCCAGAGACATGATCGCCTTCAAAACCTCCCTTTCCATGCTCCCGCATATCAAATATCTGCTTCAGGGGTTCACAAGCGAGCTGCTGAAGAGGGTGGAAAGCGAGCTTGACAGCCTGGAAGACCTCTGCGCCCTGATCGACGTCTCGATTATGGACGATCCGCCCATTGCCATCAAAGAGGGCGGGATCATCAAAGAAGGCTATAACGAAGAAATCGACAAACTCCGCCACGCAAAGACCGAGGGCAAGACCTGGCTTGCGGAACTGGAGGCAAAAGAACGAGAAAAAACCGGCATCAAAAATCTGCGGGTCAAATTCAACAAAGTATTCGGCTATTATCTGGAAGTGACCAACTCCTACAAAGACATGGTTCCGGATTATTACACGAGAAAACAAACCCTGACGAATGCGGAGCGCTACATTACCCCGGAACTGAAAGAACTGGAAGATATGATTCTGGGTGCGGAAGACAAGCTGTTTTCCCTGGAATACGACCTGTTTGCGGAAGTCCGGGACAAGGTCGCCGAAGAAATTGTACGTATCCAGGGCACGGCGCGGGCGGTGGCTTTGATTGACGTGTTCGCTTCCCTGGCGGCGGTCGCGGAGCGGAACCAGTACAGCCGCCCGAAAATGAATGAAAAAGGCGTCATTGATATCAAAAGCGGCCGCCATCCGGTGGTCGAAAAGATGATTCCGAACGACATGTTCATTGCCAACGATACCTTTCTGGACAATGGCGCACACCGGATTTCCATCATCACCGGCCCGAATATGGCCGGAAAATCCACCTATATGCGGCAGACGGCCCTGATTGTGCTGATGGCTCAGATCGGTTCCTTCGTTCCGGCCCAGAGTGCGAATATCGGGATCGTTGACCGGATTTTCACCCGCGTGGGCGCGTCGGACGACCTGGCCAGCGGGCAGAGTACCTTTATGGTGGAGATGACGGAGGTTGCCAATATCCTGCGCAATGCCACTTCGAAAAGCCTCCTGATCCTGGATGAGATCGGGCGGGGCACCAGTACCTTCGACGGCCTGAGCATTGCCTGGGCGGTGGTGGAACACATCAGCAATCCGAAGCTTTTAGGGGCGAAGACCCTGTTTGCGACCCATTACCACGAGCTGACGGAACTGGAAGGGAAGCTTTCCGGCGTGAACAATTACTGCATTGCCGTGAAAGAAAAAGGCGACGATATCGTGTTCCTGCGCAAGATCGTCAAGGGCGGCGCGGATCGCAGCTACGGCATCCAGGTGGCGAAGCTGGCAGGCGTGCCGGATTCGGTGATCGAGCGGGCCAAGGAGCTGGCGGAAGAACTGGGGGATGCGGACATTACCACGAAAGCTAAGGAAATTTCCGCCGTAGGCGCGAAGCCCAAGCAAAAGAAGAAAAAATATGACCAGGTTGATCTGGAGCAGATGTCGCTCTTCGATACGGTCAGCGAGCAGGATATTATTAAGGAACTGAATGAGATTGAGGTCAGCACTCTGACGCCGGTGGAGGCTTTAAACACCATTTACCGGCTCCAGAATAAACTGCGCAACAGGTGGTGAGGGCAATGAGAGAGATTGCGGTACTTGACCAGAGTACGATTGATAAGATTGCGGCGGGCGAAGTGATCGAGCGGCCTGCTTCCGTGGTGAAGGAACTGGTGGAAAATGCCATCGATGCGGGGGCGAACGCGATTACCGTGGAGATCCGGGAAGGCGGGATTTCCTTTATCCGGATCACGGACAATGGGGAGGGGATCGCGGCGGATCAGGTTCCGCTGGCGTTCCTGCGCCATGCCACGAGTAAGATCACCAGAGTGGAAGATTTGCTGAATGTGGCTTCCCTGGGGTTTCGCGGAGAGGCGCTTTCCAGTATCGCCGCAGTCTGCCAGGTGGAGTTGCTCACGAAGACGGCCGGAGGCCTGACGGGGGTGCGGTATGTGATCGAGGGCGGAAAGGAACAGTCCCTGGACGAGGTTGGCGTGCCGGAGGGGACGACGTTTCTGGTTCGCAATGTGTTCTACAATACGCCTGCCCGGCGGAAATTCCTGAAATCGGCCATGACGGAAGCGGGGTATGTCAACGACCTGATCGAGAGGATGGCATTGTCGCATCCGGAGATTGCGTTCAAATTTATCAACAACAACCAGACCCGTCTGTTTACGTCGGGCAATGGAAACCTGAAGGATGTTATTTACGGGATTTACGGGCGTGAAATTGCCGGAAATCTCTGTGAGGTGCATGCGGAGTGCGCGTTTGCCAAGCTGGACGGGTTCATCGGGAAGCCTGTGATTTCCAGGGGGAACCGGAATCTGGAGAATTATTTTATCAATGGACGGTATATGAAGAGTGCGATTCTGTACCGGGCGATTGAGGATGCTTATAAGAATTTTATGATGCAGCATAAGTATCCGTTTACGGCCCTTCATCTGAAAATGAACGGGGATCTGCTGGATATCAATGTGCATCCGACGAAGATGGAGCTTCGTTTTTCGGACAATGAGGGCGTGTACCGGTTTGTCTGCGAGGCGGTTCGGGAGGCGCTGACGCATAAGGAGCTGATTCCCAGGGCCAGTTTTGGAGAGGAGAAGAAGGCGCAGCCGGGGCCGGCGAAGCAGCCGCCCAAGGGGATTTCGATTCCGGAGCCTTTTGAGACGAGGCGGATGGCGCAGGTGCGGGAGGAGATTCCGTATCTGAAGAAGAAGCCGGAGGATTTCGGGCCGGTGCGGGAAGGGTTTAAGGGGGTGTTAAGGCCGCCGAAGTCGGCGGCGGTGGTGCCTGAGACGGAGAAGGCCGTGGAAAACGCAGGGACAGGAAGTGTCTCTGAAATGAATGCGGGGAGCCCCACAGCGCCGGAGCTGGAAAAAGTACCGGGCATGAGCGGGGCAGCAGGAGCAGAACGGTCAGCCGGAGAAGCGTCTGTGCCGGAAAAAGCACCTGGAGCGGAAAATCTGAGAGCCGCGGGCGGAGCGCCGGAAACGGGAGTCCCCGCCGCCCCAGAACTGCCCGCCCAGGCCGAACAGCTAAACCTCTTTGACGAAAAGCTCCTGAGCAAGGAAAACGTCAAAGAACACAAAATCATCGGCCAGCTTTTCGACACCTACTGGCTTGTCGAATTCCGCGACTCCCTCTACATCATCGACCAGCACGCCGCCCACGAAAAAGTCCTCTTCGAACGCACCATGAAGAGCCTGGAAACCAGGGAATACACCTCCCAGCAGCTCTGCCCGCCCATCGTGCTGACCCTCTCCCTCCAGGAAGAGGCCCTTTTGAAGCAATACATGGACAACTTCACCCAGATCGGCTTCGAAATCGAGCACTTCGGCGGCTCCGACTATTCCATCCGCGCCGTGCCGGACAACCTCTGCGGCATTGCCCAGAAAGACCTGTTCCTAGAAATGCTGGACAGCCTGGAAGGCCAAACCGGGCGCGTGGCCGCAGACATGATCAACGAAAAAATTGCATCCATGTCCTGCAAAGCAGCCGTCAAGGGCAACCACACCCTGTCCCTTCCGGAAGTCCACGCGCTGATTGATGAGCTGATGACCCTGGAGAATCCATATAACTGTCCCCATGGCCGTCCGACCATTGTCGCCATGACAAAATATGAACTGGAAAAGAAATTCAAAAGGATTGTATAAAAGATGAAACAGCCTTTTCTCATCCTCACAGGCCCCACCGCCGTGGGGAAAACCGAACTGTCCATCGCCCTTGCCAAAGCCGTCGGCGGCGAAATCATTTCCGCCGATTCCATGCAGGTCTACAAAGGCATGGATATCGGTTCCGCCAAAATCCGGCCGGAAGAAATGCAGGGCGTGCCCCATTACATGATTGACATTCTGGAACCCTGGGAAGAATTTCATGTGGTAAGCTTTCAGGCCTATGCGAAAAAATGCATGGAAGAAATCCGAAGCCACGGGAAAATCCCCATTCTGACCGGCGGAACGGGATTTTATATCCAGGCCGTTCTCTACGATATCGACTTTACGGAACACGGGTCGGACGAGAGTTACCGCCAGTTTTTGGAGGACTTTGCACAGAAAAACGGCGCGGAGGCATTGCACGCAATGCTTCGGGAAGCGGATCCCGTTTCGGCGGAACAGATTCATGCAAACAACATCAAACGCGTGATCCGTGCCCTGGAATATTTTCACGAAACCGGAGAACCGATTTCGCGGCACAATGAGCAGGAGCGCCAGAAAGAGTCCCCTTACAATTTCTGCTATTTCGTCCTGAACGACGAGCGTTCCAGGCTCTACAAACGCATTGACCAGCGCGTCGACAAGATGCTCGAAAACGGCCTGGTCGAAGAAGTGCGCCGCCTGAAAGAAAAAGGCTGCACGCGGGACATGGTCTCCATGCAGGGGCTCGGCTATAAAGAAATTTTAGACTATCTGGAAGGCCGGACGACCCTTGACGAAGCGGTTTACATCCTAAAACGGGATACAAGGCATTTCGCCAAGCGCCAGCTCACCTGGTTTCGCCGGGAACGGGATGTCACCTGGGTGGATAAGCCTTCTTTTGGTTATGACGAAGAAAAAATTCTGCGATACATGACAGATCTCTTAAAAGAAAAACATATTATCGAGGCATTGGAAACATGACAAAGGAAACACTCTATCAAGAAATGGGAATCAGCAGCGAAGTCCTGCAGTTCGGGGAAACCGTCCTGGATTCGCTGAAGGAGCGGTTCGCCGCGCTTGACGAAACAACGGAATACAATCAATTAAAGGTGATTCAGGCCATGCAGAAAAACCGGGTGAGCATGGAACATTTAGGCTCCACCAGCGGTTATGGCTATAACGATATCGGAAGGGATACGTTGGAAGACGTCTATGCTTCCGTTTTCCACACCGAGGCGGCTCTGGTGCGCCCGCAGATTACCTGCGGAACCCATGCGCTGGGAATTGCCCTCGCCGGAAATTTGCGTCCGGGGGACGAACTCCTGAGCATTTCGGGAAAACCCTATGACACACTGGAAGAAGTGATTGGAATCCGGCCGTCGAAGGGGTCGCTTGCGGAGTACGGCATCACATACCGGCAGGTAGACCTGCTTCCGGACGGAAACTTTAATTTCGAAGGGATCAAAAAAGCGATTAACCCGAAAACAAAGCTGGTGGCAATCCAGCGTTCCAAGGGCTATCAGACCCGCCCGACCCTTTCCGTTGCGAAAATCGGGGAAGCCATCGCCTGTGTCAAGACGGTGCGGAAGGATCTGATCTGCATGGTCGATAACTGCTACGGCGAATTTGTGGAGACCATCGAACCCTCGGATGTAGGGGCGGACATGGTGGTCGGCTCCCTGATCAAGAATCCGGGGGGCGGTCTTGCACCCATTGGCGGCTACATCGCCGGAACCACGGAATGTATCGAAAACGCGGCGTACCGCCTGACCACACCGGGCCTTGGCCGGGAAGTGGGGGCCACCCTTGGGGTGAACAAATCTTTCTACCAGGGGCTTTTCTTAGCGCCGACCGTGGTAAACGCGGCCCTGAAAGGCGCCATTTTCGCCGCGAACATTTTTGAAAAACTGGGCTTTCCGGTGGTGCCTAACGGGAGCGAAAGCCGCCACGACATTATCCAGGCCGTGACCTTTGGAAAGCCGGAAGGCGTCATTGCGTTCTGCAAAGGGATTCAGGCCGCCGCGCCAGTGGACAGCTACGTGACGCCGGAGCCGTGGGCGATGCCGGGTTATGACAGCGACGTGATCATGGCGGCGGGAGCCTTTGTCCAGGGTTCTTCCATTGAATTGAGTGCGGACGGCCCGATCAAACCGCCCTATGCCGTTTATTTCCAGGGCGGGCTTACCTGGCCCCATGCAAAACTCGGAATCCTGATGGCATTGCAGAAACTGGTTGAGGCGGGAATGGCAGACCTGAGGCAATAAACCGCTTCCCTCACGAAAAGGAGGAACCTCATGCGTGTATTTGTAATCGGGGCAGGCGCTTCCGGGCTGATGGCCGCCATCCACGCCGCCAAAGCCGGAGCCGCCGTCACCGTCCTGGAAGCCATGGAAAAACCGGGCAAAAAGCTTCTGACCACCGGAAACGGGCGCTGCAACCTCACAAACCGCTTCGCCCAGGACAAGGGCATTTACCGAAGCCAGACTCCAGAGAGAGCGGAAGCGGTGATTGACCAGTATCCGCCGGAAAAAACCCTGGAGGATTTTACCTCCTTTGGCCTGTTTACCACCGAAAAACAGGAGGGCGGCCTGTACCCCGCTTCGGGGCAGGCGGCGACGGTTCTGGAGATCCTGCTTCTGGAAGCGGCCAGATGGAAGGTGAAACTCAAATGCCGGGAGCGCGTAACCCAGATTCGCCGAACCGCTTCCGGCTGGAAAATCCGTACCGAAACCTGGGAATACGACGCAGACCGGGTGATTCTCGCCTGCGGGAGCAAGGCCGCCCCGGCGACTGGCTCGGATGGAAGCGGCTATGAACTGGCCAAAATGGCCGGGCACCGCATACAAAAACCGCTCCCCGCATTGGTTCCGTTGAAGGTTTCGGATTCCGATATCCGGGCCCTGGACGGTGTGCGCTGTCCGGCCAAAGTGACGCTCCAAATAGAAACAAAGCGGTACGAATCCGAAGGGGAACTGCAATGGACGGGCTACGGCGTTTCCGGAATTGTGATTTTCCAGATCAGCCGCTATGCGGTCTGTGCGCTGGAGCAGAAGAAAATCCCCTTCCTGTCCGTGAATCTTTTGGGAAAAGCAGACACAAAGACGATTCTGGAAACGATGGAAACCAGCCTGAAGACGCACCCCGGAAGGACGAACGAAGAACTTTTCACCGGACTCTTTCCGAAAAAACTGGTTTCCTTCCTTATAAAACGAGCCGGATTCAAGGGGAACCAGGCGGCAGAAAGCGGGAGCATCCGCCGGATCCTGGACGCCGCTCTGGCCATTCGCCTGACAGTGTCCGGTTCGAAATCCTTTGAGGCGGCCCAGGTGTGCAGCGGCGGCATTCCGCTGACGGAAATCTATACGGAAACCATGGAATCGAAGATTGCGCCGGGGCTGTATCTGACAGGCGAGCTTTTGGATGCGGACGGACCCTGCGGGGGCTATAACCTGCAGTGGGCCTGGAGCACCGGGGCAATCGCCGGAAAAAACGCAGGAGTTGAGAAAACATGATTCGAATTCAGCAGTTAAAGCTTCCTTGTGACCATACGGAACAGGACATGCGGCAGGCGATTTTAAAGGCTCTTTCGATCCCGGAGGACTGGCTGATTTCTTATGAAATCCGGAAAAAGTCCCTGGATGCCCGAAAAAAGCCCAGGCTATTTTACAGTTATGTGATCGACGTCAAAACCGCAAAACAGAGCGCCGTTTTAAAGAAGCAAAAACCGGGGGTTTCCCTGGCTTCCCCCAAGACTTATGAATACCCCAAACCCGGAACGGAAGAGATGGGAACCCGGCCGGTGATCGTCGGAACCGGGCCTGCGGGGCTTTTCTGCGGGCTGGTTCTGGCACGGATGGGATACCGTCCCATTCTGCTTGAACGTGGAGAAGATGTTCAGACGCGCCAGCAGAAAGTCGATGCTTTCTGGAAAACAGGCGTTTTGGATCCTTCCTCCAACGTCCAGTTCGGAGAGGGCGGGGCAGGGACGTTTTCGGACGGGAAGCTGAATACGGCTGTGAAAGACGTATCCGGAAGAAATTTTTATGTGCTGAAAGGCTTTGTGGAGGCGGGTGCACCGGAGGAAATCCTCTATCTGAATAAGCCGCATATCGGAACGGATATCTTAAAAAATGTAGTGGTGCATATCCGTGAGGAGATTTGTTCCCTCGGCGGGGAAATCCGGTTTGGAACGCAGATGACGGATCTTTTTCTGAAAGATGGGGCCGTGTCGGAAATCGAGTTAAACGGCAGG
The DNA here is from genome assembly GCA_030536575.1 of Eubacteriales bacterium. Lineage (GTDB taxonomy): Bacteria > Bacillota > Clostridia > Lachnospirales > Lachnospiraceae > Limivivens. The sequence goes on along the minus strand of JAUNPS010000005.1, from coordinate 50,763 downwards.
GAGCGCATGGAATGCCGGGTACTGGTGCTGGCAATCGGCCACAGCGCCAGGGATACCTTCCGGATGCTTTCCGAAAAGCTGGTTCCAATGGAGCAGAAGTCCTTCGCGGTGGGCGTGCGGATCGAGCATCCCCAGGAGATGATCGACCTTTCCCAGTATGGACAGCCCCGCGGCAGCCTGCTTCCGGCGGCCGACTATAAACTGACCAGGAACCTGAAGAATGGCCGCGGCGTCTATTCTTTCTGCATGTGTCCGGGCGGCTATGTGGTCAATGCGTCCTCGGAAGAAGGCCGTCTGGCCGTCAACGGCATGAGCTTTCATGACCGCGGCGGGAAAAATGCCAACAGCGCCATGGTCGTCACCGTGACGCCCGCCGACTTTGGCTCCGAACACGTCCTGGCCGGCATGGAATTTCAGCGGAAGCTGGAAACCATGGCCTTTCAGGCCGCGCAAGGTAAAGTTCCCGTCCAGCTTCTTTCCGATTTCTGCAATGGAGTCAAGAGCCAGACACTTGGCAGCGTCGAACCGCAGATCTGCGGGCTCTGGGAGCTCTCCGACGTGCGCGCCTGCTTCCCCGAACCCCTTGCCCGCTCCCTCCAGGAAGGCATCCTGGACTGCGGCCAGACCATCAAAGGCTTCGACCGCCCCGACGCCCTCCTCTCCGGCGTCGAAAGCCGCACCTCCTCCCCGGTGCGCATCCTGCGAAACGACCGCATGGAGAGCAGCATCGGCGGCCTCTACCCCTGCGGCGAAGGCGCAGGCTACGCCGGAGGAATCACCTCCGCCGCCATGGACGGCATCAAAACCGCCGAGGCCCTGATCCGCCGCTTCACGCCGTGCGGTTCCAGGTGAACGTTCACAACAGCGCCAGCCTTTCTGCACTTACCAGTCGTCTATATACAGTTACCGTGAAGTCGGAAATCTTCCGGGGACGTGTTTCGAGGGGCGGTTCTAGGAAGAGTCGAAATCGCCCCTTACTAAGACTTAGCCACGAAGGCTCTCCTGAGTGGCTTAGTCGCAGTTAGGGGAAGTTTGACGATGACGTTGCCCCGTTCCCCGGAAGGTTTTCGACGGCACGGTGACGTCCGGTTATGCTTTAGCGGTTAAAAACGAGAACGAGCTGGCGATGTGTGAACAGAAACACCCCACCGAGGATAACAAAAAATTAAGATTCAAAGTGTATACATTATTTTAAATGTATGCTAAAATGAAACTTACTACCATGAGCATTCCATTTGAAGTCCGGGAGAGGGCCCAAACGCGTATGCCAAAAACCATGAAACAACTACCTCAAGATGAAAAACCATACGAAAAAACTCTGCGATTCGGCACCCAGGCACTCACAGACGCAGAACTTCTGGCGGTTATCCTAAGAACCGGCGCCCAGGGCATCTCCGCCCTGGACCTGTCCAAATCTGTCCTGAACGCCTCCGCAGCCCCCAAAGGCCTGCTGGGCCTTCATCACCTTACCGTAAACGATCTGATGAAAATCCATGGCATCGGAAAAGTAAAAGCGATCCAGATCCAGTGCATCCTGGAACTCTCCAGGCGAATCGCGAAAGCCACCCACGCGGACGGCCTTCGCTTCGAGCACCCGTCCACCATCGCCGACTACTATATGGAAGATTTCCGTCACAGCGGCCAGGAACAGATCGTCCTGATGATGCTGAACACCCGCTGCAAGCTCCTGGGCGAAAAAGTAATATCCAAAGGAACCGTTTCCGGCTCCCTGATTTCCCCCAGGGAAATCTTCCTGGAAGCCCTGCACTACCAGGCCGTCACCATCGTTCTCGTACATAACCACCCAAGCGGCGACCCCACGCCCAGCCAGGATGACATCTGGCTGACCAGACGCGTCGCCCAGGCCGGAGAACTGATCGGCATCCACCTGATGGATCACGTGATCCTGGGCGACCACACCTATGTCAGTATGAGAGAGGAAAAAATTTTATGTCCCTGAAAAGAACCTGCGGGGTCGACCTCGGAAGCGACGCCATCAAGATCACAGACAACCGCGAAAAGCAGTATCTGTGCGAAAAAAACATCATAGCCATCCGTCAGAAGACCCACGTCATTGCCCTGGGGGACAGGGCCTGGGAAATCTTCGAAAAAGCCCCCGCAGACGTCTACGCAGGCTACCCCGTCCGGGACGGCGCCCTTGCGGAAGGGAAAAACCAGGAGCTGATCCTGGCCTACCTGGTGAAAAAATTCGCCACTTTCTTTACCAAGCACCCGAACCTGTACGTCACCGCCCCCTCGGACATCTCCCAGGTGGAGCGGCGTGCCTACTACAAGATCCTAAGCGGCGGCCTTGGCGCCAAACGCATCTGGATGGTCGAAAAAGGAATCGCCGACGCGGCCGGCCTAGGGATGCCCATGGACGACCCCTCCGGGAACATGATCGTAAACCTGGGGGGCGGCCACACCGAGATTTCCGTGATCTCGGAAGGGAAAATCATCCTGAACCGGGTGCTGCGCCTGGGCGGCCAGAAGCTGGATGAGGAAATCGCCGGCATGGTCCGCCGCCAGTACCAGCTTCACATCGGAAGCCGAACCGCCGAAGAATTGAAAAATACCATGGCCAGCATTGGCCAGATTCCGGAAAAATCCGCGAAGATCTACGGCATTCATACGGTGACGGGCCTTCCCGCTGCGAAAGAGATTTCCGCCCTGTCGGTCAGCGTCGCGATCCTCGAAACCATCGAGCAGATCACGGAGGCCGTCCACACGATGCTGGAGCGCACGCCGCCCCAGCTCCTTGCCGATATCCGCAAGGCCGGCATTTACCTGACCGGGGGCGTTTCCCAGATTCCGGGGCTGGCCTGGTCCATGCAGAGCGAACTGGAAATCCCGGTCTACAATGTTCAGGACCCGGTATCCTGCGGCGTCCGGGGGCTTGTCCGGATCATGAACGATCCCGCCCTTCGGAAAACCCTCTGCTTTTCACTGAAAGAATTTGCCGGAAATACCATTTAAAAGAGGAGCTTTTATGAAAAAGAAATCAAACGACTCCATGAAAAGTAAATCTGTCTTTCTCATTTTGTGCGTCGTATGCTGCGGGCTGATCTTTTTGACCTTCACCACGGACATGGCCACCGGCCCTTTAAAATACGTGGCCGGCTACGTCCTCACCCCCATCCAGAAGGGGATGAATGAAATCGGAAACTGGATCGCAGACAAAGGGGACTATTTCAAAGACTCCGTAAGCCTGGCGGCAGAGAATAAAGAACTTCAGGAAAAAGTCGACAATCTGACGGCAGAAAACAGCCAGCTCTTACAGAACCAGGAAGAACTGGAGCGGCTGCGCGACCTGCTGGAACTTCGGGAACAGTACGCGGAATATGAGATGGTAGGAGCCAGGATCACGGCCAAAGACACCGGGAACTGGTTCAACCTCTTTACCATAGACAAAGGGACGAACGATGGCATCCAGGTAGACTGCAACGTCATCGCAAACGGCGGCCTCGTAGGCATTGTCACCGACGTGGGCCCCAACTGGGCCACCGTCCGCGCCATCATCGACGACTCCAGCAACGTCAGCGCCATGGTCTCCAAGACCTCCGACACCTGCATCATTGCCGGCGACCTGCGTCTGATCGACGAAGGAAAGATCAACCTGGTGAAACTTACCGATGCCGCCGACCGGGTCACCGAAGGCGACAAAGTCGTGACTTCCGATATCAGCGACCGTTATCTGCCCGGAATCCTGATCGGCTACATCAGCGAGATCTCCATGGATTCCAATAACCTGACGAAATCCGGCTACATCACCCCGGTGGTGGACTTCCTCCATCTGCGGGAGGTTCTGGTAATCAAAGACTTAAAAGACACCTCCGGCGCCGACGCCCTGGAGCGCCAGGAAGAGTCGGAGACCGATATGGTCATCCAGACGGAAAGCCTTACCGAAGAGGAAAACCAGTCTGAGACGGTATCCCAAGAAGAGTAAGAAAGGAGACGCCGGAAATGAAACGAAGAATCGTCATGATTCTCCTGATTTTTGTAAGTTTTCTTCTGCAGAGCACGTTGTTAAAGCAAATCGCCATAGCCAGTGTTTCCCCGAACCTGCTGCTTATCCTGACGGTTTCCTTTGGCCTGATGCGCGGAAAGCGGGAAGGGATGTTCACCGGGTTTCTCTGTGGGATTCTGTGCGACCTTTTCTACGGCGGCGTACTGGGATTTACCTCCCTGCTTTACGTTGTGATTGGCTATCTGTGCGGGTTCTGCTGCCGTATTTTTTACGATGACGATATTAAAATGCCCGTTGCCCTGATCGCGGCAAGCGACCTTGGCTATGGCATCTGCATGTATGCTTTCCAGTTTTTGATGCGCGGAAGGATCCAGTTCTTTTATTATCTGGGGCGGATCATCATCCCGGAAGTGATCTATACGATTGTCCTGACGATCTGCTGTTACCGCCTGCTGCTGGGCCTGAACCGCTGGCTGGAAAAAGGAGAACGGAGGAGTGTAGACAGCCTTGTTTAATTATGTAAAAGACTCTTTATCAAAAGCAATCAGATCCAGAATCATTGTCCTGACCGTGCTGTTTTTTCTCATGGCCTTCCTTCTGGCATTCCGCCTGTTTGACCTTCAGATCCTGAACGGGGAAGATTATCTGAACAATTTTACATTGAAGATCAAAAAAGAGAAGACCTTAAAAAGCACGAGGGGCGAGATCTACGACAGCGACGGGAACCCGCTGGCCTACAACCAATTGGCCTATACCGTCACCTTCGAAGACACCGGAACCTACGACTCCGTGAAAGAGCAGAACCTGTCGCTGAACAGCAGTATGTACGGCCTTCTGCGTGTCATCGAAGATAACGGAAACGAGATCCTGACCGACTTTGGCATTGCCCTGGACAAAAACGGCGAATATTATTTCACGAAATCCGGCTTTAATCTCCAGCGGTTCAAAGCGGATATCTACGGCGAGTCCTATATCAGCAGCCTGACCGACGAACAGTTAAACGCCACCGCTCAGGAAATGATGGACATGCTGGTATCCGATGATTACTACGGGATTCTGGGCGATTATACCGAAGCGGAACTGGCGGAATATAATCTGCCTTCTTCCTTTACCAAAGAGGAAACCTTAAAGCTGACCATCATGCGCAGCAAAGTGGCGGCGAACAGCTACCAGAAATACATGGAAACCGAACTCGCCAGAGATATTAACGAAGAAACCGTCGCCATTATCATGGAAAACAAAGACGTCTATCAGGGCGTGGATGTGGTGGAGGATTCCATCCGCGTCTACGAAGACAGCGAATATTTTGCCCCTCTTCTGGGCTATACCGGGCAGATTTCCGCGGAAGAATTAGAGGAGTTAAACGCCGCGGGCGGAAACTACACCAGCAATGACATCGTCGGCAAGAGCGGCCTGGAACAATATTTCGAATCCGAACTTCAGGGTTCCAAAGGCTCCAAGACCGTCTACGTGGACAACCTGGGAAAGATCATCTCCGAGGACTCCCAGATTAACCCGCAGGCCGGAAATGACATTTACCTGACCATCGACCGTGATCTGCAGATCGCGGCTTACGATATCCTGGAGCAGGTCATTGCCGGAATCGTCTGGACGAACATGATCGACGCAAAAGATTTCGACCGGGAAAGCGTTTCTTCCGATTATATTCGGATTCCGGTATACGATGCGTATTATGCGCTTTTTGAGAACAATGTCATCGATGCCTCCCATTTGTCTTCCGACGAGGCCAGCAGCGTGGAGCAGCGGGTTTACCAGTCCTTCCTGGCGAAAGAAGAGCAGGTCTTCGCTTATATCCGAAGTGAACTGACGAGCGAGACGCCTGCCGCGTATCAGGACCTGGAAGAAGAGTGGCAGGTTTACATGTCCTACATTGTAAACACGATGCTGACCACAGATACGGGAATTCTGGATGCCGACGCCATTGACGTCCATGATGAGACCTACATTGCCTGGACGACCGACGAAACCATCAGCCTGAAAGAATACCTGACCTACGCGATTTCCAAAGGCTGGGTCGATGTGACGAAGATCCCGGTGGACAGCGACTATCTGGACGGAAACGAAATTTTCAACGCATTGGCCGATTACATCCAGGAATATCTGTCCGAGGACGACGGATTCAGCCGGAAGGTCTACAAATACATGATCATGAACGACCAGCTAAGCGGCACGGATATCTGCCTGCTTTTGTTCGACCAGGGGATCCTGGAAATGAACGAAACAGACTATAACGCCCTTGCAAGCGGTTCTCTGGGCGCTTACGACTTTATCCGTTCAAAAATCTACACCCTGGAGCTGACCCCGGCGCAGCTTGCGCTGGAACCCTGTTCCGGTTCCGTGGTTGTGACGGATTTGGAAGGAAATGTACTTGCATGTGTGACTTATCCGGGGTATGATAATAATAAGCTTGCCAACACCATGGATTCCGACTATTATTATAAGCTGAACAATGATTTGTCCTACCCGTTTTACAATAAGGCGACCCAGGAGGCTACCGCCCCGGGTTCCACTTTCAAGCTTGTGACCTCCACTGCCGGCATGCTGGAAGGCGTGGTAGATCCCTATAACACCGTCATAAGCTGTCTCGGAAAATTTGAAGACGACGACCCGCCCATTAACTGCTGGATCTATTCTGATTCCCTGGGATACGGCGCGCATGGAGCGGAAAGCCTGATCACGGCAATCAAAGACTCCTGTAACTACTACTTTAACACCGTAGGGCTGATGCTGGGCCAGGATTCCACAGGTGAATACGATGACGCCGCAGGCATTGAAACCCTTACCAAATATGCGGAAATGTACGGGTTTGATTCGACAACCGGCATCGAGATCGGCGAATCCTCCCCCCGGCTTGCAACCTACGATGCGCCGCGTATGGCCATGGGGCAGTCCGATATGACTCTGACCACGACCCAGCTTGCCCGTTATGCCAGCACCCTTGCAAACGAGGGCACCTGCTACGACCTGACCCTGATGGACAAGATCACCGATTCCGACGGAAATGTCCTGGAAGAAAAAGAACCGGTCATCCATAACATCATCGAGATGAGTCAGGATAAGTGGGACGCCATCCATACCGGCATGAACCAGGTAGTCACCTCGAATACCTCCAGCGTATTCCTGAATGAAACGGGCCTTTCCCTTGCCGGGAAGACCGGTACGGCCCAGGAAAGCAAGCTTCGTGCCAACCATGGTCTTTTTATCGGTTTCGCGCCTTACGAAACGCCGGAAATCGCTTTTGCAGTCCGGATCACAAACGGCTATTCCTCCGGAAACGCCGCCACGGTCATGAAGGATCTGTTAAGCTATTATTATAACATCAAGGATAAGGATGAAATTATCACCGGTACGGCCACAGCGGTAACGGCAGGCCAGTCAACCGACTAAGCAAGGAATTTACAGGAGGCTGTCATGAATCCGACATCTGTCATCATTAAAAGCAATAAATACGGCCTGATTGTGATCCTGGACGAAAAGCTTCCATTCGAGGAATTACTGAAAGACATTGCCTTTAAGTTCCAGGAATCGGCAAAATTTTTTCAAAATGCCAAAATGGCGGTTTCCTTCCGGGGCCGGGTGCTCACAAAGCCCCAGGAGCGGCAGGTGGTGGAGACCATTGTCAATAGCTGCGGCATCCATATCCTCTGCATCGTGGACGAACCGAAAGAACACGAAGAATATTACCGCCAGATCCTTTCCTACGCCCTGGAAGAAAAGGAAGATCAGGACGGCCAGTTCTACAAAGGCACCCTCCGGGCCGGGCAGGTCCTGGAGACGGAAACCAGCGTCGTGATCTTGGGCGACGTGAATCCGGGAGCCAATGTGGTCTCGAAAGGGAACGTCATCGTCCTGGGCTCCTGCCGCGGAAACGTCTACGCCGGAGCCACCGGGGACAAGAACTGTTTTATCGCGGCACTGGTGATGAAGCCCATCCAGGTGCGCATTGCGGATAAAATGGCCCGCAGCGCCATTACAAAACGGGTAGATACCGGGGAATACAAAATCGACCCCAAAATCGCCTTTATTAAAGATGACCATATTAACATCAAACCGATTACCTCGGAAAATCTGAACGAACTTTCCATTTAAGCCGGATACCCGGAAGCGAAGCACAAAAGAGGACACAACACTATGGAAAATGGAGGCAGATGCAATGAGTGAAGTAATTGTGGTCACATCAGGAAAAGGCGGCGTCGGAAAAACCACCGCCACCGCGAACCTGGGCGCCGGGCTCGCCCGGATGAATTTCAAAACAGTCGTGATCGATACGGATATTGGCCTGCGCAACCTGGATGTGGTCATGGGCCTGGAAAACCGGATCGTTTACAATATGGTGGACGTGGTAGAGGGAAACTGCCGCTTAAAGCAGGCCCTGATCCGGGATAAACGCTATCCCAGCCTTTTCCTTCTGCCTTCCGCCCAGACCAGAGATAAGTCAGCCGTGACTCCGGAACAGATGATCAAGCTCACCGATGACCTGCGGGAGCAGTTCGACTACATCCTGTTAGACTGCCCGGCAGGGATCGAACAGGGTTTTAAAAACGCCATCGCCGGGGCCGACCGGGCTATCGTGGTCACGACGCCGGAAGTCTCCGCGATCCGGGATGCCGACCGGATCATCGGCCTTTTGGAAGCCAACGATATCAAGAAAATCGACCTTCTGATCAACCGCCTGCGGATGGATATGATCCGCCGGGGCGATATGATGTCCGTGGAGGACGTGATCGAGATCCTGGCCGTGAACCTGATCGGGGCCGTGCCGGACGACGAAACGGTGGTCGTCTCCGCCAACCACGGGGAACCCCTTTCCGAGTCCCAGTCCCTGGCCGGACAGGCCTTTTCCAATATCTGCCGGAGAATCACCGGAGAAGCCGTCCCTCTTCTGGATCTTTCCAGAAACGCCGGGCTGTTTTCCAGGCTGTCCGGCATCTTTCACAGGAATCAGTGAGGTGAAGGCGGGTGGCGTACAGCGGCAGAAAACGGGCACAGACGTCCGGTTCCATTGCAAGGGACCGGCTGGAAACAGTCCTCATGGCGGACCGGCTGAACTGTTCACCGGAGACGGTGGAGCAGATGAAGCATGACATTTATGCAGTCATGGAGAAATACCTGGCCTGCGACCAGTTTGATATCAGCATTCATCTGGATATCGCAGCCCGTGTAGAACAAGGTGGGAAACATGTTAAGACAATACAAATTAAAGGACTATAAATTCAGTCTGATCATTCTGGTAATCGCCCTTTCCGTCATCGGGATCCTGCTGATCGGAAGCGCCCAGAAATCCGTACAGAATAAGCAGATTCTCGGACTGATTCTGGGAATCGTCCTGATGCTGATCGTATCCCTGATCGATTATACCTGGCTTCTGAGGTTTTACTGGCTGGAGTATCTGTTTGGAATTGCCATCCTGCTGGCCGTGGAATTCGTGGGACACAGTGCGGGCGGCGCGACCCGTTGGATCGACCTGGGATTTTTCCAGTTCCAGCCTTCGGACGTAGAGAAGATCATTCTGATCCTATTTTATGCAAAGCTTTTTTCAAAATACGAGGAGAAGCTCAGTACGTTTAAAATGATCGTATTTTCCCTGATCACGCTGGCAATCCCGGTTTATCTGATTTACCGTCAGCCGAACCTCTCCACCAGTATTCTGACTCTGCTGCTTTTTTGCGCGATGATTTTTACTGCGGGCTTGAGTTATAAAATCATTGGTGGTATTATAGCAGTATGCGTACCGATTGGCGTGGTCTTCTTCGGAACCATGATCCGACAGGGAAGCAGCTTTTTCCTGGCCTACCAGATGGAGCGTATCCTGGCATGGATTTACCCGGACGACTATCCGGACATTTCCTACCAGCAGCAGAATTCCATTGCCGCCATCGGTTCCGGCCAGCTTTACGGGAAAGGACTGGATAACAATGCCGTCTCCTCCGTAAAGAACGGAAACTTTATCGCAGAGCCCCAGACGGACTTTATCTTTGCCGTAGCCGGGGAGGAACTTGGCTTTCTGGGCTGTATCATCATCATTATTCTTGAGCTTCTGGTTGCCCTGGAATGTGTCCAGATCGGCCGCAGGGCCAGAGACCTGTCCGGAACCCTGATCGGATGCGGGATGGGCGCCCTGATTTTTCTGCAATGTTTTATCAATATCTGCGTTGCCACCGGCCTGATGCCCAATACCGGCCTGCCGCTGCCCTTTGTCAGCTACGGCCTGACCTCTCTGGTCAGCTTTTGTATCGGGATCGGGATCGTCTTAAACGTTGGCCTGCAGGTCCGAAAATATTAAAGGAGGAATACCCCATGAATGTAGGTCTTGTTGCACATGATGCAAAGAAAAAACTGATGCAGAATTTTTGTATTGCGTACCGCGGAATTTTAAGCAAGAATAACCTTTACGCCACCGCCACCACCGGACGTCTGGTGGAAGAAGTGACGAACCTGAACATCTACAAGTTCCTGGCCGGCCACCTGGGCGGCGTCCAGCAGCTTGCCGCCCAGATCGAGAATAACCAGATCGACCTGATGATCTTCCTGCGGGATCCCTTATCCCCGAAAAAGCATGAGCCGGATATCAAAAACATTTTCCGCCTGTGCGACACCCATAACATCCCGCTGGCTACGAATCTCGCCACCGCAGAGCTTCTGATCAAATCCCTGGATCGCGGCGACCTGGAATGGCGCGAGATGTACAAATAAACGCGAAGGACGAACCTATGGAAGAAAGCAGATATATGCGTAACCGCAGGAGAGAGCAGGAGCGGATCCGCCAGCAGAAGGCTGTCCGGCGTTTCCTGATCCTCCTGCTGATCCTGATTGCCCTGCTTGCGGCGGCCGTCTATGTCTTTTTATTTAAAGATCACGAAGTGGATCTGGGGCTTCCCTATGACCGGACGGATACGGTGTTCGGCATGCAGCAGGTATCCGTGGAATTTAATACGGCGACAGGCTTTGCGGCGGATCTTTGCGTGGCGAACAGCGACATTGGCACCGAAAGCCTGACCCTGGAGTCCGCCAGCGCCGGATTGTTCGACGAGGACGCACAGGAAGTTCTTTATGCGAAAGGGATCCACGAGCGGCGCTACCCGGCCAGCCTGACGAAGGTCATGACCTGCCTGGTGGCTTTAAAGTATGGAAATCTGGAGGATCAGGTGACCGTTGGTGCTGAGTGCCTGGATATCGAATACGGCTCCTCGGTCTGTGACATTCATCCCGGCGATCAGTTAAGCCTTCAGGAACTGCTGTATGGCCTGATGATCAATTCCGGAAATGATGCGGCTATGACCATTGCCCTCCATGTGGGCGGAAGCATCGACGCCTTCATTTCCATGATGAATCAGGAGGCGGAGCGGATCGGCGCGACGCAGACCCATTTTATGAACCCCCACGGGCTTCAGGACGAAGACCATTATACGACGGTATACGACATGTACCTGATTTTCCGGGAAGCTTTGCAGTATCCGGAATTCCAGGACATTATCAGCCGCACGAATTATTATATTACGATTCCGAACACGGACGGCACCAGCCGGGACATTACCTGGGAATCCACGAACTATTATTTCCTGGGCTATGCGGCGGCGCCCAAGGATGTCCAGGTAAGCGGCGGAAAAACCGGGACCACGGACGAGGCCGGGGCATGTCTGTGTCTTTACACCAAGGACAAATACGGCAGCCCGTTTATCTCCATTATTCTGAAATCTTCCACAAAAGATCAGCTTTATACGGAGATGAACGAATTGTTGTCTAAAATTAACAATTAGTGGTTGAGTTTTTTTTCAATCCATATTATAATTGACCTATAATACTTGTGTCTAATAGACTGAAGGAGGAGATTACAATGATAAAAATCATCGCAGGCAAAAAGGGAAAGGGAAAGACAAAGTATCTGCTGGATATGGTAAATTCAGAAATCAAGACCGCTCACGGAAACATCGTTTATCTGGACAAAAGTTCCAAGCATATGTATGAGCTGAACAATAAAGTCCGCTTAATTGACACCTCAGAATACACTCTGAAAGACACCAGTGAATTCATTGGATTCATCTATGGAATTCTTTCCCAGGACAACGACCTGGAGCAGGTTTACCTGGACAGCTTCTTAAAGATTGCGAACCTGGAGGACTGCGACGTGACCGCCGCCCTGGCCGAACTGGACAGCATCGGAGAAAAATACCACATTACCTTTGTCATCAGTATATCGCTGGATGAGGACGACTTGCCGGAATACGCAAAAACCAAAGTTGTAATTTCATTGTAATACATACGAAAAGACTGCTGCCAGAAAACGCAGCAGTCTTTTTTGCGGCTCTTTCGCGCTTACGCAGCGTCGTCCATCGCCTGTCCGATCCGCCCGTAAAGACTCAGCATGTAGAGCCCCGCCAGTCCCACCAGCGCATAAATGATCCTGGAGATCCAGGTCATATCTCCAAAGAGAAAAGCCACCAGATCGAACCGGAAGAACCCGATCAGGCCCCAGTTCACCGCGCCGATGATGCCAAGGGTCAGACAGGTATAATCAATCCATTTCATCGTGTTTACCTCCTTTTTTACTCCCTTTTTAGTTTTGCCGCGAATTTTCTTTTTATACAAAAGAGGTTGTCCTGCCGGAAGAAACGTGATAAAATACACCAGAGGAGGATACGAGCTTGCAGAAACGGAAAAAATCAACGAAAATAGTCCCCTATAAAAAAACTTCCTTTTTTAATATTGGCACCGTCATGTTCGGGATTCTTTTTCTTTATATGATCATCTGTCTGGTTCTTTACCTGACTTCCACCCATACGACACCCTACGAAGTCACGGCGGGATCCCTGTCCGGAAATTACCGGTTTACGGCGCTGGCATTAAAGACGGAAAAAGTGGTGACTGCGGACGAGTCCGGCACAGTCACCTACTACGCCCGCGAGGGCAGTAAGGTAGGAGTCGGAAATAGCGTCTGCTCCATCGACGAAGGCGGCCGTATCCAGGAGCTGATCGCGCAGAATACGGCGGACGGTTCCACCCTGGACAACGACAGTCTCAGCTATCTGCGGGAAAAAATGGAAACTTTTACGAAAAGTTTCAGCACTATCAATTTCCAGAACGTCTATAACTTCAAAGCCGACCTGGAAAGCACCATCATGGAGCTGACCAGCGAAGAAGCCTTAAAAAATGCCGACGAGTCCTCAAATATCTCCAGCCTTCTGAACCTCTGCACCGCCCCGGTGGAAGGCATTCTCGTCCTCTCCATTGACGGCTATGAGGGAAAGACGCCGGAAACCGTGACCGCGGAAGATTTTGACCAGAAAAACTATACGAAAGAGAACCTGCGCCTGAATACCAGCGTAAAAAACGGCGAACCCATTTATAAGCTGCTGACCGAAGAGACCTGGCATCTGATGATCCCCCTGGATCAGAAGACAGCCACGCTGCTCGCCGATTCTACCAGCGTAAAATTCCGCTTCCAGAAGAACGGAAATGTTTTTTATGCCAGTTTTTCTATTTTGCAGATTGACGGGGCCTATTACGGCGACCTGGAACTCGAAAATTCCCTTTCCAGTTTCAGCTCCGACCGCTTCGTGGAAATCGAGCTTCTGCTGAACCAGAAAACGGGCCTGAAGATTCCCACCAGCGCCATCGTCAAGAAGCAGTTTTATAAGATTCCAAAGGAATACTGCAGCTACGATGAGGACAATCCGGACGAAGTGCGCCTGCTCCGGGAAACCTACGCCAGCGACGGCTCTGCGGTTCAGAAGAACATCACCGCCGTTCTCTATGACCAGACCGACAAATATTTCCTGGTGGACGTCAGCCTGTTTGAGGAAGGCGACTGCGTCATTATGGCCGATTCCAACAAACGCTTCCTGGTATCGGAAGTCGAGACCCTGGTGGGCGTCTATAACATTAACAAAGGCTACGCCATCTTCCGCGAGATCGAAATCATCGACGAAAACGAAGAATACTGCATCGTTGATGATGAGACTGCCTATGGCCTGGCCCAGTACGACCGCATTGCGCTGGACGCGTCCACCGTCAGCGACGATGAGATTGTCTACTAGAAAAGAAAGAAGGAACCCCATGGTAAAAGAAAATTTACTGGAAGTCGAAGAAAAAATACAGGAAGCCTGCAAAAAAAGCGGCCGCTCCCGCGACGCCGTCACCCTGATCGCAGTCAGCAAAACCAAACCAGTCTCAATGATCGAAGAAGCCATCGCCGCCGGCATCCGCGAATTCGGCGAAAACAAGCCCCAGGAGCTGAAAGAAAAATACGAAGTCCTTCCGAAAGACCTCCGCTGGCACATGATTGGCCACCTCCAGCGGAACAAAGTAAAATACGTCGTGCCCCGCGCCTGTATGATCCACTCCATCGACTCGGTGCGCCTGGCCGAGGAAGTCAGCCAAGAAGCCGTCAAACACGGCCTGCGCATACCCGTCCTCGTGGAAGTGAACGTAGCGGAAGAGGAGACGAAAGGCGGCGTGACCGTCCCGGAGACGGAAAGTTTTATCCGCCAGATCGCCCCATTGCCCGGCATTTCCGTCCAGGGCCTGATGACCATTGCCCCCTTTGTCGAAAATGCTGAAGATAACCGGTATGTTTTTGAAAAATTAAGAAAATTATCTGTTGACATAAAAAGCAAAAACATTGATAATGTTATTATGTGTAATCTGAGCATGGGGATGACCGGGGACTACCAGGTCGCCATCGAAGAAGGAGCTACGATGGTCCGCGTGGGAACGGGGATCTTTGGCGAGCGCCATTATACGATATGACAAAGATAGGAGATAGAACATGGGAGTATTGGACAAATTCCTGAACGCAATGAAATTGAACGATGACGGATTTGATGATGATGAATTTCTGGATGATGAGATAGATGACTACGAAGAAACCCGCCCGAAAAAACGCTTCTTCAAGAAGCTGGATGACGAAGACGAAGAAATGGACGATTTCGGAGACGATAACGTGGACACAGTAAGGAACGAGAAGAAGTCCTCCAAGACCAGCAAGTTCCAGACAAGATCCACCCGACAGACCACCCCGCCCAAGCAGACGACAGCCGCATCCGGCAGTAAGATTTCCCCCATCCGCCCGAAACGCAGCGGAAACGGCATGGAAGTCTGTGTGATCAAACCCAAATCCATGGAAGACGCCAGGGAAATCACCGAAACCCTCCTGGATAACTGCACCGTCCTTCTGAATATGGAAGGCCTGGATCTGGACGTTGCCCAGCGGATCATCGATTTCTCGTCAGGTTCCTGCTTTGCCATCGGCGGCGGCCTGCAGAAGATCAGCAGCTACATTTTTATCATCACCCCCGCATCCGTGGACGTGTCCGGCGATATTCAGGAAATCTTAAACGGCGCCTTTGACGTACCCAGCATGCATTCGAATTACTAGAGGACGCCATGAACCAGGAAGAAGCACGGTTCGGGAAGCATCTGGCCGATCTGGCGCGGGCCGCAGACCAGCGCTCCATCGTGACCTTTACCGACTTTCTGAACCTGAACGAATTAAATATTTTTCATACCTGTGAACAGAGGTTTTCCTTCGTACAATGGAAAACCTTTGGCGGTTATGAGCACGCAGAGCGTCAGATGGCAGCCTTTATCCCTGATGCTCTTCTCTTTCCATGGGAGTTTCCCATCGCCTGTTTAAAAATTGCTCCTCTGAACCGGAAGTTTGCCGAGGAGCTGTCCCACCGGGATTACCTGGGCGCGATCCTGAATTTGGGAATCGACCGCAGCAAGACCGGCGACATCGTAAAAGGGGAGGACTGCGCCTGGCTGTTCTGCGTGGAATCCATGGCCGATTTCCTCTGCAATGAACTGACGAGAGTCCGCCATACCGCCGTCCGCTGTGAACGGTGCGACCCATCCGAAATCCAGTTTTCGCTCCATACGGAAATCCTGACCGGAACCGTGTCCTCCGTCCGCCTGGACAGCGTCCTGGCCGTCGCCTGTAAGGCCTCCCGAAGCAGCCTGATCTCTTCCATTGAAGAGGGAAAAGTCTTCGTAAACGGGCGTCTGGTGACGTCAAACGGCCATCCGCTCAAAGAAGGCGACCTGATTTCCCTGCGGGGCACCGGCCGTTTCCGCTTCCTGGAAGTGGGGAACCAGTCCCGGAAGGGCCGCTATTTTATCAAAATCGAAAAATACCAGTAGTGAGGTGTGAATATGAAAGAAGAAAGAGAAACGAACAGCCTGCCCGTCCGCTGCGACGGAAAGCCGGCCTACACGATTTATCTGGAGGATTCCTTCGAAAAGCTTCCGGAGTACCTTGGTGCACTGGAGCCGGAAAAGCGGAAAGTCTGCATTGTCTCGGACAGCACCGTCTGGGGACTCTACGGCGCGCAGGTGGAAGAGCTCCTGAAGCCCTCCTTCGCGGAAGTGATCTCCTTCGTTTTCCCGGCCGGAGAAGTCAGCAAGACGCTGGATACCGTCCGTACCCTGTATGAGAAGCTGATTTTGGCCCATTTCGACCGGAAAGATATGCTGGCGGCCCTCGGCGGGGGCGTGACCGGCGACCTGACCGGCTATGCCGCGGCCACTTATTTAAGGGGCATTGACTTTATCCAGATCCCGACCACCCTTCTGGCCCAGGTGGACAGCAGTATCGGCGGAAAAACCGGCGTGGATTTTGACAGCTACAAAAATATGGTCGGCGCCTTCCATCAGCCGAAAATGGTCTATATGAACCTGAAAACCCTGAAAACCCTCTCCGATGAGCAGTTCGCCTGCGGCATGGGCGAGGTCTTAAAGCACGGCCTGATCAAAGACGCCGCCTACTATGAATGGTGCATTAACAACATGTCCGAGATCCAGGAACGCGACCTTCCCACCCTCCGAAAAATGGTGGAGCAGAGCTGTAAGATTAAACGCGCCGTCGTCGAAAAAGACCCCACCGAAAAAGGCGACCGCGCTTTGTTAAACTTCGGCCACACGCTGGGACATGCCATTGAAAAGCAGATGGAATTTCAGATGCTTCATGGCCAGTGCATTGCGCTGGGCTATCTGATGGCGGCACACATTTCCTGGAGACGTGAGCTGATCTCCAACGAAGAATTTTTCGAGATCCGGGATATGAACGTGGGCTTTGACCTCCCGATTTCCTTCGCGGGGCTTAGCCCGGAACAGATCGTGGAAACGACCCGCTCCGACAAAAAAATGGAACACGGCCAGATCAAATTCGTCCTCCTGAAAAAGATCGGAAAGGCTTATCTGGACCGAACCGTGACCGACGAGGAGATGCTTGCGGCGATCCGCTATTTCAGCGACGATGAGGCGGCTAATTATGAGTAAAAAAGGCTTATCCGCCCTGTCAGGCGTCCTAAGCGTGGTCCTTCTGACCCTGGCGGATCAGTTTACGAAATATCTGGCTTTCACGAGACTGCGGGGGCAGGCGTCCGTCGTCCTGATCTCCGGCGTCTTCGAGCTGGAATACGTGGAAAACAGAGGTGCGGCCTTTGGGCTGATGAAAGACAGCCGCTGGGTCTTCATGATTGGAAGCATCCTGATTTTTTTCCTTTTGCTGCTTCTATACTATAAGCTTCCGCTGGATAAGAAGTACCAGCCGCTGCGGACAGTCTGCATTTTTCTGTGCGCGGGAGCGGTGGGGAACCTGATCGACCGGCTCTGGCGGGGATATGTGATCGACTTTTTCTATTTTTCACTGATCGATTTTCCGGTGTTCAATGTGGCGGATATCTATGTGGTGCTGTCCATTGCCGCATTTCTGTATCTGTTCTTTTTCAAATACAAAGAAGAAGACTTTGCATTTCTCCAAAAAAGGACGAAGAACGAATGAAAACAGAATTTTTTGAGACGGAACGCGAAAGCCGGGGGCAGCGGATAGATAAATATCTCTCCGTGCTGCTCCCGGAACTTTCCAGATCCTATATTCAGAAGCTATTAAAGGACGGACAGGTTCTTGCCGATGGAAAGGCTGTGAAAGCGAACTATAAGCTGACTGGAGACGAAGAAATCCTTGTTACGGTTCCCGATGCGAAAGAACCGGATATCCTCCCGGAAAACATTCCGTTGGATATTCTCTATGAAGATGCGGATCTTCTGGTCGTCAACAAACCCAAAGGCATGGTCGTGCATCCCGCGGCAGGTCATTACAGCGGGACTCTGGTCAATGCTCTGCTGTACCATTGCAAAGACCAGCTTTCCGGCATCAATGGAGTCCTGCGCCCCGGAATCGTGCACCGCATCGACCGGGATACCACAGGCTCCCTTCTGGTGTGCAAGACGGATGCGGCGCACCGAGCCATTGCGGAACAGCTCAAAGAGCATTCCATCAACCGGCGTTACCGGGCCATTGTGCACGGTGTCCTGAAAGAGGAAGAGGGCACGGTCAATGCGCCGATCGGCCGCCATCCCACCGACCGGAAGAAAATGGCCATCAATGAAAAAAACGGGAAAGAAGCCGTCACCCATTACCGGGTGCTTCAGCGTTTCCGCCAGTATACTTACATCGAATGCGTGCTGGAGACCGGGCGCACCCACCAGATCCGCGTCCATATGAGCAGCCTTCATCACCCGCTTTTGGGCGACGAGATCTACGGCCCCGCCAGGTGCCCTTATCCCCTCCAGGGTCAGACCCTCCATGCGATGACTCTTGGCTTCCTTCATCCGACGACTGGAGCATATCTGGAATTTGAAGCGCCGCTTCCAGCGTATTTTCAGGAATTGCTGGAAAAGCTTCCGTGACGGGGGCAATGCCATGTTTCCGGAACGGTGTTCGATTGAACCGTAACACATATTTAGAACGCGCCGCAGTAAATTCACTAAAAATACTATACATTTCCGGAAGAATATTGTATAATGTAACCATATCTTCCGGAACTTCCTTTTTCCGGAGGAAAGACTGAAAGAAAGGACGTGCTGCGTATGGCATACAAAACAATTATTACAATCGGAAGACAATATGGAAGTGCAGGAAAAGAAATCGGCCTGAAACTCGCCGAAAAAATGGGAGTGAAATGCTACGACAAAGAACTTTTGGACCGCGCCGCCAAAGACAGCGGCCTCTGCCAGGAACTTTTCGAAAATCACGACGAAAAGCCCACCAACAGTTTCTTATACTCCCTCGTAATGGACACTTACTCCACCGGCTACTCCTCAGCCGCCTTCGCAGACATGCCCATTAACCATAAAATCTTCCTCGCCCAGTTCAATTCCATCAAAGAACTGGCCAAAGAAGGCTCCTGCATCATCGTCGGACGCTGCGCGGATTACGCCCTTGCGGAAAATCCCAACCTCCTGTCCGTTTTCATCAATGCACGTATGGACGTGAAAATCCGCCGCATTGCCACAAAATACAACTTAACCGACGCCAAGGCCAAAGACCTGATCGTCAAAACCGATAAAAAGCGTGCCAGCTACTATAACTACTATTCAAACAAAAAATGGGGCGACGCCGCCAGCTATAACTACTGCATCGACAGCGGTTATCTGGGCGTAGACGGCACCGTAGACCTCCTGAAGAACCTCGTAGACATGAAGGAAGGGAAAGTATGAAATTCGTTATCCAGCGCGTGACTGAGGCCTCCGTTACCGTAGACGGCGCCGTCATCGGGCAGATTGAAAAAGGCTTTCTTGTCCTGATCGGCGTCGGGAAGGAGGACACTCAGGCCGAAGCCGACCGTCTGGTCAAAAAAATGACCGGCCTTCGCATCTTCGAAGACGCAAATGGAAAAACGAATCTCTCCCTGGCCGATGTGGGCGGCTCCCTGCTCCTGATTTCCCAGTTCACCCTTTACGCGGACTGCCGGAAGGGGAACCGGCCAAGCTTTACGGATGCCGGGGCTCCCGAACAGGCCCGCGCATTGTATGAATATGTGATTCAGGAATGTAAAAAAATCGTTCCAAACGTTCAGTGCGGCTCCTTTGGGGCAGATATGAAAGTCCGCCTGTGCAACGACGGCCCCTTTACGATTATTCTGGAATAAGAGATGAAAAAAAGATCGATTGTTTGGTTACTGCTTTTTCTCCTGCTGTTTGGCGGTCTGAAAGGGCAGGCCCAAGCCGCCCTGCCAAAGGCTTTCTGCCTGCTCCAGCGCTATAAAACGGAGCGGCTTTCCGACGGAATTTACGAAATCCGCAGCGCGCTTGCAGGCAGGTTTGTCCTGGATATCAAGAACAGCGGCCAGGCAGGCGGCGATACAAAGCTTCTGCAGCTTTACAAAAAAGGCGTGGAAGTGAACCAGCAGAAATTTTATCTGGAACGGTTTTCCGAAAACCAGTTCCGGCTCTTTGCCCTTCATTCCTGGGAGGCGCTCACGGCCCCTGAAAATCCGGAAAACAGCATGCAGGCGTTTACTGCCGCCGCGGAAGGCGGGAATGGGCCTGGCCGGAGCTGGAAAATCCTCGACTCCGGAGACGGCCGCACCTGCTACATCCGTTCCATGACCGGAAAGTTCCTTACCTGCGACACACCATTCCCTTACAACGGCGCAAAGGTGGTTCTTACCGATTATACGGGAGATCGGAGCCAGAAATGGATCCTCCGAAAGACCTTTCACAGCATGGAAAACACGCTGGAGACAGATGTCCCGAATCCTTATGGGGCTGACGGACGCCGTCGGAACCAGAAAATTGTCTTTCGGTTTGGCTCGAAAACTGAGGTGCTCACCGCGGCTACGCTGAAAAACTGGATGGTACAAACGGAAGACCGCAGAGTCGTTCCCGACTCCGGAAAGATTTCCGGTTATTTGGAAGAACTGGCCAAACGCTATGATACTTATGGAAAACCCAGGAATTTTACAACCAGCTATGGTTCGGAAATTACGCTTTATTATGGAAATTTTGGATGGAAGCTGGATCAGGACGGTATGGCAGCTCTGCTGTCTGAACTGATTCAGAGCGGCCGTTCCAAGACCATGAAGCCCGTTTTTTCCGGAAAGGGAGCTGTCTGGGACGGGAAAAATGACATTGGCGACAGCTATGTGGAAGTGGATCTGGTCGGCCAGCGCGTCTGGCTGTACAAGGACGGCGAGCTGATCGCTTCTTCTGACTGTGTATCCGGGACGCGGGGGACGGATCGGGAGACGCCGGGCGGTGTCTACAGCATTTACGGGAAGCAGAGCCCGACGGTGCTGGTGGGGGAGGATTATCAGACCCCTGTGGATTTCTGGATGCCGTTTAACGGCGGGATTGGCCTGCATGACGCCACCTGGCGGTGGAGTTTTGGGGGCGATATCTATACGTATGACGGTTCTCATGGATGCATTAACCTGCCCTATGACACGGCGGAGACGATTTACCGGACTGTGTATGTGGGGTATCCGGTAGTTTGCTATCACTAAAACAAGGGCATGTAAGACAGAAAAGAACGATGTCGAGTCGGTATGACCAGCATCGTTCTTTTCATATTGCCTTTAATATCGGAAAGATTGTCGGGATGGAGTGAGGGAGTGTGCGTATGCGCGTACATCTATAGAGTTATCAGAGATTTTTATGGGCGGATGGAGGCGAGGATTGGGAGGGATTATTTATCCCCATAGTGTCCTCTGCAGTGTACAATGTAAAGCCGCCCGGCCGCCATATGGTATACGAGGCGGTCTTTGTCATTGATGCGGCGGCTGTATTCGCCCTGCAAGTCGCCGGTTAAGGGTTCAGGCTTTCCGATGCCCTCCCAACAGCCATTACGCTCAATATCCTTGATGAGCTGGTTGATGCGTTTTAATGTTTTCTTATCCTGCGTCTGCCAGTAGAGGTAATCCTCCCAGGCATCGTCCGACCATATTTTTTCACTCATCGTCTACCTCGATCAGCTCGTGGGCGGTGCCTTTCCCGGCTTTTAATTCCTGTACGGATTTCTTCACATAAGCCATATTGGCTTCGGAGAAAAAAGGATCGGGAGCCTGCGTGATTTCAAATGGGATACGGTTCTCGCGTAAAACTGCTTTCACAAACAGGTTGATTGCGGTAGAGGTATTTAAGCCAACATTGGAGCAAAAGGTGTCGAAGCTGGCTTTGTCTTTTTCGTCTACTCTTGCGGTTAAGGTTGCCAGTGCCATAGATACATCTCCTTTCGTGTTCTATTTGTAATGATTATAGCACTATTGTATTCGAAAAGCAAGCGAATGTATTACAAAGGAATAAATTTTCTATAAATTGCCTTTGTTTGCGTGCAGAGCAATCCGTTTTTTTATATCAGCATCATATCGAGATTTGTTGGCTACAGCGTTTTGCGCTGTCATACACATATATTGGGTGGTACTGTGTGTCGGCGGCAGAGGTTTATGAATTTTCTCTCAGTTGGACAGCCGACGCGGCTTTCCGTCTTCGTTCGTCATCCATGGCTGCATAGTGTTTCCGCGTCGTATTAACGTCTTTGTGGCCCAGGACGTCGGCAACCAGATAAATATCCCCGGTTTCCTGATAAAGCGCCGTGCCATAGGTACTGCGGAGCTTATGCGGCGTAATTTTCTTTGATGTAGTGATCTGTCTGGCGTACTTCTTTACCAGATTTTCCACGGCCTGTACGCCGATCCGTTTTCGCTGGGTAGAGTAGAAGAGGGCGTGTTCGTGCCCGGCGACCGGGGTAATCCCTTCCCGCACTTCCAGATAGCGCTTCAATGCTTTTTCGACTTCTTCCCCAAAATAAACAACCATTTCATTTCCGCCTTTTCGGACAACCTTGATGCCGTTATTGCGGAAATCGATATCTTCCACGTCCAGACCAACGCATTCGGAGACACGGATGCCGGTTCCCAGCAAAAGGGTGACGAGGGCCAGGTCCCGTTCTTTGGTCTTTTCGTAATAGACTTTTTGCTGGCCGGTCAGGGTATCGCCGCAATGTTCGATATAGTCCAGCATGGCGGCGACTTCGCCGGAATCCAGACGGGTGATGTTCTTTTCATGGATCTTTGGCATATCAATGAGCACCATGGGGTTGGTGTGGATCATTTCACGCTTATAGTAGTAGGCGTAGAAGCTGCGGAGGGCGGAGAGTTTCCGCTTGACGCCGCGTTCGCCGTTGGTGTTGATCTTTTCGTCTGTGCCGCGGTAGACTTTCAGGTATTCCATGTATTCTTCGATATCCAGGGCGGTGATCTGATCCAGGACTTCGACTTTGAAGTCGTTCATCGTGCAGCCGTGGAAGGAGGGATTTTCGTCTAAGAGGAACTGGAAGAAGACACGGATATCGTAGCCATAGGAGATACGGGTGCGGGAGGTTGTGGTGGGTTCTATGGCGCGGAAGAAGTCTTTGGCGAAAGGTGGGAGGGTGCGGAGGATTTCGCGGAGCTTCAGGGTCAGGTCGATGTCGGTTTGGTCGTGGTAGGTGGTTTTTGCAGGCATAGGATTCCTCCTTGGTTTTTATTTTCTCAAGCCATATGCGGCGCGGTGATTTCATGAAGTGCGGCATATAGAAATTTATTCGTGAGAGTAAATTTTATTCCAGCGAGCAATGAGCCAAGCAGCCGCATTTGTGCAGATATTTGGCGGGTGCAGCGGGGATTTGATCCTTTTACAGAATAGCACTTTTCTGAAATCCTGTCAATCTATACGAGAAACCCGTACCACAGCGTTCGGATGATGAGCCTGTGAGTCGTTACTGGAACGAGGTACGAGCGAACAGTAACGACTTGACAAGTAAGCGGGACTGCATTATGCTTATAGCATCTTTTTGTCTCAAAAATTAATAAAAGAGATGAAACGGAAGGGGAATTTAAAAGGATGGATCAGACGAATGCACAGCTTACGGAACGAATCCGACAGTTGGAGGAAGAAAATGCGTATCTGAAAGCTTTGGTTCAGAGCCAGAACCGGGAAATTCTGCGTTTGAAAAGTGATAATCCGCGAGGCGCCGGACGAAAGCCGGCGGATGCAAAATGGATTGCGAACTTTTCGGAGTTTCTTCGGTTAAAGGAAGCCGGATGTGACCGGAATGAAATTATGGCGGAATTACAGATCAGCCGGGCAACGTTTTATCGGTATCAGAAATTATTTAATGAGACAAATTGGAAGGCGAATTCCGGTTCTCAGGATATCAATTTGGAGGATTTCCTTTGACGGGTCGTATGAGGAAAACTTTGTGTCTTATGCGTAATCGAAAAGATGTATTTCATGGCAAGGCGCATCTTTACGAATTATTTGGACTTGTTTTATTATTTTTAGGATTGGTTCGAAAAGCATGGCTGGAAGGCGGTGTTTGGAAATTTTCCTCCTTATCTATTTGAAAAACTTGAGTTTGTCGTATAGATAGATTTCAGGGGATTCCGCTCCTGCGAGCACTTTCCCCAAGCGCCAAGGCACATAATATAATAAGGAATCATGAGCCTGTCTGCGGACAAAAAGAAAAACTCTATGCCTGGGACACAGAGTTTTTTCAGCGTTGAACACATCCGCCTGGATTTCAATTTCTGATTAAGTTAGCTGTCTAGCCGTTATTTATCCGGCGCGGTTTTGTCTTTTACGGCTGCCATTTCTGGAGCTGGCTTTTACCGGACTCGTTTTTGCCGGTTTTGCCTGATGTGGTTTCGGCCTGGATTTCCGGCTGGTTTGGGAGGTTTTCTCCGGAACAATGCTTGCATAGGTTTGATCGAACTGGTTCACATAGGGACTCTCTGCATTGCTGAGGATGCGGAGCCTGCTGTGGCTGCCTCCCGCAATTGGCTCTCTTGGGCGGCTGTTTCCGCTTCGGCTGCTTCGGCCGTTCTGAGTCGTTCGGGAATTTCCGGATTTTCTGGAATTTTGAGAATTCCCGCTTCGCATGGCACGCGCATTTCGGTCGTTTCTCTGGTTTCTCTGACGTCCGGATTCCCGTACATGATCCAGGATCAGCTCGTCCGGTACTTCCGAACTTGTCTCGCCGACATGCAGTTTCAGAAATGCCGCCGCGATATCCAGCGCATCGATCCCTTCTTCCTGTATTTTTTCCTCCAGGATCTGTTTCATACCGCTCAAATCCTGTTTTTCCAGAATTTGGTTCACTTCCTCCAGCGCGCGTTCTGCCTTCCGGCGGCCCATGTCTTTTACAGTCGGAAGCTGGTACTGCTCGATCTTCGTTTTGCATACCCGCTCGATTTCCCGGATCTTTCCGATTTCCCGGCCATTGATCAGGGTGAAGGACAGCCCCTCTTTCCCGGCCCGGCCGGTACGCCCGATCCGGTGGACATAGTATTCGATGTCCTGGGGAACGTCATAGTTCAGGACGGCTTCCACGTCATCTACGTCGATGCCTCTGGCGGCCACATCCGTGGCGATCAAAAATTCCAGATTTCCGCTGCGGAAACGGTTCATGACAGAGTCCCGCTGGCTTTGGGTCAGGTCGCCGTGAAGCCCTTCGGCCTGGTAGCCCATCTTCTTTAAATCGGCGGCCAGAATGTCTACCATTTTCTTGGTGTTGCAGAAAATTAGGGAGCGCTTCAGATCGTGGGTTTCTTTGAGACGGCGAATCACTTCTTCTTTGTATTCGTTCCGGCATACCAGATAATACTGTTTGATGGAAGGGACGGTCAGTTCTTTTGCCGGCATTTTTACCATCACGGCGTCTCTCTGGAATTCGTTGGTAATGTCCAGAATCGCCTGGGGCATGGTGGCGGAAAACAGGGCCGTCTGGTGGTCTTCCGGGACTTCCTTCAGGATGGTTTCCATATCTTCCCGGAATCCCATGTTCAGCATCTCATCCGCTTCGTCCAGAACGACCGTTTTGATATCGTTCATTTTCAAGGTGTGCCGCCGCATATGGTCCATCACGCGTCCAGGGGTGCCCACAACCACCTGTGTACCGCCTTTTAAGGCCCGAATCTGGCGTCCAATGTCCTGTCCTCCATAAATGGGCAGGATCTTGATTCCGTGCATGAATTTGGCGAATTTACGCATTTCCTCGGCGGCCTGGATGGCCAGTTCCCGTGTGGGGCAAAGGACGATGGCCTGGACGTTTTTGTTGTCCGGGTCGATCTTCTGGAGAAGGGGAATGCCAAAGGCGGCGGTTTTTCCGGTTCCGGTCTGGGCCTGGCCGATGACGTCTCTTCCTTCCAGGAGGACGGGGACGGCGCTGGCCTGGATGGGGGTCATGGTTTCGTAGCCCATTTCGGTTACGGCGCGCAGGATTTTCCCGTTTAAGCCGGATTGTTCATATTTTATGTCTTTTATGTCTGTCATGCGATGTAGTTCCTCTCGTGGTTTCTCTCATTTTTGCAGCATCTATGCGCTGCTTCGGTCTGCGCGAAGCCTGTGTTGCTGACACACAGCTCCGCCAAAGTTCCATGCACGCATGGATGCCTGGGGTTACGCTCCGCGCGAAGCGCGTGTGCACCGGCACGCAGCTCCGCTGTTCGCGCAAAAAAACAACGTCCTTCGCGGACGCTGCTTGGATTGCCTGTAAGACGTTTTTTATTATATGCGAATTTGAATACGGTGTCAAGGGGCTTTATTCTTCGAATTCGGCGGTTACGATAAAGCCTCTGGGGGTGTTTTCTACGGCGACGATGGTGCCCTCTCTGGCTTTGATCCGGTTATTTCCTTTGAAACAGCCGGACATGGCGACGGCTGGTTCGATGATGTAGCTGAAGTTCATGTTGGTCTGAATTTCGGTGATTTCGACGTGGTCGCCGGGTTTGACCAGGTTTGGGCGCTCCATTTTGAATTTTTCCTGACGCATTTGTTCTCTCCTTTTTTCTTGCTATTTTTCATCCATGGCTGGTAACTTTACAGAATAGGGGTGTTCAGGGGGGCGCATCGAAGACGACGCAGGCTCCTTTTGCTTTGTGAAAGCTCTTGGACAGGAATTATTGTAGAACTTTTTTGGAAATTTGTAAAGTGCGTAAGGAAATGATTCCTACTCTTCTGAAATCTGCCAGGAATCAAGCTTGCAACAGGCAGCGGCAGATGGTAATATTATTTCTATGGATATTACAAATAAATGGACGGCGAAAAAAGGAATAAAAGGGACTGTCACGGAGTTACAGGAATATATCATGAATGGTACAACTTACAAGGTGGATGGAAAGCAGGTCATCCTTCATCCGACAAAACAAGAAAGGGAGGTTGCTGCTATATTAAGCGGAAAATATGGAAAATCTGTACAGTTTGTACCACAGGTAATGTACCCTCAAGGGATACAGACGCCTGATTATCTGATTGATGGGGAAAGGTTTGATTTGAAATCGCCAACAGGGAGCGGAAAGAATTTGCTCTATGGTATGCTCGCAAAGAAAAAGAAGCAGTCTCCCAATTTTATCTTTGATATTACGGAATGTCCACTATCCGAAGAGGATATTCGTATACAGATACATGGACTTTATGCTTCACGGCATACAAAGTTTGTGGAAAAAATTGTTGTAGTGAAAAATGGAGAAATCTTGATCGTATATGATAGGTAATAGAAAAGACCATCTATCTGTCCGGTCAACCGATCTATGGGATCGGGACAATGGGGACGGAAGATGGTCTTCCTCTGACTATCTTATACCATATCCCTGAAAAAAATGCAAGAAAAATATAGTAAAGTACGTACATCCGCAGGGATGCCTTTTTGCCGGATGCGGCAGTCCGAAGACGCCGCGGCGTGAGGTACCTCCCCTTTAAAATTTAAAACGTCCTATGGCGTCTGAGGAGCGTACTCTCCCGGCAGGAACTGGGGAGCAATTTGATTTACGCGGACAGCGAGGGCAAACCCGCAAAGCGTGTTTTCTCTCATTTACCGCAGAATGTCGGAATAATAGGGCACCATCAGGTACTGTCCATAAAAGATCGTATCGTCATAGATGGAATTAATCCGGCAGACTTCCCGAATGTATTCGTTCAGGTCGGCATATTCTTCGGTGCAATACTGCTGGGCGATGCTCCAGAGGCTGTCGCCGCGGCCGACGCGGATTTCCGTATAATATTTATAGGTGGGATGCTCGGTATCCGCATCCGCTTTCATGAGAAAGCCGCTGCACAGAATCATGATGACCAGAGCGGCAAGCATAAGCAGGCAAGCCGCGATGCGGCGGTTTCGGCGGACTCTGGCCGCTTTCTTCCGGCGGCGTGCCGCACGGAGTTTCTCTTCTCTGGACTGCTCTCTTCGATCGTTTTCTCTTTCCCTCATTTTTTCGACCTCCTGCATACTCTTTCGAACATTTGTTTTCTTGACTATCTGCATTATATTACAGGAACATATGTTTGTCAAGAACAAAATCGAACAAATTTTCGAAAAAAATATGTTTGTCAGCCATTTTGGTACGTGCACCCTCCGGCTTCCAACGAACACATTTTCGCGAAACTATGTTTGCATTTTCACAACTTTTATGTTACAATAATTAAAATTAAGAAGGCCGGAGGTACAATATGGGAACAGGCAAAATCACCGACAAGCAAAGAGAAATTCTGGAATTTATGAAAAGTGAAATCTTAAAGAAAGGCTTTCCGCCCTCCGTCCGGGAAATCTGTGAGGCCGTGAATCTAAAATCAACCTCCTCCGTCCACTCCCATCTGGAGACCCTGGAGCGAAACGGCTACATCCACCGGGATCCCACCAAACCCAGAGCCATCGAAATTCTGGACGAAAACTTTAACCTGAACCGCACCGAGATGGTGAACGTCCCCGTCATCGGCCGCGTCGCCGCCGGAATGCCCATTCTGGCCCAGGAAAACATTGAGGCATATTTCCCCATTCCAGCGGAATACATGCCGAACGAACAGACCTTCATGCTGGAAGTCAAAGGCGAAAGCATGATAAACGCCGGGATTTTAGACGGCGACCGCATCGTCGTCCGCCAGCAGCCAAACGCCGAGAACGGCGATATCGTCGTAGCCCTGACCGAAGAAAACGAAGCCACGGTAAAGACTTTTTACAAAGAAGACGGCTACTACCGCTTACAGCCGGAGAACGACTACATGGAACCGATCCTGATTCATGGCGAACTGACGATTCTCGGAAAAGTCATTGCGGTCATGCGCTTTTTCAAATAGTTGGAACCCAGCCATGTGCGTACAAAATGCCGCTGAGAACCGGAAAAATCCCGTTGCTGCAAAAAAGATTTCCACAAAAAAGAAATGGTTCACATAACAATATTATGTAAACCATTTCTTTTTTCGAGTAAAATGGAAATCACCGCAGGGCGAATCAGTTCCCTTCCGAAACCAGAAAACATTCCTGCTCGATCCCCATTTTTTCTTCTAATAAACACTGAATCAGCTCTTTCAGCAGCGGTTCCTCGATCCCCTTCAGCTTTTTAAGCGCATCCTCTCCCACCGGAATCCCATACCCCTTCTTTCGATACTTCCAATACGTCCCGGCATCCATCCGCAGCGGCCGCACCTCCGGAAAAATCGTCCTCCGGATATGCTGAAAAATCCGCACTCCGCCAAAATCCAAATCGCTGCTGTGCAGATATTGCACCTCATTGCCATCCAGCAAAAGCCGCTCCCGCAGCCGTACCAGAAACGCACCCTCCTTCGGCCCAAAAAATCCATGCGAATAGAGCAGCAACACGCCTTCCTCAAAAGCCGCCGCCTCAAAATTCGCCTTATTCTCAATCGAAACCACGCGCCGAAGCTTCTGCCCCGGTAAAATTTCCGCCCTCTTCAGCATCTGACTGTTCAGCACAAAGCCATAAGGAAAAGCCCCAAGGGAAATCCGGCGTCCATCAAGCAGAAGCTCCAGATCGCCCTTCAGGTAAAGCTGCTGGGCGTATTCCTCCAGGAAGATCAGCTCCAGAATGTGAAAATCCTCCATAGCATCGACTGCCTCAGAGCAATATTGCCGAACAAGACTAACCACCGTTTTTTCCAGCTCCTGTTCAAAATACTTTGAATTTTTAAAAACCTGCGTGCTGAAAACCCTCTTATAAACAGGCTCTTCAAGGGAATCCAGCGCATCCAGGCAGGCCAATAAATCCGGGTGCTTTTTCAGCTCAGCCGGAACCGTCCCCTCTTTCAGCATTTTTTCCGCATGCAGATCGTAAACCCGAATCCAGTCCTTTTTCAGCCCGGGCAGCCTTTCCGCAATACGGCTCTGCCAATTCCGAATCTCAAGCAGAGGCCGCGGCCGCCCTGTCATCTGATAAAAAAGCGGAAGATTCCTGGTTTCGTACCAGATGTATTCAATTTCGCTTCTAAAATCGTGCCATTTTACAGCGAGCAGCCCCTGCTCCTCCAGTTCGCGGGCCTGCCGCAGAAATGCCTGCCTTCCCACCTCATCCAAATCTTTCTGGGTTGGCGTCCATTTTCTGCGCCCGGTATGCGCTTCCAGGCGCCCCTTTCCGGTTCGTTCATTCCATATGAGAAGCCGTTCCAAAAGTGTCATTCCATTTCCTTCCTCAGCGTCTCAAACTGCTGCTTTTCAAACTCCAGCACCGAAATCTGCTTCTTATTCGGATTTGCAAACACAAATGTCTTATCTACACTGTCTAAATACGACTGGATCTTATCATTCGTCGAACTGATAATGGCCTGGAACCCAAATTTTCGCATCAGCGCAATACACCCGGCCACTTTCTCCCCGTCCATCTTGGAAAAAGCCTCATCCAGCACCACCAGCCGGATCGTCGGATTCCGCTGCAGCTTGGGCGAAAGCTCGATCCGGTACGCCTGCACAAAGCTCGCCAGCAAGATAATATAAAGCGGATTCTGCCCTTCACCGCCGGAATTCTTCTTAATCATCTGTTCCAGCTTGATATTGATCTGCGAGCCCTCATTGCGCACAATCTGCTCCATGCCAAAGCTCAGGTACGTCCGGTAATCCGAATATTTCTTCATATTGTTCTTCGCCTCTTCCAGCTCGCTGGCCGAAGCATTTTCCGGCGGCATAAAGATGGACAGCAGCTCCTCGATCAGGTCGCCGTACTGCGCTTCATGGGACATGCTGAAAAGATCCATCTGATTTTCCATATGATCCTTCAGCATAGAAGGATGGATTTCCAGGTCTTCATCCATAAACACCTGATAAAACCGGCCGTCCGAACCCCTGTTTTTCTCAATGACGAACCGATAACGATCCTTTCCGAAATCCATCCGGCCGATGATCCGGTTTAACTGATCCCGCTGGGCCATCGCCTCCTTGATCGCGCTGCGGATTTTATAGACAAAATCATGCTTGAAGAAATAAACGGCCTGTTTCGCCTGTTCCGCGGCCTTTTCGTGGAGCGTATCCAGGTCTTTGTAGCGCAGTTTTGCGAGAAGCCCGTCAAATTCTGCATTGTCCAGCCGCTCGGAGTCGAAGGAGCGGTTCGGGCGCTGCTTTAAGTATTCCACCCTAAGCCTGCGAAGCTCGGAAAGGGCATGCTCCGTCTCGTGTAGGGCAGCCGTATGGCGCCCCTGATAGTTCTGGCGCAGATTCGTATAGGAAATAGGGCCGCTTTTCTTCGCAAGGGAAGCCGCAAGCTCCTCGTCCCAGGCCGGAACCCGTACAAACGCCCGCTCGATTTCCGCCAGTTCCGCGGCCTTCTGACGATAATCCGCTTCTTCCTGTCCAATCCGCTCTTCCATCTTCCCAATCGCGTTGTTCAGGGCGTCCTTCTGCGCTTTTCTGCGGACAATCTGGTCTTCCATCTCCTTCTTTTCCGCTTTCCAGCCTTCGATATTCTGCTCTTTCAGCACCGCAATCTGCCGCGTCAGGCTCTGTTGTTTTTTCCGCTCCTGGGTCAGGCTTTCCATGTCGCGCATCCATTCAAAATAGACGTTCAAATCATAGGAAAGCGCCTCCAGTCCTAGAATTTTTTCCGCTTCCAGGCTGATTTCCAGGTAGGGCTTCATTTCCTCCTCAAGCCCTGCAATCTGTTCCTCCAGCGTCCGGATGCGCTGTCTACGGCTCATATCGCCGATATAGGCATATTTCGTGTAATAGGACGGATTGATATGCTGAAATTTAAAGCCGGAATACAGCTCACAGCGGCTGGTGATCCCGATCTGCTGTTCCCGAAGTTCCTCAATCGTCTCGCATTTGATGACCTTCCCCATCAGAAAATTCACGTAAGCCTGCACATAGGCCACCTTTGTCCCGACTTCTTCCGCCAGGGCCCCGGCCTTTACCGGCCATTCCTGCCCGGAGACTTTCTCCGTGTCGAGCACGGCTACCCGGTGGAAGGCTTTGCTGTCCAGGGTTCGGTAAATTTCCATAGCATCCTTGGCATAGGCGGGCGCGACCACAAGCAGCAGCTTATTAGTCGCCATATAGCCTTCTACGGCATTGCGCCATTTCTCCTGCTTTACCTCAATCAGGTCGGCCAGCACTTCCACAGGAACCGGCTTCCCATATTTTTTGCGAAGCGCCTCCTGCAATATGCCGCGGGCCTGCTCCAGGTCATCCGGATAAGCGGCTTTCCCCTGCTTCAATTCGCGCACAAGCTTCTGAAGCTGCTTCTTTTCCGAGGAATATTTTCGAATCTGGCTGTCCGCTTCCGTCTTCTGTTTCTGGATATCGGCCCGGATTTCGGAAATCCGCCCGGCAAGGGCCTTCACACCATCCTGGGAAATGGTTCCCTTCTGGAATTTTTCAATGTCCCAGAGCACCTGATTGGGCGTGAGATCCTGATCGGCCCAGGCAGCCAGGGCATTTCCGGTTTTCTGCCAGCTTCCCGCGCTGACCTCGTATTTCTGGATGAGCTGGTTTACGCTTTTGAGATTCTCCAGCAGATGATCGTACCCGGAAGCCGCAATACGCTCCCCCAGTTCTTCTTTTTTCTGCTCCAGGATCTGTAAATCCGTTTCCAGCTCCTGACGGCTCTGCTTCTGAGCCTCCAGGTCGCCCTGGTGGTTTTCAATCTTCAGGCGGATCTCCTTTTCCCGCTCTCTGGCCTCGTAAAGCCCGAATGCGCCGTAAAAATACTCCAGACGGTCTTTCTCCTGCCGCTTGTCCTCATAAGCCTTGTAGGCCCCTTCAATGGCTTCAAGCTGGGTCACTTCTTCCTGGATATCCTGAATCTGACGGCACATCCGCCCATACTGCGCAACGCTTTCCTGCATGGATGCAATGCTGATGTCCTGCTCCATACAGATATATTCCTTCACAAAATCCGAAAGCTTCATGTTCATTTTAAAAGGAATCGCGCGCTTGAAAAGCTTCGGGAAACGCTCCGGATTCAGGCCGCCCAGGTATACGTCGTACAGCCTTGCACGGAAGCGCTCATTCGTTCTTTCAAAGTAAGAATCCTCCGGCGGGAGCATGCTTCGGACGTATTCTTTGACTTCTTCGATGGTCATGACACGCCCGGAAGTGCGGTAGGCATTGTCCGGAAGAGGGCCTTTGTGCCAGAAAAAGGTGCGTTCGCATTCGTTGGAAGAGACCGTTACGTCGAAAACCACGCCGATGCACTGTTTTTCCCCGGTATCGGTCCGATTCAGCTCCATCACGATGGTAGAGGAGAAATTTTTATTGCGAAGATAGGTGTACTCATTATTTTCTCCGATGCTGACCATGCCCCGCAGATACTCCATCAGCGAGCGGTCCGAATCGTCCGCCGCCGCTTTGTTAAAAAATCCGCGCCCGTCCGTATTGGCATACAGAAGGATCTGAAGGGCATCGATGACCGTAGACTTCCCGCTTCCGGAATGTCCGGTAAAAAAATTTATTCCTTCGTGGAAAGACAGGATTCTGCGGTCAATGTAATGCCAGTTGTTCAGGCAAAGCCTGCTTAAAGCCTCAAACCTCTGCGTCATCATTCTCTCCTTCCTGCGTCCCGTACTGGGTAAGTAATTGGCGGATATCCTCCCCTAAAAGCACCATATGGATGGTCGGATAGACCAGAAAGCGTGCGGCAAGGTCGTTGTCGTCGCCGTTTTCCAGAAACTCGATGAGCTGGTACTTTTTCAGGAGGCGGATTGTCGTCCGCACGTCCAGAGCCGTGGGCTGACGGGTCAGCAGATGAAACCCGGCCATTTTTTCCTGGACTTCGGCGCGGCTGGTGATCACATGGCTGCTGGTGGAGGCGCTGGCCATCTGTTCGTCGAAGGTTACTTTCAGGATCAGAAGAAATTTGGTGGCATATTCGGACAGCTTGGGGCCAATCTGGTTCTCGCCGCCATAGAGATAAATGATGCCGTCCCGGACGTCTTCCCGGACTTCCAGGTCGGCGATGGCGAAGTAGGCTTTTAAAAATTCCAGATGGAGGTCGCAGGTGCGGAACTGCTGGTTGACCTGCATGCGTCCGGTTTTCCGGTCGTATTTCCGTTCGAGGATGTAGGTCTGCTGGAAAAGGGTTTTGACGGCTTCGGTGAGGCGTTCCTTTTCTTCCTCGTTTTGTTCTTCGTAGTAGGCAATCATGGGTTGTTCGGTCTCCTTTGAAAAGTCATCTTCGGATAATGGTACGGCCCGGCTTTGATGCGGCTCTCTTCCTCGGCAAGCACCTGGTAGCGGCTGTCCCGGCGCAGGGCGTAGTCATAGGCCAGGATCAGTTTTTCGAAATCTTCGTCGCAGGTCACGGTTTTCTCGGTTACTGGGAAACAGCCGTCATGCATGCCCTGATCCAGGAAGTCTTCGATCTGTTTCCGGCTGTATTTGTTGTGGGTCTTATTCATGCGCAGAATGTCTTCTTTGGAGAGTTCTTCCGCGGTTTCTTCAGGCTCCAGCTCGGAGGCGAAGGAAACCTTTGCCTTCCGTTTTTTATAGAACAGTTTCTGGGACATGACGGTTAAGCCGTTTAAATGCATCCGGCCGGCAGCCGCCGCAAGGGCTTCCTGGGCCTTTTCGCCGCCGTCACCGGAAATCTGATTCAGGAAGCGGATGATCAGGCCTTTCGTGTCCCGGTCTTCGCTGATCAGATAATTGAGGCGGACGGTGGTGGCGCGGACGTATTTCATGTGTTCCTGATCCAGGTAGAAAATACGTTTTTCAATGTCGTCAAATCCCCTGCTGATCTCATGAACCAGCTCCCGTTCGGCCTGACAGCGCCGCAAAAGAGGGGAGTCCTCCTCTTCTGTCCCAAGGGCAGCCGCCTTTTCCGCGACGGATTCCTCAATTTCCAGAAGCCATTTTTTGATGTCGTTTTTGTAGAGGTAAAAGTTGTCGGAAGTTTTCAAAATTTTATATTTTTTCTGGACAACTTCCTCTACATAGCCGTTTAAGTGCTCCTCCAGAAGGCTTCCGTAGGACTCCTGCTCCAGGAGGGAGGAGAAAAAGCGGTTCATATTGTGGAGCATGTTCTGGATGGTTTTGTTCAGGATTTTGGTGTTCTGGAGGGCGGATTTCAACAGGCTTAGGTCTTCGCGCGCATCGTGCATGTAGGAGAAGACGGAGGCGTAGACATTCCGGATGTAGACGTCGGCCTCGTCTTCGTCGTCGCGGTAAAGGCGTTCGAAGGCATTCAGGAAGATGGCGGCATAGTCCGGGATGATGATGTTCGTAATGCCGCGGCTGAAATCTTCCTGCCTCACAAGCCACCCCTGGCGGATCAGCCAGTTTAAGGTCCTGGCTGCCGGGGGCATGAGTCTTTCGGCTTCCGGTTCGGCTTCTTCGTCTTCCAGGTTTCGTTTCTGGTCGGAAAAGAAGCTGTCGAGCACCTGAATGCAGACTTCCAGACTCAGGAAATAGTTGTTGTACTGGTATTCGTCGTTTAAGTTTAACAGGGCTTCCATGTAAAGGAGGCGGTTTCTGGAGCGGAAAAGGGCCCAGAAGGTGTCAGGAATTTTCGTGATGGTTGGCATGAGACTCCTATTTCACTTTTACGGTTTTGACTTTGGAAAAGGCGCTGTATGCGATGACGCCTCCGGCTTTTTTGAAGCTTCGGACTTTCACATAATAGGTTTTTCCGCTGGTCAGGTTTTTGATGGTTGCGGAAGACACGCTGCTCTTGGCGGTGGCTGCCTTTTGGTAACCGCTGTCTTTCTTCTGGGATACATAAATTTCATAGCCGCTGACGCCGGAGACTTTTTTCCAGGAAATTTTGAGGGCTTTCTGGCTGGCAGAAACATTTCCGGCAGCAGGCGCCTTGGGCGTGGTCACGACGGTGAGGACGCTTTCCTTGCCGGATACCCATTTCCCGCCGGTTTTCCGCTGGGCCAGCACTTTGAACTGATAGGCTGTGCCTGGCTGGAGTTTCGCGCCTTTCAGGGAGGTAACCGAAATCTTTGCGGTCTTCGTGGTAGAGATTTTGGCGTAGCTTCCCTTTTTATAGAGCCGTCCATAAACCACGTGACGTTCCGCGTTCGCAGCGCTCTTCCACTTCAGGTAAGCGGCGTTGGAGGCCGACTTATACGAGCTTAGGGAGGTGATCATTCCCGGAGCACCTTTTTTCCGGATTTCGAAGGTGACGCTTGCGGTTCCCTGGTAGTTTCCGCGGCCGGTGATTTTGACGGTCGCCAGGCCGACTTTGGTGTTGTTGCTGTAGGTTACTTTATAGTCGGTCCCCTTTTTCAGCGTCGTCTTTCCATAAGTGACCGTTACGGAAGGCTTGAGGGCTTTTCCGGTATATGTCTGGGCTTTGGGCTGGCTGATTTTGACAGAACTGGCTGTCAGGCTCCGGCGTTTGATCTGGAATTTTAAGGTACGGCTTCCAGTAAAGCTTCCCATTCCTGTGAGGGTAATGGAGGCGGTTCCGGCGTTTGTGTTCTTGCTGTATTCCAGTGTGTAATCCCGGTCTTTTTTCAGGGTGGCCGTTCCGAGTTTCACAGTAACGGCGGGGGTAAGGGCTTTTCCGGTGTAGGTCTGGCTGGCGGGTGTTGTGACGCTGATGCTGCTGCTTCCAATGGAAACCTGGTCGTAAACGGAAATTTTTCCGTCCTTCCAGCGGACAGGAATGGAGCGGCACATCAAATACCACCCGGCCTGATCGGCCAGCTCGCACCAAAATTCCACATTGTAATCACCGGGTTCCAATCCATATTCGGAAAAATCCAGCACGCCGCTCAGCGTATAGTTATCCTGCGTTTCCCGGACTCTTTTTTCATACCCGGCACGGATCCAGAATCCGCCGTCCGGCTGATACTTTTCCTTCCAGGAGGCCTTTGAATAGTCATAAACGAGCGTGAGCTGGCTGTCCTGCGCCACATAAGTCAGGACGCTTTTGTCATCGAATACCGTCCGGCTGTTTGCGGATAGGATCTTTCCGTCCGATGAAACCGTTTTTCCTGTTTCGCCGTATACGGAAACGCGTATTTTTAAAGAGACCGTTCCGATCCCGGCACGGATAAGGGTAGCGCCGGTTCCAACCCCTGTGATGGTTCCTGCGGAATCGACCTCTGCAATCAACGGATTTTCCGACGTATACTGAATGGAGAGCCCCGTGCTTCCGGCCAGATCCAGCACCTTCTTTTCACCCTGGCGGAGCATGATCATGGTTTCTTTCGCGGTCAGGCCGATACACGGAATGCTGACAGAATCGTTCCCGCAGGAGATGTCCAGGGTCGCGGTCTGGCTGGCACCTCCTTTAAAATAGACTTTATTGCCTGTAAGCTCAAAGGTATCCGAAGCATTTGCTGAAATCTGAATGCGAAACGCTTTGTCCGGATCATAAGCGACAGGAGGGATCGCCGCGCTTCCATTGTCAGAAGAAAAATAAAGCGCTTCCGTTTCCGTTTCGATACCGGATACGGACGTTTCCAGATACGGGATTCCTTCCCACTGGAATCCGCCCTCAGCGTTCGGTGAAATCCATAAAATTTTACCGTCAGAATAGAGCGGGTCGGAATTTCCCTGCCAGTTCAGTCCCAGATAATTGCGTTTGGCCAGGATATTTCCGGCGGAATCGATGGTCAGATAACGCAGGACTCTGTAGCCGTCCCAGTTTTCCTGAAACAGGATGGCAAAACGGTCGCCGGAAATTTTTACCATTTTGGGTTCTTTTATGCCGACTCCATCGCCCGCCGCATAATCGGTCAGCCATTGAAATTTCGAAGAACCGTCCGGTGCGACTGTGATCAGATAGATATTTTTCATGACATCTTTGTAACCGGTTATCCCGTTCACCGCATTGTTATGAGGAACGGAAAGCCCTGTGACCAGTGCGCCGGAGTCGCCAAGCAGGAAGCTGTTTACGGTTGTTCCGGTGTAATTCTCTCCGGTCTCGCCCAGGAAGGAAAAAAGCTGCCAGGATTCTGATGAATTGCTCCCCAGATAGTCCGGATAAGCGGTAAGCTGGATGCTGCGCGGATAGCCGTCGCCGTGGTTCAGGAAATAGACGTTTATGCCGTCGGTTTCGACAAATTGGGCGAAAGAATGGCTGCAGTAAGGCTGGCTGTAAGAGTCCAGAAGCTTCATGTTCGTTGTATCTACGACAAAGGTAATATCCGACTGGTGATGCAGTCCATCCGCATGTACAAACATGGTTCGTCCGGTGTGGCAAATCAGGTATTTTCCATATAGGGTCATTCGTGCCTGGCTGCATTCAAAGATTTCATAGATTCCCTGAAAACCATTTGAGACGCCCCCAGGGATATCGGCAGTTCCCAGAAGACTCCAGGATGGACTATATTTCAAAATTTTGCATACGATTGCTGTCGTGCTCTCCGAAGTATTATATTCGCCTACGGCTACGTAATGGTTTCCGTCGGTCCCGTGGTAGTAACCGCCAAAAAGGCTCATTGGCAGGCTGATCTTTTGGACGCCGGTCAGATTTCCGTCTTCGGAAAATGTGAGCACTTTCAGGCTGGGCCCGGAAGAATCATAGCTGACAGCGCCTAATGATCCGTTTGTATTTTTATAGTAATACAAGCGGCTCCTGGATACGGCATAAGAACCGCTGTAGCTCCCGCCGGACATGGTGACTTCCTCATCAAATTCGGATATGGTTCCAAAGGAAGCCGCGTCTGCGGCCAGGGGAAGGAACAGAAGCATACACACCATAGCCAACTGCCAAAAGATTCGTTTCATAACTCTCACTCCTTACTCATTTTTTCTTATTATAGCATTTCCGCCATCTCTGTACAACTTGAAACTTTCGCGACAAAAAACCGCTGCCCTTGGGACAGCGGTTCTTCACTCACTCTTTTTTCAATTCTTCCGCATCCAGAACCCGACAATCCATCCACAGCCGTTCCAGATCATAGAACCGCCGGTTCTCCTTATCGAACAGATGAATCACCACATCGCCGTAATCCATCAGAATCCAGTTCGCGTTCTGATAGCCTTCGATCTGCTTCGGATGATACCCTTCTCTTCCCAGGCACTCCTCCACATTGTCCGCCATAGCCTGCACCTGATTCCGGTTCGTTCCCCCGGCAATGAGGAAGTAATCAGCCAGCACCGTGCGCTCTCCGATATTCAGCACCTTGATATCCTCGGCCTTCTTATCCTCCAGGGCATCAAACGCAAGCTTTGCCATTTTCTTTGACGTATCCATCGCTTGTTTCCTTTCTTTCATGAATCTCTTTGTAATACTGGTACGCTTTTTCCGTGGTGCGGTCAATAGTGCCGCTGCCGCCCTCCAGATAGGAAAGGGTGTCCCGAAGAATCACGTACATGGTTTCGTCCAAATCCTGAAAAGCCAGCCGGCGCACTTGGGGAAGATTGGGCGCCTTGTCCCGCCCCGGCTCGATATAATCCGCAATGTAGATGATCTTTTCCAGAAGGCTCATCTCCGGCCGCCCGGTCGTGTGATACCGGATCGCCTGTAAAACCTCCCGTTCCGTGACGTCGTATTTTTCGCGGGCAATGTAGACGCCCAGCTTCGCATGCAGCAGATAGGGGCTGGCAAGCTCGGAATCGGTCACCGGAATGTTTTCCCGTTTGCAGATTTTCAGCTTCTTGGGATTGGGGATGCATTTCGCGCAGTCGTGCAGAAGGCCCGCAAGCCTGGCCTCGGCCAGATCGGCATTGTGGCACATGGCAAGGGC
The DNA here is from genome assembly GCA_030536575.1 of Eubacteriales bacterium. Taxonomy (GTDB): domain Bacteria; phylum Bacillota; class Clostridia; order Lachnospirales; family Lachnospiraceae; genus Limivivens. The sequence continues at coordinate 11,096 of JAUNPS010000005.1, read as the reverse complement.
GCAGGCGGTGTACATCACGCCCTGCGTATGGATGAAACGATCCTCATCCATATATTTTTTCAGCTTTTTTTCCATTTTATGAAAATGGTACTCTTTCATTGTTCACACCCTCTGTACAGATCATTTTCATCAATATAGCGGATCACAGAATCCTTTACGTAATAGCGCAGGGACTTCTCCTGGTTGATCCAGCTTCGGATGGTCTGGGAGGAGATGTCGATGTTGGGCGTATCCAGTTTTTCGATGCGCGCCTGGAATTTTTCTTTCAGGTAGGCAATCTGGCTGTCCAGGGACGCCTTGTCCACATGGTTTCGCACGGCGACCACCAGAGTCGCCAGACGGCAGATTTCCTCCGGTTCCCTCCAGTATTCGAAGGAAAACAGGGAATCCGCGCCCATGATGAAATAGTAATCGGTATCCGGATGTTCGTTTGTCAGCCGACGAAGCGTCTCTTTCGTGTAGGTGTAGCCCTGGTCGTGGGTTTCGATCAGGGAAAGCTCAAAATGCGGATTGTCCGCAATCGCCAGGCGGACCATCTCCACACGCTGGGATGTCTGGGCCCTTCCTGTGCGCTCCTGCTTATGGGGAGGATTGCCGCAGGGCATAAACAGCACGCTGTCCAGCCCAAACTGCAGATAGGCGTTCTCCCCCAGAATCAAATGTCCGATATGGATGGGGTCAAAGGTGCCGCCCATAATCCCCTTCCGTTTCCGTTTTTTCTCTGCCATGCCGCTGTCCTCTTATGGCAACTGAATTTTTTTCTTCTCTTTTTTGCCTTCTTTGTATAAGACAATCTTTTTCCCGATGACCTGTACCACCTGGGATTTTGTCCGCTCGGCCACCACCTGGGCGATCTCGTTCGGATCGTCCATGCAATTTTGCAGGACGCTGATCTTAATCAGTTCCCTGGCTTCCAGCGCCTCTGCGATGGCTTTGGTGTTCTCCGGGGTCAGGCTGCCTTTGCCGATCTGGAAGATCGGTTCCTGGGTCATCGCAAGGCTTTTCAGGTAAGCTCTCTGTTTGCTGGTCATATTTTTTCTCCACTATTTATAATAATCAAACTGCAGGCCGTACATCCGGACGGTATCGCCCTCCTGAATGCCCGCCGCCTCCAGATCGTCTAAAATACCGGTATCCTTTAAAAATTTTTGGAAGAAGGCGAAGCCCTTTTCGGAATCCAGGTTCGTGTAGCCCAGCATTTTTTCGATCTTCGGGCCTTCCACGATGTAGGTATTCTCTTCTTCCGTGGATTTCTCCACCGTATAGGGAAGATTCTCTTCGATCAGAGATTCTTCCGGGAAATATTCCTGTTCAAAAACCACGTCCTCGGAAGGAAGCGTATCCAGGACTTCCCGCACGTAATAAAGAAGCTCTTTCAAGCCCTGGCCGCTGACGGCGGAAATGGGAAATACCCGGATGCCCTGGGGTTCGAATTCGCCTTTCAGCTTCTGCACGGGGTCTTCGGCGTCCGGATAGATCGCGTCGATCTTATTGGCGGCAATGACCTGGGGCCGTCCGGCAATTTCTTCGTTATAGGCGCGCAGCTCCGCGTTAATTTTATAGACATCGTCGATGGGATCCCGCCCCTCCGTGGAAGCGGCGTCCACCAGATGGATCATGATTTTTGTCCGCTCAATGTGGCGCAGGAATTCATGGCCCAGCCCCACACCCTCGGAGGCGCCTTCGATGAGCCCTGGAATGTCAGCGATGACGAAGCCTTTTCCGCCTTCCAGATCCACCACGCCCAGGTTCGGATTCAGGGTCGTAAAATGGTAATTCGCAATTTTCGGCCGGGCGTTCGTCACCCTGGAAAGCAATGTGGATTTCCCTACATTCGGAAAGCCCACCAATCCGACGTCCGCAATGACTTTCAGCTCCAGCTGCACCCAGAGTTCTTTGGCGCTCTGGCCTGGCTGGGCGTACTTTGGAACCTGCATCGTGGAGGTGGCGAAGTGCATGTTGCCAAGGCCGCCTTTGCCGCCGGTTAAGATCACCTGGCGGGTGTTTCCGCCGGACATGTCGGCAATGACTTTGCCGGATTCGGCTTCTTTGATGACGGTTCCGGGGGGAACTTTCAGGGTCAGGTCTTTGCCGTTTTTGCCGTGGCAGCGGGTTTTGCCGCCCTGCTCGCCGTCCTGGGCGCAGAATTTCCGCTTATGGCGGTAGTCGTAGAGGGTGTTTAAGCCTTCGTCTACCTCAAAGATGATGTCGCCGCCTTTTCCGCCGTCACCGCCGTCCGGGCCGCCGTTGGGGACGAAAAGTTCCCGGCGGAAACTTACGTGGCCGTCGCCGCCCTTGCCGGAGCGGATATAGATTTTGGCTCTGTCTGCAAACATGGGATCTCCTCCTTTCTGTTTAGATAAAAAGACAGGCTTCAAACCAGGTTCTGATTTGAAGCCCTCTGTAACTTACTCTGCAACCGGAATAACAGAAACCTGCTTTTTGTCTCTGCCTTTTCTTTCAAATCTTACAATGCCGTCTGCCGTAGCGAATAAGGTATCGTCGCCGCCGCGTCCAACATTTACTCCCGGATGGATCTTCGTTCCACGCTGTCTGTAAAGGATGTTTCCAGCTTTTACAAACTGTCCGTCGGCTCTTTTCGCGCCAAGTCTCTTGGACTCGGAATCACGGCCGTTCTTGGTGGAACCAACACCTTTTTTATGAGCAAAAATCTGAAGGTTCATTTTCAACATGGTCTACACCTCCTTGATGATAAGCTGAATGTACTCATTCCCATAACTCTTTTCGATCTCCTGCAATCCCAATACCATGGAATCCAGAAGAAGCTTCGTCTCTTTCGAGACGGGGCCGTCCAGCTCCAGTTCGAGAAATCCGTCGTCCTGGCGGACTGCGAATGCGTCTTCCGTAAACTGTTCGATGGAGTTCACCGCGTTCACGGTCAGGACGGATACGGCCGCACAGACAATGTCTTCGCCTTCTTCTGCGTAGTCTGCGTGACCTTCGCTTCGGAAGCCCTGGTAGCCGTCCGGGGTCTTATACACGGTTACGGCAATCATGATTAGCCGTTGATCTTTTCAATCTTAACCTGTGTGTACTGCTGTCTGTGACCGTTTTTCTTGTGGTATCCGGTTTTTCTCTTGTACTTGTAAACGATGACTTTTTTCGCTTTTGCGTTTTTGACAACGCTTGCGGTCACGGTAGCGCCTGCTACGTCCGCGCCTACTTTCAGGGTATCATCTTTTACTGCAAGAACCTGTTCAAAGGTAACGGTTTCGCCAGCTTCTACACCAAGCTTTTCTACGTTAATGATATCGCCTTCGGCTACTTTGTACTGTTTACCACCTGTTGCAATGATTGCGTACATATGGCACCTCCTGTTATCATTACTCGCCAAATACGGTGTCCGGATGGGCCGGAACTTGTACCTCTTTGAGCGGCATACTGGAGTATCATAGCATATTTGGGAGGTTACGTCAACTGATTTTTTGGGATTTTTTTGTCGCTAGACTGTATTTGTCTTTCATACGTTATTATGCATACACTAACCGTCCTTTTGGCTGTGGGATTTCCCGTCCGGTTTCTTGTGCCACTTCTATCCATTCTTCTATGATAATTTCAGCATTTTCTATCGCTTCTGCTACCGTTGCGCCGTCAGCCATACATCCGGGAAGCTCAGGTACATCAACGACAAAGCGTTTGTCGTCTTCAGACCAAAACACAATTCTTTCGTATTTGTACATAATCTATACCTCCAATTTATATTTTAAGATGATATTTCTTATCTGCTTCACTTGATAAGGCTTCGCTTTATTTCCATCTGGTTGTATATTTACAATTTCATCTATGCCATTTTTAAAATATATGAAATGATCGCCCTTGACCCTGCAATCAAACCCCAAAACATCAAGTAATTGTTGTAATTCCGAAAACCGGATATTTTTATCTTTCGTTCCGCTCATCACTTCTGTTAATATTTTTTGTATGGTCGGCATCTCTCTTTCCTCCTTAACCATTTTTATTGTACATTATTTTCCATGTATTATCAATTATTTTTACATATCTTTCCCAGGACACGGTTTTTCCTTTTTTCATATTATGATAGAAAAAAGAAAGGAACAGCCATGTATTTTCTCGTTACCATTTTCTTATGGATCGCGCTGATTTCCGGCGTTATTTTTTGCCTGCGCCGCCGGAAATTTATTCAAAAAATAGACGCCATGACCTGCGAAGAAAAATGCCGCCTCCTGAATGAAATCAGTTCACCTTACGGCTATGCCTACCTCCCCGGCCAGGATCTCTTTACAACAACCCCAAATCCCTGGCAGCGGCAGTTTGGCTATCAGGGCGCATTTGACCGGGCGGCGCCCTGGCTTGGCATGGTATTTGACTGCGAGCCGGTTTTCTTCGATTATCAGGGCCGCACCTGGATGATCGAATTCTGGAAAGGGCAATACGGCATCAATACCGGGGCTGAAGTCGGCCTTTACCATGCGGACACATTGCTCCCAAAGAATGAACGCCGGATGGCCCACTATGCCTGCGCCGCAGACTCCGAAATCTTTCCGGTCAGCATGAAGCTCTATACCAGGAAAGGGATGCTGGCCGAGCGTACTTCCGTTTCTTTCTGGCTGACCTCGTTTTCCATGGGCTGCTTCCATCAGCCGTCGGAACTTCGGATGGATGTGGCGCTTACATTTCCATGCGTGGAAATGCAGGAGGCCTTTCTGGAAGCAATGTATGAAATGGGCTACTCCAGGGGGCATTTTTCGGTTTGCGGCAGCAGAACGGCGTTTTCTTTTTCCATGCCCCATACGCCGGAGCCGGGATTTTTTCCGCTGCAATGCATTGCCAAAGCCTGGACGCAAAAATCGAACCGGGTTTTGTGCAAACTTTATTTATTCGTGACCAGGCCCTTCTGCACAAACGCAGACCGACTGCTCTATTTGTACTTCCATCTGCCGTTTGCATTCCAAAAGACGCTGCGCCTGCACCGCTTTCCGCGCCGCTGCCGGAGGAACTGCACATGAGCTGGGAAAAGAGACTGACGCAGGCGTTTGATGGGGCCGTACAGCTTCCCTTGTCGGAAAGGTCGAAATTTGTACTTTTCAGCGACTGCCACCGGGGCAGCGGGGATTCCAACGACAATTTTCTGAAAAACCGGAACCTCTATCTTGCGGCCTTACAGGACTACTACCGCCGCGGTTTTTCGTATCTGGAGCTGGGGGATGGAGACGAATTGTGGGAAAACCGCTGTATGGCCCAAATTGTTGAGATTCACAGCGACGTGTTCCGGCTGCTCTCCCGCTTCTACCAGGAAAAACGCCTGTTTTTGGTCTATGGGAACCACGATATGGTGAAGAAATATCCGAAATGGCGCAGCGAATTCTGCGGCTTTTTCTTTGATCCGGTTCTGCAGAAATACCAGCCTTTGTTTCCGGAGCTGGCCGTTTACCAGGGCGTGATCCTGACCGATGGGCAGACCGGAAAACGGCTTTATCTCACGCACGGACACCAGGCCGATGCTTTGAACTCGGTGTTCTGGCGGGTGTCCCGGTTTCTGGTGCGGTATGTGTGGCGGCCATTGGAGCATTTTGGGGTGACAGACCCGACGCGGGCGGCGAAGAATAACCGGGTGCTGAAGAAGACCGAGGAGCGGCTTGCGAAGTGGGCGGCAGAAAAAGAAGGGATTCTGATCGCGGGCCATACGCACAGGCCGCGGCTGGGAACACGGGAACTTCCGTATTTTAATACGGGAAGCTGTGTGCATCCGAGAGGGATTACGTGTATTGAGATTGTGAAGCGGGAGATGGCTCTGATCGAGTGGAGAGTTGAGACGGACGAGGCAATGCGGCTGAAGGTGGCGAAACAGGTGTTAGCCGGGCCGGTGCCGCTGGATGAGCTGTTTTGAGGGGCGGGCTGCGCAGGTATTACGGCGCAGCCTGCTTGGTCAAATTGCACGTTTCAAAATTGTACAAAAAATGAGCAACTTTTACTAAAACTCATAAAAATGAGTTCGTTTCGGTAAAAAAAAGCATCAACGCTCCCCCAAAACCTTCCGAATATTACTCTGCACCAGCTTCTCCAGCTCCTCCAGCCTCCACTCCGGCAGATTATACTTCGGATGCCGCTCAAACCGGAACCCATCCAACTGAATCAGCGCCTTGCGCAGGGACGGCGTCAGGCAGTACCTTGCCGTGCGGTAAAAATCGTCGCCAATGCGGGGGCCTTTCATTTCCAGATAAGGAGGCAGGTTCGCGAACTCCTCTTCCTCTGCGTAGGGAAGCAGGGAAATGTTATGGTCGAACAGCGGGGCCATGTCAACGATCTCCTGGCGGTCATTGTCGACCAGGAAGCCGAAGTTGTTTTTGTGGCGGTCTTCGTTAAAGATCACGGCGTCGACGACGAACATGGTTTTAATTTTGTCTTCCAGGCCGTAAGAGGCCATTTTGTCAATAATATCCAAAACCGTCGTATTTCCTTTGTCTACGGCGGCATAGGGCAGATACCCATACTGCTCGGTAGTAAAACAGTCGCAGACCGAGCAGATACGGCTGTTATGCGTGCGCAGCCCATATTCCACATAACGATCCGTAAAATGCCGGATAATCTGGCTGGCATAAAATTCCGAATAAGGCTCCAGCCCGGCATTTCGTGCACCGGAACTGCCGCGCTTCAGCATCTTGATCACATCATTTTCCCGAATCCAGCATTTCGCAAAAGTGCCGTCCGTCCCATACTCCGGGGACGTCGTACTTAATCCCATTCCATGAAGGCCGCCCTCGAAAGCCGTCTTCGCGATGGTTTCATTAAACGGATGCGTATAGAGCGACACATCCTCCCAATGCAGCAGGCTGCCGACCGGCCGCACCCAAAAAGTATCTACCAGCGATAAAGCATGGGTAATATCCAAGTATCCCTGGAGCGTATCGCAGCCGCTCATTTTCAGCAGATCAGCGATATTCTCCCGATGTTTCGGGGATCGCCTGTTTGTAATAAAAGCCCGCAGATTCGACAGCCACGGCGGCAGCTCCCCAAACACCGTATCGATCGTAATCATATCCAGCTCCGTATCCAAATGAAACGCCGCAATCAAACAATCTTTATTCAACAGTTCATAATTTTTAATCATTTCTGACATTTCTTCACCTCCTGTCTGCTCCGTCAGATTCTCTCAGCGCGAAAGCTCCCTCCCCACCTGTTCATACAAAGGCTTCCGCACCTTTTTCCTCGTCACTTCCACAAGCTCCAGCACCGTCATATCCACCAGCGTCGTCTTCACCGGGTCCTTCCGAAGCTCCGCCGCGAACGACTCCATCAGCCGCTTCCGGTACTCCTCCTGCTCCATATTGATAAAATCAATCACAATGATCCCGGACAGGTTCCGCAGCCGCAGCTGCCTGGCAATCTCCGTCGCCGCCTCCAGATTAATTTTCAGAAACGTCTCCTGCTTCTGTTTATTGCCGTCAAATTTCCCGGTATTCACATCGATCACCGTCAGGGCTTCCGTAGGCTGCACGATCAGATAAGCCCCCGATTTCAGCCACACGCGCTCTTTTAACGCGTTCTCCAGGGCCGTTTCCAGGCTGTACAGTTTCATCAGCGGCAGCATCGGGTCCTCATAAAACCGCAGCTTATCCAGATCCTCCTTCTGATACTGCCCCAGATAATCCCGGATTTTCTCAAAAAGCACCGGATCGTCCGTGACGATTTCCGTTAAGTTTTCCTTGTAGGTATCCCGCAGGGCCGTCAGCCAGGTCGCCGGATTATTCCGGTGCAGGACGCTGTAGCAGGTCCGAAACTGCGCTTTCGCCACCAGATTTTCATAGTGGGAAATCAAAAGCTTCACTTCCTCCTGGAAGACCTCCTGATCCACCTCCCTGGCATTCGTCCGGATAATAAAGCCAAAACGTTCGTCCTCAAAAGGCGTGATCCAGGCCCGCAGCCGCTTCTTCTCTTCCGGCGCAAGCTTCGTAGACAGGCCGATACTCCGGTTCTCCGTGGTCAGCACCACATAATTCCCGGTAAAATTCAGGTTCGAAGTCACCGCGGGCGGCTTGGACTTTAAATTTTCCCGGCAGACCTGCACCAGAAGCTCATCCCCCGGCGCCATTTTGGGGGAATTTCCATGTTTCGTGTAAATGGGCATTTTATTGTCCGAGAGGGAATAATAGCATTGGACGCCGTTTTCAATTTCAATAAAGGCGGCCTGAATATTGGAGACAATGTTCCGCACCTTTCCAATATAAATATTTCCAAGAAGGGAATCCCGCTTTTCCTCGTCACAGTGCAGTTCGCAGACCTTCCCGTCTTCAAGCAGGGCGGTCAGGATCTTCTCCTTCAGGCGCACTAAGACCAGCTTTCTATTCAATGTCCTCACCCAGACTTTCCAGGGAAACAAAGCCCTCACCCGCCGGATTCGCGGCGTAGACCTCAAGCCGGTGGATCAGAAGGGCAAATTCTTCGATCTCAAACCCGGCGAAGGAGGCAAAGGCTTCCATCACCAGCTCCGGTTTGATATTGCACGCGCTTCCGGAAGAAACCTGCAAAAAGACGCCCTCTCCATCCGGGTACATCTGAAAGATCAGCGGGCGGATCTCCAGCTCCTCTTCTTTCTTCTTTGTTTTCTTGACAATTTTAATCGAATCCTGGGCCAGGAATGCCCCAATGCGCGCCTGCCAGTCCAGATCCGGCTCTTTTCCCGGCCGGAACGCCACCCGGTAATCCGCCGCGGCTACCAGCGCCATCGCCTTGCTGGTCTTTTCGTCCGGCACCTGGCGGAAGCTCAAAATTTCCATCCCTTCTACCATCACATCGTTCAGCCTTTTCAACGCCTCCCTGCTGGAAATGGGCGTCCGAAGCTCGATATCCAGGTACTCGCCGTCGCTGGTCAGGCCCACGCCTAAAGGGTTTGCGAAGGACATGACCATATGAGGGCTGAACCCTTCCGTATAGGCAATGTCGATCTCAGCCCGGCGGATAGCCTTCTGGAAATAACGCATAATGTCCAGGTGCCCGATAAATTTCATCGCGCCGTGCTTGGCAAATTTAATTCTTACTTTCAACGCAGACACCTCCTTTATATCTGGCCGCGCCGCAGCCGGAACAGGCCGCGCGGCAGTTTCCGGTCACTTCCCCGCGTTTGGAGCGCTCCCACTCCCGCAGCAGGAACTGCTTCGTCACGCCGATATCGATAAAGTCCCAGGGGAGAATTTCTTCCGGGGAACGCTCCCTTGTGGTATAGAAATCCAGATCCAGCCCGGTTTCGGCAAAAGCCTGCGTCCAGTATTCATAATGGAAGGTTTCCGACCAGGCGTCGTAGAGCGCGCCAAGTTCGTAGGCCCGAAGGATGGCTTTCCCGACTTTCCGGTCGCCTCTGGCCAGCAGGCCTTCCAGGACAGTCACGTCCGCTTCGTGCCAGTTGTATTTGATGCTCTTTTTATTCAGCATTTCCTTCACTTCGTGGTTGACGATCTTCGCCTTTCCAAGGAACTGATCCCGGTCGTTCATGGACACCCACTGGAAGGGCGTAAAGGGCTTTGGCACAAAGAAGGAGGTGCTGACGGTAATCTGGCATTTTCCGTTCCGTTTGTCTTTCGGAATTTCATAGTACCGCTCCGCAATTTTTTCCGCCAGGTGCGCAATGTCCTTAATATCTTCTTCCTGCTCTCCGGGAAGTCCCAGCATAAAATAAAGCTTGACTTTATTCCAGCCGCCCTCGAAAGCCTGTCCGGCTCCTTCCAGAATCACCTCTTCGGTGAGGCCTTTGTTGATCACGTCCCGCATCCGCTGGGAACCGGCTTCCGGCGCGAAGGTCAGGCTGCTTTTGCGCACGTCCTGCACCTTGCTCATCACATCCAGGGAAAAAGCGTCGATACGCAGGGAGGGCAGGGAAATGTTAATGCCCTGGCCGTCGAATTCCTCGATCAGGAAGTTTACGAGTCCCTTTAAGTCACTGTAGTCGCTGGAGCTTAGCGAACTTAAGGAAATTTCCTCGTGCCCGGTGTTTTTTAACATGGCTTTCGCGTATTCTTTCAGCATTTCCAGGTCGCGCTCCCGGGTGGGACGGTAAAGCATCCCGGCCTGGCAGAACCGGCAGCCGCGGATACAGCCCCGCTGAATCTCCAGGACAACCCGATCCTGGGTCGCCTTAATAAACGGGACGACGGGCGCTTTCGGGTAATAGGTATCCGTCACATTCATCTCGATCTGCTTCTGGATTTTCGCAGGGATGGACGCGTCCACAGGCGCAAACGAGGCGATCGTGCCGTCTTCGTGATAACGGACTTCATAGAGGGACGGGACATAGATTCCAGGCAGACAGGCCGCTTTTTTCAGGAATTCTTTTCGTCCAATGCCCTGATTTTTGCATTCTTTATAGAGATCCAGCAATTGGTAATAAATGGTTTCCGCTTCGCCGATGTAAAACAGGTCGAAAAAGTCCGCCAGAGGCTCCGGATTATAGGTACAGGGGCCTCCGCCGATCACGAGCGGGTCCTCTTCGCTCCGGTCTGCGGCCAGCAGCGGAATCTGAGACAGAGCCAAAACCTGAAGAATATTCGTATAGCACATTTCATACTGGATCGTGATCCCGAGGAAATCAAAATCCCTGATCGGGTCCTGGGATTCCAGGGCAAACAGCGGGATCTGTTCCTTTCGGAGCACGGCGTCCAGATCCGTCCAGGGGGAATAGACGCGTTCGCACCAGATGTCGTCCCGGCGGTTTAACATGTCGTAGATGATCTGGATTCCCAGATGGGACATGCCGATCTCGTAGACGTCCGGAAAGCACATGCAGAAACGGATATCCACGGCGTCTTTGTCCTTCATCACGGCGTTTACTTCGTTTCCGATGTAGCGGGCAGGTTTTTCGATTTTTAACAATAATTCATCGCTTAAAGCTAATTTTCTCATCCTAAACTTCCTTTTTGTGCGGTATCCACAAACCATTATTCCGCGCTATTTCCTCCAAAGGAGAAATAGGCAGTCCGAGTAAATTGTACTATACGGTTTGCAATCTGTCAAAGCTTATCCTTAAAAAATCAGTTCCGAAAGGTAAATTTATCTTTCAGCCTGCCTTTTGAAAATGTGTATAAATTTTCGTTTTGCTCTTGGCAGGCATCACCTTCTTTGCTACA
>JAUNPS010000035.1 GCA_030536575.1 Eubacteriales bacterium | reverse complement strand
AGTTGTAATTATTGGTAATCCATATGCTAATGCTTCATTTATTACTAATCCCCACACGTCTTCCCTGGTAGGAAGTACAAACAAATCAGCTGCTTTATAATAATCTGAAAGTTCCTTTTTATTCATAAAACCAGCAAAGTGAACATTATGAAGTCCATAGTTTTCTATTATCTGAAGATATTCTTTTGTTGGCTCTCCACCAATTATATAGATACCTATATCACTATCAAGCATTTCACTTGCTTTTAAAAGAATATCAAATCCTTTTCTATAAATATACTGACCTACAGCCAGCACTATTTTCTTCTCATGTATACCAATTTTTTCTTTTGAATACTGTCTAATCAGTTCACGTATCCCCCCCCAACTTTTCAAATGTTTTATAATGGCAGTCGGCCATTTGCTCAAGTGTATAGTTAAAAATGATCTCATAACTTCTCTTCCCAAACCCACATGTCACGTTTGAATCTGACAAGATATAAGCAATTTTTTCTGCAAGGGAGTCATAATCACCCACGGGTATAACATAACCATTCTCACCATTTCGTACTAACTCCACCCCTGCACCACATTGGTCTGTTGTTATAACGGGTAATGAGTACATCATTGCCTCGTTAATAACAAGCCCCCAAACATCCATTTTTGTCATAAGAACAAACAAATCAGCTGCGGCATAAAATTTTGCTAATTCATTCTTTTTTTGAAACCCAATGTAATGAACTTGGGTTAAGTTTTTCTCATCCTTCCATTTGATGAACTCTTCAGTTGGCTCATCGCCAACAATATAGATTCCTATACTGGGGTCTATTCTCTCTGCTGCTTTAAGTATTGAATCATACCCCTTTCCATAACCCTCCTCATATGTAAATCTTCCTACAGTAAGAATAATTTTCTCTTCCTTTATTCCCAACTGTTTCTTCATATAATTCTTCATATCCCCACTCATCGAATTTGCAGATATGATTTCATCCCGTTTCACAGAAGTAAATGGATATTTATAAACCTTTTCTCTTTTCGCTCCATAATAGCAAAGGTAATCGGTTGCCATATCACCAGTACTTAGCCATGCAGAAGCGGCTCCAATAAAGTGCGCTTTGAGTTTGTGCCGAATCCCATTATCTTCTTTAATCAAGCCACCATCCGTGTTCAAAATAAATTTTATTTTTTTTAAACGCATATACTCTATTGCAATCATTCCTGTAGGAGATGAATACATTCCAACTACTATTATGTCAAATTTTTCCGGAGACAAATATTTGATAACCTCAGGGCATATAGCCTCTGCAACTCCATGCCGTATACCTCTCATGAATACTGGTCTATAATGTGTTTCCGTCTCTGACACCCATCTTTCATCTCTCTCTTTTGAATATCGTGTCTCAAATAAAACAGTAAGGTCACAAAGCTTACCTAGTTCATTAAAAAAATCGACCCGATATGGAGATGGTATATTTGTTAAATATAAAACTCTCATCATTTCCTCTTTTTATTCGATGTTAAATATTTTTCTATATCCTGTATTTTTTACTTTATTATTACTCACTTTTATAGCATATGAATGCGCAGCATGTACGGCTCTTTGAAATTCTGGTTCATCCATCAATGCATATTGGTCAATTTTCTTAGCGAAAGCTTTATTATCTTTTAATGGAAGCACAAATCCACAGCCATTCTCTTCTAAATCATTCCAAGGAGTCTGATCGCTAATCACACATGGGCAACCTGCTGATAAAGCCTCTTGCGTAACATGGCTAAAATTTTCTCCTATTGTCGTAAAGAGAAACACATGCTCTTTTTTTAATGTCTCTATAACGTTCTCTGATTCTATATTCCCTTTATATTCTGCATGAATATTACCTGGAAGTTTTTTGAGTTCTTGCTTAACGTTTTCCCAATATGATTCATTGTGAACGGGACCATATATCGTGAACCATATGTTGCCCTTGCAAAGTTTCAGTATTTCTATAGTTTGAAGCAGATTTTTTTCTGGAGATATCCGCGAAATAAAAAACACCCTAAGCTCTCCCGTTTTCTTACTCTTAATAATCGGAGCTGGATTAACCATACGTGGTAGGTCTTCAGCTATAAAACATCTAGCTCTTTTTCCGATAATATTCCTTGTACATTCAGCCTCAAACCCTGAACTGCAGGACCACATAATATTGTTAAACATTCCAAGGCACCGGAATACTGTAATAAATGATTTATACTTCAAAGGCTTTTTCTTCATCGCATTTGGCATGAACAGTCCCATCGATGCAATAACTACCGGTTTTTTAATTTGTCTTATTCTTTTTAAAATAAGCGTGGTAATAGAATAATCGCTAAAGCAGCCACAGACATAAACCATATCTGCTTGTTCTGAGATTTCAATTATAAGCTTCTGTCTGAACCCACCAGGGCGCACATAATATACCATGGCCTTTCCAACGCGATTCCAGCTATTTTTCTTTATGGCAGGATATGAATCCGTGTCACCATGATCCCTGTCCGTAGTCAAGATTCTGAATTCATATTCATCTCCCAGATAATCTGTAAGGTTTTTTATAGACCTTACAGGTCCGCCATCTTTATAGCCGGGAAGGTATCTGCCCATTATAATTAAGATTTTCCTCATGCTGCCACCTCCATACAGGAACTACAGCGCAAGAAATGCCTACCTTCTAATACCCCCCCCCGATTTTCTGGGAGAGTATTAAATATTCTGCGATATCCCGTTTTCATAACCTTTCTATTACTGTTATCCATAGCATACTGCAAAGCCTTGTCTGATACTTCCTGGATCTGTCCTTCATTCATGGACGCATATTTTTCAATAGCCAAAGCATATTTTTCTGTTTCTTCAATTTTGAAAACATATCCCACGCCCTGCTCTTCTAAGTCTTGCCAAGGCGTTTGGTCTGAAAGGATTGCAACACATCCAGCGGACAAAGCTTCTTGGATTACATGCCCATAATTTTCCCCAAGCGTTGGGAAAAGGAATACATGGTATTGTTTAAGGGTTTCCACCACTTTTTCTGAATCTATATTTCCTTTATATTCCCAGCTAACCCTTCCAGGTAATTCTTTCAGCTTCTCCTGGCATTTCTGCCAATACTCCAGGTCATGCACGGGCCCATAGATCGTAAAATTTATCTTTGAATTTACTTTCATCAGGATTTCTATCGCTCCCTTCAAGTTCTTCTTTTCAGCAATCCTGGAAATCCATACCACTTCAAGAGTTCTGCCCTTATTCTTCTTTATTGGCGTTGGATCGACCATTCTTGGCAAATCTTCCGCTACAAAGAACTGGTCATCTTTTGCATGGACTTGTTCCTTAATTTCACCGACTTCCATTTCTGAGGTCGCGGACCAATATATGTTTTTGAACATCCCAGTTTTATTAAATACAGTTATAAATACTTTCTTTTTTCTGTATTTGCGTTGAAATTCCATTGGGGAAAATAACCCCATAGCGGCCACTACTACCGGCGCATTTATTCTCCCAATTCGTTTTGCAATAAGAGCGTTAATTGAATAATCGCTGAAGCATCCGCATACATAGACCAAATCTGCTTTATTTGAAAGCTTAGAGATTATTTTCTGGGTAAAGCCACCTGGCACAACATAATATACAAGTGCTTTCCCTACCTGATTCCAATCGTTCACCTTTATATTGGGGTACGGCCTTGTATCGCCATGATCCCTGTCGCAAGTAAGAATCCTAAAGTTATATTCGTCCCCAAGGTATTCAACCAGATTCGCTATAGAGCGGACAGGTCCGCCGTCCTTGTATCCGGGAAGGTATCTGCCCATTATAATCAATATATCTTTCTTCCCATTTGTCACGTAAACTTTGCCTCCTATTCGCTTAAGATTTTAAGTCCCCCTGAGGGTTCATTTTTGTTCCATGCTTTTCACATTCATATATCTTTGCATCCACTAAAAAACGGTACCAATAAGCTTGCAGGAAATGGAATATCTTACCTTCAGGCCCGTCAAGGAACCCAAACCTTATATAGTAACGGTAGATAAAATACAAATGCGCCCTAAAGAACCTTGGCAACCTATAGTATCCACTGTTTTTTATCACCCTTTTCATTCTCGCTTGTCCAGACGATACACCGCCATGTTCAAGCCCCTCATCTATTGTATTTTCCAATGTCAGCTGATGATCCAGGACTTCACGATTGCTATACCAATTATGCTTGGCAATCCACCAATCCAGGTCTTTCTGATTGTTGTCGATCAGATCATGCTCAAATTCAACTGTCTTACCATCTGAAAGTATCATATGCTCATCCATCATCTTCATTTCGCAGGATGCTTTCCCCGTGCGGAAAATCCTAAGCAGTAGTTCAGGGTAACGGCCGCCATGTTTGA
Organism: Eubacteriales bacterium; assembly: GCA_030536575.1. Lineage (GTDB taxonomy): Bacteria > Bacillota > Clostridia > Lachnospirales > Lachnospiraceae > Limivivens. The sequence goes on along the minus strand of JAUNPS010000035.1, from coordinate 49,448 downwards.
TCCAACGGCCCATGAAATAGACCCTGCGGCGCAGGATAATTCCATTTACAGGTGTCTCAACCTTTGGAAGCTTATTTTCAATCTCCGCTGCCAGAGCTTCCGTTAATTCTTCATCTGCATCCATGCGCATGGACCATTCTGTCGTAATATCTGTATTCTGTAATCCCCAATTCAACTGATCAGCATATGAAGTCCATTTATGCTGAAATAAATCCAGTGACGCTCCACATTCTGCTAATTCCGTATTAAGTTGGTGGCACAATGTCCCTGTATTATCCGTGCTAAAACTATCAACAATAACAAATCTTTTAACTATACCCCCGAATGATTCGACACATTTTTTTAAATTTTTTTCCTCGTTTTTTGTAAGGATAATAACTGTTAAATCAATCATGCTGCCACCGCCTTTACAGCTTTAAAATGGCAGCCTCCAAATCTACTTAGTGTGTACCCCCCCCTTAAGGAATTTAATGCCCCTTGATCTTCATATCGTTTCCCTGTTATTTCACACTCGTGGATTTTTGCATCAATTAAAAATCTATACCAATATGCCTGCAGGAAATGGAATATCTTTCCTTCTGTCCCATCAAGAAATCCCAATTTTAAATAATACCTATAAATAAAGAACATATGCGCCCTAAAAAATTTAGGCAATCTATAATACACCCCATTTTTCATCTTTCTTTTATTCATAGCCCACTTATTCTTCATAGACTGTTCTGGTAGTTCATGATGTTCAAAATAATCTTTTACTTCCCTGTTTGAATACCAATTATGTTTATGCGTCCAATAATTCAAATCCTTAAAGTCATGATGGATAAAGTCGCTTTTAAACTGACCGACCTCACCATATTTCAACGCAACATGTTCATCCATATTTCTGTTTTCAAGAAAGCCCGCCTTAAATCTGAAAATACGAAGGAGCTTCCAAGGATACATTCCTCCATGGCGGAGCCATTTGCCCATAAATACAATGCGAAGGTTTATAGTCATACCCGTAATGTTTTCATTAATATTCGGTAACCTTTCATTTATTTCATTGCATAGCTCTTCTGTGAATTCTTCATCCGCATCAATACGTAAAACCCATTCTGTATTGATCCCAGTATGGTTTAAGCCCCAATTAAACTGCGTTGCATAGTTGATAAATGGATTCTGATAAATATCTGCCCCCAGATTTGCCGCAATTTTAATCGTATCATCATCCGAATAGCTGTCTACAACAATAATCCTTTTTGCTACCGACCTAATAGACTTAATACATTTTTCAATGTTCTTTTCTTCATTTTTTGTTAAAATAATTGCTGTTAAATCAACCATATTCTTACCTCCATCATTCCCTCTTTATCTCTGAAAAGCTTTTATCAAAGTATTTTGGAGAATAACACAAAGTACTCCTGTACTAAGTAAAAAAGCAATACTTCCGCTCAGATTTCCGTTAAGTAGATTAAGTGTAAAAGCATGAACCATATATATCGAAAAAGAATATTTTCCTAAAATAAAAAAATATCTTTTTGAAAATAGTTTTTTGCAACAAACTGATAATAAAATAAAAGCTATTCCGCACAACGTTGCTGCCAGTAATGCGGTCATATTAGAAATCAAATATGGCATTCTAGTCTCTAAGTATTTAGTGATGAGCTTCCACCCCCCCCCAGATATCAGAAGGGTTGCGCCTACAGCCCCAATGCGTTCCTCGCTTTTTGAGCTTACCCATTTTATAAGTGTGGCAAAATAATTCTTACCATCCACTGCAAACATTCCCAATGGGAAAGCCAAAATTTGTCTTGCACGGAGTGCCGGAAATAGCGGATTAACAGATACTGTGCTGAAATAAATGAATATGAATACCGCAAATATCATTATCCCTTTCAAGGCAAAAGATTCTCTTCTTTTTAGCACTATTTGAGTCTTTTCCAAAAGCCAAAATGCTATATAATATAGCATTAAATATCCCATAAACCACCCATAAGAAGTTGCTGCTTTAACAAAAGTTACATCCATAATATATAAGTGCAAAGTAAATCTTTTTGTGAAAATCAATCCTATTAATTCACATATCCAAAATGGTAAAATAATTTTAAAAAAACGCCTTCTCCAGAAGCCTTTAATTCCTGATTTTTGAGCAGATTTCATGCATCCATACCCAGAGCAGAAAAGAAAAATCCATACCCCTATTTCTGCAATCATCTGGATATGCTTAATCCCAAGCTGAGCAGTCATATGTCCCCATACTACCGTGAAAATCGCAACACCTTTCAATATTGTAGTATGCCTTTTAGATAAAAAAGTAAAAGATTGTTCATTACTGGTTAGTAGAAAATCAGCTCCGTAGAATATTAATAAAACCACTGTTATAAAACATATTTGCCTCATAATATTCCCTCTTTTAAATCTCTTATCACCCTCGCCGGATTCCCGGCAATCACACAGTTTCCTTCAAATCTCCCGCTTACTACGGCCCCCGCACCTACAACGCATCCATCCCCCAGCACTGTGCCTTTCAGGATGATCGCGTTACAGCCAATGAAGCAATTCTTTCCTATCCTTATTTCTTTGGCCGGCACTAAGTCGCTGTCACCTCCATTGGCATCGCGCAGCAGTCGGTTTCTCGCTTCTACTTCCAACGGGTGAAAATCATTGTCCAAAATCTTACAATTTCCACCGATACAACTATTTTCCCCTATATATATTCCCTTGCGGGCATATATGGTCGCACCTGAAATTCCCACATTGTCGCCAATCTCAATGACTGCGCCCGATGCACGGGTTACGATAATAGTACGACTATACAAGCCAACCAAGTTGCTTAAGAAGCTGCTCTTAACCGTTACATTTTCGCCAATTTTCAGTCTGGCCCCGCTTTTGTTAAAGATCACTGGCATGCCCTTCAGCAGGAGATTTTTCCCATATTCTACTTTCGTAAGTTTCATGATTAGTTTAAACCAGTTACTATTCATGTTCACCTCCCTCAATTTCTATTTCTTCCTCTGTTTCCACATATCAGATTATAAAAGCCTGGCATTATGATGTTTAAGGTCTTAGCTCCTAAAAACAGTAACCCCAATGTTATCCACGGAGCAATTAAATAGCTTATGGTTGCCCACCCAACGCTCCCTCCCATTTTTGCAAACAAATGTCCTATAATTGTGACAGGAATAACATGGGCAGCATATATGAAGAAGCTCTGGTTCTCAAACCAGTAAGGCGTATTTTCAATTGCTCTTTTAGGTAGCAAAGCATCAAATGCTTTCCACAATATCATTGGGGAAAATAAATAACATATATCACCAATTATTGCAGTCTCAAAATATCTGGGTATCCCCATAACTATAAAAGCCCCCAAATAAATCCATCCATTGTTACGTTTCTCAAATTTTTCTTTAAGAAAAACGGCCATAAATGCACCAGAAAAGAAAAACCAAAGAGATGATGTTCCAAATATCACCAAATCTATATCTATGAGATTCAGGAGAAAAGTGGCTATCAATGCAAATACTCCTCTTCTTATCTTTTTTAATAAAAACATGAAGATTGGAGATACGAATGTTAAAACTATCAAATCCTGCATATACCAAAAAGTAAAGTAATACTTGTGTAGAAAAATCCCTTCAAATATATTTGAAAAATTGACAGATATTACATCACCGTTATTCATCATTGAACTTATAAAAGGAATATGTGTAATCGTCATATAAAAAATCATACCAAATGTATTCCATAACAAATATGGAATTACAAGTGTCTTTGTTTTTTTTCGCAGTCTAGATCCCAGACATTTCCATATATCATCTTTTTCAACATCCATCCTGAAAAGCCAATAGCCTGACATCATAAAGAAAAACGGCACTGCAATCTCTCCAATAAAATTACCCAGAATGTTCACTGTAAGATTTGCAATTGTGTTTCCATTCGCATCAATGCCATAATATGCAAGGTTGTTTGCATGAATATATATGACAAAAATTGACATAATAAACGAAACTAATGTTACTTTGTGGCTAAATTCCTTTTTAGGCTTTTGAGTCTTCATTCTTCTCCTTCATACTTTCAAAATTTCTTCAGCATACCTCTGCACACTCACTTCCCTAGTCAGTTTTTCTTCCAGGTACTTCCTGCCGTTCATCCCCATCTGCTTCACTTCACTAGTCCCAGCGTTCTCTATGTACCAGCGGATAATATCCGCTACTTCAACGTAATCCCCTGGCTCACAGCATTTGCCACAATGACACTCTTCAATCAGCCCACGCACTTCTGTACCTTCTTCAAGCACGCCGATGATGGGCTTTCCTGCTGCCATGATGCCATATGCTTTTGACGGACAACTCACGCCTTTGATGCCTTTGGCGTTCACACACCAATGGACATCACCGGCATTCAGGCTATATATAAGATCCGTCTTGTTCTGATATGGTATAAACACAATGTTTTCAAAGTGATGTTTTTTACTGTACAACACTAGCTTATCTAGAACCGAACCAGCCCCGACAAATGCAAAAACCACTTCTCGGCCATCTGCTGTTTTGGATCCTTCCTCGTACACTCCGGTCAACGTATAACCTTTTCGGAACTGTTTCAAAACTTTGATAAGCTTCTCAAGGTCATAATACAGGCCGATGTTACCGGAATACATGATGACAAATTTATTATCCAGACCAAACTTCTTCCTGAACTCAGCCACCTTCGAATGATTCTCTGGCAGAGGATAAATTTCTTTTTCATCAATCCAGTTGTTGATCATCACTGTTTTAGGCATTTTCTTTCCCTCGAATCGTTTTTCCACAGTCCCCACAAGGTCACGCCCAACAGTGATAATCAGGTCGCTTCTCCGGCAACTAAACTTGTCAAACCACATCATCAGATCTGTGATGAACTTGTTTTTACTGTAACCGACAGCAATTGTCTGCTCCGGGTTGAAATCCTGGATATTGTAGATATACTTAGCATGTTTTACCCATTTGCCCCATACGCCAAGCAGGCCGCCTAAGATGGGCGGCTGCGAAATGGAAAAAACATAATCCATCTTCCCAACCTTGAATGTAGCGCTCATTGCACCAAAGAAATAAGCAACAATGTTCCTAATGCGGCTCTTCTTATTGGTTTTGCTGAATTCCGGTACCCTGATGCGAAGCACCTTCACACCGTTTATGTTTTCTTCGTAGTATTTCTTCGTCTTGTATTTATCTTCAATGGCTCCAAGGTAAGACGGAACGACACAGATTACGGTAATGTCAAACTTTCCTGACATTCCCTCTGCGAGTTCTCGAAGTATCTGGCCTGTTGATGCAGTATCTGGTATGTAATAATGTGCATAAATCACCAACTTTTTCTTTCCCATCACTGCATCGTCCCTCCCTTTAACTTTTATCCTCTATTTACCGTTGTGAGTAGTAATCTTAATAATTCTCACAGCGTAAATCTTCCTATACATGGCATTTATTCAAAATGCTCTATCTTCACAAATCTTTTCGAAATTACCAGGAATTATTTCAGTGGCGTTTCCCACCAGCATTTCAAATCTCGGAGTGTGGAAAACATGCTTCAAATCCTCATAACCCACTCGAAACACCTCTATAATCTCCAACTAATTCTTATAGGATAGACCCATGAACTCTCTACTTTTTTATTCTCAACAATCATTCATTTAGGATAAAGAACTTTCATCTACTGCTTTCTCATTTCAGCCTCTATCTCTCCACTAATCCATTTCGGATAAACCTGCCATTATACAGCTATCATCCATTGAAAAGTCTTGATATTCCGCTGTTTTCTCCCACAGCTCCTATCAATCCATCTACCCAATTTCGTGTTAAAATGGACTTATCACTATTTGCTGACCTCTACCCTAAATGCGGAAATCAACCCGTCTCCAGCCATATTGATTTATTGGATTTCGTGTAAAAATAGCTTCAACCTTCGCCAGCCATGTGAGCCACCCTCTCCATTTCGTGTTAAAATGAAGGTATCACTCTACACTCCATGTCTACCCTAAATGCCGTTTTCAAGCCATCCCTACACCGCCACGACCTCATAACCCATGAGTTTTCCAGTCATCATACCCCACGAACCCCTCACTGAAAATTTCGGCTAGACATTTGTCTACCCTCACCACCTAAAAAGAACCCGCCAGTCCCCCAGCCACTCCCGCAGCCAAAGCCCCCAGCAGGTCCCCCTGTTCCTTCCCTTATTCTATTTCATTTTATCCTACTTCCTCCCCACCTCCTTCCTCCTATACTGCACCTTCTTCCCATTCACCTGCCACGTCCTCCTCAAAACCTCCACCTTCCCCTCCACCGTACACCTCCGAAACCCCACAAAATCCCTCAAACTCCTCCGCACCCCCGTTCCAACCAACCCCACCCCAAAATTCGTCTCAAACCTCACCACATCCCCCAAAACAACTCCCCTTACAAAAAAATCCGTATAAATCGCCGTCGCAAACTCCAGAAAATCCGGCGCATCCGCAAGCTCATCCCCGGAACTTTCCGGTTGGTGCGCGCTTTCCCCCCAAATGTTCAGCGGCAGGCCTGCGCGGTTCACATCAGAAAGTTCTTCGAGACAATTCAGGAAAAATTCAAAGTTTTGTTTCATAAGCGCCGGAACCGTCGGTTCCGTCTCCAGCTGCCTTTTTTCTTCTGCTTTTTCGGCCAGCCTCTGTCGGATCTCTGCCGCCAGCTTTCCATAAATTTCTGTTTCGGAAGAATCTGCGCCTTCCTGGATCGCAAGCACTTGCTTTTCGATGGTTTTCTGGTATTGTTCTTCCAGTTCCTGTATTTGGGTGTTTAGGCGTTCCAGCCTTTGCAGGGAATAATCGCTTTCTTTTCGTTTTTGATAAGTTTGTTCATATACTGCCTGAAATTTTTTTACCAACTCTGAGTTTTCTCGATTTTCCACATAATCGTGCTTCAGACGGTAGAGCATTTCCATGAAGCTTTGTTCAATCGCCGCTTCATGAATAATTTCAGACGAACAGCCCCCTGTTGAAGCATCTCGCTCTTTAGGCGCATTCGCTTTCGATTTCTCGGTTCTATCCGCTTTTTCTGCATCTGACTCTTTCCTTCGTTCCCCTTTCTTCCCATATTTCTGCTTACACCGCCAGATCGGATAGGCGTAGGAATAGTACTCCCGGTATCCCTCCGGATCAATCCCCTGGCTTGCAAGACACCTCTCATCCGTATAATCCGCAATCTGCGAAGAATACGTAAGCCGAAAAAAAGCGCTCCCACATTCTCCACAGCGCAAATTTGTAAAAGGCGACGCCTTCGGCCCCTTCTTTCGTTTCCCTTCTGAACCTTTTGCCCCCGCTTCCCGCTCCCGCAGCATCGTCTGTACCTTTTCCCACGTCAGCCGGTCAATAATTGCCTTATGATGATTGACCACATAATACTTCGGCGCCTCGCCTTTATTTCGGGTAGAGCGGTGCGTCAGGAAATTTTTCGTTATGGTCTTCTGCATTTCCAGGTCTCCGACATACTTTTCATTCCGCAGAATATCAGAAACCGAACTTCCGCGCCAGGGATTTCCGTTCACCGTAGTCTTCCCCATGTCGTTAAGTTCCCTGGCAATTTCGCTGGCATTGGCGCTGTATTGATAACGACTGAAAATATAGCGGACAATGGACGCCTGCTCCGGATTGACAATCCATTCCCCATCCTTCCCCTCATCATACCCCAGCATCCGGCTCAGATTGATATATTGCTTCCCCTCCCGGAAATTTTTCTGGAAAGACCAACGGATATTCTCCGAAATCGACCGGCTTTCCTCCTGCGCCAGCGCAGAAAGAACCGTCAGGATCAGCTCCCCTTTCGCGTCCAGCGTATCAATGTTTTCCTTTTCAAAAAAAATGCCGACCGGCGGATTTTGCTGCCTAAGCTGCCGCACGCAGTTTAAGGTATCCACCGTATTTCTGGCAAATCTGGAAATGGATTTCGTGACAATGTAATCCATCTTCCCTGCAAGCGCATCCTCAATCATACAATTAAACTGCACGCGCCTCGCCCTGGAAGTCCCGGAAATCGCTTCATCCGCATAAATTCCCGCAAAAATCCATTCCGGTTTATCCTGAATCATCTTGGTATAAAAGGCCTTCTGCATTGCATAGGAATTTTGCTGGTTGTCTTCGTCGGTGGATACCCGGCAGTAAGCCGCCACCCGCAGATGTTTCCGCTCTTTTAACTGTCCTCCATTCTGAACGGAACGTTTGGTTGCCGGAATGATCTCCACATGGGACAGATCGCTTGTTGTTTGATTCATACTCCTCATTTTTTTACCCCTTTTCTCTTTTGTAATCGCCTGACGGACTATCTCATCCCAAAGCCGCCCACGCACCACGCCGTTTCCCGGTGATCTTCAATCTCCGAGTCCATCTCTACCTCTGTCCACACATCGTCAAACCAGTGAATCCGGTATTTTTTCGGCGAATCAATCGTAATCGAAAGCACAAAAGCTTTCATGTATTCCGCCGTTATTCCCTCCAGAAACCCGGCAATTCCCTTTTGTCCGGGCGGCAAATGTCTCATCCACTCAATTGCTTTCGCCCTCCATGCAAAGTCTGCCTCCAGCTCTTCCCGGTAAGTTTCCAGATGTTTCAACCGTTCCGTAAAATTTCGCTCCTCTTCCCTGGCATTTTCCAGTTTTTCGTTCAGCACTCCCCGCCTTTCTGTCGTCAAATATCCCTTCGCATCCAATTCCATCCTCTTTTTTTCCAGGCCGGCCCGACTGGTACTCGCTGCCAGAATCTGCTTTTTTAAGAATGCGCAGTCCCGCTCCATACAATCGGAATTCTGATGATCCTCAAGGCGTTCACACATTTGCGATACAAAATCGCATCCCGCCGCCCCTGCCGGAAGCACCGCCTCCTGTACCCAGGCAGGTTCACACAATTCCGCCAGCTTAAAACGCTCTACGACTGCTTTTCGGAACATTAAAATGATCTGTTCTTCGTAAACGCGCGTTGCCTGGCAGACTTTTTTCCCATTATTCAGGACACTGGAGGGGCAGAACCAAATCGGATGGCTCTGTCGGTTTCGCGTATGATAAAAGCGGCCGCATTGCCCGCAGACCAGTCTTCCGGAAAATGGATAGCGCACCCGGCCGGGTGTCCCGACTGCACCGCTTGCCGGACTGTTTTTCTGTGCTTCCTGATATAGTTCCCGGCTGATGATCGCCGGATGATGATTTTTGACGTAAAACTGCGGACGCTCACCGTGATTTCTGTGGACGGAATGGGTCAGGTAATCGGCCGTATATTTTTTCTGGAGCATCAGATCTCCGGTATACCGTTCCAATTTCAGCATGTGCCGGATATAATCCGCTGTCCATCCCTGGTCGATTCCTTCTTTCAGTTCCCCTTTTTTGGGGGCGGTTCCCTCTCGTTTTCGTTTGTGCTTTGGGGTCCAGATGGCTTCCGGAGCGGCAATGTGTTCCAGATTTAATTGCCGCGCAATTTCGGTGTAGCTTTTCCCTTCTGCTGCCTCCCGAAAAATTCGCCGGACAATTTCGGCCTCCTCTTCGACAATTTCCACCCTCCGAAGCTGAAACCCCGTTCCCGTCACGGCCACAGCATTTTCCCCTTCCGCATAACGGTAGCCGTAGATAGTGAAATTTCGCGCATCTCCGTTGGCGTACCGCTTGCGGAATCCCCAACTGACATTTTCCGAAATGTTTCGGCTCTCCTCCTGTGCAATGGCTCCCAGGGTTGTCATGATAAAGTCACTGACCGGCTCTGCCGTATCAATGTTTTCTTTTTCGAACAGAATGGTCACATTGCTCTCCTTCAGTGTTTGCAGAGCTGTGATAAAATCTCCAGTATTTCTGGCAAACCTGGAAATCGATTTGCACACAACACGGTCGATCTTTCCTTCCCTGCAATGGCGCAAAAGCCTCTGGAATCCATTCCGCTTCCGGTCGTTTGTGGCCGAAATTCCGTAGTCGGAATAAATTCCGGCAAAGACCCAGCTCTCATTTTCCGACAGCAGCCGTAAAAAATACTGTTCCTGGAGCTCGTAAGAATCTTTCTGATTCTCGTTTTCGGTGGAAACCCGGATGTACGCAGCCACCCGGATTCCGGCATTTCTGTCTGCTTTTTCTTTGTTGTTCATCTGCTTCTCCCCTCTTATTCTTTTTCTATTCATAACCTTCTTTTGTCAGGTCATGTAAAAATGGAACAAAGTGCGCATCGCAGGCCCTATTGCCTTTTTGCGAAGCACACTTTGCAGTTCCCCTTTTTGGATAAAAAAAGAAGCCAAGCTGTAAAGCTTGACTCCCTTTCCTGCGTTTCGATGGTTTCATACAATTGGTATCCATTGGAATCCAAAGAAAACTCCCGCTCTGTCAGCACCCTGCGATTCTCCAACTCCTATTTATGAAAGACATCATCCGAAAAATTCTCCGGACTGATCCTGCCATCGTACCACTGTTTCCCTCAAAATACTCCTGGGAGTTAAACAGGCTGCCTCGGCGAGCATAAATCATATTTTTCGCGAAGCAGACGACCTGTACGGACATGCCGCTTCATTTCTCATCCGCTCCGTTTTCTTTCTGAAATACGTCTTATTTTCATCAATATGGACAGTATAACACAGATTCTCCTAAAGCGGAAGCGAAATCCCCGCTCGCCTCAAAATCATTCCCTCGATCATTCCCTCGATGTCCTGAAAATCCGTGTCATTTTCCTGAGCAAATTCAAGCCATTACCCTTTCTCGCAATCTTGATTTTCCGTAGGATTGGTGTCGGAGAACCGGCGCTGATCCGGGTTTCCAGACTGCCTCTCTTCCCTGATTTACAAATCTCCTATGGTGTGTTATCCTATTCCTATCATCAACTTCAAAGGAGCGCATCCACCATGAAAAAAATTCTCTTAATTGCCACCGGCGGCACCATTGCCTCCAAATACACCGAAAATGGCCTCGCCCCCCAGATATCCTCCGAAGAACTTCTCTCTTACGTTCCATCCGCCCGTCTCTTCTGCGAAATCGACACCATCCAGCCTTTCAGCCTGGACAGCACAAACGTGAACTGCACCCACTGGATTCAGCTCTCCAATCTGATCGAAGCAAAATATGAGTATTATGACGGCTTTGTGATCTGCCACGGGACGGATACGATGGCTTATACGGCGGCAGCGCTTTCTTATTTAATTCGCAATAATCGAAAGCCAATCGTAATTACCGGCGCTCAGAAGCCCATTGACCTGGCAGTAACCGATGCGAAAACGAATCTGCTGGACAGCCTGCGTTTTGCGTCGGATGACCGGGCACATGGCGTATGTATTGTTTTCGGGGGAATGGCCATTGCCGGGACGCGTGCCAAAAAGGAGCGTTCGAAAAGTTACAATGCTTTTTCCAGTATCAACTATCCACATCTGGCTATGATTCAGGATGACCGGATCGTCTTTTATATTGAAGATAAGGAACAGAATACCCGGCTGCTGAAATTTTCGCATCAGATGAATGACCGGATTTTTCTTTTGAAATTGATTCCCGGAGTCAGCGGAAAAATTCTGGATCTTCTGTTTGACTCTTATGATGGGATCATCATCGAATCATTCGGTGTCGGGGGCTTTCCAAACTATGGAGACGACAGTTTTTTCGAAGAGATTAAACGGTTTGTGAATGCTGGAAAGATTGTGGTGATGGCTACCCAGGTTACGCACGAAGGCAGTGATATGACGGTCTATCAGGTTGGAAAGGTGATGAAGGATCAGTTTCATTTGATCGAAGCTTATGATATGACACTGGAAGCGACCGTTACCAAGACGATGTGGGCGCTGGGACAAACTTCGGATCCGGATGAATTCCGAAAGCTGTTTTATACAACCATTAATCACGATATTTTATTCGCTTAGTGAACAAAAGTGTGCTTCTACGCTCCGCTTCGGTCCGTGCTAAACGAGCGCCACTGGCGCTCAGCACCTATCCCGGAGGGCTTTTGCTTTACAGAAGCAAAGTATTACAGTTTTATCACAAAGTGGTATTTCCTATAAAGCAAGAAAAACTCTATGGACAGGTTCTCCCCTCTCCACAGAGTTTTCTCATATAAATGTTCAAAAAGATCCGCCTCATCCGAAACGGTATGTACGATAACAAAAGAATGGCATCAATAATTCTTAGCCGCAATCTGGAAATACGCCTGCGGATGCGCGCACACCGGACAAACCTGCGGCGCCTCTAACCCCACATGAATATGTCCGCAATTCGAACACTGCCAGATGCAAACCTCCCCGCGCTTAAAGACCTCTCCATTCTCAATGTTCGCCAGCAGCTTCCGATAACGCTCCTCATGCTCCTTTTCAATCTTCGCCACACCCTCAAAAAGAAACGCAATGTGATCGAAGCCCTCTTCCTTCGCTACCTTCGCGAATTCCGCATACATATCCGTCCACTCATAATTCTCCCCCTGAGCCGCATCCTCCAGGTTCGTGGCCGTATCCGCGATCTCGCCGCCGTGAAGAAGCTTAAACCACATCTTGGCATGTTCCTTTTCATTATCCGCGGTCTCCTGGAAGAGATTCGCAATCTGAACATAACCTTCCTTGCGTGCTTTACTGGCGTAAAAAGTATATTTATTCCGTGCCTCGCTCTCGCCAGCAAATGCGGTCATCAGATTTTTTTCTGTCTTACTGCCTTTTAATTCCATAAAAACGCCTCCTTTTAATAATAGTAATTATTACTATTATAGTTTAAACTACTTTTTCGGATTTGTCAATAGACTTTTTCATTAATCCTCTCTTGGTTTTCGAACCCTTTGGCCAGTGCACTGTCCGCCGCACTGGTCAAAACTCCCCTTTCCTTCAGTCCTGCTTCGCGGAATCATCCTCTAATTCGAGCACTTCTGAAAGAACCTCGATGATGATCTCATTCGTACAGGACTTGATATACCCCATAATATTCAGCATGACCTCATCATTCTTCTGATATTCGCTCAATTTCTCATCGTGTTTTACCTGGTCGAGCATTTTGATGAGCTGGTAGGAAAGCTCTTCATAGGTTTCCAGCGTCGTATTCGTCACCAGGGTACGCAGTTCTTCTTTTGTCTTTGGCGCCATAGCTGTCTCCTTTAATAAAGATTTTTTACCTTAAACTCTTTTTCCGCTTCTCTGCGCTGATCCTTTTTGGCAATGTCCTGCCGCTTGTCATACAGTTTCTTTCCTCTCGCCAGTCCTACCTGGACTTTCACCAGGCTTCCTTTAAAATACACCTTCAGCGGCACCAATGTATAACCTTTTTCCTTAATTTTTCCCAATAATTTATTAATTTCGCTGCGGTGCATCAAAAGCTTCTTCACCCGCAGCGGATCCTTGTTAAAAATGTTCCCTTTCTCATAGGGGCTGATATGCATCCCATAGACGAACACCTCCCCGTTTTCAATCCGGATGAAGGATTCCTTAATGCTGCATTTCCCCATACGCAGGGACTTCACCTCCGTTCCATGAAGAGAAATCCCTGCCTCATAAGTTTCATCAATAAAATAATCGTGATATGCCTTCTTATTATTAGCAATCAATTTTTCCGAATCTTTTCCCACTTTTATCCTCTCCTTGCTGCCAAAACTTATTCCTCCAAAACCGTCGCAAAATCAACGGTTCTGGTCATCTTATCCGCCTCCAGCACCCGCACGCGGATACGCTGTCCCAGACGGTAAACCTTCCCTGTCTCCACACCGGCCATCTCATGAGTTTCTTCGCGGTAATAATAACGGTCATCGTACATATTGGATACGTGAACCATTCCCTCCACAGTATTCGGAAGTTCGACATAGAGCCCCCAGGTCGTGATTCCGGAAATGATTCCCTCGAACTCCTGTCCGATCCGCTTTTCCATATATTCCGCTTTCTTCATTTTATCGGCTTCCCGCTCGGCTTCCTCTGCCCGGCGCTCCCGTTTACTGGAACGGTCGGCGACCTGCCCTAAAATTTCTTCGTAATGGGCGATCTTTTCCGGCGTCATCCTTCCACGCAGATTATCCTTGATGATCCGATGAATCTGGAGATCCGGATAACGGCGGATCGGCGACGTGAAATGGCAGTAGTATTTTGCCGCCAGCCCGAAATGTCCGGTGCATTCCGTGCTGTAGCGGGCCTGCTTCATCGAACGCAGGGTCATACGGCTGATCATGGCCTCTTCCGGTGAGTCCTCGATTCTGGCCAGGAGTTTTTGGAGTTCCTTGGGATGGACTTCCGCTTTGGTATTGCGGATGGAGTAGCCGAAATTGTAAATAAACTGCTGAAGGGCGCTGATCTTTTCCGGGTCGGGATTCTCATGGGTACGGTAGACGAAGGGAATCTCCTGCCAGAAATAGTCCTCTGCCACGGTTTCATTGGCGGCGATCATGAAATCCTCAATGATTTTCGTCGCCACATTCCGGTCGTAGGGCTGAATGTCTACGGGATGCCCCTGTTCGTCCAGAAGAATTTTGGATTCCGGGAAATCGAAGTCGATGGAGCCTCTGGCCCGGCGCTTTTTCCGCAGGAGGGCAGCCAGTTCTTCCATCTGCTCAAACATTGGGACGAATTCCTGATAGCGTTCACATTCTTCCGGGTCATGGTCGGTCAGGATTTTTTTTACGCTGGTATAGGTCATGCGGCGGTCAATGTTTACCACTGTTTCCGCAATCTGATGACTGACAATGTTTCCTTTTCCATCGATGTCCATCAGGCAGCTCAGGGTCAGACGGTCTTCGCCCTGGTTCAGGGAGCAGATTCCGTTTGACAGTTTGTGGGGGAGCATCGGGATCACCCGGTCGGTCAGGTAGACGCTGGTTCCCCGTTCCAGGGCTTCCCAGTCCAGGGCACTGTTTTCCTGGACGTAATTGCTCACGTCGGCGATGTGGACGCCCAGATGCCAGAGTTCCCCCTCCTTTGTCAGGGAGATGGCGTCGTCCAGGTCTTTGGCGTCTTCGCCGTCGATGGTCACCATCTGCCAGGAACGCAGATCCAGGCGTCCGGCATGGTCTGCTTCGCTGACGCTGCTGCTTACGCGCTCTGCCTGGTTCATGACGCGTTCCGGAAATTCCTGGGGAAGCTCGTAAGCGTATACAATCGACAGGATATCGGTTCCCGGATCGTTGATATGGCCTATGATTTCTTTCACGCGGCCTTCCGGATTTTTCTTTGGGCTGCCGTAGTCGGTGATTTCGACCAGGACTTTATGGCCGTTTACGGCGCCTTTGCTCTGTTCTTTGGGGATGAAAATATCTCTGGTGAATTTCTGGTTATCTGGAACGGCAAAGCCGTAGTTCCGGCTCTGTTCGTAGGTGGCGATCAGTTCTTTTATCCCCCGCTCCAGGATGCGCAGGACTTTGCCTTCCTGGCGTTTTCCGGTCCTGCCGGGGATGACGGACACCTGGACGGTGTCGCCGTGGAGGGCGCCTCCGGTGGATTCTTCCGGGATAAAGAGGTCTTCTTCGCGGCCTTCCACTTCGACGAAGCCAAAGCCTTTGGGGTGGCCTAAGAAGGTGCCGGTCAGGGTGACGCTCTGGGCAATCTGGTATTTTCCCCGTTTGGAGACTTCGATTTTTCCTTCGGCGAGAAGGGCGTTCAGGACTTCGGTGAGCTGGTCGCGTTCTTCTCTGGGGACCTGCATGACGATGGCAAGTTCTTTTAGTTTCATTGGGACATAGGTTTTGTCGTGCATCAGGTCTTCGACGACCTGTTTTCGTTGTTCGAATTTTTTGCTGTCTTCCATTTTTTCTCCTGTTATCGTGGCTTTTTTGCTTTGGGAGCCTGCAATTTTTCGTATTCCCGGCATCATGGCATGGGACTGCCAGCGTCCCTGCTTTTCGCTGTGCGGAAATGTTTTTTCGAATGAGCAAAAAAGAAGCTGCTGCAAATGTCCGGATACAAAGCGCGCGGCGCTCCGATGGGATTCCTGCAACAGCCTTTTTCTAAGCTTAAAAGTTCAGATTTAATATGATGGAAAGAACGATGTAGGCAACCGCTACAATGGTGGTGATTCTCACGAGGGTTCCTTCCATCGAACGGCCTTTATTCTTTCCCCAGTATGTTTCAGAAATACCGGAAAGGCTTCCAAGTCCTTGGTCTTTTCCTTCCTGCATCAGTACGATCACGGTCAATACAATACAATCAATGATGAATAAGATTGTCAAAATCATTCGTAAAACTGCCACGATAACACCTCCTCACATGCTTTTCAGTGTATCATACCGGATGCGGATTGTCAAGGAATTTTCTGGAGGGCTGTGCGTTTCGCTTCGCTTCGCAAAAGAGCCTGTTCACATCGGAATCACGTTCTTACGTACCTGAGCAGCTAAGTGCTCAGGTACTGTCGGTAGAGTAGCCAAACGGATTTCCATACCTCGCCTGATCCCCCAGGTAATCCTCAATCCTCAGCAGCCGGTTATATTTCGCCACCCGCTCGCTCCTGCAAGGCGCCCCGGTCTTAATCTGCCCGGCTCCTACCGCCACGGCAATATCCGCCAGGAAGGTATCCTCAGTCTCCCCGGAACGGTGCGATACGACCGTGCGGTAACCCCGGCGTTTCGCCAGCTCCATCGTCTCAAAAGCTTCAGTCAGGGTTCCAATCTGGTTTACTTTTACCAGGACAGCATTTCCAACTCCCATCTGGATCCCCTTTTTCAGCCGTTTCGGATTCGTCACAAAGAGGTCGTCGCCTACGAGCTGAAGGCGTTTCCCCAGTGTTTCGGTCAGGCGTTTCCAGCCCTCCCAGTCGTTTTCATCAAGCCCGTCCTCAATGCTGCACAGAGGAAATTCTTCCGCCAGCTCCTGATAATACCGGATCAGCTCGTCACGGCTGCGGACGATCCGTTCGCCTTTCATCCGGCTTTCCCCTTCAAAGACATAGCCGTCTTTTTCGTTGTCATACAATTCGCTGGCCGCCGCATCCATTGCGAAAACCATATCCTTTCCAGGCGTATATCCCGCTTCTTTCACGGCCCGTTCCAGATAACGAAAGACGTCTTTCGCATCCCGCAGATCAGGCGCAAATCCGCCCTCGTCTCCCACCGCGACGCTTAACGAATCCTGATCCAGGATTTTCTTCAGATACTGGTAGACTTCCGCGCCCATACGCAGGCCCTCGGAAAAATTCTCCGCACCCACAGGCATAATCATAAATTCCTGAAAATCCAGGAGATTCCGGCTATGACAGCCGCCGTTTAAAACATTGAACATCGGAACGGGCATCTGGCAGGCGTACATGCCGCCCAAGTACCGGAACAATGGAATGTTCAAAGCCTTTGCCGCCGCGCTCGCCGCCGCCATAGAGACCGCCAGCAGCGCGTTCGCCCCCAGCCTGGACTTATTCGGCGTCCCGTCCTCCTTCAAAAGCAGTTTATCAATCTGCGCCTGATCCAGCACATTTTCCCCGATAACAGCATCGGCCAGCACCGTATTCACATGGCTGACCGCCTTCTGGACGCCTTTCCCCAGATAGCGTTCCTGCCCGTCCCGAAGCTCCATGGCCTCGTGCTCTCCCGTGGACGCGCCGGAAGGCACCGCCGCCCGTCCTGTCACGCCGCATTCCGTCAGGACTTCCGCCTCAATGGTTGGATTTCCTCTGGAATCCAGGATTTCTCTGGCGTAAATGTCGATGATCGCTGTATTTCGATGCATAAAAAAGACACACCTCCTTGCGGATAGTGTGTCCGGATCTTTTGAAAAAATACTAGGCGGGATCAAAAAGCGGGCGGATTTCCTCGGTGACTGCGCCTTCCACCCGGCTGGATGCCAAAAGGCGGAAAAGTCGCTGGTCGGCCGGGGCTTCCGCGGTTTCCTGGGCTTTCTGGAAGATGGGAACCACCGCTTCTTTAACTTCGGCGATGGTCGCCATCTGTCGGACTTTTTCGAGAAGCCCTTCCGGGTTTCCCAGCAGCCGCAGGCCGATGCCGCAGGCACAGCAGTATTCCGCTTCGGAAATCAAAGGGCTTTCGGATTTACTGCGCATTTTGATCTGAACCGCCTGTCTGACGATTTCCAGTACCATTTTTATTTCCGAACCAGAAGAGATTTTCCGGTCATTTCTGCGGGCTGCTCCATTCCCATCATTTCGATCAGGGTCGGGGCAATGTCGGCCAGGCATCCGCCTTCTCTTAACGTATAAGCCGGGTCATAGTTTACCAGAATGAACGGAACCGGATTCGTGGTGTGGGCCGTGAAAGGTGCTCCAGTCTCATAATCTACGAGCTGCTCAGCGTTTCCGTGGTCGGCACAGATGAACATCTGGCCGTTTACCTCTTTAATAGCTTCTACGGCTTTTCCAACGCATTCGTCTACGGCTTCTACGGCTTTGATGGCCGCGTTTTCGATACCGGTATGGCCTACCATGTCCGGGTTCGCGAAGTTAATGATAATGACGTCATAGTTCTGGGAGCGGATCGCGCCGCAGAGCTTCTCGCACACTTCATAAGCGCTCATCTCTGGCTGCAGGTCGTAAGTGGCTACCTTTGGAGATTTTACCAGGATGCGGTCTTCGCCTTCGTTCGGTTCTTCGACGCCGCCGTTAAAGAAGAAGGTTACGTGGGCGTACTTCTCGGTCTCGGCGATGCGGGCCTGCTTTAAGCCATGGGCGGCCAGGTATTCGCCGAAGGTGTTCGTGATGGAAACCTTGTGGAAGGCAACCTGTTTATTCGGAATGGTCTCGTCATATTCGGTAAAGCAGACATAGGTCAGATCCAGGCGTTTTTCTCTGGGGAAGCCGTCGAATTCGTCGCAGCAGAAAGCTCTGGTGATCTCTCTGGCGCGGTCGGGGCGGAAGTTAAAGAAGATCACGGAGTCGCCGTCCTGGATCTTCGCAACGGGCTGGCCGTCTTTCTCGACAACGGCAGGCTCTACGAATTCATCATTCTTACCGTTTTCGTAAGAATTCTTGACAGCGCATACCGGGCAGGCGGCTTTTACGCCTACGCCTTTTACCATGGCGTTATATGCCAGCTCTACGCGGTCCCAGCGGTTATCGCGGTCCATCGCATAGTAGCGGCCCATAACGGTAGCTACCTGGCCAACGCCGATCTTTTTCATCTCGTCGTTCAGGTCTTTGATGTAGCCCTTTCCGGAGGTCGGCGGGGTGTCGCGGCCGTCCAGGAAGCAATGTACGTAAACCTTTTCCAGGCCTTCGCGCTTCGCCAGCTCTAACAGGCCGTAGAGGTGGGTATTATGGCTGTGAACGCCGCCGTCGGAGAGCAGGCCAAACAGGTGGAGGGAGGTTCCTTTTTCTTTCGCGTTCTGCACTGCGTTTAACAGGGCTTCGTTTTTAAAGAAATCGCCGTCCTGGATTTCTTTGGTAATTCTGGTCAGCTCCTGGTAGACGATGCGGCCGGCGCCCATGTTCAGGTGGCCGACTTCGGAGTTTCCCATCTGGCCGTCCGGGAGGCCGACGGCCATCCCGCTGGCGAAGCCCTGGACGAAGGGGCCTTCTGCCATCAGTTTGTCCATGACGGGGGTGTTCGCTTCTTTTACGGCGTTCCCCTGGACTTTATCGTTTAATCCATATCCATCCAGAATCATTAAAACGGTGGGTTTTTTACTCATTTCGATTCTCCTTTTTTCTTTGAAAACATTTCCTTTTCATCTGTTTATTCTACATGATTTGTTCCCTTTTTGTCAATCTCCATACACGCGGATTACGGAGGAAATCTTCTTGATGATGGACATTCCTTCCATGACCTTCAGCGAATCCCGGAAATGGCGCTCCCGGACGCTGTCCGTGATGACCACGATTTCGGCCAGATCCTGTTTTTTCGCTTTCTGGATGATCTGGGCGATGCTGACGCAGTTATTTCCAAGGACGCTCGTGATGCTCGCCAGCACGCCGTAGCGGTCTTCTACCTGCATCCGCAGGAAATAGCGGCTCTTGATATCTTCCATTTTTTTGATCGGCAGATCCTTGTAGCAGGTGCATCCAATGCGTCCGCAGCAGTTCATCCGGATATTCCGGGCAATGTCGAAGACGTCCCCTACAATGGCGCTGGCCGTCGGAAGCTCCCCGGCTCCTCTCCCGTAAAACATGGCGTCGTCCACCGCGTCCCCGTGAACGAACACCGCATTGAAGGAATCGTTCACCGACGCCAGGGCATGGGTACTTGGGATCATCATCGGATGCACCCGCGCTTCGATGCCTTCCGGCGTATTTTTCGCCACACCAAGCAGCTTGATATCGTAGCCCATCTCTTTCGCGTAGCGGATATCCTTCGCGGAAATTTTCGTAATGCCTTCCGTATAGACGTCTTCGAAGGTCACTCTGGAATTAAAGGCAATGGAGGCCATGATCGCCACCTTCCGCCCGGCGTCGTAGCCTTCAATATCGGCAGTTGGATCTGCTTCCGCATAGCCAAGTTCGGTGGCCATCGCGAGAGCCTCCGCAAATTCCATGCCTTCGGAGGTCATTTTGCTCAGGATAAAGTTCGTCGTTCCGTTTACGATGCCGATCACTTCGCTTAAATGGTTTCCGGCCAGGCACTGCTTTAATGGGCGGATGATCGGAATTCCTCCCGCAACGGCAGCTTCAAAAAGCAGGTCTTTCTGGTGGGCGTGGGCCGCGTCCAAAAGCTCTCGTCCGTCTGCTGCAATCAAATCCTTATTCGCCGTCGCCACATTTTTCCCGGCCTCCAGCGCTTCCAGAATATAGGTTCTGGCCGGTTCCATGCCGCCCATCACTTCCACAACGATCTGGATCTCCGGATCCTGAATAATTTCCTGCCAGTCCGTGGTCAGTACCGACGGGTCGTCCACCTTGGCCACGGCTTTTTCTTTATTCCGCACTAAAATTTTTTTGATCACAATCTCTGCCCCGATCTTATCCGGCATTTCGGCCTTCTGTGCTTTCAGGACTTTATAGACCCCTGTTCCCACGGTGCCAAGGCCGAGCAGGGCAATCTTAATGTTTTCCATGTTCTTTCTCCTCTTTCGCATCATTCTTTCTTGCCTTTGACTCTTATCTTAGGAGAGAATCGCTCTTTTGTCAATGTTTCCGTGGCGCTGCGCGCAAAAAAACTGCTTGCTGCCGCTGTCGCCGCCGGGTACACGTGCAAAAAGGAAGAACCCCGGCGGATTCTTCCTTTTCCATTCTCATTCGTTCACAGCCATCGGCTCGCTTTGAGCCTCTTCCCGCTTCTCACAGGGATCTTTCAGGACATAACCCTGAACCCGCTCGATGGCTCCGATCTCTTCCAGCGTAAGCAGCATCCGGTAAACGGTGGCCTGGCCGATCGAAGGGTCTCTCTTGGCGACTTTCACATACAGCTCTTTAAAGCTTTTACAATCTCCTTCTGCGATCACGTCGATCATCACCCTGCGCTGTTCCGTGATGCGTTTTCTTCTTTTTTTCAGTTCCTGAATAATGGCTTCGCTGTCCCACATAAAAGTCACCTTCTTAATAAAAACTCAACCTCTTGCCATTCCTTTGAGCTTCACATCCATCGTATTGCTTTCTTTATACGGACGTACCAGCAGGTAAATGAAACCGATTACCAGCAGGATTGCAACAACCGTCCAGATACCGAATCCGGTAACGCTTGTAAACAGGCCGCCGATCTGATAAACGCAGAGCGCAACCACATAGGCCAGCAGGCACTGATAACCAATTGCAAACCAGAACCATTTCGTGTTGTTCATCTCACGCTTGATCGCGCCCATCGCCGCGAAGCAGGGTGCACACAGCAGGTTGAACACCAGGAAGGAGTAAGCGGATACGGTGGTAAATGCTGCGGACAATTCACCCCAGATTTCAGCGCCGTCTTCTGCCACTTCCGCAAATCCGTACAGGACGCCAAACGTACCAACCACGTTTTCTTTTGCAACCAGTCCGGTGATCGCCGCAACAGCCGCTTTCCAGTCGCCCCACCCAAGGGGGATAAAGAGCCAGGAGATCGCGCCGCCAATGGCTGCCAGGATCGAATTGTTCATATCTTCTACCATGCCGAAGCTTCCGCCTTCAAAGCCAAAGCTCTGGGTGAACCAGATAAAGATCGTAGAAAGAAGGATGATCGTACCGGCTTTCTTAATGAAGGACCAGCCGCGCTCCCACATGCTGCGCAGAACGCTTCCAACAGTCGGCAGATGGTAAGCCGGGAGCTCCATAACGAAGGGAGCCGGGTCGCCGGCGAACATTTTCGTCTTCTTCAAAATGATACCGGAGCAGATAATCGCCGCAATTCCTACGAAGTAAGCGCTGGGCGCCACCCAGGAGGCTCCGCCGAACAATGCGCCTGCAATCAGGGCAATGATCGGAAGTTTCGCACCACAGGGAATAAAGGTGGTGGTCATGATCGTCATTTTCCGGTCGCGGTCATTTTCAATGGTACGGGAAGCCATAACGCCCGGCACGCCGCACCCGGTTCCGATCAGCATCGGAATGAAAGATTTTCCGGAAAGACCGAATTTACGGAAAATACGGTCCATAATGAAAGCGATACGCGCCATATAGCCGCAGCCTTCCAGGAAAGCCAAAAAGATAAACAGTACCAGCATCTGCGGAACGAATCCGAGAACCGCGCCCACACCGGCTACGATACCATCCAGGATCAGGCCGCTTAACCAGTCCGCACAGCCTACCGCATCCAACAGATTGCCAATGAGAACCGGAACGCCCGGCACCCATACGCCGTAATCAGCCGGATCGGGGCCTTCTTCGCCCATCTCATCCAGAAATGCCTGGGCTTCTTCTCCTACGGACTCGGTCAGAGTTACGGTTTCGATCACTTCTCCTTCTTCGTCCAGGATATCCACGCTTTCCAGCCCTTCGCCGACAGCCGCTACGATCTGATCTGCGCGGTCGAAGTCTGCCGCTGCGTCTTCATAATCGGAAGTTCCAATGCCAAATAAGTGCCAGCCATCTCCAAATACGCCGTCATTCGCCCAGTCCGTTGCGTAAGTTCCGACCGTGGTAACAGATACATAGTATACCAGCCACATCACTAATGCGAAGATCGGCAGCGCCAGCCAGCGGTTTGTCACAACCCGGTCGATTTTGTCGGAGGTGCTTAAAGCCTCTTTATTCTTTTTCTGATAGCATTTCTTAATAATGGAAGAAATGAAATTATAACGTTCGTTTGTAATGATGCTTTCCGCGTCGTCGTCCAGGGCGTCTTCCGCTTTCTTGATAATGGATTCGACGTTCGGGGTAGATTTCATCGTTTCTGCAATTTTGCTGTCCCGTTCGAAAAGCTTAATCGCATAGAAACGTTTCTGTTCTTCCGGAATGTCGCTTCCCAGATAGGTTTCGATCTCTTCCAGTACGCTTTCCACGTCTCTGCTAAATTTATGTACCGCCGCAGAAGCGCCTTTCTTCTGTGCCGCCTTTACCGCCGCTTCGGCCGCCTGGCTGATCCCAGTCCCCTTCAGCGCGGAAATCTCGACCACTTCGCAGCCGAGGGCTTTCTTTAACTGGTCGATCTTGATCACGTCGCCGCTTTTCTTTACGACGTCCATCATATTGACGGCCATTACCACCGGAATCCCAAGCTCCATGAGCTGGGTGGAAAGGTACAGGTTCCGCTCCAGGTTCGTGCCGTCGACAATATTTAAAATCGCGTCCGGACGCTCGGTAATCAGATAATTTCTGGCTACCACTTCCTCCAGGGTATAGGGGGAGAGGGAATAAATTCCCGGCAGGTCCATGATGATAACGTCTTTGTTGCTTTTTAATTTTCCTTCTTTTTTCTCCACGGTTACGCCGGGCCAGTTTCCTACGAACTGATTGGAGCCGGTAAGTGCGTTGAACAGGGTCGTTTTTCCGCTGTTCGGATTACCGGCAAGGGCGATTTTCACTGACATTTTTTCTTTTCCTCCTCAAGAATTAGTTGTTTCTAACCACTAATCAAAAATAAAAAGGCTACTGCACCTCGATCATCTGCGCGTCTGCCTTGCGCAGAGACAATTCATACCCACGAACCGTTACTTCCACCGGATCGCCCAGGGGCGCTACCTTCCGCACATAAATCTGTGTGCCTTTGGTAATTCCCATATCCATAATCCGGCGTTTTACCGCTCCTTCGCCATGGAGCTTTACCACGGATACGGTCTGACCACATTTTGCTTCCTTTAACGTGCGCACTGTGTCTTCCTCCCTTTCTATACCATGATTTTGTTAGCCATTTCCCTGCTGATCGCCACACGGGATTCCTTGATGTTGACAATGACATTCCCATTGTTTTCCGAAACAACCGTTACGTCGGAGCCTGCCACGAAGCCCAGGCTTTCCAGAAAACGGCGGACTTCTTCTTTTCCGCCTACTTTTTTGATGCAGTTCGTTTCACCGGCTTTTGCCATCGTTAAGGGCATCATCACCACTCCTTCTTATTTTTTCCTACTTGTTTCTGCAGTGAGGATTATCTAACCAAAGAACTTTTTTAATGGTTAGAATTTTCTAACCTCTAACCATCTTTAAAGTTATCACTCCCTAACCTATTTGTCAACCCCTATTTTTTTAATGAGAATCTTTCTCAAAAAGTTTCTCATTACTGTTCACTCGTACCTCGTTCCAGTAACGATTCACAGGCTCATTTTAAGTTTTGCTTTGCAAAAGAGCCTGCTCACACCTGAATCACGTTCTTACGTCCCTGAGCAGCTAAGTGCTCAGGGACTGTCTGAACAGTAACACTTTCTCATTAAGTCTGCCCGCGGTTTCCGGTTTTCCAGTTGTATTTTTCGGCAAAATCCGCTATAATCAAGAAAAAGTCGTGCAATGCATAAAAGGAGGAACTTATGGCAAACGAAAAAGAATACGAAGGCCTGGCCGTGGGCGTCTTCGAGCTGGACAGCTACGGCGCCTGTTTTGTGGCGCTGGACGCTGCCTCCAAGGCCGCGAATGTAAAAATCCAAAGCGTAGAGCGAACCCGTTTAAAAAGCGGAGCCTGCGTGAAGTTAAGAGGGAGCGTCTCCGATGTGAACGCTGCCATGGAAGCCGCCCTGCGGGCCGCCAAACCCATTTCCACTGTCGTCCATCATACCGTGATCGCCTCGCCCGCCGCCGGGACGGAGCTTTCTCTTCGTATGACCATTCAAAAATAAGGAGGTGGAAGCTATGAGCTATGGAGCATTTGGAATTGTAGAAGTCCTTGGCAGCGCCAACGCGGTGATGGCCGTCGATCAGATGCTGAAGACCTCGGACGTGGCTTTCCGCGCCAAGAATACGAAATGCGGAGGCCACACGACGCTGTTCGTGAGCGGGGACGTTGCCGCTGTGCAGGCCGCCATCGACAGCCTGAAACAGAATCCGCCCTGCGAGATCTGCATGACCGCAGTCATTTCCGCCCCTTCCGAAGAGACGGTGCGCATGGTGGAAATGAACATAAAAAAATAAGAAACGAACATACAGCGCCTCAAAGCGGGGCGCTGCTTTTTTAATCAAAAATGTTCGGAAACCCCATCGCCTTTAACAGCAAAATCGCATTGCTGCTGGCGGATGGCCCTTCCATCAGCCGGTAGGGAAACACAATATCGCCCTCCCGGAAGGTTTCTTCGAAATGCATGTTCTGATAGGGTCCGTCCAGGCTTTCCGTCAGCTCCACATCATGGGTTGCGGCCAGCACCAGGCAGTTATTTTCGCTCAGAAAGCGCAGGATTGCTTCGGAAGCCTGGATCCGTTCTCTGGTATTCGTGCCCCGCAGGATCTCATCAATGACCAGAAAGGCGAACCGCGTTTCCCCAATCCGGTCAAACATCCGTTTCAGATAACGGATCTCCCGGATATAGTAACTCTCTCCTTCGGACAGCGCATCCCGGACAGCCATGGAGGTCATCACCTGCGAGGGCGGGATCTGGGCGCTGGCGGCCATACAGGTATGAACCGTCTGCGCCAGGATCAGGTTCAGCGCTGCGGCTTTTAAAAAAGTGGATTTTCCGGAAGCATTGGAGCCGGTGAGCAGGAAGCTTTTTTCCATTTGAAAGCTGTTGCAGACCGGAGAGGCCACCAGGGGGTGGTACATTTCTTCAAATCTGACGGTTGTATCCGAAATAATCGTCGGTTTGCACCACAGAGGAAGACTTTTCCGGAAGGAGGCCAGGCTGGCCGCCATATCCGTTTCCCCAATCAGCGCGTAGAATTCCATAATTTCCCGATTCTTTCCCTTTAGAAGCCGCATAATTTTCTGGAACAGCAGAAAATCCAGAAATGTCGCGCCCAGCACATAATCCTGCATCATAGCCTGAAAATCACCTGTGGCCGTCGCCAGCTTTCTCCCGCTGACCCGCTCGATTTTCCGTGAAAGTACGGCGAATTCTTTTGCCAGGCTTCGTATTTCCGGAAATGCTTCCCCATAAGGCCCTTCGCCGATTTTCTTCCCTTCTTTGATCAGCTTGACCAGCCCCGCCAGAAGGTTCAGATGAATCTCATATTCCATCTTTTTCATGGAATAGACCAGTACATTAAACGCAAATACCAAAAGAAAATAAATTCCATTTTGGACGGCAACCGAAATTCC
Source organism: Eubacteriales bacterium (assembly GCA_030536575.1). Classification (GTDB taxonomy): domain Bacteria; phylum Bacillota; class Clostridia; order Lachnospirales; family Lachnospiraceae; genus Limivivens. The sequence continues at coordinate 23,053 of JAUNPS010000035.1, read as the reverse complement.
CGCAGAAAAAACCAGAATTGCCTGAAGCATCCGATAGAACCAGAGATTTCGGATCGCAAACGCATCCAGATTTTGAAAGAACATCGGCAGATGATAATCGGATGTCTCTCGTCCGATGTTTCTCAAATGATAGAGAACTTCCGCATAACTTTCGGGATTCTCCTGGAAATATGCGATTTTTTCCTCTAATTGCTGCAATTTTTCCGCTGGCTCCAGGATGTGCAGGGACGCGTAAAGAACCTGCTCTCCGGCAAAGGACTGGCAATGATTGATCCGTTCAAAGATTTGATCCATTTCCAGATCATTCCAGGTCACGGTGTCAACCAGGTCTTCCGCCGGAATTTCCCTTTCCAGCTCTTTCCAGTAGATTTCGGTTCGCCCCCGCTCCCAAAGGCGCCCCTGGGGCATTTTTCCGTATTCCCTAAGAAATGCCTGCTTCAAACGCTCTTTTCTTCCCATTTTCGGTTCCTCTTTCGGTCGTGGAGCACGGCGAGGATCAAAATTACAATTATTTCGATTATAACCGCATCATCTCCATTCCAATCCATGCCGCGCATTTCCAGAAGCTCTTCGATCTGTCCGGTCAGGAGAACCAGAATCATGCCCACAGAAGCATAGGCGGAAACCAGTTCCACTCTTCCCAGCAGGAAAGGGAAGCCGCTGCAGATCAGGTTCCAGATTACGGCTGGCATGCCAAACAGGCAAACGGCGGATAAAAACGGATAGATCAGCATCTGCGGATTTTCCCGCCAGTGAAAAGCTAAGAGAAGGAGCTGCACGAGGATCAGTACCCCTCCCAGCAATTTTTCCGGCGTAGCTTTCAGGAAGCTGAAGCGGTCGCGCAGGGCCAGGGATTTCCGGATTTCCGTGTTCTTTTCATAGCGTTCGATCTGTAGTCCGGCGTAGTCCCGTTCGTTGTTCTCTTCCATTTGGCGGCAGACGGCTTCGGCACGGGCACATTCTGTCATGCGCTCTTTCAGGATTGCCCGCTGCTTGGCGAGAAGCGCCGCCAGGTCGGTCTTTCCCATTTGCAGGCTGCGGATTTCTTCGATGGAGAAGTCCAGGTTTCGAAGAAAGAGGATTTTTTTCAGGGCTTCGACGTCCTCTTCAGAGTATTCCCGGTAGCTGTTGACGGGGTTGCGTTTTGGAATCAGGAGCCCTTCTTTTTCGTAGAAGCGGATGTTGGCTCTGGAGATTCCGAGGGTTTGTTCCATTTCTTTGCTTGTCATTTCTGCACCTCCTGAGACTATACATAAGGTATAAACCCGCTTTACAGTCAAGTGTTTTTTGAAAATTTCCTTTAAAGCAAAAAAGAACTGCCCCGCGGGACAGTTCTCTTCACCGTTTCCGGTCACTTTTTATTTATAGCATACGATCTTTCCGAAGTCCGGTTTCAGGGACGCGCCGCCTACCAGGCCGCCGTCGATGTCCGGCATCGCGAACAGCTCCGCCGCATTGCCCGCATTTACGGAACCGCCGTACTGGATGCGGATAGCTTCTGCGGTGTCGGTGTCGTAGATCTCTGCGATGCACTCACGGATGCCTTTGCAGACTTCTTCTGCCTGCTCGCTGGTCGCGGTTTTACCGGTTCCGATAGCCCAGATCGGCTCGTAAGCGATGACTGCGGTCTTTGCCTGCTCTGCGGTCACGTTCTGGAAGCCAACTTTAACCTGCTGACGGATCCAGTCCATGGTAATGCCCTGCTCTCTCTGCTCCAGAGATTCGCCGCAGCACATGATCGGGGTAATGCCGTGCTCGAAAGCTTTCAGCACTTTCTTATTTACGTCTTCGCTGGTCTCTTTGAAGTAATCTCTTCTCTCGGAGTGGCCAAGGATGACATATTTTACGCCTGCGTCTACCAGCATCGCCGGAGCGATTTCGCCGGTGTAAGCGCCCTTTTCTTCATAGTACATATTCTCTGCGGCTACTGCGATATTCGTTCCCTTGCAGGCTTCTACAACCGGTACGATATCGATGGCCGGAACGCCGAATACAACGTCTACTTCGTCGTTCTGTACGAGGGGTTTCAGAGTCTCTACCAGGGCAACTGCCTCGCTGGGGGTCATGTTCATTTTCCAGTTGCCTGCAATAATTTTCTTTCTTGCCATGATTTTTCTCCTAAACTGTTTTCTTATTTATCGTTTGCTGCTGCAACGCCCGGCAGCTCTTTGCCTTCCAGGAACTCTAAGGATGCGCCGCCGCCCGTGGAGATATGGGTCATCTTATCGCCATAGCCCAGGATGTTTACGGCTGCTGCGGAGTCGCCGCCGCCGATGATGGTTACTGCGTCGGTCTCAGCCAGGGCTTTCGCAACGGCTTCGGTGCCATGTGCGAAATTCGGCATTTCGAAGCAGCCCATCGGCCCGTTCCATACGACGGTCTTCGCGTCTTTTACGGCTTCCGCGTACAGTTTTGCGGTTTCCGGTCCGATATCCAGGCCTTCCCAGCCGTCGGGGATCTCGCCGCGGCCTACGACCTGTACGTTACAGTCGTTGGAGAATGCATCGCCGATGATGTTGTCAACCGGCAGGAGCAGCTTCACGCCTTTTTCTTCGGCTTTCTTTACCATGCGCAGGGCATATTCCATGTAATCGTCTTCGCACAGGGAGTTTCCGATGTGGCCGCCTTCTGCCTTGCTGAAGGTGTAGGACATACCGCCGCCGATGATCAGGACGTCTACTTTTTCAAGCAGGTTTTCGATAACGGAAATCTTGCTGGATACTTTCGCGCCGCCCAGGATTGCTACGAAGGGTCTCTCCGGATTGTTTACGGCGTTTCCGAGGAAGTCGATCTCTTTCTGCATCAGATAGCCGACAACTGCGGTGTCTACGTACTGGGTAACGCCTACGTTCGAGCAGTGGGCTCTGTGTGCGGTGCCGAATGCGTCGTTTACGAATACGTCGCACAGGGAAGCCAGCTCTTTGCTGAATTCTTCGCCGTTTTTGGTCTCTTCTTTGCGGTAACGGGTGTTCTCAAGCAGGATCACGTCGCCGTCGTTCATGGCTTCTACGGCTGCTTTCGCGTTCGGGCCTACGACTTCCGGATCAGCGGCAAATTTTACTTCCTGGCCTAAGAGCTCGCTTAAGCGTGCGGCTACCGGCGCCAGGGACAGTTCCGGCTTGGGCTCTCCCTTGGGTTTGCCCAGATGGGAGCAGAGGATGACTTTTCCGCCGTCTGCGATCAGCTTTTTGATGGTCGGCAGGGCGGCTACCAGACGGTTTTCGTCGGTAATCTTCAGGTCTGCGTCCAGAGGAACGTTAAAGTCGCAGCGAACCAGGACTCGTTTGCCTTTTACATTGATATCGTCAACGGATTTCTTGTTAAGCATGGGGTATGCCTCCTTATTCATCTTTGCTTGCTAAAAAAGGGCCCGGCCCAATCGACCGGACCCTTTCTGGATCGTCTGCCTGACTGGATTATGCCAGTTCAGAGAAGTATTTGATGGTGCGAACCATCTGGCTGGTGTAGGAGTTCTCGTTATCGTACCAGGAAACAACCTGTACTTCGGTGGTGCCGTTATCCAGCGGCAGAACCATGGTCTGGGTAGCGTCGAACAGAGAACCGTATCTCATGCCAATGATATCGCTGGATACGATTTCATCGGTGTTGTAACCGAAGGATTCGGTAGCGGATGCTTTCATCTTTGCGTTTACGTCGTCAACGGTAACTGTGCCGTCTACAACTGCGGTCAGGATGGTGGTAGAACCGGTCGGGGTCGGTACACGCTGTGCGGAGCCGATCAGTTTGCCGTTCAGTTCCGGGATAACCAGACCGATGGCTTTCGCTGCGCCGGTGCTGTTCGGAACGATGTTTACAGCGCCTGCACGGGATCTTCTCAGATCGCCTTTTCTCTGCGGGCCGTCCAGGATCATCTGATCGCCGGTGTATGCGTGGATGGTAACCATGATACCGGATTTGATCGGAGCCAGTTCGTTCAGGGCTTTCGCCATCGGAGCCAGGCAGTTCGTGGTGCAGGAAGCTGCGGAGATGATGGTGTCTTCTGCGGTCAGGGTTTCATGGTTTACGTTGTAAACGATGGTCGGAAGGTCGTTTCCTGCCGGAGCGGAGATAACGACTTTACGAGCGCCTGCGTTGATATGAGCCTGTGCTTTTGCTTTGGAGGTATAGAAGCCGGAGCACTCCAGAACAACGTCTACGCCCAGCTCACCCCACGGACAGTTGTTTGCATCCGGGAATGCGTAGATCTTGATGGTCTTGCCATCAACGGTGATGGAATCTTCGCCTGCGGAAACCGTATCGGCCAGAGCGTACTTACCCTGGGAAGAATCGTATTTTAATAAGTGAGCCAGCATCTTCGGAGAAGTGAGGTCGTTGATCGCAACTACTTCATAACCTTCTGCGCCAAACATCTGTCTGAATGCAAGACGTCCGATACGTCCGAAACCATTGATTGCTACTTTTACTGCCATGATTAAATTCCTCCTAATTCGTGCATATGTTTTACATTGTGCTCTTTGACATGGGTTTGTTAAAGAAACAACAACCTATTTGTATTTTACCTAATTTATGTCAAAAATTCAAGCTATAAATTACTTTTTTTACGGTCTTTTTCGATTTGGCTGGACATTTTATGGTTTTTTTATTATGATGGTGCCAGAAACTTCCAGGAGGTGGTATTTTGAACGCTGATTTTCATGTCCATTCCGCGTTTTCCGCGGATTCCAAGGCCCCGATGGAGCGCATGGTGCAGGAGGGAATCCGGAAAGGCCTTTCGGTTTTGTGTTTTACGGAGCATATGGACCGGGATTACCCGGACGACCCGGCGCATGCGTTTGAGGTGGATACGGCTGCTTATTATCAGGAATGGCTGCGGCTGCGTGAGGCTTATGCAGGAGAGATCGAGCTGCGGTTTGGGATTGAGCTTGGGTTAGAGCCGCACCTTGCGCAGGCGCATCGGGAATACCTGGCCGCGTGGCCTTTTGATTATGTGATCGGCTCTTCCCATCTGGTGGACAGGCAGGACCCTTACTACCCGGCGTTTTATGAGGGGCGTGAAGAAGCAGAATGCTACCGCAGGTATTTTCTTTCTATTTTAGAAAATTTAAACGCCTTTTCCAACGTCGACGCATACGGCCATCTGGACTATGTGGTACGCTATGGCCCAAATAAAAACCGGGATTACTCTTACGCGGCTTACCGGGATGTCCTGGATGAAATCTTAAAGCTTCTGATTAAAAAAGATGTAGCCCTGGAGCTGAATACAGCCGGTTTTAAGTATGGGCTTGGCCATCCGAATCCTCACGAGGACATCATCCGGCGCTACCGGGAACTGGGCGGCGAAAAAGTTACCGTCGGAAGCGACGGCCACGCGCCGGAGCATCTGGCCTATGATTTCCCGAAAGTGAAAGGGATTTTGGAAAGCTGCGGCTTTCGCTATTACACTGTTTTCCGACAGCGAAAGCCACAGTTTCTGCCTTTATGAACCGCTCACCCTTGTGAGCCGCACCGCCATATACGGCCGCCTTGGCAATGTCACCGTAAACTCCCCGCTGCATTGCCCCACAGCTTCCACGGTCATATTCCAGGTGTCGATCACTTCCACCTCAAAGGTCTGGCCCGGATACCGGAAGCTCCTGCGGCACGGGCGGTTCGCCCCGTAATAATACAGCAGACAGTCCTTCTTCGCGTTCGGCCCGCGGTTCGCCACACAGGTTTCATCGAACATTGCCGGCTGCGGCTCCATGTATCCGCCGTTCTCTTCCATAATCTGACGCAGGAATGCGATCCGCGCCGGGCTGTCCCCATGCAGCGTCCCGCCGTGCGACCACCAGATCACCTCATCTTCCCGCTCGAAGGTCTCGCCGTGCTGGCCATAGCCGCCCCGCGTATACGCCTCCCAGAACCGTCTGGTCATCTCTTCCCCGCTGATATTTCCCCATCCGTAAGGCAGGTCGCCCTCGTAAGCAATCTCATCCAGCACACAGGGCTTCCCGTACTGCGTCCGCCAGATCTCCGTATTTTCCGCCGTCCGGTAAAGGTCGATCCGCTGCAGGCTGCAATGCGTGATCCACGCTCTGGTATGGTCATACATGGTCATGCAGTTATGGATGGAACGCAGATGGCGGTAAGGATCTTGCCTGCACACCACCGCGGCATTCGACTCCCACTCCCGTTCTGTCTTCCAGCGGAACAGGTCAAATTCATTCGCCATCGCCCACCACACATTGTGGAAGGCCGCGAAGCGGTTCACCAGATAGCGCAAGTAGAAATTCTCATGTTCCACGCCCATCTTCGAAAAGCCCCAGCGGTCATAGGGATGGAACAGGATCAGATCCGCCTCGATCCCCAGCTCGCCAAGCCGCTTGATATCCTCCTCGATGGCAGCGAAATAGGCCGGATTGGGCGCTTCAAAATCCCACACCTTTTCCGGGTCGCCCACCGACGCCTCAATTCCGCCGAACATTGTCCGGGGCGCTTTTGCAAAAAATTCCGCGTTATAATCCTCCGGTTTCCAGGGCGAATCCTCCCGAATCTGAAACGGATACTGCTTCGGTTCCTTCAAATTATAAATATAATGCTTCGGGAAAATGCAGAACCGCACCTTGTTAAACGGCCCTTTCGCAAAGCTCTCGTAAGATTTCTCCCGCACTTCCTCCGGCTGCAGATGCCACACATAGCAGGTCGTCCCCACCGGATAGAAGGGCGTCCCGTCGTCATAGGCAAAATGGAAGGTATTCGCCACACGCACCGGGCCGTGATTTCCCGGCGCGGCTTCTCCCACGGGAATCACCGCTTCCGCCTCCTCACCCCAGCTCGCCGTTACCTTGCAGGTATATTCCTCCGCAAAAGACGGCATGAACCGCACCCGGTAGCAGCCGTCCCCGTCGTAAAAGCCTTCCGCTTCTTTCGTCTCCGACCGGCTCACAAAACGGCCCCGCACCCACTGATCCCGGAACGGGTTCCCCTCTTTGGGGCCCTCCAGCACAAGTTCCAGAACGCCGTATTTTTGGCCGGCTTCCGTATAAGATTTCAACATATTTTCATCCTCCTTTTTCATTTTTTTAGAAAAATTGCTGAAATATTGACTTTTTTCCTGAAATCCCTTAAACTACTCTTAATAAAAATCCTGACGTAAAAAGGAGCCGCGACATGAAAAAATTTTCCTTTCATTCTCTCCGCACCAACATGACCGTTTTTCTTCTGGCCTTTCTGCTGCTTCTGATCTCCGTCATCAGTTATAATAACTATGCCGCCTTTTCCCTTCTCCGGAAAAATGTCTATGCCAACACCATGGACACCCTGACGCTCTATCAGAAGCATCTGGACGAGCGCCTGACCCAAACCCGGACTTATCTGCTGGCCACCTCCTCCATCGACAGCAATGGACTCTTAAATACCCTGTCCACCTCCACCATCCACGATACCGAATGGTTCAGCGCCCTCTACCGGCTGGACGGCAATTTCGACACGGCCCTTTCCACCTACACGGCCAACTGCTTTTTCTGCTATCTGCCAAACCAGAACCAGTTCATCCAGTCCTATGACGTCAACGCTTCCGAGGCCAACCTTCTGAAAGAAACGCTGGTTTCCCGGATTCTCTCCGAAGACGTCCCGCTTGGCCAGTGGTTCTTATGCTCCGCCGGGGACAGCTATTACTTTTCCTATGTCCTGTACATCCGGAATACCTACGTAGGTTCCTGGATCAGCATGGAACGCCTGTTAAATACCGTCTCCGGCTCTTCCCAGTCGAACAATGCCTTTTATTTCGCCACCGACGAAGGGGAGCTGCTGCGCGACGGCCAGGAATCCCTTTTCGTAACCGCGCCCGCCGAAAAGAAATCGCCTTACGCTTCCGAGCTGGTGGAGGAGGCCAGGGTGCTTTCCGTCTTTCATTCCCTGGAGGAAGCCGACCTCTGCCTGACAGTCCTGGTTCCGGAATCCGACCTGACCGATCACTACTATTCGATGGCCAACGCCATTCTGCTCGTACTGATCTCCATTCTGCTCGCCTGGCTTGCCATGTACCTGTTCTTAACCCGCCGGGTCGTGGAACCGATCTCGGCCCTGACGAAAGGCATCACCGAACTGCGCAGCGGAAATTTAAGCGCTTATGTGCCCCTGCAGAAGCAGCCGGATGAACTGCTCCATATGACCCAGGCCTTTAACGACATGGTGGCTGAGATCAAAGACCTGAAGATCGACGCCTACGAGCGCAAGCTCCGCCATCAGCGGCTGGAAACCCAGTTTTTAAAACAGCAGATCACGCCTCATTTCATGATCAACTGTTTAAACACCGCCTACCAGCTCACGGAGACGAACCACCCGGATCTTGCCCGGAAAATGCTGAAAAACCTCAGCAGCCATCTGCGCTACACCCTTTCCTCCGGCCAGACCGTGGCCCTCTCGGAGGAAATCGCGCTCCTGAAAAACTACATCGAGCTTTCCGGCATCCGCTATCCTGGCTGCATCTCCCTGTTCCTGAGCTGCCCGGACGAGCTGCTGAACGCTACCGCGATCCCGCTGCTGCTCCTGACCTTTGTGGAAAATACCATCAAATATGAAGTCTCCATGGGCGAACTCCTGGAAATCCATGTGGAGATCACGGAACATGCCGGTCTGCTTACCTTTTGCCTGTGGGATACCGGAAACGGCTTCAGCCCGAAATTTCTGGAAAAACTTCAGGATCTGGACACCTACGTGGATACGGAAGACTACCATATCGGCATCGTAAACGTTGTCCTGCGGGCGCGCTACGTCTACAAAGACTCCGCCTTTTCCTTTACGAACCGCCCTGGCGCGGGAGCCCAGATTACGATGACGCTCCCCTATCTCCCTTATAACGGAAATCCAAAAGGAGGCACCTCATGAATCTTTTAATTGTCGACGATGAATATTACAATGTGGAAAGTGTCCGGATGAAAGTGGAAAAGCTCTGCCCGGTATTCGAGCGGATTTTCTGCGCCTATAACCTGAAACAGGCTCTGGAAGTCTTTAAAAACGAAGAGATTTCCATCATGATCTGCGACGTGGAAATGCCCGGCGGCAGCGGCCTGGAGCTTTTAAACCATATCCGTGAGCGAAACCTGTCCACCATCTGTATTTTCCTGACCGCCTACGCGAAATTCGAATACATTTCCCAGGCCATGAAGCTCTCCAGCATCGACTACCTGTTAAAACCCGTGGAGGACGAGCAGCTTCTCGCCTCCCTGGAAAAAGCTCTGGCCCAATTCCGCCAGCAGCAGAAAGCCCGCTCCGACGACTTACAGGTCAGCCGCCTGAAAGAAAATGAACTGAACCTGCTGCTCCAATACTGCATGGAACTTCTGGAACAGGAAAAATTCGACCAGCTCGAAGCGGCGGCAAAGGATTACCTGATGCAGCCCGCCCGCTCCCAGTCTTCCACCGAAAAGGGACGCATTTCCTTTTACCAGGGAATTCTGACCATGCTCAGCGACCGTTTCAAGGCGGACGGGGATCTGGACGCCCTGGCCCTCTTTTCCGAGCAGTCGGGGCTGGAATCCATGGAGCGCACCTGCGCTTCCTTAAATTCCCTGCGCCAGTGGCTTCCCGGCATCCTGGCCCTTTACCAGAACTGCAAGCAGGCCGCAGCCAACACGGACAATGCCATCGCCGCCGTCAAGGCCTACATCCACAGCCATCTGGAAGAAAAATTAGACCGTGACACGCTGGCTGCCAAGGTCTACTTAAGTCCGGATTACCTCTCCCACTGCTTCAAACGCCAGACGGGAGTTTCCCTGACCAACTATATTATCGGAGAGCGGATCGAAGAGGCCAAACGCCTGCTCTCCAAAAAGGATTTGAATATTCGGGATATCGCCATCTCCTGCGGATTCCAGAACATTTCCTATTTTACCAGGCAGTTCAAGAAATCCACAGGGATGACGCCCAGAGAATTTCGAGGTGGTTGCTAAGCTGTTTTGTTCAGCCTTTTACGCCGCCAAGGGTAATGCCTTTTACAAAGTTCTTCTGAATGAACGGGTACACGATGACGATCGGCAGGACACCGATTACCGCCATGGCCATCCGGACAGTGGCGGACGGGATCTGCGCAAGGCCTTCACCTGCGTTCGAAACCGCAGCCGCGTTCTGGGTCAATGCCTGAATGTTCTGCATCAGGCGGTTCAGCAGGTTCTGGATACTGTACAGGTCGGTCCGTTTTACCAGGTAGATGTAACCGTTGTTCCAGTCATTCCAGTAGGCGATTCCGATGAACATGGCTACCGTCGCAATGATGGGTTTGGACAGCGGAAGCGCAATCTTTACCAGAGTAACAAATTCATTGGCCCCATCCATATGGGCGGCTTCCAGAATTTCATCCGGAACGCCTGTCACAAAATAACTCTTCATCAGCATAACATTGAACGCGTTCATCAGCAGGGACGGAATCACCAGCGCTGCAAAGGTATCTTTGATATGGAACACGCTCGTGTAGTTGATGTAGGTCGGCACCAGGCCGCCGTTAAACAGCATGGTAAAGAATACCAGGAAGTTAAACACGCTGCGGCCGGGCAGATCTTTCTTGGAAAGACCATAGGCCAGACAGGTCGTCATCGCAAGACCGCACATCGTACCGACCAGCGTCAGTACAATGGAAACCCCATAAGCCCGAAATACCATGGAACTGCTGGAATTAAAAATCCATTCGTAAGCATAGGTGCTCCATTTTTCCGGCCAGAAGGAATAGCCGTTCGCGATCAGCGACGCATTGTCCGTCAGGGAGGAGATCGCCATCAGAATAATGGGGATCAGCGCCATCGCGGTCAGCAGGATCATAAAAATGTGTCCGATTACATTGAAAATTTTATCTTCTCTTGTCAGCATTCCTGTCACCTCCTAGAACAATGCGCTGTCTTTATCAATCTTACGCACAAGCAGGTTCGCCCCCAGCACCAGGATAAATCCGACGATGGACTGGTAAACGCCGGCTGCGGCGGACATGGAGATATTTCCAAGCTGCAGTAAGCCGCGGTATACGTAGGTATCAATGGTCTGCGTTGTGGAGTACAGCGCGCCCTGGTTCATCGGCACCTGATAGAATAATCCGAAATCAGAGTAGAAAATACGTCCGACTGCCATCAGGGTCAGCATGATGATCGTGGGCCGAAGAAGGGGCAGGGTGATGTAGCGGATCTGCTGAAGCTTCGTTGCGCCGTCGATCTGGGCGGATTCGTAATAGGAGCGGTCAAAGCCCATCAGGGTTGACAGGTAAATGATGCAGTTATACCCCACGCTCTTCCACGCGCTGACGAATACCAGGATGAAGGGCCAGTATTTGGGTTCCGTGTACCAGCTGATCGGGTCGATCCCGAAAATCGGGAGGATCTTATTGTTCACAAAACCATTTTCCACACTGAAGAAGGCGAAAACCAGATAACCGATGATAACCGAAGAAATCAGGTTCGGCAGAAGAATGGCGCTCTGGTAGAATTTCTTAATTTTTCCGGTCAGTTCGCTTAAAATAATCGCAACCAGAATCGCCATCACGGTGTTGACCACGATGAAAGCCAGGTTGTAGCAGATGGTATTTCTGGTGATCACGAACGCGTCGTTGGTGGTAAACAGATATTCGAAATTCTTAAATCCTACCCATTTGCTGCCGTAAATGCCCAATTTCGCGTTATACTGTTTGAAAGCCACGGACAGGCCCGGCAGCGGCATGTAATTGTTGATAAACAGATAGATCAGGCCCGGAAGCATCAGGATGTAAATCGGTATGTAGCGTCTGAATTTTTTCCAGGTCATGTGCCTTTTTTTCGTTTTTCCCACAATTCTCCACCTCTCAATACTGAAAAAAAGTTAAAAAGAGGACGCCGCCTGTGCGGCGCCCGGTTGAAGTCTTATTTGGTTGCTGCCCACTCGTCAAGCTGTGCCTGTTTCTCGTCGATGATATCCTGGAGGCCGGCTGCCATCATCTTGTCATTCATTTCCGGGATGGCGGTTTCCGGATCCACGAAGCCCAGCTCGATGCTTGCCTGGTATTCATTGTAGATGTTCTGTACGGCGGTGATCTGGTTCAGGACGTTCTCGCTGTTGAAGGTAAAGCCGCTTGCAGAGGATACGACTGCAGAGTTATTGAACTCTTTCATTTCCTCCCACAGATCCGGGTTATTGCCTTCCCACACGTAGGTCAGGAACTGGTTCGGGAGTTCCCATCCCATGGAGTGGTAGTAGCCGGAGTTGGTGGCGTCTACGCCTTCCGGGAAGGTGGCAAGGCCGTCTTCGTTGACCACATAATGAACGCCTTCGATGCCCCATGCCAGCAGGTTCATCAGATCCGCATTCGTGTACAGTTCATTTAAGTAAGTCATTGCAACTTCCGCATCCTCGGTATTGATCGGGATCGCCCACGGGAAGCCTGCCAGGGAGGTGGAAGAAATGTAGTTGTCCATGGTCTGGAAAATCACCATATCCTGTCCGCTCAGGCCGGTTTCCTGTACTTTGATGCCAGGCTTTCCGCCGGTGGTATAAGTCATTACGCTTCCGGCTTTCACCAGTTCGCCTACGGCCGTCGTATCGGTCGCCGCATCCTGGCTGATGTAGCCTTTCTGGTTGTATTCATACATTCTTGCGCAGTATTCTTTATAGAAATCGCTGGTAAACAGGTTTTCTACGGTCAGGCTCTCGCCGTTGTTCAGCAGGACGCCGAACACATTTCCGCCAAGGGCGTCCACATTCGAGAACTGGTTCATGGATGTGGTCGTCGGACGGTAGACTTCTTTGTCCGGATAAGCTTCATGGAGCTGCTCATAAATCTCGTTTAACTCGTCCAGCGTAATCCGCATGATTTCCACGCTGTCGTCTATTTCGTAGCCGATGCCTTCCAGATACTGTCTGGCAATGGCTGCGCAGCCACGGCCCTGTGCCCAGTCACGGTTATTCGGAAGGCCGTAGAGCACGCCGCCGATTTCGCAGGCGTCGATGTTTTCCTGGCCGAGCGCTTCGATAATGCCCTGGCCGTAGGTGCTTAACAAGTCATCCTCGTTCAGATCCATCAGGTAGCCCTGCTGCGCGAAGTTCGCGTAGGTGGAGCTTAAATTCGCCATGATGTCGATCTGCTCTCCGGCGGAGAGGGCCAGCGTCATGTTCTGCTGATAAGAAGCGAAATCTGAAATCTGAAGTTCGACTTCGATGCCCAGTTTTTCTCTGGTGATTTCGTTCATGGCTTCCTGTACCATCTCGGTATCGGTGGGTGCGCCTGTCCAGGTGTAGAAGGAAAGGATCACTTTCTTTACGTCTTCGTCTGCGGAAGCGGTGATTGCACCTGCTCCGAGGGATGTTGCCAATGCAGTGGTCAGCAGCATTGCCAAAACTTTTTTCTTCATGTTTGTTCCTCCTTAACGTTCCGTGTTTTTGTTGATAGTGCTATTATAGGCATTTTTCTGTACCAAAAAAAGAACAATCCTGTCCCCAAATGACACAAATCTGACATTTTCGCCCCTCTTTATTGTGCAACTTTTTAACACCATTGTACTTTTTTTCTTCGCCTTTTGTAGGTATAATATAGAAAAAACACGATTGAGGAGGGTTTTCCATGAATAATTACTACTATACGATTACGGAAGTTCTTGATTTCGGCCCCCATATCACGAAAGTGATCCTGGATGCCGGGCGTCCCCTTGGCGGCGCGGCGCTGGATACGGATCTGTTTACCGTAACCGTAAAACGCACTTCCAAACAGGGGGAAGATTTTGTATGGCCTACTTTTATGGGGGAGAAGCCGGATGATTCGATGAAAGGCGCCCGTCAGGTCACGGATCTTTACATTTCGGATAAAGAAGGGAATCCGGAGGCGGACGGTTCCTGCATCACCCTGGAGATGTACTGTGACCCGCGCCAAGGAATCGGCTCCATTATCCGTTTTGACGGGAATTTCAATGTCTTCGTGGACGTGGCCTACACCGTCACCCAGACGAAACCGCTTCTTTTAAAGGATGGAACCGCTATCGAGGGCATGGTTTTTGACCGGGACGGCGGGAACCGCGTAATCTACGGCGAATGGCTTCAGACGGAAACCTTTGACCATCCAGATGGGCCGCTTTCTTATGTTTATTATGAGCCGCGGCAGGATGCGGAGGAGAAGATTCCGCTGATTATCTGGCTTCACGGGGCTGGGGAAGGCGGCCACGAACCGGCGATTGCCGCCATTGGAAATAAAGTCGTAAACCTGATTTCTCCCAAAATGCAGGCTTATTTCGGCGGAAAGGCTTATCTGCTCGCGCCCCAGAGTCCGACGATGTGGCTGGATAATGGCTCCGGGGAGTACACGCTCACCGGCGTTTCCAAATATACGGAAAGCCTGGAAGCTTTGATTGATGCTTTTGTGAAGGCGCATCCTTCCATTGATGCCGGACGCATTTATCTGGGCGGGTGCTCGAACGGCGGGTTTATGACTATGCTGATGCTGCTGCGCAATCCGGCGCGCTATGCCGCCGCTTTTCCGGTCTGCGAAGCCTTGTATGATGAAGTGATTTCTGAAGAGGATATTGCGGTTCTGGCGGAGCTGCCGATCTGGTTTGTCCATTCTGCGAATGATCCGGTGGTTGACCCGGAAAAGTATGCGCTTGCCACCTATAAACGGCTGATTGCCGCCGGGGCGAAGGATGTTCATATTACCTATTATGATAAGGTGACGGATTCGACCGGGCTTTATAAGAAGGAGGATGGGGAGCCTTACGAATATATTGGACACTGGACTTGGGTGCCGATGCTGAATAATGAGTGTACGCTGGATTATGATAAAGAGCCGGTGAAGGTGGATGGAAAGCCGGTTACGATTCTGGAGTGGCTGGCTTCGCATAAAAAGGCATAAGAAGGAGTCCTTGGCAGGCGGCGGACACCCACGCATCCGGACGTAAAAAAGCCTCCTGGCTGGTTTCGAAAAGATTCCCGTCAGGAGGTTCTTCGTTTTTTCTTTATTCTGCCCCCAGGATCGTCCCGCCTCCGAAAACATAGTCTCCATCGTACAAAACGACTGCCTGTCCCGGCGTAATCGCCCGCTGGGCTTCCGGGAAGGTGCATTTGATCTTATTGTCTGCGACCTTTTCCACCACGCAGGGCGCGCCTTTGTGGTTATAACGGATTTTCGCCATCATCTCTCTCGGCTCCGTCAGGTCAGCTTCCGCCATAAAATTCACGCGGTCGGCATAGAGCACATGGCGGAAAATATCCTCATTTTCCCCAATCACCACTTCATTCGTCTCCGGCCGGATCTCACTTACGAAAACCGGATGCCCCATAGCCAGTCCCAGCTTTTTCCGCTGACCCACCGTATAGTGGGTAATGCCCTTATGGCGTCCCAGCACCTTTCCGTCCGGCGTCACGAAATTCCCCTCCGGCAATTTCTTCCCGGTCGTCCGGTCGATGAATCCCGCATAATCCTGATCCGGCACAAAGCAGATTTCCTGGCTGTCCGGTTTATGTGCCACCGGAAGGCCCAGCTTTTCGGCAAATTCCCGAATCTCCTCTTTCCGGTACGCGCCCACAGGCATCAGGGTGTGGGAAAGCTGCTCCTGAGTCAGATTGTACAGGGCGTAGGTCTGGTCTTTCGCGGCGGTTTCGGATTTCTGAAGGGCGAAACGGCCATTGGGAAGCTTTGCGATCCGTGCGTAATGTCCTGTGGCAATGTAATCCGCGCCGATCTGCAAACTTCTTCGCAGCAGGGACTCCCATTTGACGTAGCGGTTACAGGCAATGCAGGGATTTGGAGTACGTCCGGCCAGATACTCCGCCACGAAATAGTCCATCACATTTTTCCGGAATTCTTCCTTAAAATTCATCACATAGTAAGGAATTCCCAGTTCGGCCGCCACTCTTCTGGCATCCTCCACGGCGCTTAATCCGCAGCATCCGCCGTTCTCTTCCTGGGTGAACTCGTCCTCATCCTGCCAGATCTGCATCGTCACACCGATGACTTCATAGCCCTGTTCCTTTAACAGCCAGGCTGCCACGGAAGAGTCCACCCCGCCGGACATGCCGACCACGACTTTTTTCTTTTCCATTCTGCGAATCCGCCTTTATCAATATTCCTCTTCTTCTTCCTCTTCGCCTTCGTGAATGTCGGACTTGGGTTTTTCCAAACCTTCGATCTGGATGCCGTTCTTTTCCGCATAGTCCCAGAGAGCTGCGTGGATCGCCTCCTCTGCCAGCAGGGAACAGTGCACCTTCACCGGCGGAAGTCCGTCCAATGCTTCCATAACAGCCTTATTCGTCACTTGCAGGGCCTCGTAGATGGTCTTTCCCTTTACCAGTTCGGTAGCCATACTGCTGGTAGCCACGGCGGCCCCGCAGCCAAAGGTCTTGAATTTTACGTCGCGGATGATCTGGTTCTCATCCACATCCAGGTAGATGCGCATGATATCGCCGCATTTCGCGTTTCCGACGGTGCCTACGCCGCTGGCGTTTTCGATTTCTCCTACGTTTCTCGGATTCTGAAAATGATCCATTACTTTTTCACTGTACATAATGCATTCCTCCATCTGATCTTTCTATCGTTCTCAATGTTTTTTCATAAAATCTTCATACAGCGGGGACATGCTGCGCAGTTTTTCGATGATGCCTTTCAGCGTATCCACCACATAATCAATGTCTTCTTTTTCAATCTCTTCATTCAGGGTCAGCCGCAGGGAGCCGTGAGCGATCTCGTGTGGCAGGCCGATCGCCAACAGCACGTGGGACGGGTCCAGGGAACCTGAGGTGCACGCGGAACCGCTGGAACCGCAGATGCCGTTCATATCCAGCATGATCAGCATGGACTCGCCTTCGACGAACTGGAAGCTGAAGTTCGCATTGTTCGGAAGACGAAGGGTCTTATGGCCGTTTAAGCGGGAATAGGGAATTTCTTTCAATACCCGGTCGATCAGGTAGTCTCTGGTTTCCCGTTCTTTGGCCGTCCGTTCTTCCATCGTGGCCACCGCGCGTTCGACGGCTTTCCCGAAGCCCACGATGCCCGGTACGTTTTCCGTTCCGGCACGGCGCTTGCGTTCCTGGGCGCCGCCGTGGACGAAGGAGCGGATTCTCACGCCTTTGCGGATGTATAAGAAGCCGATGCCTTTGGGGCCGTTCAGTTTATGGCCGCTGGCGCTCAGCATATCGATGTGGCATTCGTTTACATCGATGGGGAGCTGGCCAAAGGCCTGCACGGCGTCGGTGTGGAACAGGATTCCGTGTTCTTTCGCAAGCGCGCCGATTTCTTTCACGGGCTGGATGGTTCCGATCTCATTGTTCGCGAACATGATGGAGATCAGGATCGTGTCCGGGCGGATGGCTTTTTTCAGCTCTTCCAGCTTGACGACGCCGTTCTCATCCACGTCCAGGTAGGTGACTTCGAAGCCCTGCTTTTCCAGCCAGGCGGCGGTGTGCAGGATCGCGTGATGCTCGATTTTACTGGTAATGATGTGTTTCCCTTTTGCCTGATAGGCCTCTGCCGCTGCTTTCAAGGCCCAGTTATCGGATTCGGAACCGCCTGCGGTGAAGTAAATCTCTTCTTTCGAAGCGCCCAGGGCCTTCGCAATGGTTTCCCGGCTCTTGTCCACCGCCTGTCTGCTCTCGGAGGCAAACTCGTAAACGCTGGAGGGGTTCCCGTAATGTTCCGTGAAGAAGGGGAGCATGGCTTCCACGACTTCCGGGGCGGTTTTGGTCGTAGCGGCATTATCCAGATAAATTAATTTCTTCATTGCTTTCTCTCCTGACTGTCTTTTTCTTTATTTTGATGGTTCGCCTGGGCGCGCCTGCTCTCTTCCACAAGCTGGGCCAGGTCGATCTCGTCGACTGCTTCGGTGATGCTGTCGTTAATCCGCTTCCAGACGTATTTGGCAACACAGAAATCAGCGTCTGTGCAGCCGCTCTCGGCGTCGGACTTCAGGCCCGGACAGTCCACGGCGTCTAAGCTGCCTTCCAGTGCCCGTAAGATGTCTCCTACGGAGATCTCTCCGGCTGGCTTCGCGAGTTTATATCCGCCCTGGGCGCCGCGGATGCTGACGATGAGGCCGGCTTTTTTCAGCTTTGCCATCAGCTGTTCCAGGTAGCTTTCGGAAATGTGCTGTCTGGCGGAAATGCTGCTGATGGAAACGGCTTCTTCTGCGCTGTTTACGGCCATGTCGATCATGGCACGCAGGCCGTATCTGCCTTTGGTGGAAAAATTCATGAGATCACCTTTCTTTTTACATTTCCGACTATTTTACTCGGATTTCATAATCAGAATATATCACCCTTCGTCCGTTCTGTCAAGCCCCTGTATGGAATATAATACAAAGAAAATACTCGGCAGGTTCCTCCCATGAAATCTGAACATCCCATCTGGCGCGGCGCCCTGATCCTGACCGCCGCCGGTTTTGCCAGCCGTTTGATTGGCTTCTTTTATAGAATATTCCTCTCCCATGCAATTGGTGCGGAAGGCGTAGGGATTTACCAGCTCATCTTTCCGGTCTATGCCATGACCTGTTCCCTGACCGTCTCCGGGATTCAGACGGCCATTTCCCGGCATGTTTCCGCGAAAACGGCCACCGGCGACCGGGAAGGGGCCGGAAAAGTGCTGGCAGCCGGACTTCTGCTCTCCTTGGGACTGTCGGTTCCGGTAGCTTTCTTTGTGTATGGCAATGCGGAATTTATCGCCTCACGGCTTTTGCTGGAAGCCCGATGCGCGCCGCTGCTTCGGCTTACCGCCTGGGCTGCGCCTCTTGGCTGTATTCATTCCTGTCTGCACGGCTATTTTTACGGGCTTAAGCGGACGGATGTCCCGGCCGTCTCCCAGCTTTTGGAGCAATTGTCCCGCATCGGCGCTTCTTACCTGATCTTCTGCATTTTTCTGGAGAAAGGGCTGACGCCGTCTCCCGTGCTGGCGGCCGCGGGTATGGTGGTCGGGGAACTGGTATCCACGCTGTTCACCGCAACGGCTTTTCTGTTCCGGAAGGAGCCTGCCCGGACGCGAAAGCCGGTTCTTCCGGACCGCCAGGCATTTTCGAATATCCTGTCCATGGCCGTCCCGCTCTCCGCGAACCGCGCGATGCTCAACCTTTTGCAGAGCATTGAAGCCGCCTGCATTCCCCGGCAGCTTCAGGTATACGGGCTGACTTCGGCGGAATCCTTAAGCCTGTACGGCGTCCTGACTGGAATGGCAATGCCGCTGATCCTCTTTCCTTCCGCAATCACGAACGCCCTTTCCACCATGCTGCTGCCGTCGGTCTCCGAAGACCTCTCTTTAAATAAGACGGAAAAAATCTGCCAAACCGTGGAGCGCACCATTGATTCCAGCCTTTGGCTTGGCATTTTCTGCACGGGCGCGTTTTTATTGACCGGAAATGACCTTGGGCGCTTTCTGTTTGGTTCGGAACTGGTCGGGCCGTTTATCCTGGTTCTTGCGTGGATTTGTCCCTTTTTATATCTCGGAACCACAATGACCAGCGTTCTAAACGGCATGGGAAAGACCCTCCAGACGTTTCTTCAGCATATGGCGTCCCTGATCATCCGGATTCTGTTCGTCTGGTTTGCTGTACCTTCCTATGGGATTCAGGGCTATCTCTGGGGCGTGCTGGTCAGCCAGCTTCTTCTGGCCTTTTTAGCGGTCTTTTCCCTGTACCGGCAGCTCCATTTCCGGATCGACCTGGGCGGATGGGTCGTGCGTCCCTGCCTTTCCATGGCGGTCAGCGCGGGCGTTTATCTGTTTTTCGCATTTTTACAAAATACGTTCTCCTTACCGTTTCCGAATCTTCTGAAATTATCCGTAAGCGGCCTTGCCATGGCTGCCTGTTTTTTCTTTTTCATGTATTTGGCTCATGCGGAATAGTTTCTCCGTTTTCGCGCATACTAACCCTGTAAACGAACACAAAAGGAGGTATTCCCATGAATGAAATTTCTGAACTGGATCTGCAGAACCTGCGTCATCTGATCGGCGGCTATGCCACCACGCACTGTAAAATGACCGCATACGCTTCCGAAGCGACGGACCCTGGCGTGAAACAGTTTTTCCAGAAATCCGCGCAGTCCGCGATGCAGTCCAAGCAGCAGCTTATGCAGTTCTTACAGTAAACCATTCTGCCCGGATTTTAGGCATCACCACATTGGAAAACACCCGTTCCGCACGCGGTTTTCCGCCGCAAAGGAACAGGCATTTCCGAACACAAGAATCAGGAGGGATCACATGGACGAAAAAACAATGGTAAGCGACACCCTGGCCAGCATCAACAGCGATCTGGTACGCATGGGTGAAATGATCAGCCAGACCGAAAACCCGCAGCTTAAAAATACCTTAAAACAAATGCGCAACCAGTGCGAAGCTTCTCAGGAAGAAATCTATCAGATCGCGCGGAGTAAGCAATACTACGTGCCCGCTGCGAAAGCAACCGCAGAGGAGATTCAGCACGTGCGGCAGATTCTGTCCCAGGGCTGACGATAACCGCCGTGTTCCTGCCCTCTATGCATAGGCGCTGGATGGGCGGAACGCTGGTCGGGGACATGTTTCGAGGGCGCCGGAAAATTTAAGAACAAAATAAGAATTTCCCACCTTGCCACGCCCCGAAAAGTATGCCATAATAAAAACCAAGAACTCGTCCGGCTATCGCCGGCAAAACGGCCTGCCCCGCAGGCCCTACATAACACTGGAGGAACCCATGCGAAAACGACTTCTGCATACCTGTACCCTGCTCTTAGCCCTGGCCTTTCTCTTCCTGGGCTCTGACACCGCCCACGCCGCCACCTACGAATGGAAATTCGACAAAGATACCCTGACCCTCCAATGGGTCAACACCGCCACCGGCAAACCCGTCCGCTCCAAATTCGTCAAAATCAAAGGCTACGTCTACTACTTCGACGCGAACGGAAACGCCTGCACCGGCTGGACCGAAATCAAAGGCAGCACCTACTACTTTAACTCCAGCGGCGCCATGGTCACCGAAACCTGGGTCAATAACCGCTACCTGATGAAAAACGGCAAGATGGCCAAAAAGCGCTGGGTCACCGACGAAGACGGCCTGAAAGTCTACGTCGGCGCCGACGGCGTCCTCATCCCCAACTATAAGAAAAACGTCACCGTTGGCCTGAAAAAGAACTCCAAAGGCACCCGCTTCCGCCAGGCGGACGGCACCTATGCGAAAAAACAGTGGGTTCGCTGGAAAGGCTACTGGTACTACTTCTACAGTAACGGCTACATGGCCAAAAAAACCTTCGTCGGAAACCACTACGTGGACAAAAACGGCCGTATGGTAACGAACAAGACCGTCACCATCGGAAAGTACAAATACAAATTCGACAAAGACGGAGAAATCATCAAGAAAACTAAAGTCAAGACGACTTCGAAGTAACGATTCGGGCGGCGCACGATGCGCCGCCCTTTTCTACAGACTTTCCATCAAACAGCGATGCTTTTTCGTTTTCCGGTCATATGAGATTCCTACCGCCAGAATCCTTCCCGTATACTTCGGCTCTTCTCCTGTCCTCCCTCTCAGGCGCAGCGCATAGCCACGCTCCTTAATCTGCCGGATTGCCTCCTCCGGTTCCGCATCCACCTTCAGTTCCAGGATAATCGCATCATCCGATTTTCTCCTCTCCGGATAAAAAATAAAATCCACATATCCTTTTCCCGCTTTGTCTTCCCGCTCAATCCGGTAGGAATCCCGCGCAGCCAGATAAATCAAATTCACGAGTGCAGTCAGCTCCACTTCGTTATTATAACTTAAAAGTGGAATTTCCGTATTATGGGCGTATTCCAGAATCTCCATCATCGTCTCCGTATCTCCCGCCAATGTCGCACGCAGCATCCGTTCGGATTCTTTTGCCAAGCGGTGCACATACCCCATTGAAGGCTCTCTGCCGAGCATTTCATCAAATTTTTTCATCAGTTCCTGATTCGGAATGCAGACCTTTCCATTCTCATAACTCAGAAATCCATAAACGACCATCGCCGAAAAAATCTCATCCTTTGTACTTAGGCCCATCGAAGCGGCCGCATACTCCTGCACCTGAGCCGGAACCGGAATGCCAGACACCATCAGCGCAATGTCATCCCGCACTTCGTCCACATTGTTTTCAATATAATAAAAGATTTCATCGTAAGGCCCGCTGCTTGTCCAATAGCTTCCAAGATTATTATTCGTCAGAGATGCTGCAACAGACCGTGGATTATACACCCGTTCCCCTGCCTTTGTGTGATATCCATCATACCAGACCTTCAATCCCTCCCTTGTCACCTGCGGTTTTGGCTCAATCTTCAAAAAACGCCTATAGAGATCATCAACTTCCGTTTCCGTAAATCCGAAATAGTCGCTGAATCGTTCTTCCGTCACCATCGTATACTCCAAAAACATATTCAGCTCCGATCCACTGGAATACTTCGCAATCGGTAAAATCCCCGTCATATACGCCATCGCCACATAAGGCTTATCCTTCAGCAGATTACTTAAAAACTGAATATAAAACTTCTTCTCCTTCTCCGACGCAAAATCCCTGTGGAACAAATAATCCCACTCATCCAACACAAACAAAAACCGGCTCCCCGTCTCCTCAAAAATATCATTCAGGATATCCCACACCGCGTCCCCTTCTTCCACCTCACACTCCGGAAACGCCTTCTTCAAATCCTTCACAAATCCCGTCTCAATCCGGTTCATATACTGCTCATACGTCTTGCACGCCCTTGGAATTTCACTGAGCGTCATCGAAATCACCGGATATTGATTGATATTTTCCGCAAATTTTTCCGATTTTCCAATCTCCAGTTTTTCAAACAGTGCACGGCTGTCCACACCCCTTCCAAAAAACGAACTGATCATATTCGCCATAACCGTTTTCCCAAATCGCCGCGGCCTGGTAATGCAAAGATACTTTCGCTCCTGGCCAATAAGCGGAATCAACTCTTCCAACATCGCCGACTTATCTACAAAATAAGGACTGTTCGCCACTTCACTGTATAAAACAAACGCTTTCTTCGTATCCAAATATCTGCTCATACGCTTCCTCCAAACTCCTCTGGCTTATCCCTATTTTATCATACCCGCCGCGCCCGCGCAAGAAAAGCCCGTTCCTGTTCAGGGTTCTTTCACGAAGACTTTTCATCACCTTCATTTTCTTTAGAATCAGGTAT
>JAUNPS010000034.1 GCA_030536575.1 Eubacteriales bacterium | reverse complement strand
CCTAGATAAATTCAATGTTTTTGCATCTTTAAAATTTTTTCATGAAAGAACCCTGGTTCCTGTTCCCTCGTACCTCGTTCCAGTAACGATTCACAGACTCATCTGGCTGGCAGCTCCTACCGAAACCGATATTCTTTCTTCAAACGCTCATAAATCTCAAATACCACCGGACACACTTCCACATTGTCCAAGATACTATACAAGCTTCCGATCCGGTCTGGCTGATCCGTGTATGGATATTTCACACAATTTTCCGGCTTACAGTCTCCCAGTTTACACGAACCGTCTTTTTCCAGGAAATCACACGGCTTATGTCTCGTCTGATACCCCTCTTCATCCGCCTGCTTTTCCAAATAAGTATCAAGAAAAGCCTCTGCGGACATTCCCAATTGCTTCGCATCCCGCTCCAGGTCAGCCTCCGGTATGACTCCGTGATACATTTTGCAGCAATTCCGGCAGCGGCTGCAATCGTACTCCGCAAATAATTCTCTATGCAAGCTTTTGAATTGCTCATCCAATTCTTTTTCATCTGCATTACATTTTAGATAGATACGAAACTCTATATTTTCATTCCAACGTTTTTGTGCTTCAAATTTTACTTTTCTTGGTGGCAGCATTTTTTCTCCTCCTGTCCTTGATCACTTTTTCTTTTCACGCGTTTCTCATTACACTTCCGAAAAATAATATTTCATCTCTCTTTGAAAAGAGGAATGTCTCGGAAATTTTCTTTTATATTCTGCAAAAATACTTCTTGCCGCGCCAGCAATCCCCATGCCTTCCTTTATTTCCCCAATCATCGCAAGCAACACTGCAGCCTGCCCGTAGTGATTTCGATGCTGGCCCGATACAATTGCGTCCGCTCTGCTGTATACAATCCTTTCCGCCCAGCCCAAATACCGCTTTTTCTCAGCATCTTCCATCGGGAAAAAACTTTTCCATCTCTGAAAATAGTTCCAGAACTCACTTAACTTACGCTCACGGCTCTCTTCCTGAATCTTTTTTTCAAACCCAATCAAATATTCTTCCTCTGTATCAGGAAATCCCACGTAAGCCGCCGTACTTGCAGCAGCTTTTGAGGGAAGAGGCTCCTCATATAAATAAAGCAAAAACAGCCGGATTCCATCCTTAATAAAAGAAGAACTCCATCCAAGGGATCCCTTCGGATTTTTTGATGCGGTTTTTACCGTTTCAAAATCTCCCATATAAAAACTTAGCCTGTAATACTCAGAATCCCCTATCACATTTTTATAAAGCTCCGTATTTCTCCAACCGCATTCTGAATTCCCTTTGCTTCGGTTTTCCAGCACTTCCCGTCCGCGCATGCCATACTTGTCCGCCATTTCTTTTGTCCCAAACAGCCGCAAGTAATTCTTCACATTGGAATCTGACCGGAAACACTCCCAGCAAAACCGCATCACTTCTTCCTCATGCTGTAAATAGGAAGAAGCGGCCGCGGCTGTCAACGCAGCCTTAGCCCGTATCACAAGCTTGTCATCCAGTATTTTGACAGCCCTTTTCCCCGTTTCTTCAATCTCCTGATACCGGTGCCCTTTCTGGTATTCCTCCATAACCGCAAGATACAGGGAAGGGTGTACCGCCGCATTTTCATCGGCCAGTCTCGCCAATCCCTCAATTCCTTCCTGATACAAAACAGCTTCTTCCAAAAGCCTTGCTTCCACATCTCCATTTTTCTCCTTCAGCAGTGCAATCCATTCTTTCCAAAACCGCTCCGTATCTTTCAGATTTTCTCTGCCGCTGCGGAACATCTCTTCCACATGCAATTTAGAAAATGCCCCATAGGAAAAATACCGGTAAAGCCCCTCCGCTCTTTTTTCCGGCTCCAAAACCTGATACTCCGCATATAAGGTCAGAAGTGCAAGCTGTTTCAAATCGGTTTGGAGCAGCTCCTGTTCCGCCATTGTCTCCAGGTCAACCGGATCGCTGTATTCCTGATCCGCCAATACCTCCATTTCCCACAGCCATCCGTAAATCTCATGCGCTTCCTGATACTTCCTGTCATCCACACAATCTTTCGCAAACTGTATCATAAACAAAATCTTGTCGCCAATCCCATAATTGTCAAAATACTCCGTTACCCAATCCGCGTCCCAATATCCGCTGGAATAGTCCTCGTACTCTTCCGTATCGAGATAAAGTTCCCCCTCATCAATCTGTTTTTGCCATTGAATGATTTGGGACATTTTCTCATCTACCAGTTCCTGGGACATTCGCTCCTGATACGGCCGCAGCGTTTCCCCTAATTCCGGACTCCTGGATTCCTCCACCACTTTCTGTAATTTTTGCAGCTGCTCCTCTGACAGCAGTTCCTGCATTTTCAAAAGAATTCTCTGCAATTCCGCTTTGGACAATGTTTCCAAATCTGCTGCCGCTATTTTTAATCCGCGCAATCTCTTCTCCGCCAAAACCACTTCCTCCTCCCTGCTCAAACTCTCCCCAATCTTTCCAAACCCATTCTTCCTCCAAAAATGCTCCGCCTGCGGATTCCCTTTCACCCACGCCAGCCTTACCGCCCGAAATCCCCTCTTCCCCAGATACCCGCACGCCTGTTCCACAATCTCCGATCCCACATTCCTCCCCTGAACCGCTTTCTCCACCATAAAAAATCCGATAAACCCTATCTCTTCCTCCGGATACCCCGCGATCAGATCCATCACCGCCAGCAGCTTCCCCTCCCGGTAAAATCCCACATAGTATTTCTCCTCTTCCGAAACCCCCGGCGGAAGCGCCCGCAGATCCTCCCGAATACTCTCCTCTGTCACCTTCGGCGGACAATATTCATAATAGAGCGGATTCCCCACGCACAGCCGATAAACCTCCGCTACATCTTCCTCCCTAATCCTCCGCACCTCATACTCCTTCGCCAGCAATTCGATTTCCAGCCTCATACCCCGCCCCCTGCTTTCTTCTTATCATCTTCTGTTATTCTACCATAGATTCCCTCCTTTTCCCACACAAAAGCCACACCATTTGCCAAATCTCTCTGCCTCACTATGCGCACAAACGAAAGGGCCAGCCTCCCGGCCAGCCCATCTTCCTTTTATTTCACCTTCGCTTCAGAAACAAACGTCACCCCTTTCAATCCCGTATCATACGCATTCCCACTGGAATTCTTCCCAAGATTCGCACTGGAAATCACCACAACAATCTCATTCTCACCCGCAACCAAATCCTCCGCCGCGACTTCCACCTGGCTCGTAATCTGATTCGGATTATACCTCGTCCCATTCACATACACCGCCGAAACCATATCCACATAGTGCTCAATCGTCAGCGTATTGAAATCCCCGATCTGCTCCGCATCCAATGTCACCGTCGCCGTATAAATCCCATTTCCAATTACCGCATCCGCCAGACTTTCCTTCGCAACCGATCCGTAAAGCTCCTGAATCTGATATTCCCCATCCAGCGTCTCCCAATCAAACTCCTTCCAGTTCCCCAGCACCTGATCCGTCACCGAAATCGTCGTCTTCGCACTCTCCGTCGGATCCACATCCTTATGCTGGTTCAGGAATTCCGTCACACTGTTGTCCGCATCTTCAGCCTGTTCAGCCTTCCATGCCTGATACTCCGCTTCATAAGCCGGGGAATACATCTGAAGGTCCAGGCTCCAGTCTTCGACCGCGATCTCCGCCTTCGTCTCCGTCCCGGAATAGGTCTCAATCTCCGTCATCTCCGGGAAGCCCTCGGAATCGTCATCCACGCCTTTCACCGCCAGAATCGCCGTATCATTGCGCAGCACCGTCACATCACAAGTAATCTTGTACAGGTCTTCCCCGATCTGCTCCGCCGTATAATTCGCCAGCGGCTCCACAGTTCCATTGTACGGATCAATCTCATAGGCATACGGAGTCGAACCCGTCAGCACCACTTCCGTCGTAATATCCACACCCACATCGATTCCCGGCATCTGATTCGACGCACCTTCTCCGGTATCGTTAAACAGGAAATAATAATAACTTCCGGTCTCCGAATCATATTTCACCGTACTGTGCAGCCCCTTCACCAGGTCTCCGGTATCCACTTCCGAAGCCGTCTCCCAGAAGGACGCCGCCGTACCGCCGTAAGCTTCCATATCATAGCAGTTATACACATATCCCGCGTCATATCGGATATACGTTCCCATGCTCAGGTAATTCGCTTCCATCACCTCAATGATCGCTTCCTGCACTTCCGAACTCCAGGTCGTCAGATTCGTTGCAAACTCATGATTCACCCGGTAGGTGCTGCGGGTCGTCTCGATATCGAACGCTTCCACTAACCCGGCCAGATCATATACATTGTCATACTCTGCTGCCAGTCCCTGCAGGATCTCATTCACCTGCGCGCTCTCATCTCCGCCAAGCCCGGTGCCATATTCCCGATATTCTACATTTTCTTCCGAATTCAGGATGAAGACCGGGAAGCCTTTCGAAGCCCATTCCTGGATATACGCCACCGCTTCCATGCTGATGCAGGTCACATCATTCAGGATCAGCGCTTTATAGCTTGCGCCGATATCATTGCCGTCCTCCAGACTCTGCGCGTCCGCCAGGATCAGATCGCCGTATGCATCCGTCGTCAGCGCGAGATTACCTCTGGCAATGGTATCTTCGGTCAATACATTGTAGTTATATCCTTCATTCATCAGCCGGAAGAAAGAATCCCCCTTCGACAGCGAAAAACTCTGAGACTTATCCGTCAATACCGCAAAATCATTTCTGGAATCCCCATTCTGGAGCAATGCCTGAATCGTGCTGACATAATCCGTAAATACCTCCGAATAGTCATCCCACCAGGTCTGCCGCTGTCCATACCCGGCGAATCCCCAGTCAAGTCCCGGCCACGCCGACGCATAACCGCTGTAGGCCCGTTTTGCCGGAGAACCATGGAGCACAATTCGCGTAATACCGTCGTCCGCATCCGAATTCAAACGGCTGATCACATAACTCAATACCGTCTGCGACTGAATATTCGTTCCAAACGTCAGCGCCTCATTCGACAAAATCTCTTTCCCGTCAAAGGAATCATTCTTCAGCGAAGTCGCCGTTGCCAGATTCCGGATACCATCGCCGGAACCCGCATTGTCCGCTTCCGGAATGCCAATGGTCAACGCCGCGTTCACCACATCCAGCCCTGCCAGCACATAAGCCTGGCACCGGTAATTGTAACCAATGGTTTCCTTCGCCCATTCCACCAGCCTGCTCGCGTGATTGTCCTCGTAAAGCGTTCCCATAACCAGGTTATAGTCTTCCGTGAAATAGTATTCCGCTTCCGGGTCTTCCTCGGATACAAAACTGATATCACCCAGCATTGCAGGCACATACTTCGCCACGTCATAACCCAGGATTTCATTCGCTTCCTCCACAAATCCGTCCGTAAACGCAGTCGTCGTATAGCTTGCCTCAATGGAATCTTCAAACAATGCGGAAACGCCCGTAATCGCTGCATTTTCCGCCATCAGTTCCTGCATCGTCTTACCGCCTGCAATGCGCTCGTCGGAAACATTAAGAATATAATTCTCCCAGTAATCCATCAGCGCGTCCGCGCCCTCCTCATTGAAATAATCCAATGCAAAATACGTTGGATACATCACGATCTTACTGCCGCCGGACTGAATCTGCCCGGAACCCTGCCGGTAAACCGGAAGCAGCGAAACCTCCGAAAGCAGCTCTGCTACAGCCTCTGCATTTTCTAACGCCGCCTCCGCCGTGTAATCCATGCCAAGCTGTCCCATGCAATAAGCCAGCACATCCTCCACATTTACGGAGTATTCATATTGGACGTCATTTTCCCGCTCCGCAAAGACATTCTTGCCGTCCACGCCGATGTAGTTTTCATAGTCCTCGTCGCCTTCCTGCACTTCCTTGCCCCAATTGGCTTCCAGGTCACAGATCGGATAAATGATCGTCCCTTTTGTCAGGATTTCCACGGTTTCCCCATCCTTCATCAGGTGGTAATCCGCATCCAGTCCCTCCAGAATCCCGCCGTTCGCACTGGCGTTAAACAGGTTTTGAACCGTCTCCGTATCCAGCGTTTCCTCTGCAATGCCGTCCCCGTCCGCATCCTTTCCAACAGTCAGGCCCTCCGCCGGGACTACATAGGTATACGTAGCCATGTAGGTTCCCTGCCATGGATTCGTCTCCTCGACTTCCACCGCTTCCAGCGCCAGGTTCCCGGACAGGTAGCGCTTGCCCCAGTTTCCATCGATCAGAATCACGTCTTGTCCGGTCACGGACACGGTTTCATCGCTGTCCTTGGAAGTGTAGGCAAATCCGGGCACGCCCGCGCTGGCAATGGCCTCTCCCTGCTCCCACTCCAGGCTGTCAAAGGATTTGTAAATGCCATTGTACTTCGTAACCGTCGTCACATTGCCCGAAAAATCCGTCTGTTCTTCCGAAACCTCCTCCACCTTTCCGATGGAAACGCTCACCAGCTTATCCGCGAAATAGAAGGGCGCCGCCGCTCCCTGACTGTATAATCTCTGAGCCGGAAGCTCCAGCGTCAGCTTCTCACCGGATTTTACCGCCGTCGGATTCCCGTTTTCATCCATTTCAAACAGGTCGGACACTTCCAGGGCCTGGATCGTGGTGCTCGCCTGCTGCTGCTGCGCGTCATCGTTGGGGTCTACCGTGTTCAGCACCGGCGGCCAATGAGCCGTCACCGTAATGTCGATAATGAACCCGTCAAAGTCCTCATCATCCGCTGCCAGCTTAAAGTCCTCATTCTGGTTGTTGGCCGTGTTCAGCGCTTCCAGCAGCGTATAGACCATGGCCTTTGAACCAAAGCCCAGATTATACGAATCCATTTCCTCCAGGTCTGTAATGTCCGCGATGCCGTCCATGCGCGGCATGCGGATGTCGGTGAGGATGATATCCGGACGGATCTTTTTGGCCAGTTCGAAGCCTTTTTCGCCGTTGACGGCCGTGTAAACTTCGGAAATTCCGTATTTGTCCCAGGGGATGCCTGTCTGCAGGCCTTCTCTGGTTTGTACCTCATCCTCCATGATCAATACCTTCATCCTGAACCTCCGTGATTCTTCTGAACCGGCTCACGCCCAACTCCTGTCCTTGGGGCCGCATCCGCAAGCGGACGGCCTGTCCGGAACGGTTTCCTGTTTTCTCTATTTTATCCTGGGATTCGAAAGATTTTAACAGGATTATTTTCTTTTTTCCGGTAAAATTCGTTTTTCCGTTTCATCTAATCCGTACAGGTCACTTTCATTTCCGAAACAAAGGCCTCCGTCCCAATATCCACAAAAATCCCCACCCCTCCCTTTTCTCCAATCCCATGCTTCTGCTCCTCCACCACCAAAACCGGCTCCGGATTTCCATTCAAATAAAACTCCGCACGCGCGTCCTGAATCACCGCTTTTAAATTCATCCATTCATTCAAATCCACATCCGCCTGCGCCTCATACTTTGTAATCCCATACTCCCGAAAATAGCTGAACGTATAACCGGGATAAGAAAAATACTGACACCCATGGGCCTTTCTGACCGGGTCGGTGCACATCCGGCCATTCGTCGGCCTCAAATAAAAACCTTCAAACTCCGAGTCGTCTTCCTTCACCCGGTACACAATCCCCACAAAGCCTCTCGCAAAATCCGGCGCATCCGGCAGCAAACGGCTTAACAGCTTTACCTCGATGATCCCATTATGGAACGCTATCCCTTCCACTTTCGCATAGGTGTTTTCATCAAAAAGTTCTCTTTTCTCCTTTTTCACCACCCGCAATACCGCATTTCCTTCCAGAACCGCATCCTCAGCCAGCGTATGTACCGCCTTGAAATTCATCTGTTTTATTTCAATCTGATGTTCCATATGATATCCTCCCTGTTTTTTATGTTTCCATTATACAAATTCCTGCTTTTTCTGCAAGTATGCACCTTTTTGTAGTTTCCGCACCTTCCTGCCATCCGTATCCGCGTGCGTGTTTTCGGACGCCAGATGAATATTTTCTGTTTTCTCCATAAAGAAACGGCATAGCTTTCGCTATGCCGCCCCCTCTTTTCGCTCTTCTTTATCCGATCATCCAGTCGTACATCTCCGCATACTTCTTCGCCGAAGCCGTCCAGGAAAAGTCCGCCGCCATCGCCCGGTCAACCATCTTATTCCACTCCCGCTTCTTCTGATAATAGATGTACTCCGCATATTTCAGTGTGTTAAACATCTCATGCGCGTTATAGTTCGCAAAACTGAAGCCCGTCCCAGTGCCCTCATACTCATTATAAGGAATCACCGTATCCTTCAGCCCTCCGGTCTCCCGCACAATCGGCAGCGTCCCATACCGCAGGCTCATCAGCTGGCTCAGCCCGCACGGTTCAAACAGCGACGGCATCAGGAACGCGTCGCAGGACGCATAAATCTTATGAGACAGCGCCTCCGAATAGAAAATATTCGCCGACACCTTTCCGGAATACTTCCACGCAAAATGACGGAACATATTCTCGTACTTCTCTTCGCCGGTGCCAAGAACCACAAACTGCATGTCCTGCTGGCACATTTCATCCATCATGTAGGCAATCAGGTCGAACCCTTTCTGGTCTGTCAGACGGGATACAATCCCGACCAGGAACTTCTTGTCGTCCTGTTCCAGGCCAAGCTCTTCCTGAAGCGCCCGTTTATTCTTCACTTTTTCTTTCCGGAAATTCTTCGCACTGTAGTTCTTCGCAAGGAAGGGATCAGTCTCCGGATTGTATTCGTCATAATCGATTCCGTTTACAATGCCGCGCAGGCTGTTCGCCCTGGCATTCATCAGGCCGTCCAGGTGTTCCCCATAGAACGGCGTCTTAATCTCCTCCGCATAGGTATCGCTCACGGTCGTAATCGCATCCGCATAGACCAGCCCGCCCTTTAAGTAATTCGCGTCCCCATAAGCTTCCAGCTTATCCGGCGTAAAATAATAGGAAGGAAGCCCGGTAATATTCTGAACCGTCTTCAGATCCCAGACACCCTGGAACTTCAGGTTATGGATGGTCATAATGGTCTTCATACGGCTGTAAAACTCATCCGTATAAAAACAGGCTTTCAGGAAAACAGGCACCAGCCCGGTCTGCCAGTCATGGCAGTGAATGAGATCCGGCTGGAATCCCACGGTCGGCAGCAGCGACAATGCGGCCTTCGAGAAAAAGGCAAATTTCTCGATATCTTCATAAATGTTTCCATAGGGCTTCGGCCCCGCAAAATAATACTCGTTATCTACAAAATAAAACTGGATCCCGTCGTATACCAGTCCTAAAACCCCCACATACTGGCTGCGCCAGCCCAAGTCCATATAGAAATGCGTGATATACTGCATCTGGGACTTGAATTCCTCTTTCATACACATGTACTTCGGAAGTACCACGCGCACGTCGTACTCTTCTTTCGGAAAACACTTCGGCAGGGAACCCACGACATCTGCCAGCCCTCCGGTTTTGATAAAGGGAACACATTCCGAAGCGACAAATAATACCTTCTTCATTTCCTTCTTCCTCCTGCGATACATTAGCATAGTTTAACGCGTACCCATTCTACGAACAGTTACATTACAACAATTATACCGCATTTTCTGGAAAATGAAAAGCATTATCTGTTTTTATATTCAAGTCTGATTTTATCGGCAATCAGGGCAATAAATTCTGAATTCGTCGGCTTGCCTTTCCCGCCGTTTACGGTGTAGCCGAACAATTCGTCGATGGTATCCATCTTTCCCCGGCTCCAGGCCACCTCGATAGCGTGGCGGATGGCGCGCTCAACCCGGCTAGGCGTAGTCTGATGCTTTTTCGCAATGGTGGGATACAGAATCTTCGTGATGGAATTCAGCATTTCCATGTCCTGCACGGACATGATAATGGAGTCTCTCAGGTACTGGTAGCCTTTGATATGCGCGGGAACGCCGATTTCATGGATAATGTTCGTCACGTCGGTTTCCAGGTTCCGATCCATATATTCCTGTTTGCTTTCGTAAGCGTTTACCTTTCGTACCTGGGTGAAATTCTTCTCCCGCTGAGCCCGCGTATGTTTGATCCGGCTTAACACCATTTCGTTGTCAAAAGGCTTTAAGATATAGTAATCCGCGCCCAGATCGAAGGCGTTCTCGGTGATCTTCTCCTGTCCTACGGCGGAGATCACGATGAAGGACGGGTGCTTCTTGATACTCTTATCCCGATTCACCCGATCCATCACAGTCAGCCCATCGACTTTTGGCATGATAATGTCCAGCAGCACCACATCCGGCTGTTTCTGGCGGATAATCTCGCACAGCGCCTCGCCGTCGCCTGCTTTCCCCACCACCTGCAGCTCTTCATCCTGGCTGACGATGTGCTCCAGAAGGGAGACGACCCTTTCATTATCGTCCGCAATCGCTATATTCAGTTTTTCCATGAAACTCTCCTCCAATATTTTCGCAATTTGTCATTGACTCTGCATCCTTTGCCGGGGGCCCTTGCCAAATTCTGTCAGGAACAAAAACTACTTGTATTATAGTCAGATATGCTGGTTTTCGCAAGAAAAACTTGTCCACTTTAAACGACAGAATTCGACACGGCAGGGTCAAAATTGGCTAACATCCTGTGCCGCATGGCTTTTTACGCGCCTGCCGCGCCGCGCACATTCAGATCAGCCCCAGCGTCCGCAGCAAAAACAGCCACACCGTCAGTGTCACCGCGCTGAACAGCGTTGTAATCATCACCACCGCCGACGTCAAAACCCCTTCATGTCCCATATTTTTCGCCATAATAAAACAACTCACCGTACTCGCCGACCCCAGCATCACCAGGATCGCAACCAGCTTTTCCTCCCGGAATCCCATCCGCACCGCAAGGGGCAGAAAAAGCGCTGCCAGCCCCACCAGCTTCAGGAAGCTCGCCCCGATGGCCGGCCGCAGCTTCCCGGACACCTTCGACGGGTCGAACGACGCGCCCATTGCCATCAGCCCTAACGGTGTTGCCAGCACCGCCACATTTTTCACAGTCTTCTGCAGAATCTCCGGCTGTGGAATCTTCAGCAGCGACCACACAAGCCCCGCCGCAATCCCCAGAATAATCGGGTTTGTCAGAATCCCCTTCACCGTTTTTTTCAGCAATGCACCGCTTAATTTTCCACGCTCCGGCTTCACCAGCGAGAGCACGACCACCGCCATGATATTATAAAGCGGCACCGTCCCGATAATCATCAGCGGCGCCATCCCCGAATCCCCATAAATATTCTGAATAAACGCAATTCCCAAAATCGCCGCGCTGCTGCGGTATCCGGCCTGGATAAATTCTCCCTGGATCGACTTATCTTTCAGGAAGAACGACAATCCCCACACCAGCAGAATCCCCGCAAGCGTCGCAAAAAAGCAGAACAGCACGAACCGCGTATCCCATGCCTCATAAAAATCCGTCCCGGACAAATCCTGAAACAGCAGCACCGGCAATGCCGCCACAAACACAAATTTATTCATCTTCGCCACAAACGCTTCATCCATCAAACCAACTTTCCGAAAGACCATACCAAGGGCCATGGTCAGAAAAATCGGCAGCGTTGCATTAAAACTGAACAGCAGATTTTCCATTCTTTCTCCTTTTTCCCAACCGAAAATCTCGAAAAACGGGAGCTGTGCCCTGCACAACCCCCGCCTGTTTCCGTATTTTATTCATATCCTAACTTCGGCAGCACATTCTTGGGTTCCTCATAAATCAGCAGGTCGGCCCGGTCATCCATCAAATGCTCTTCTTTGTGAATGATTACCAGGTACTTCCCGTTAAAATATTTGATGTAATTATAGAATGCGTCGGAATTAATCGCCGTTCCCAGCAACAGGAGCACCTGAGCCTTTTCAATTTCCCGTGTTGTCTGCTCCATCAGGCGGCTGTCGATCATTTCGCCGAACAGATTCACGCCCGGCCGGATGGCGACGCTGCATTTCTCGCAGACCGGAACGCGGCGGCTGTTCTTAATGTAGTCCACGGAATACTTTCTCCCGCAGCGCGGACAGGCATTTTCATAAATGCTTCCGTGAAGGTTAATCACCTTTTTACATCCGGCTCTCTGGGACAGCTCATAAATATTCCCGGTCACAATGCAGTCCAGATCCCCCGCCTGCTCCATCAGGCTTAACACCCTTCCGGATTCACCGGGCTTTAAGTCTGCCAGCATCTCGTTTTTATAGAAGTTGAAAAACTTTTCCGTCCGCGTATTATAATACACACTGGTAAAGATTTCCTCCGGCCCGGCTCCGTACTTTGTCTCGATCTCATACGCCCGTTCCGGATTCCGCACCGGAATGAACCCGGCTTCCTCCAGCATCCCGGAGCCGCACAGCGCCACCGTATAATCGCTTTCCTTCAGAATCTTCCTTAACAACGCGATCTTCTTCTCCATAACATTACCCCCAATCCGACCTCGTTTTCTTATAAAATAACTATACTACACCCCGCTCCACGCGTCAATCCTTGAGTTCCTTCATCACGCTCAGGCCAATCGGAAGAGCCAGCAAAAAGGTGCAGATATCCGAAACCATCTGGCACATCTGAACCCCGAAAAGCCCAAACATGCGCGGCAGAATGTAAATAAGCGGCAGGAAAAACAGGCCCTGCCTGGATGCCGCCACAATCGACGCTTTCACAGATTTCCCGATGGTCTGGAGACACATGTTGCACATTACAATCCAGGCGTTTAATGGGAACACCACGCATTGCAGCCGCAAGGACAGCGTCCCGATCCGCACCACATCCGGATCTTTCCGGAAAATCTCCACGATCGGCTCCGCAAACACAAATCCCAGAATCGAAACGATCACCAGGAAAACCACCGCCACCTTGACGCAGAACCAGAAAGCCTCCCGGACACGCCCGTATTTCTTCGCCCCGTAATTCGTCCCGCACACCGGCTGAAAGCCCTGGCCGAAACCGATCAGCGCAGAATTGGCGAACATCGAAACCCTGGAAACAATTCCCATCGCCGCAATGGCCGCATCCGCATAAGCCCCGCCAAAATTCCCGGCCGCCGTATTCAGACAGATCGTCGCAATGCTTCCAAGCCCCTGCCGGCAGAGCGACGGAACCCCGCCCTTAAAAATCATGTACATCCGTTCCTTCGTCGGTTTGAAATTCCGGAATTTAATCTGGAAATTTCCGCCCCGGCTGCTGGCGCGCAGCAAAATCAGAAAGCTTACAATCTGGCTGATGACTGTCGCCGCAGCAGCGCCCGCCACGCCCATATTAAACACAAAAATCAGAAGCGGATCCAGCGCGATATTCAGCACAGCCCCGGCCGTGATCCCTACCATCGCATACGATGCGCTCCCCTGGAACCGGAGCTGGTTATTCAGCACCAGCGAAGACATCATAAACGGCGTTCCCAACAGGATAATCCGCAGATAGCTCATGGTATACGGCAAAATCGTTTCCGTAGACCCCAGAAAAATCGACAATGGTTCCAAAAAAAGCAATCCCAGCGCCCCAAGCACGACCCCGGTCAGGAAGGCGCTGAAAAATCCGGTCGCTGCCATCAGCGCCGCCTCTTCGAATTCCATGGAGCCCAGCTTTCTGGAAATGTAGTTTCCGGAACCATGGCCGAAGAAGAAGCCGATGGCCTGAATCAGCGCCATGACGGAAAAGACCACGCCGACCGCGGCCGTGGACTGGGTATTGATCTGCCCTACGAAAAAGGTGTCCGCCATATTGTAGAAGGACGTCACCAGCATGCTGATGATCGTTGGAACTGCCATTTCACAGATCAGGCGCGGAACCGGCTCCGTGGTCAGGTAAGAAACCTTTTCCTGCGCATTCATCTTCTTCACATTCATCTGCCGTTCACTCCTTTTCCATGCATCGTTGGATAAAGCGGTGGTACAGCTCCACGGCCTCCTCGCTCCAGAATGCGGCGCCGCCGTGATCCGCCCCGCGCACTAGGTACAGTTCCACATCTTTTCCCTGCTCTTTCAGTGCACGATACAGCCTGACGCTCTGTTCGCAAAATACCGTTTTATCCTTTGTTCCGTGGAGAATCAGCATCGGCGCAAACGTTTCCCCTACATAGGAAAGTGCATTCGCAATGCTCGCCTCTCCTTCGCGTCCCCGGATTTCATAGCCCATCAGCATCCCCTCCGGGCTGTCCGCCATCTGGTGGTTTTCCGTTGTCGGATAGCCGTAAGGCAACGTCACTTCCACCGCCCCGTATAAATCCACGATTCCCTTTACCTGGCAGCTCTCCGGATAAGAGGGTTCATCCAGCAGAGCCGTATTTGCGGTCATTCCGGCGAGTACGCTGGTATGGCCGCCGGAGGAATCCCCCATGATAATCACCTGTTCCGGGTCAATCTGGTACTGGCTGCAGTTCTTTTTCAGAAAGCGGATGGCGTTCTTCGCGTCGATAATCTGTGCCGGGAAATGGGCGATTCCGCTGTGACGGTACTCCACAATCGCACAGACATATCCTTTCGCCGCCAGCTTGCCCAGATTTGCCACGTTCATATAAATGTTCTGGGGCATCCAGGCCGAACCCTGGACAAATACCACACACGGGAACTGTCTGTCCGGCTCTGAAAATACGGACGGCTGCAAAATTTGCAGACGGAGTTCCTGGCCGTCTTTGCAGTCATAAACAATATTCGGCAGGTATAGGACGTTAATTTCTTTGCCGGTTGCAGGAAGTTCCTTCGCGCCGTCTACATTGTCCTCATAGTCGGGCATTGTTTCGTAAGTGTAGGCTTTTACTTCAATTTCCATTGATCTTCTCCTTCGCATATTGGGTATGATTTCAGTGTAACATGTTTT
Source organism: Eubacteriales bacterium (assembly GCA_030536575.1). GTDB lineage: Bacteria > Bacillota > Clostridia > Lachnospirales > Lachnospiraceae > Limivivens. Next base: position 39,271 of record JAUNPS010000034.1, on the reverse strand, counting down.
CCGGCGCTTTTCAATGCGGTGCTTTTCACCTTCACGGAAGACCGTCCCGCTTCGCCGGTTTATAGGAAGGATAAAAAACGGGCGCCCTTAAAGCGGCGCCTGATTTTTCACTTGAAATCTACTGGAAGCTATGCTATATTAGAGACAGGAACAACCGCCCACAAGGGGTTGACCGATTTTATGTGAGCATAGAAAATACCACCCACGTTACTCGTCAAAGTTTAGAGGGTGGTTTTTCTATGCCATGCGCATTACTTCAAATTCACAAAAATGAATGTCAGCAACGCTAAAATGAACATGCCAAAGGCCATCAGGTCTTTGAAATCAAAATGATTGTCCATCAGCACCACCCCCATTCTATGTAAAATAAAATGAAGGTCAGCCACCCTGCAACACGGTTATTCCCTGCCAGTATCATACCACACCAGTAGGAATTTTTCAATCAACAAATTGCATTTGCAAAATCGTTGCCATTCACCCGTACCTCTTCCCAATTTCCCCTATCTTTTTCCCCTTTTTTCGGCTATAATAGCATCAGTGTTCTTATGAGAAAGGAATCGAATCTGCAATGAAAAAGAAAGAATTTTCTCAAATGCTCCCCGTTATTTTTTCCCTCGCCTGGCCCACCATGCTGGAGCAATTCCTCCAGACCGCCGTCCAGTACATTGACACCGCCATGGTAGGAGCCCTTGGCACCCAGGCCACCGCGGCCGTCGGCGCGACCAGCACAGTCAACTGGCTGATCAACAGCACCGTTTCCGCCATCGGCGTAGGATTTCTCTCCTACATCGCCCAGGTTTCCGGCGCAGGCGAATCCAAAAAAGCGCGGGCCGCTTCCGGACAGGCCGTCACCACAACCCTGATCGTCGGCCTGTTCTTTACCGTCCTCACCGTCTCCTTAAGCGGCCAGGTTCCCGTCTGGATGCAGGTCGATCCTTCCATCCAGGCTATGGCGTCGCGGTACTTCCGAATTCTCTACCTGCCGATGCTGTTCCGCACAGCCAGCATCCTGTTCGGCACCGTCCTGCGCGCCGCCAGGGATACGAAAACGCCCATGAAAGTCGGGGCTGTCGTCAATGTCATCAACATTGTGTTAAACTTCTTTCTCATTTATGAGACCCGCCCGTTTTCCATCGGCGGTTTCACGCTGACCATGCCCGGCGCAGGCCTTGGCATCGAAGGCGCAGCCATCGCAAGCGCGGTATCCTATACATACGGCGGAATCGCTATCACGTGGAAGCTCTGGAAACACCGGGAAATTTCGCCCAAAGGGGAAAGCCTGCTTCCGGATTTTCAGGTTCTCAGGCCCTGCCTGCGCGTTGCCATTCCAAACATGCTGCAGCGTTTCGCGACTTCTCTGGGGTATGTGGCCTTTGCCTCCATGATCAATTCTCTGGGAGAAACGGCGACCGCCGCCCACACCATTGCAAATACGGTCGAATCCGCCTTCTATATTCCGGGCTGGGGGATGCAGACGGCCGCGGCCACATTGTCCGGCAATGCCCTGGGAGCCAAAGATGAACGGCGGCTGCAAAACCTGGCCCATGTGCTCCTTCCGCTGGAAGTCGGCCTGATGGTTCTGTCCGGCGGGCTGCTCTTTGCTTTTGCCCCGCATCTTATGCTGCTGTTTTCCAGGGATGAGGAAGTCATCCGGCTGGGAAGTACGGTACTGCGGATGGTTGCGGTTTCGGAGCCTTTCTATGGGGTTCCGATTGTAATCGAGGGGATGATGCAGGGAGTTGGAAAAACGGTGGCTCCTTTTGTTTTCAATGTGTGCGGCATGTGGGGCGTGCGCATTGCCGGAACTTTCATCTGCACCCAGATTCTGGGTTACGGGCTGGTTTCTGCCTGGGCCTGCATGATCGCACATAATTTGCTTCTTTTTGTCCTGTTCTCGGTTCATTACCTGCGCGGGAAATGGAAGCCTGCGAATATTTTCTGATTTCGTCTTGGGCCGCAAAACCTATATTGCATTCCTTGGAAAAAATAGGAACAGCCTCAAAAAAGCCATCTGTGCATGAAATGAGCATACACAAATGGCTTTTTTATTTTCTGCTATGGCTTTTATACCCAGGCTATACTAGTACCTCTGATTCTTTCTGGATTTTGCGTACAAACTCCTGTGGTTTTTTCAGAAGTTTTGCGATCGTTTCCGCGGAATAGCCTTCTTTCGTCCATTCGAGAACCAGTTCCCGGTCTCTTTCCTGGTATCCTTCCTGGCGCCCTTCCTGGCGTCCTTCATCCTTTAGTTTTTCCAACGCAGTACACATACTAACTCCTTTCATATCCCAACCTTTTTGAATAAATACTGCATTTATAGGAATCCAACTCGTAAATGGTTTGTATTTTTTATATCATCTTATCCCGCAAAAATCAACTAATGAACCATCACTGTTCTTCCATTTCGGTGAAATATTTTCATCTTTTTCATATTCCAGAGTAGCCAATGCTTTTCGCTCATCTTCTGTAGTGACATCCAGATAAACCATTGTTGTTTCCAACTGTTCATGTCCTAACAAGAATGAAATCTGCACTATATTCATGCCCTCCTCGAGCCAGTGGGATGCTTTTGCATGTCTGAATTGATGCGCATGGAGCCCTATCGGAACTTCAGCGCAAAGCAGGTGCGCTGCTTTCGCATGTTTTTTCAACATTTTATCGATGGCAGCCTGAGTCATTTTTCCGGATGTTCCAACATTCCTGGAATAAAATAAATATGAGCCGGGTTCCGGCGCCTTCCCATGATATTCCTCGATATATTTTTTTAGATGCACAACTACCTTTGGCATCAAATAGAGTGTCCTGCGCTTGTGTCCTTTTCCGATGATGCTGATATACGGTTTTTGTGAATCCAGGTGTACATCCTGCATTTTTAATGATAAAGCTTCATCCAGTCTGATTGCAGTACTGTACAGTAAAATCATGAACGCAAGGTCTCTCCTGCCTGTCTTTGTAGAAAGCTTCGGCATCTCTAAAAGCTGCTTGACCGCTGTTTTTGAAAGACCGTCGATTTTGCGTTTCGGGACCTTCATTGACGGGATAGTACATGCCAGTTCATATGCAGAAAGATATGCCGGATTTCTCTCACTGAGATATTTCATAAAGGTTCTGAGAGCGCCCAGCCTGATGTTGCAGGTCTGGGCACTGCATCCACGGCTCTCTTTGGTCCATTTCATCCATCCTTCAATGTATTTCAATGAAAAACAGTCTATGCTGAGTTTTGCTGGTGTGATATTCTGTTCTTTTTCTAAAAATGTCAGATACAGTGCCAATGAAGTTTGGTAATTCTTAAGCGTATGCCCGCTGGTTGTCTTATGGACTGGGGCATATTCGTTTATAAAGGCATAAATATACTTTGCCATCTCCAGGCTTTCAGCTGTTGGTTTTCTCATACTCTTTCACCCCTGTTCTTCTATGTCTGGCAGTATCCAGTCAGTATCATCTGCAGTCTTTTCTGTCAGCGTATCTGCAAGTGCCGGGACGATCGCATAGTAGTTTCTGGTACTTTCCACAGACCGGTGCCCCATGCTTTTGCTAAGATAGAGGAGATGGTCATACAGCTCGAATCCCATATCTTGCCAGCTATTGATATTGACGATGGCATAATGGTGCCTGAGTTCATATGCAGTGGCATGGGAAGAATTATATTTATCCCACATTTCCCGGAATACAGCCGTGATCCAGGTGTTCGAAAGACAGCCTCCCCTGGGAGAGGGGAAGAAATAATTACGGTCCGGGCATAATTCGGCTACTTTTTTGTCATATTGGCGGAGAATGGGTAAAAGCGTTGGATGGATAGCCACATAACGTTGCTGTTCTCCTTTTGACTGTGTAATGCTAATAATACCTTCTTCCAGGTTGATATCATTTTTTGCCAGAAGCCTTGCCTCATTAGTCCGCATACCAGTGCTGTATAATACCCGGAAGATTACCGGTGTTGTAAGCTTTTTCAGTTTATCGCACTGCCTTCTGTGGCCCGGCTTGTAATGGATGGAATCGCAGGCATGAAAAAAATTATGCAGTTCCTCGTCCGTGAAAGCGTGGGGGATATATGAGGAACGGCCCTTTCTGGGCCTGTCTGGTCCGTGAACGTTTGAAAGTCCTCTTGCACGGAGATACTTAACCAGCGCAACAATACAGCACTGCCGGGTATGGCATGAGAGATTGGCTTCTGTATCTCTTTTCCTGCACCATGAATCTACCATTTCCTGCGAAAGGCAGTGATCATCCGGGAACTGCTCGGCACAGTATCGGTCAAACGAGCGCAGGTTGTAATCATAACCGCTGTTCCAATGATGGGATGCCCCCATATAATCGGAAAACATATCAAGATATTTCTTAAAACAAGACTGGTAATCCCTTCTTTTCAGGCTCATATATCCCAAACCTCCTCTGATACCGGATAAGCTGACAAACTTAAGGAAAATTCCCTCAGGTGTTTAAAGTCTGCATGGAGGTATGGCCCCAGAGAATCCGGGTCTGCATGGCCGAGCGTCTTGCTTATTACGGCACGCTGCACACCGCTTTCAAGCATTTTTGTTGCCGCATGGTGACGGAACAGATGGGTACCTTTATGGGCGTCTTTATCCTGGCGGATTCCAGCCAGCCTGTACACCCTGTCTGCAACGCTTCTCACCGTTTTGCGGGGATATGGTTTCTGCCGTTGCCTGCTTCACAAAAAAGATATCCGGAAGGTGATTCAACGCCGCTATCACACAGATATTCAAAAACGGCATTCCCTACGGCTGGCATCATTGCAAGTACAAGCGGCTCCGCTGTTTTTTTCTGGACGATGCTTATCGTTTCAGATTTCCAGTCAATGTCACGGAGCTTTATGGATGCGACATCACAGGATCTCATTCCCGTGTAAAGCAGTATCATCATAATCGCCCGGTCCCTGCGCGAAAGCTGTTCCGAATCAATGCTGTCACGGATTGCTTCTGCTTCGGATGCAGTAAGGTACTCCACATTTTTTCTTACATACCCAAATGCAGGGATCATATTGAGGACGTGCCGGCATCCTGTGGTGTACTCATCCACAGTCATGCATGTCTTGAAAACAACAGCCAGCTTTTCTTTGTATGAGTAGCTTCGGAGCTGCTGCTCATACTGGCTGTCAGCATAAAAGAAAGACATTACGCAAGCCTCCGCTGCTTCCTCAAGGCTGTTGGCGCCCTTATCCTGTAAATGCCTTAAAAACTTGGCAGTAAGACTACAGTGAATAAAAATAGTATCCCATTTCTTGCCCGCCTTTTTAGCAAGAAACACATAAGTATCCAGCAAATCCCGGTATCCATGGTTCAGTTCCCCATACCCCTTTGAAGTTTTCAGCATATCATCGGGATCTTCGCAATGGCTATATACCCGTGGCATAAATACAGGGCCAGGATATAGTTTTTTGCAGATACATCGGAAATAGTATTTCTTGTTGCTTTTTGTGATATTACTATAAGGTTTTGTGGAAATTCTTTCCCTGTAGGCATCCTCTAAAGTAACCCAGCTGTTGTTATCGGCTTTTGACAGAATCCAGTTGATTTCATAACGGATGTGGCGGGCATCGCCGTTGTTCAGTTCTTCTGAGAATTCTTTTATAATCCGTTCCTTGTTCTCTTCCAAAATCCGTAAATCCATTCTGTTCCCTCCCTTGCATACATCAAGAATACCTGAAAACATATGCCGAATAAAGAAAACAAGGGTGCAGATTTACAGACAGGTTCAGCCACTTAGACAGGGATGCATGGAAAAAGGTTCACTGTCTGACTCTTTTTGGAGGAATGACGACAGCCAGAGACTGCCTTCCTGTTGATATAGCGTCCGCACCACGCTGCGCTCGTCATGCATAACGGTTTTATGCTGATCTGCGACGATGCCCTTTACGAGGGCAACAGCCCATTTTCTAAACCCTGCCACCATGGAACTTCCATAAGCGGCGGAGACTATGTGGTCATAGGATATATCTGCGTTGAGGATTTCCTGAATAGAAAAAATACTATATTGTTTTCGTAAAGCAATAAAATACGGGCGCATTGTCATTGTCCTTCCACAGGTGCATTTAAAGCGTGGAGCCATAAATATATATTTATGGTCAGAAATAATTACTCCTCGCTTGCGGGAATACCAGTACTTCATCATTCTGCCACACTGCGGACATGGAGTTTTCTCCTGCATAAGTTCATCCCAGGCATAGGAAATTATACCTGTTCTGGCATTGAAAACAGGGGAACATTTTGTTATACTATTCATGGTTAAAAACCGATCCATGTGCAGCAACTTTGACCGGGAACTGCACATGGATTTCCTTTCTAAACAAATTCACTTTAAAGATACCAGAAATTATTTCATGTGTATATGAACAAAATAAAAAATCCAAACCTTTTAATGATTTGAATTCTTGTAAATGTAGTGTTTATTTAAAAAGGTTGGGATATGAAAGGAGTTAGTATGTGTAAAGAAATCCAAACGTTTGGATTTCCGTACACATATTAACCGACACCTCCTTATTCTTTCCCTGACGCATTAACTCTGTCGAATCCGTAATCTTCCCAATTACGGTAACTAACTCCGATTTAATTTCCCTGTCCTTGTATCGTGCGGCAATCTTTTCAAAATTCCCTCTGAAAATTTCCCTCGATATCTCGAAAACCGCCCGCACATCCTCATTCTGAAACACATACGAATCGCTCTCCCGAACCTGAACCAGATTCATCCGATAATCCACAAAAATCCGCTCGATCTCTTCCGGCATCTCTACAATCATATCCTTCAGGCACATCGGCCCATCCCAGACCTTCTCCTGCTTCTATCGTAGCAAGCTTTCCTAAAACATGCAACTGCTATTTCAGATTTTAGCGTTTTCCCGGAAGCGCATAAAAAAATCACCCCTCGCGAGGTGATTTTTTCTTTCTCCTTATTCCGCTTCCGCCACAGCCGTAATATGCGGGTTCACGCCCTCATACCAGTACAGAAATCCTTCCAGATCGATCACATCCCCGATCTCCAGTTCCGTTACAGCTTTATAAACATCCGTCGTATTATCGCACAGATAAGACTCTACCGTAAACGTATAAGTCTCGCCATCCAGGGAAACATTAAAATACAGGTCGTCGCCATCCTGGCCAGAGCCATCCCAGTTATACAGGAACGCCACATCGTTTCCATCTTCATCCTGTCCAGCCGCTTCTACGGTCATCCCTTTAAACGCTACGAATTCATTCTGATGCTCAATCAGCTCTTCTTCATTCGCAAGCAGATCCGTCACATCCGTTACCGGCGCAATGTACTCGCCTTCTTCAATCTCAAACGTCCCATCAATGATTTCCACTTCGCCGGACCACTCCGATTTATAACCGGTCACTTTAATCTTCGTTCCGGCTTCCAGCTTTGCATAGTCCTCTTCGGAGCAGGCAACATTGTAGATAAAATACGCGCCGTCTTTATCCTGGGTATAAAGCGTGGCCTTATCCTCCCACCAGGACTGTTTCGCCTGAACATAGGTCTCCACTACAACTTCCGAATCCAGTTCCGCCGCCGCATATTCCTCATAGGTCATAACCCCTTCAGACTTTACGTCCGGCTCTTCCGTCTCCGTCTCGCTTTCCGCCATGACCAGGCTGCCCGGAACCATCGTTAAAGAGAGCGTTAAAACAAATGCTAAGATTTTTTTCATTTTTTATTCTCCTTTTTCCGTAAATGTAATGTAAAAAGTTCAAGTTCATTATACAACAATCCGTCCGAAAATCAATATCTATTTTCTTCTATCTTCCCCGAACCTTTCCCCATACCAAATACAAAAGAATCAAAACCCACGCTCCCACCAGCGCCGCCAGCAAAGCCACCGCCGTCCCCGGCAGCTCCCCAAGCTCCTCCTTCTCCCCCGTCGCCGCCGTACCGCCAATCTGATCCAAATGATACAGCGACGTCACGTCCTCATAAAGAGCCTCAATATACGCGTCGTCCACCTCCTGCTTCCTCCTGACAGACTTCGTCACATTCTCAATCATCTGCCCGGCCGCATCCCGCAGCGACGTCGACCCATTAAAAACCGGCGTCACAAACGTATTCTCCGTATTCTCCAAAAGCAGCTGGGACGCCTTGATCTTCACATCATAATACGTCTCATTATCCTCCCCGCAGCGCGCCAGGTAATCCTGATATTCCTCGGATTCCTGCGCCTTTGCCGTCACCGGCACATACCCTTCCGTCTGCGCATAGGCAATCTGCACCTCATTCGTCAGCAAATACTGCGCAAACAGCCACGACGCCAGCACCTCCTGGGAATCCTCCTTATTAAAAATGCAAACCGACGGCCCCTGGGAAATCATCTGAGGATTCTCCGGATCAAACTGCGGAATCGGCATCACCGCCGTCTCAAACTCCACAAACTTATCCTCACTGATATCCGACAGCGGCGCATTCGTCCCCATCCAGGTCGCCCCCGCCGTAGAATCCACTGCAAACAGGCATTGCCCCGCATTCAGGAAATTCGCCGGATAACTGGAAATCTTAAACGTCGAAAACGCCCCCGTCTTGGCATGCTCCGCAATCGTTTCCAGCAGCTCCTTCGTCGTATCGTTAAAGATCAGGATTTCCCCATCCTCCGTAGAATACCCGGCTCCCTTCTGCTTCAGCATCTGGATCATCATATTGTCCGTAGACTTATAAATAAACGGAATCAGCACTTTCTGGCCATTGACCACATAGTTCTCCTCCGCATCCTTTTCCATTGCCGCCTCGGAAACCTCCCAGATAAAATCCCAGGTCAAAACCTCCGGCAACGTATACCCCAGCGCCTCCACATACGTCTTATTGATATAGCAGGCCTCCGTGGAACGCATAAACGGGATTGCATAGTAATGCCCGTTAAACGAACATTCCTCCAGAAACTGCGGGATAATCTCCTCCTGCGCGGGCGAATCAAACCGCACCTCACTTCCCCCAAGGCCATACTTCTCATCCGAAAACAGCGTATCCAGCGGAACCACGCTTCCCTCCCCGGTCAGATAGGTCGCAATGTGATCCGGATAGGTAATGCACACATTCGGCGTCGTATCCGTAGCCAGATTCGTAATCACATCATTATAAATCTTCCCATAATCCGTATACAGCCGCAGGTTCACCGTAATATTCGGGTACAATGCCTCAAAATCCTCAATCGCCTTTTCATAAATCTTCGTCTGGGTTTTATTCGTATCATTCTTCGCCCAGAACGTAATCTCATAAGTCTGCGACAGGTCGAACTCCTCCGGCAGCGCAAACGCGCTCTGCTCCTTCTTCCCATGGCATCCCGTAAGCAGAAAAGCACACGAAAGGAAACAGCACAAAAAGGCCCCCGTTTTTTTCCACATCCGTCTCATCCCTTCGTCCCTCCTCTTACCACTCCGGCCATAATCTTCTTCCGGAAAATCAGAAACAGCACGATCAGCGGAATCGAGATCACCACCACCGCCGCCATCATCGCCGGAATATTCTCCCGTCCAAATCCATTCTCCCGGATCTCCTGAATCCCGTTCGACACCAGATAATAATTCTCATCGTCCGTAATCAGCCTTGGCCACACGTAAGAATTCCAGCACTCGATCACCTTCAGGATCGTAATCGTCGTAATCGTCGGCTTACAGATCGGGATCAGCACCCTCCGCAGGTACTTCAAATCCGAAGTCCCGTCCACCTTTGCCGCATAATAGAGCTGATCCGGAACCTGTTCAAAATTCTCTTTCAGCAAGTAAATATAAAAGACCGAGGTCACAGAGGGCAAAATCAGCCCCAGAAATGTATTGCGCAAATTCAGGTTCGTGATTGTCACAAAATTCGTAATCACCACCAGCTCGCTTGGAATCATCATCAGCGAAAGAAAGACCGTAAACGCAATGTTTTTTCCAGGGAAATTCAGTCTCGCAAACGCAAACGCCGCCAGCACCGTCACCACCAGCATCAGCGCCGTCGTAATCACCGTAAAAATCACCGTATTGAGGAAATACCGCGCCAGCGGAACCGTGGTAAACGCATCCACATAGTTCTGGAGCGTCGGCGACAGCGTGAAAAACTTCGGAATGTACTCCGAATTATAAGCGCTGTAGCTCTTAAAGGACGTCAAAACCATCCAGTAAAACGGGAACAGCACGATAAACGCCCACAGGGTCAGAAGCCCATACGTCACCGCTTTCCCGGCAATCCCGCGGATTCTGGCAGCCTTTTCCCCTTTTTCAAAATCATGTCGTTTTTCCATTTTCTCCATCCTCACGAATAATAGACCTTTTTCCGGCTCACAAGCAGGTTGATGCAGGTAATCGTCAGAACGATCCAAAACAGCAGGATCGCGGCCGCCGACGCATAGGACGGATACCCGCCGCTGTTCCCGTACAGCATATCGTACACATAACCGACAATCGTATTCATCCCCGCCGCATTTAAATCCGTGCCAAAGAGCGCCACCGCGTCGCTGTACGCCTTAAACGCCCCGATAAAGCCCGTGATCACCAGATAAAACAGCATCGGCGAAATCATCGGAAGAGTAATCCGGTAAAAAATGCGGAATTTCGAGGTGCCGTCCACCTTCGCCGCGTTGTAGTAGTCCCGGTTCACCGAGGCCAGCGCGCTGGTCAGGATCAGGATTTTAAACGGCAGAACCACCCAGATCGTATAAAAACACAGGACAAACATTTTCGCCCAGTAAGGCCCGTCAATAAAATCCACCGAAGACCCGCCAAACCACTGGATCAGCAGGTTCACCAGGCCGTCGCTGTAAGCCGTCTTTTTAAACAGGATCATGAAAACCAGGCCCACCGCCAGCGTATTCGTCACATACGGCAGAAAATAAATGGTCTGATAAAGCTCCCGCAGCCGTTTAATCGAGCTTAACCCCACCGAAATCAGCAGCGCCAGTCCCGTCGAAATCGGAACCGTGATAATCACCAGCAGAAACGTATTCTTCACCGCCTGCAAAAAATACGGGTCATGCAGCACATACGAATAATTATACAATCCAACGCCAAAATAGGTCTGGGACGCCGAATGATACCCCTCCTCAAAGGAATAAATGAACACGTCAATCAGCGGATAGACCAGAAAAAACACCAGAAACAGGATCGCCGGCAGAAGGTACAGCCAGCCCTTCCAGTTTTTCTTCTCCATACTACCTCTCTCCTTTTCAATTCGTTTCGAAAAGAATCCGTTCCTCCGTCTCCCGGTCGAAGACGAACACTTTCCCCGGCTTCACGTCAAAGCGGACATTCTCCGCGCTTACGTCCACCTTACTTTCCGCGCTGATGATCGCCCGGATGACCGGCGTTTCCGCGGCTTTGTGGACGGCCACCACGCTGATATCCCGCCCCATAACCTCCACACCGTTCAGATGGCAGACCAGCGGGCCGTTTTCCTTCAAAACAAAGCCCTCCGGCCGGATTCCCACCCAGACTTTCCGGTCGGAAACTCCTTTTACGGCAAGCAATGCGTCCTCGCCCACATACAGGCGGCCGCCCTGAATCCGGCCTTCAAAAACATTGATCGGAGGGGTTCCCAGAAATTTCGCCACAAACAGGTTCACCGGATTGTCATAAACCTCCTGGGGCTTCCCGATCTGCTGCACCACGCCCAGCTTCATTACCACGATCAGATCCGAAATACTCATCGCCTCTTCCTGGTCATGGGTGACAAAAACCGTCGTAATCTTCGTCTCTTTCTGAATCCGCCGGATCTCCTCCCTTGTCTGCAGGCGCAGGCGGGCGTCCAGATTCGAAAGCGGCTCGTCCAGCAATAAAATCCGCGGCATTTTTACCAATGCGCGGGCAATGGCCACACGCTGCTGCTGCCCGCCGGAAAGCTCCTTGGGCTTGCGCTCCATCAAATCGCCAATCTGCACCAGCTTCGCCGCTTCGTCCGCCTTTTTCATCATTTCCGCCTTCGAAAGCTTTTCCGCCCCTTTCAGGTTCTGAAGCGGGAAAAGAATATTCTGCCGGACAGTCAGGTGGGGATACAGGGCATAGTTCTGGAACACCACGCCGACGCCCCGCTTCTCCGCAGGCAGCCGGGTCACATCGTCCTCGCCGAACAGGATCCGGCCGCTGGTGGGACGCATCAGGCCGCTTAACAGGTTCAGCGTCGTACTCTTCCCACAGCCGGAAGGGCCAAGAAGGCCGACCAGCTTCCCATCCGGGATTTCAAACGTAAAGTTATTCACAGCGACGACCTCTTTGGGGGCATTCCGGCCGCTTCCCGGAAATTTTTTCGTCAGGTTCTCTAATACTACTTTCATGGGATTCCTTTCTCTGGGGCAGCACCGCCAGATTCCAAATTCGATAATATTCCTTATTATATGCCCTTCCAAACAGGTTTTCAAGGAGATTTTCCGGATTGCAAAAGCCGTCCGCCTGTAGTACAATGCCTCTAAGCGAGGTGATACCATGCTGCATATCGCAGTCTGCGACGACGATCCGGTCACAGCCCGGACACATCAGGAACAAACGGAACAATGTCTGAAGCAATGCGGCCGCGCCGGAGAAATCCGTGTTTATACCTCCAGCGACAACCTGCTCTACGACATTGCCGAAGACCACTTTTTCTTTGACCTGCTTTTGCTGGATATTGAAATGCCGGGAAGCACCGGCATGGACATTGCGAAAACTATCCGGCCTCATCTTCCGCATGTGAAGATCATTTTCCTCACTTCCCATCTGGAATACGCCATCGACGCCTTCGAACTGTCCATTTTCCGCTACGTTCCGAAACAGGAACTGGAAACAAGGCTGTTTCCGGCCATCCGGGACGCCGCAGCGCTGATCGAACTGGAGGCGGGGAAATCCTACACGATCCAGACCAACAGCCGTTACGAAAAAATTCCATATCGGGACATTTTCTTTATCGAACGCGACGGGAAAAATGCCTGCATTACCGCCTCCGGCGGCATATCCAAAGTGCGAAAAAGCCTTCAGAAAGTCTATGAAGAGCTGGACGCGGAAGAATTCCTCTACATTGACCGCGGCTGTATCGTGAACCTGATCCACATCATGCAGATAAAAGACGGAATGGCCATCCTGCAAAACGGTACGGCGCTTCCCATCAGCCGTTCTCATTTACAGGAAGTAAAAGAGCAGATTACCCGTTATTGGGGGATGCATCTATGAAAACCGGAATGCTTATTCTTTCACAAATTGCCGCCGGAGAGGTTCGGGCGGTTGTGTACCTGTTTCTCGTTTTTCGGGTTCTCTCTTCAAAGAGCCCCGGAAAGAAAAGCATTGCGGCCGCATCGTCCGGCGTCTTTCTCATCATATTTCTGGCTTTGCTGACCGGGCTGCCGGATCTTATACGCATTGCTCTCGAAACCATCTGGCTTGTTTTCTGCGTGATTCGTTTTCAAAATGCAGACCGGAGAATAAGCCTGTTTCTTGGAATCTTTTTCGAAATTGCCGTTTCCTTTTGGCTGTTCCTTTTCGGATCCTGGCTCGGTGTTTTCTCTCACAATGCGGCGTTTCTCGACCTGGAAACAGGCCGCGGCCAGCTTGCATTCTGGCTTCTTCACGTGCTGCTGCCCGTCCTCCTTTGGAAGCCGTCCCGGACTGCTTCCGGCTCCGTCATCCTCGGTCTGTTTGCTGTCGTTGCCTTATCCGAGCAATCCGTGCTCGCGATTCCCGCCGACACCCTGGATCTGTGGACGTTTCTGGCTGTCATGCAGATGACGGCGATCCTGGTTTTCGCCGCAAACCGCCGGTACAAAGCGGAAAAAGAGCTTGCCCGCCTCAAATCCGAACAGGCAGAACTGCTCGAACGTGACTATACCGCATTAAATCATGCCTATGCGGCCAATGCCCGGCTGTTCCACGACTTCCACAATCACATTGGAGTTCTGCAGCAGCTTCTTTCCCACCAAAAATACAACGAAGCCGCCCAATATCTGTACGACCTCCAGGCTCCCTTTCAGGAAATAACCGCCGCAGTCTGGACCGGAGACGAAACCGTCGATTATCTCATTAACCGAAAAGCGGCCGACGCGAAAGCCTGTGAAATCCCCTTTCAGGCAGAAGTCGAATTTCCACGCCATACGAATCTGCGAAGCGCCGATTTATGCGCGGTTCTGGGGAATTTTCTGGACAATGCGTTCGAAGCCGCAAAGGCAGCGCCGGACACGGAACCGCGGTTTATCCGGCTGACGATCCGCCGCATCCATCAAATACTGGTGATCAAAGTCGAAAACAGTTCTTCCGCCGCGCCCATCCAAACCGAAAATGGCCTGCAGACCACCAAAACCGAAGGCGGCCTCCATGGCTTGGGCTTAAAAAGCGCCCAAACTGCCGCGGAAAAATACGACGGCTGTATCCAGACCTCTTATGCCGGCGGCACTTTCTGCGCAGTTGCCACTTTGTTCTACCAGGATATCCGCAGGCCTTAAAATTTCATGGACAAAAAACGGCCGATTATGGACATTTCCGCACAGACCTCCTTTTTCCGCTATGATAAAGGCATAGAAAACATATAGGAGGATTCTTTTATGCGCCATTTTTATATCCGTATCCTTTTCGCAATCATCTGGCTGGCCGCAGGCATCGTCAGCGGAAACGTCTTCTTCCTCATCATGAGCGGAGTGTTCCTCTATTACGCTTACAAGATCTGGAAGGAAGAAAAAGACAAGAAAGGGGAAGAATAATATGAACACGCCCCTTTTCACGATCAATCATTTAGACGCCTGGTATCGCAAAGACCGACTGGTACTTTCCGACTTTTCCATCGCATTGGCAGAGCACGAAGCAGTCGGGCTGATCGGCCTGAACGGTGCCGGAAAAACCACTTTTTTCAAAGTGCTCTCCGGCCTGCTTCCCACCTTCCGCACCGGAGAAATCCTGTTCCGCGGAAAACCCGCCGCCTTCCGGGACGAAGCCTTCAAGCGCTGCCGCTATACCGTGTTTGCCGAGGATCATTCCTTCCAATACTTTACATTTGCGGAGTATCTGTCTTACGTTTTTTCCGCTTATCAGAAACGGCAGCCAGACATTACGGAGCTTTTGCAGGCTTTCCATTTCGAAGATTTTACCAATGTCCTGTTAAAAGACCTTTCGACAGGCAACCGCAAAAAAGTATTTCTGATCACTGCATTCGCCTTAAAACCGCCGCTCCTTCTGCTGGACGAACCGGTCAACGGGCTGGATTTTCAGAGTACGGAAGCTTTCTACCGGCTGATTGCCGACTATAAAACCGTCGGAACAGTCCTGTTTTCTTCTCATATCCTGGAAAGCGTTACGCTGTCCGCCGACCGGGTTCTGATTCTGGAAAACGGGCAGATCCGGCAGGCTTTTTCACAGGGGCAGCTCTCCGGGATGAATCTGCGGGAGGTATTGCATGAATAAACAGTTTCAGGCTTTTGGGAAAAAATTATTCGGGGTTCGCTATGAACGGCTGGCGAGAAGCGTTTTTGTCTGTCTGATCATCTTTTTCGGGCTTCGCAGTCTGGATTTTTCATTCCCCCTTGCGCCGCCTGTTTTGCCTCTGGCAGTCAGCGTCTTCACCGCCGGCGTCCTGTGGCAGGCCCTTTCTTCGGAGGACAATGCGGCAAATCTGCAAAATCTGTTCATGCTTCCCTTCTCCAGACGGATGTTTCTCTTTTCCTATATCAGCGCAATGGGCGCTTATACGCTTTTGACGAAAACGGCGCCGCTATTTGCCATTCTGCTGGCCTTGTTACACTGGAGCCTTTCGGAAATTTTCGTCTGCATCCTCTGTTCCGTCAACGCAATTTTGACGACCGCCGTTCTCTTTTCGCAAAGAACGAAATGGTACGCATACGTTTGTTGGGCCACCGCAATCATCCTTGCCGCAAAAAACCCCTGGTTCCTTCCAATCGAACTGGTCATCATGCCGCTCCTTCTTCAAACTGCAGACAACTACGTTTTCTACTTTACCCTGGAACCCCGCTGTCCGCAAAAAAACACGCGGCGGCATTCCGTGCGGCGCTATCTCTTCCGCTATCTGTTAGCTCATAAGAACTATCTGTTGAATACCGTTCTTCTGTGGACTGTAGCCTGGGTTCTGCCGCTGTTTTTCCGGCAATTGGAAGGTTCTTTTTTGCTCTCTATCGGATTTGCAATGCTTTCCTTCAACACGCCCCTTTCCATCCTGCTCTCCTGCGATCCTGCCCTCGAACGAGCCGTTCGCTTCCTGCCAGGCCAGAAGAAAGCCTTTTTTCTCCCCTATTGCCTGCTCCTTTTCGCCGGCAGCCTCATTGCAGATACCATCTTTCTGTGCAGCTGGCAGATCCGGTTCGGCGGCATAACATGGCTTCCACTTCTGACAGCCGTCCTTTTCGCCCTGCAAAGCGCCATCCTTTCGGTCCTGCTCGAATCCTTTTTTCCGATCCGGGACTGGAAAATCGAAAGCGACCTCTGGCACCATCCACGAAAATATCTGGTTCCGCTCCTTCTGCTCCTCCTTGCCGTCCTCATCGGAACCAAGACGGAAAGCGTGCTGTTTTTGGGCGTCATGCTCTTGTGCGAACTATGCTGGTTTTTCCTGCGCCGCTGACCTGAAATCTGAGCAGCGTGTACTTCGTATCCTCTCGCGCCCTCCATATCATCTATAAAGCACACTTTTACTGGTGGCAATGGGACTTCCGAAGACGGGTCTATGATCCCTCCATATCATCCATGAAGCGCACTTTTACTGATAGCAATGGACTTCCGAAGACGGGTCTATGATCCTTCCATATCATCCATGAAGCACACTTTTACCGCGCCAGATGCTTTTCCGAAGGCAAAATTTGCTTGCATCTATGTTTTTCTTTAAAATAAAAAAGCAAAAATTTTCAAAATCTGCTTGACATTGGTATGAAATCAGACTATACTAAATGTTGTCCGATTTCGGACGAAAAACAGAAAACGCTCATCGGAGGACTGGTGTGCCGCAGCACCGTGGTTGACTTTACCTGTCAGCCCCAGTCGATTAGAAGATGTCGGGTGCGCCCGGTTATTGATAAGACAATAGCCGGGCGCTTTTTATGCATCTTTGCGTTTTCCGATTCGGAATCAAAAAAATCAGGCATAATGGGAGGTTACCCAATGAACGGCAAACATTTGTTGCTCTGTTTCCTGCTGATCGTTCTGATCGCCATCATTCTCTGGCTCAGACATCTGCATAACCGGAAGTAAAAATCTGATCTGTTAGGAGGAAAAAGTCTATGAAAATCATTACCATTGAAAGAGAATTCGGCAGCGGCGGGCGGGAACTTGGCAGGCGTCTCGCCGACGCCCTGCATATCCCCTGCTACGACCAGGAAATCATCCAGGAAGCCGCCAGGCTCCACAACCTCGATCCCGCCTACCTGGAGCGCATCTCGGAATCCGATATCCGCGCCGTCTACCCGCGCACCATCGGCCACCGATTCGCCTCCCTGCATCCCCTCCCCGACGACTCCGTAAAAGTGGCCTCTTCCCAGAAAAAGGTCATCGAACGGCTGGCCGGACAGGGCGACTGTGTATTGGTCGGCCGGAGCGCGGACATTATCCTGAAAGAGCGAAACCCATTTTCTATTTTTGTCTATGCCGATCAGCCTTCAAAGCTTGCCCGGTGCATTTCCCGCGCTTCAGACGGGGAAACCCAGAGCGAAATTCTCCGTCAGATGAAACGCATTGACAAAAACCCTCGTTCCGGCTCTGGCCGCTTATGTTGATCACTGGTTTTCAGACAATTAAGGAGGATTCTTTTTCACTATGCAAACTTCAAGAACCAAAGCATTGTTTCAATACGTTGCGCCTGCTGTTCTGACGAACGCCTGCATCTTTCTTTTTACGATCATTGACGGGATTTTCGTCGGCCGTGGGGTTGGCTCCGACGCCCTGGGCGCGGTCAACATTGCCATGCCCCTCGTCATGATCGCCACTGCCATCAACATGCTCACCTCCATCGGAGGCGTCACCGTCGCCGCCATCCGACTTGGACGCGGAGAAAAAAAAGGCGCAAATCAGGCCTTCATGCACTCCCTGACAGCAAACTTCCTGTTCGCTGCCCTGATGACTCTTCTCTGCGTCTTCTTTACGGAACCGCTCACCCGGATTCTTGGCGCCGAGGCCCAGTATATCCAAATGGCAAAAGATTATATTTTCTGGTGGGGACTTTTCGCGATTCCCTGCGCGCTGTCTTTAAACTTCCAAAGCTTCTGCCGCAATGACGGCTCCCCCATGCTGGTCGGCGCAGCCACCGCCTTCAGTACCGTACTGAACATTTTCCTTGACTGGCTGTTCGTTTTCCCGCTGCACTTAGGAATCATGGGTGCCGCGCTGGCAACCGGAATTTCCCAGACCGTCTCCATGCTGATCGTCCTGATGCATTTCATCCTGAAAAAAGGCGATCTGCGTATCCGTCCGTTCCGGCCGGAGGCCAAACTTTTCCGGAAAGTGCTGTTCCGCGGCCTGCCGGAAATGATCGCCCAGTTCGCTACGCCGGTGACCACCATCTGCATGAACCATGTGCTGATGGCCCAGCTTGGGGATATCGGGATCAATGCGTTTTCCATTATCTCCTATGTGTCTTCCCTCACAATGTCCGTCCTGGCCGGAGCTTCCGAGGGCCTGCAGCCATTGTTCGGACAGAGTTATGGGGCAAAGCATGAAAAAGACCTGAAATACTATTTCCGCGCCGGCATCGTCATCTGCCTGACCGGAAGTACCATAATCGTTCTGTTGGCCGTCCTGCTGGCAACGCCAATCTGTACCATGTTCGGCGCACAGGGCCAGACGCTGGATTACACGGTAAAATACCTTCCGCAATACGCCTGTGCGTTTATCGTTGCCGGAATCAACACCCTAATCTCAGCCTACCTCTATTCAACTAAACGCTCGACCTATGCCATCGTGCTGAACACAGTGCGGAGCCTGGTTCTGAATACTGCCATTATCCTCGGACTTCCGGCGCTCTTTGGCAGCAGCATCGTCTGGTTTACCTTCGGTATTTCCGAATGCGCCGTGTTGGCGCCGGCGGTGGTTCTGCTGAAGGCTTCCGAACGCCACGGAATCCTCTACAAATAATCCGCTCGGCTGAGGCTTTTCTGCGAACCTTCTCTGGGAAAGCCTCAGCCTGGGTTCTTTCTAATTCTGGGAAGTACCGATTTCGATTTTCCAATTGTCTGGGTATTTTTCACCGCTTGGGCTCTCTCCGGTTCCGGAAAGAACCCGCTTCGATTCCGGGTTTGCCTGGGTGCCTCTCACCGCTTGGACTCTCGCCGATTCCGGAAAGTACCGACTTCGATTCCAGGTTCACCTGGGTGCCTCTCACCGCTTGGACTCTCGCCGATTCCGGAAAGTCCCCGCCGGAGCTTGTACAAAATTTTTAACGCCTGCGAATCGCGGACGCTAAACATTCTTTCCCGTATCCTTGTCCTGTTTTCCCGTCTCTCAATGCTTCATCCAGTGATTGCTGAACGTTTTCTGCTCCGATTCCACATGCCCTCTGTGCCCATAAACCGTACACGCATCAAGCGCCGCTTCCAACTCTGCAAACTCCTCTTCAGTCAGCTCTACTTCAGAAGCCCCCAGGTTTTCCAGAATCCGCTCCCGATTCTTGGAACCCGGAATCGGCACGACATTCGGATACTTTTTCAGCATCCACGCAAGAGAAATCTGCGCAGGCGTCGCCCCTTTCCGCCCCGCAAACGCCGCCAGCACATCCAAAATCGGCTGATTCGCCGCAAGGTTCTCCCTGGAAAGCTGCGGAACAAACTTCCGCACATCATCCCCTTCAAAAGTTGTCTCCGCCGTCACCTTCCCGGACAGCAGTCCGCTGGCAACCGGCGAAAATGGAACCACTCCAATATTATTTTGTATACAGTATGGAAAAATCTCTTTTTCACAATCCCGCTCTACCATGGAATACAGATTCTGAACCGCAGACACCGGCGTAACCACATGCGCCTTTCGCAGTGTGTCCACCGAAACCTGCGACAGTCCCCATCCGCGAATCATCCCCTCTCTGATCAACCGTCCCATAACCTCCGACACTTCCTCCACCGGAATCTGTTCATTGACCCTGTGCAGATAATAGAGATCAACATAATCCGTTCCCAGCCGTTTCATTGATTTTTCCAGATGACCTCGGATTCCTTCATACAGCGTTTTCCCGTTCTGCTTTTCCTCCTGACTCATATGGAACTTCGTCGCAAGCACCGCTTCCTTTCGCAGCGGAGCCAACGCTTTTCCCACCAGTTCCTCATTGTGGCCGGGATAAAACATTTCCTTTCCATACCCTTCCGCCGTATCAAACAGCGTGCATCCAAACGCATATGCCCTCCGGATCGCCTCCACAGCATAAGACTCCTCAGGCACTTTCCCATAGCCATGCGAGAATCCCATACAGCCCATGCCGATTTCTGATACCTCTAAAGTTCCTAAAAAACGTGTCTTCATTCTGAAACCTCCTGCTTGTCTTGTTGCTTTTTCACTCCATTCACAGCAGCATCCGCAAATCCATGGAACATTCCCTTCACGCCTGGGATTTGCTCACTCCTAAACCATTTTCTTGTGACCTTTCTGTTTCTATTTTACAAAACCCTGTCTTGACTTGGAAGTTTCCAAATGATAAAATCGTTTTAACCAATGGTTTGAGCAAAAGGAGGACACCCCCTTGTACAATCCCGTTCTAACGACCTTTCTTGAAGTCGCCGACTCCGGCAGTTTTTTGAAAGCCTCCGAAAAACTGTATCTTTCTCCAACTGCTGTCATGAAGCAGATGAATCAGTTGGAACAGCACCTTGGTCTCTCGCTGCTGACCCGCACGAACCACGGTATCCAACTGACCGACGCCGGAAAATCCCTCTACCGGGATGCCAAAATCCTCATCCAATATTCCCAGGAATCCATTGACCGCGCCTACCAGGCCCAGAAGACCCTCCACGCGATCATCCGTGTGGGAACTTCCGCCCTATACCCCTGTAATCGCTTCATGGATTTGTGGAATTCCGTCAGCGGCCAGCATCCCCAATTTAAGCTGAAAATCATTCCCTTTACAGACACAAGCACCCGTACCGCTTTCGCCAACATTGGAAAACAGTACGATTTGATCGTCGGCCCCCACAATTCCATACATACAGCCAAATTTCTGAACTTTTTCGAGTTGGGCCAGTACCGTCTCTGTCTTGCCATGCCAAAATCCCATCCGCTTTCCGGTCGGAAAAGCATTTCTTACGAAGATTTGCACGGAGAACGTCTCTTCCTGCAGATGCGGGGCAACAGCCCTGTCAATGACCAGATTCGCTCAGACATAGAAAAAGAACATCCGCAAATTACCATTGTAGATGTTCCGCAGCATTATGATCTGGAAGTATTTAACCGTTGTGCGGAAGAAGGAAATCTTCTGCTCAGTCTGGATGCATGGCGGGAAGTCCATCCTTCCCTGGTTACGATCCCTTTGCAGGTAGACTATGCGATTCCATATGGGATTCTTTCATCGTCAGAACCGAATTGCGAGACTGCTGAATTTTTAAAGATTGTCCGGGCATTTAAGAATCGCTCACGTTCTCTCTGAAATCTCTTCCGAACATGTATCCGATTTCTTTTGCACCAAAGCTGCAGCAATTCTTCTATACTCCTCATCCAAAACTGCTTTCGGCTCACTCCCGCCTAACCAATCCGCGATCTCGCGATGGACATTTGTCCCATCTCCCTTAAGCGTCTCACCTTCCTAAAATTAACTGATCAGGAGGCTTTTTCTTGTCTCCTTTTTTCTGCTTTTGTCTCGATTAAATGACGAACCGCCGTTACCGGATGATGAAAAATCATCCTTGGCCCGGAAAACCGCATGACTTCCCTGATTTTTTCCCGCATTTCCGGTTTGTAACAATGTACTTTACAGTTCGAACAAAACGTCTTTGTTTCCATAAAAGGACATTTTTCGCTTCGTTGGGATGCATAATTTTTCAGTTCCATACATTCCGGACAGAGTTCTTTTTTTGTATGATGCTTTTTCCTGCAATAGAGTGCAATCATCTGTGATACCAGTTCTTTTTCTCTTTCCCGTTTTGCCTGTATATTTTTTGCCATATTTCCTCTCCTATTTTCCCATTTTTCGTGGCTCTGTCTTCCGCTTTTTGTGGCTTTGACATTCTTCCTCCCCGTTTTCCATTCCCTGCTGCTCTGCTTACCGCTGCGGCTTTGACATTCTTTCTTCCTTGTTTTCCATTCCCTGTTGCTCTGCTTCCCGCCGCTTTGACATTCTTCCCTCTTTGTTTTCCGCAGTCCGTTATTTTGGCGCTTCTTCCTCTCGCCACTAAAAATTTTTTCGAAATGGCGCAGCAGTTAGTTTTATTTAACTCAAGTATACCATACTTTTCTCAGAAATTCTATATGACATTTTCCTTTCACTCTATTTTTCTGCAATAAACTTCTAATTCATAGACCTCTCCATTCCGCACATCCGTCTTTCTCTCCGAATACTGATACGTAAACCCGCAGGACAATGCCAGCCCCTTCGAAGCCGCATTCTTTGCCCGTGTCGAATAAAAAAACGCTTTCCCGCCCCTGTAACCACAGTATTCCAACAACCGCTGCAAAATCTGCTTCCCATATCCCATTCCGGTATACTCCGACCCAAGCGCAATCCCTGTTTCCTGATAAATCCCCGGCTCCTTTTCCTCGATCCCCGCAAAACCAATGGCCTGGCCATTCTTCTTTGTATACACCAGATATGTATCATGATTTTTCTGCCATTCGATCGTTTTTTGTATACGTATCTTGGCTTCCTCTTCCTTTTCCGTTACATTCCAAATCATATATTTCGCTGTTTCCGGCCTTGACCAGACATTCCGGTACATCGCTTCCCAATCGCCAAATTCTGCCTTTTTCAGGATCAGATCATCCGTTTCCAAAATCATTTTGCAGCTTCCTTTCCATGAACCTCCGTGCCCCGTACTTCGCGACGCCTCCAGCCATGAAACTCTCCGCAGCATTCGGCCATTCCAAGTTTCTCATGTGCGGCCCTCTCATTCCGTAACTTAACCGACGCGATGGCGGCAGCCATGTCCAAATTGATTTCTCATTTCATGTACGATCGTTCAATCAACCGTTCCCTGCCATTGATGAACATTTTCATCACCTGATAACTTTCCGTTTCTTCACAACCACAACGCCGAATTCCTTTCTCATCAATTGAAAAAATTTCGACTCCGGAAATCCCCCATCAAAGCCCCTGCGCCAATCACCAAATATCCGCATAAATGCAACTGCTTGTCTCGTTGCTCGCATGAATAAAATCAGCGGTTGCGATGCAATATAAATTGCGCCCCATTTCCCGCCATTTTTGCAATCTAACTAAATAAAGTAAGCTGTCTCTGCTGCAACAACACCGCTTCCGCCCCATATAAGATACCACCTTGCCTGATCAAAGGGCTGAAAATAGCAAAGAAAACTCTCCCCTTAAGACTATTTATGCAGATAGATTGAAATTCGCCCGCGGAATTGTATACGTTATAGCCTGGCGTCTCCCTCTATGTCCAAGAGTACCTATGCCAAGATCGAAACATCTCAATCACTCCCTCTCCTCACAGAGGGAGACCTCCTGTCCGGGTCAATTTCATAGCCCTCCACATTTTCCGTCCGCTCCCTCCTCACAGAGGGAGACCTTACATCGGTAGCCGGGCTGCCGGAATTGGAATTTTCCATCCACTCCCTCCCCACAGAGGGAGACTGAATTGATTAGCTGTAATAGAACCATCTGGCATTTTTCCATCCACTCCCTCCCCACAGAGGGAGACAAAATTATCAATATGATACCGATTATCCCAAATATTTTTCCATCCACTCCCTCCCCACAGAGGGAGACCACATTTTCCTACCGCCCTTCCGCGTCGGATCAAATTTTCCATCCACTCCCTCCCCACAGAGGGAGACTTGGCCCATTGCTGGATGTAGGTTGGGAAGCCCTATTTTCCATCCACTCCCTCCCCACAGAGGGAGACCTCTGCCGAGCCGGGTGGTTATCCGCGGCAAGAGTTTTTCCATCCACTCCCTCCCCACAGAGGGAGACGAGCTTAACAGTAGGCAGCGGCAAGCGCATTTTTTTTCCATCCACTCCCTCCCCACAGAGGGAGACGGCTTACGGCTTCGCAGAGATTGAGGCCGTAATTTTTCCATCCACTCCCTCCCCACAGAGGGAGACACCAGGGCCATAAGGGGGTGCTTAACCTTATTCTTTTCCATCCACTCCCTCCCCACAGAGGGAGACAGCAGCAGGCAAGCTATTTATCGACAATTTTTAATTTTTCCATCCACTCCCTCCCCACAGAGGGAGACCAGGCTTCTCGTCTGGCTCCGGCCTCCGGGGAAATTTTTCCATCCACTCCCTCCCCACAGAGGGAGACCGCAAAATCACCCAATTTTTCTTCATTCCCCATCCAATTTCACTACATTATTCCCATTTCCGCCCTAAAAACAACACTCACGCCTAATTTTCCCCAACAATTTTGAAAACATTTTCTAAAAAAACCTTTTTACTTGGTGCGAATCTCTCTATGATATTATGTTCACTCCCCATCCGCACCTCCCGTCTATCCCCTCCTTAATCCAACCTTCTATAAAATTCCCGCATCCATTTCCTCTTATTTTCTATCTACCATCTAATAATAATTCCACAAATTTTTTTAAATTTTTGTTCTACTTTTTCATCCACTGCATATAATAAAAACATAGGAAATATTGCTGCTCATTGATGGCGCGCCAAATCTCGACTTCGCTTCATCATTTTGTTCTTACTCACATATCTTTGTACATAAAAAACTTCATATTCTCTCTTCTGCTTTGGTGCGCCTTCTTGAAAGCAGCTATCTCCTAAACATTCAGGACTCTTCTTCCGTTCTAAACACCTATTCGCATAAAATACCCTTTCCATCCTGACAAATTGAAAAACCGATAGAAAAATAACAATACGCCCCCTGCCTAATGTCCCGAATAAACTTCCCCAGTTCAAGCACTCAAGCACACGAAGGTCTTTGTCTCCTGCTTCGTAGAATCGGGGATGTATTCGCCTCAACCTTGCTTCACTCGGCATTCGTTTTAACGCTGCAAGCAGCGAGGAATGTGCCCTCTCATAATTCAACAAACCATCTCTTTCGTAGCCACTCCTACTAAATGCCCCAGCCTAACCTACTATATAATTGGCTGTCGAAAAGAAGCCGTCAATATTTGGTTCGAACTCCTGTTAAAATATTCTAAATACCTCACAAAATATCACTCGTCCTACCCAGCCAGCGACTCCAGGAAGCCAGAAATACTACCTATACCATTACGGATATATTCATACTCTACTTTCTGTTTCCAAAAACTCTTTCGTATGCATTCTTACCTCTAGCCATTTTGTCCGTACAGGCAACAGGTGCTTTAGATTCTTTCCAAGCATACAATGAATCCGGCAACCTTTTTATCAGAATATACTGGTCAGCATTGCCCTGTAAATCTTTTAAGCAAACAAATATTTTTCGTTGTATGGGCTTTTCTCCAGAAGCCGAGTATCCATCCGTCCCTCCCACCGCGAAAAAAATTCAAAATATAAGCGTTTCCGTCACATCAAACCCAGGCTTTGCCCCAATATGCTCCACTTTATTTTTATAATTATTCCCTAAATAATAAAAGCGAAGACTATCTTTTTCTTTATCTATGATTTCCTCCAGAATCGCCTTTACCTGTCGGCATTTTGCCGCATCCATCTGGCATTCAAATACGGAATTCTGCACCCTCTGCCCATAATTCACGCATTGCTTTGCCACCTTCCGCAATCGCTTTTTACCGGCCTCAGTTTCCGTATTTACATCATAAGTAATCAGCACCAGCATACCAGGGCCTCCTTCTAAAATGATTCCTTCGCAAGCATTTCTCCGATTTTCAAAATACCTGCCCCTTATTTCATGCGCTTCTGTCATTACTTCCAGAAAAATGGCGGATATTCATCCAAATCTCCCCTCAGATAGCGGGCCAGCAGCATCGCCTGCACATACGGCACCATCCCCCACTCCACCTTTTCTTTCAGAAATGGATGAACAATCATCTCCTGCTTTTTCTTCTGCCACGCAGCTAGAAAAGCCTTTCGCGTCTCCTCATCCATAACAACAGCTCCGTTCTCCTTCTGCATAAATCCCTTTCTGCTAACCACCTTTTTATTAATCAAGGTTAGCACAAAACGATCTCCCATAACGCTCCGCAATTCTTCCACCATATCAAGAGCCAGCGATTTTCTCCCCGGCCGATCCGTATGGAAAAACCCAACATAAGGATCCAAACCTACCGTTTCCAACGCCCCCGCACACATCGAAGTCAACAACGTATAAGCAAAGGAAAGCATTGCATTTACCTCATCCAACGGCGGCCTCCGATTCCTTCCCCGAAACTGAAAATCCTCTTTCTGCTGCAAAATCAAATCATCAAACACCGAAAAATAAACCGATGCCGCTTCACCTTCCAGCCCTCTCAGACGATCCGCATCCTCACAAACCCTGATTTTCTTTAAAGAATCCGCCAAAAACGCCGATTTATTTTTCAGTTTCTCCGCATCCAAACGCAAAGGATAATCCCTTGCCGCACGTTCCAACACCCATCTGGAATTAAAAACCTTTCCGGCAATACAGTTCCTTGCAATTTTTATACTCTGCTCCGGGCTTTCGCTCCTGCGATACTGCTCCTTTCGAAGCACCACATTTCCATAAACCTCACCCGATACCCTCGCCAAAAATCTTCCGTTCCCGCTCAGGAATGTCAAATTCACACCCTTCTGCGCACAAGCCCCCATTAATGCCGGGCTTGCACCCGTATACCCAAAGGTTACAATCGCCTCCAGATTATGCAGCGGTATCCGCCCGATTTCCTGCTCCTTCTCACTGATCACGACATTCTCGCCATCCAACGAAAGATAACGGTTCGCAGATGTTACATATAATGTATTCAATAATTTTTTCATCAAATATCCTCTTGAATGCAGTCGTCAATATACTTTGCCGCTGATTTTCCTTTTCCCAAAACAGGCATGCAAATGTCTTTTAAGGAACATGCATTGCAGCTTTTGCTCCATTTCACTTTCGGGGTATATCCTCTTGAAAAATACGAATGCAT
Organism: Eubacteriales bacterium; assembly: GCA_030536575.1. GTDB lineage: Bacteria > Bacillota > Clostridia > Lachnospirales > Lachnospiraceae > Limivivens. The sequence continues at coordinate 12,212 of JAUNPS010000034.1, read as the reverse complement.
TTCCAAAAACATTGCCCGCACTTCTTCCCGAATTTCTTCTGTCAGCTCTATCTTTTCCCGGCGCCGGGTTTCGCCGTAATATAAATACCCGTAAGGAATCTGGCAGCAAAGCATTTCCTCCAGACACATAGCCTGAGCGGCAAGCTGAAGAATATCCACATGATTCTTTTTCGGCGCACCGCGCTTATATTCCACCGGGACTACCGTATATTGCCCCTCTCTCCCATAAAGCGAAATTCCACCGTTTGCCCGATGGAATTCCACAATATCACACTCGCCGCTGATCCCCAATTCCCTGGAACAGACCGGCATGGCACGGGAAATCAAAAGATCACCGCGCTTTTCTCTGCTCTGTACGTCATGCGCCTTTTCGTGAAGCAATTTTCCTTCTACAGTTCGAACATTCTCCTGCCATTGAAGCTCAATGTAGGCCAATGCCCACTGTCTTCTGCAAAATGCGAAATGCTGAATTCCGGATAATTGCAGAAATTCTTCCTCCTTATACAAAATCAAATACCTCCGGCTTCACACCATCCAACGGTTCCAATGTAATGGTATAATCCGAAAATTTTTTCGGCCGGTCAACGTTTTGCTCAATCTTCACACTCCTGTGAATCTTTGCAGTGGAAACCGCCGGAGTCTTTTCCGAATGCTGCCACCAATAAAGCCGGCAAACCTCCATACTTCCCTCCGGTCTGGCAGAAGACGCATCATTTTCAAACAATGTTTTCAGCGCCTCCTTCAAAAGCTCGGCATCTTCCTGGGAAAAGCCCGTTTTTTCCGCAAGTTGGACATTCACACTGCCTTTAATCGTATACAGGCCAAACCCAATCCGATGTTTGGTTCCCATTGTATCCGAAGCTCTTCCCTTTTTATCTTCACTGTTCACACTCTTTGTAATCTGCATGCTGATGATCTCCACCGGCGACGCACTGACCGCCTGGTGAATCGAAACCGGCCCGCGGATTCCCAGCGACACATCGGTTCCTTTAAAAGCAAATACCTGGCCAAAGCTCCGGACATCCAGCCATTCCCGGCATGCGATTTCCGCGCACTTGTCCCGATCCGCCTTGCCTTTCTTGTCAATCTCTGCCTTTAATGCGGCACAGCCGTCCGCCCGCTCCTTCAAGCTGCCAAACGAATCATCTGCCCGTTCATCCGACTGAACAAAAATGCGCTGTCCCATATCCTGCCAACGATTTCGGATTTTCCGTTTGATGCAGACATCCGAAATTTCGCCATATCCTTCAAAATTCTCCCGCGGCCGGTTTCCATTCAGCGGATCGCCGTTTGGATTTGCCTCTGTCGCGGTTACCAATACCAAAAAATCTATTTTCCCTTTCAGTTCACTCATGACTGTTCTTCCTCCTTGTCCTTCTTCTTCTGAAGCGCGTAAGCCTGGCTATGGAATCCTAATAGGTACAGCCCGGATAATGGGGCATCCCCTTCAAAATCTCCGATTGAAAATTGATTATAAATTTCGTTCATCTGACGCTGATAGACCAGTCGCTCTGCAGCATTTAAGCGGTTCCAGTAGGGTTCCAATTTCTCTTCGATCACCTTCCACGTGCGGAATGGATGCTGCGAAAACGCGCACATATACCGTTTCGCATTCGTTTCCCTTCCGTCATCCTTATCATAAGTCCTATACTCAATGCGATCCGCCAGCGCTAACAAACGGCCGTACAAGTAATCTCTTCTCGTACATGTCTCATCTAAAGCCACCGTCCATACCTCCTTATATTCTTTTTCATACTGCTGTTTTACCATTGAACAGGCCAGCCCCAACACCCTTTGCCACAAAAAGCGGCTCTTAAAGGAAACCGGCGAAGAAGCCCGGCGTACTGCCAGCCATACCATATCTTTTGGAATTGCTCTTCCGTCCAAAATGCAGGGCATCCAGCGTTTTGCAACCTCTTTATAGTAGTCCTCTTTCCCTTTCATGGAAAAAAATCCGTTTTGTTCCGTACCATAAAGCAATTCAGCCGCATCTTCAATTCCAACCATCCCAAGATAAGAATATCTTCCCCGCTCTTTACCAAACGCTTCTTGTCTCCATTCGCACCTCCGATACCAATCCTCCAGACGTTCGATATATCTGGACGACTGATAATCCTTACACTCCATCATGGCAAGCCTGCCTGGAGTCGCTGCATCAAAGGCCATAATAATGGTTCTGGAGGAACGGCTGAGATTTTTTTCGTAACCCCTTAAAGCGCTTTTAAACCGCGCAACTCCGGCCTCATCCGTATCATCCGCATTCTCATTTTCCGTTTCTTCCATCCAACTACTGTCAAAATTTTCTTCCGCATCCCTGCAAATAGAATCTGAATCTGACTTCCAATCCGGTATCCTGCACAGTTCGGATTCCCAGGTCACGATTTTCATGCTCCCATAATTGGAACCGTACTTTCGTATCACCCATTTCAATGCATTATGTACCTTTTGAGAGTCCTCATACCCAATGGCAAACGCCTCTTCTTTATTCTGGAAGCGTCCCCGATAAGTGTAATACGTCTCATCGTTCGAAGAAATCAGCTTTGCTCCGTCTCCTTCATTACGGATTTTTTTCGGATGCAGATACGATATGGGCACAATGTTCCCGGTCAGATAAGACAACCCGGTCTTTCCTTCCTGTGAATTACAATATGCAATATAGCTTTGCTGCAATGTCCGATCCTTCCAGCATTCCGCGAAATAACGGCCGCTCTCATCTTCCAGCATATCTTCCGGAGGCAATTCCCCCGTCTCAATCCGGAACCGCACGAACGCTTCTACCTGCGATACAATCTGTATTTTTGCCTTGACAGAGGGGCTTCCGTCTTCCTCCAACACAAGAACCTTATGTTCACACAAATCCCTCATCAAAGTTCCCTTTTTCAGATATTGGTAAATGGCATTTACCTTTTCATGAGTGTAAGGCGAGTTAACCCACTTTTCCAGCTGTTCCATATACAGCCCATAATTTTTCGAGCAGTCCTTTTCAGCTACGTAACGATTATAATCTCCTGACAAATACTTGAGATTATCGCACAGAGGATGCGGCTCAATGCCTGCTGTCCGGCTTGCTGACTTTTCTGTCACCGGAATAATAGTTCGCTTATCCTCCTCCGGTACGACTTCGGCATATAAAAAGTTTCCATTTCCATCGATCGTTACCGTAAGCTGTGCCGCTACCGTTGTATGATAAACTGGCAGGAAAACCGGCTGATCCGGTATCATGATTCCTGCCACGGATTCTTTTTTATCGTATAAATCACATAATGCCGCTATCCAGTTCAAGACGCGTCACCTTCTCCCTCAAACTCTTTCAACCCACTGAATTTATAATCTGGAAATTCTTTGATCTCCATCTCGTGAATATGGCGTTTCTCCCGACATTCCTCAGGCGGAAGAAATCGGATATACCCTTGTTTCATCACCGGATGCCAGAACCGCACCGTCATTTTTCCTTTATCTTCCTCCAGAATCGCCTCATCCGCATAGGTAATTCCATGGTACATAAACCCAAATGCAAGCTCTCCCGGCATTTCGTCATAAAATCCCTTTCCAGTTCCAAACTCACAAGGCTCCACATAACCCTGGCATTCCCGTGTTCCAAGGAATACGTCTCTGCGGCCGCCACGGTTAATCATGCGTTTGGCAATGTTGTGGTGTTTATTTTCATCTCGGTCTCTTTCCAGTTCCGGACGGTTCTGATTCCATACAAAGTGCGCCCGTACTTGATAACAGACATCTTTCAAATAGGTATAATACGAAAGATCATTGCCGCCGCTGTAGGTAATCGGACGGATGGCCTTCGTTTCTGTCTGAATCGGATTCATGATCCGTACTTCATCAATCACCCAGATGAGCGTTGGTTTCCAGTAAACACTGTGCAAAATTCCTTTCAGGGCCTCATACGTCGGGATCTGATAGCTGAATTTTTCGCCTCCCACACGGGTGATTGGATCTGAAAAAAGCGCATACGCGCCGCTTACCTGAAACTCAACGGTATTTCTAAATTTTGGTTCCAATTTAACACCTCCTGTCCTATTTTTATTTTCCAAAAATCCTACCTTTTAGACATCCAAAAACGGCATTTCCACAGGATACTCCACCACGCCTGTATCCCGGCTATAATAACCATCCGCCAGAACGAGGATCCTGTTTTCCTCAATTCCATAGACTGCATTTTTCAATTTCTGTATCCATCCGTTTGATAAATGTACGGTATATCTCTGCAATTTTCGCAAAATCATCTTTCTTTTCTGCCCGTCATCAGACTCCTGGAATTCTTTCAGCAATTCCTCCGCCTGCCCAAACGGCACCACCACATCTGCCCCATCCTTCTCTTCAATTACCTGAAATGCCTGACCTGCGCTGTAAAATGCTTGCTTAAAGTAGACATTCTTAACATTTTTCGCAAATGTATGATTCGCTGAAAACAGATCAACCAAATTGGTGGGTACACCCGAAATTTTTGCTGCATAATTCATTTCATTTTGTCTGTTATAGAAGTAAAACTGATAATAGCAATCAATTGCTTTCCCGGAATCAAGACGATTTTCAAATGCGTCCGGATTCTGATGGTATTTTATAAGTAACTGCTGCATGGCCTCCTGTGCCTTTTTTATATCTGGAATCCTTGAAACGTTCTCCAACTCCGACGCCAACGCTACAAGGTACACATATCCCTTATCTGCCTTTCCATTTCGATTACACCGGCCGGCGGCCTGAATTAGATTGTCAAGTCCAGCCAAAGACCGAATCACACATTGGAATGAAAAATCGACACCAGCCTCCACCAATTGTGTGCTGATGCAAACCATGCCTTCTCCATCCTCCAAATCCTTTCGGATGTCACGCAATACGCTGCTTCGATGCTCCGCACACATCTTCGTACTCAAATGCGTGAGTTTTCCCTCCGTCCGGTCTTTCAGCATCTGGTACAACGTTTCTGCACATGCTTTCGTATTTACAATAACCAATACTTGTTTATGAATTTTCTCTTTTTCCAGGATATATTCTGCGATTTGCTCTGCAGATGCGCCGTTTGGGAATTGAGCGGTATCATCAGAAAACTCTACGCGCCGAAATGCTTCTTCATATTCGTTTAAATTCTTTACGATATCCGTAGGCGGAAGAAGTCGATTTTCCCGCACACGATCCAAAAGAGGCTGTGTAGCCGTGCAGAGAACAATCGTGGTATTACAAAGTTCCGTCAAAAAATTAGATGCCATGTTAAAGAGCTGAATTAACTTTATCGGAAATGCCTGTACTTCATCAAGAATAATCACGCTGTTGCTCAGGCTGTGAAATCTGCGCAAATTGGATTTCTTCTCCTTGAACAGCGTGTCGAAAAACTGTACGGCGGTAGTCACAATCACCGGAACTTCATCCCAGTTTTCAATCAATCGTTCATAACGCTCCATCTGATCTTCATCTTTGCAGATGATATCGCTGTGATGCTCTAACACCATATGATCCTCGCCAAATACAGAGCGTATTTCATCGGCATTTTGCTCCAGAATGCTCCGAAATGGCGCTATATAAAAGATGTGTCTTTTTTTCTTCTGCTTCGCGCAATGCAGTGCAAAACGCAGGCCGCTTAGCGTTTTCCCCGCTCCCGTTGGAACAGATAATCGATACAGTTTTTCATCACGAACCGCCGCATCTTTACACTGTGCCGAGATCATCGCCCTGCACTGGTCTATACGGTTTTCTGTCCGAAATCCTTTCAACTTTTCCTCCAGATTTTGGATGCCCTGTTCCCAGACCTGCTGCATCGCCTGCTCGCTCGTGAGAACTGTTTCCTTCTTATTCGCAAAATCCACTGTATTCCGGACGTCACCATCCATCAAACTGGAAAACAGCATCCGTTCACACATGCCAAGGAAAAACTGTTTATTGCCATATTGGCCTGCCTTTTCGCCTCGCTTCTCCAATGCAAAAATCTGCTTCCCCAGCTGATCAAGATCTGCTCTGGCACTTTTCCAATATTCATCCAGATTTATTCCGTCTGCATACTTCTTTAACTGCAAAATAGCAGCGTCAACTTTTATACACACATTCTCTTTCTCATCAACTTGCTGAGAACCCCTCCTTGCAGAAGTGCCGAAACCATATTTCTCCCTGCGCTTCCAAACAAGGGCTGTCCCATCCTTAATCGAAACAGCGTCATTCAAGCCATGATGAAAATAAATGGCAATCTCGATCATCTCCGCCAACAGGCTGTTTTTCAACGTCTTTTCAGCTGCCACGCCGCCCAATGTGGAATGATCCATTTTTTCTCTTCGATTATTATTTTCCTCCTCAATGGCCTTTTTCAAATATTCCTGCCATTCGTCACAGCCTTTTCCGATATCGTGATAAAATCCCGTAAGCCATGCAGCCTTTTTTAGTAAGTCAATAGAGCAATACGCGCTTGAAAAATCTGCTGTTTCCTCAAGGTGGGCCGTTAAGGGCTGGTAAACCTGATCTTCAGGCCTATAATGCGCGTAATACTCTTTTTCCATAACTTCCCCTCCCATAGCAAATCGACTGTTGAGTAAATAATACCAAATTTTCAAAGATTCGGCAACTGTTTTTATAATTATTTTTAAAAATTATTTCAAATTATTTCAAAAAATTGTTTGCGGTGTTTCAATCTTCGCTCTCCTCGTAGTGGGAGACTGGGAAAGTCCCCTAACAGCAGTAGTTTTATAAGAATTTTAATCTATTCCCTCTATGCAGTGGGAGACGCTCCTAGCCGTCCATTGCAACCAGCGAGACAAAATTTCAATCCACACTCTCTACATAGAGGGAGACTCGTTTTCAATTAATTTGTGAAGCACAGAGATTATATTTCAATCCACTCCCTCTACATAGAGGGAGACGCCACAGATACCGTCATTACACCCTGGTGAAAACATTTCAATCCACTCCCTCTACATAGAGGGAGACCATTGACGGCAGCAGCGACGGCATTAGGAGGGTTATTTCAATCCACTCCCTCTACATAGAGGGAGACACAATGAAAGAAAAGCCGGTGACAACCGAAGAATTTCAATCCACTCCCTCTACATAGAGGGAGACATTGATTCAGTCAACAAAACCCTGGACGAAATGATTTCAATCCACTCCCTCTACATAGAGGGAGACCGGCAGGGCCGATCAATGGATACATATATTACGCCATTTCAATCCACTCCCTCTACATAGAGGGAGACGCAGGGAACGCTGCTGTATAATTTCCCCAGCTTACATTTCAATCCACTCCCTCTACATAGAGGGAGACTTTGATCACCCGCAATTCTTCTGCCAGTTTTTCATTTCAATCCACTCCCTCTACATAGAGGGAGACCAATTCCGGTGGCTTTCCGTTTGCCGCTGGGACATTTCAATCCACTCCCTCTACATAGAGGGAGACTTGAGCTTCCGACTGAGGAATAGAAAGAGGAGGTTATTTCAATCCACTCCCTCTACATAGAGGGAGACAAATCCGGGAAACAGTAGGGAAAGTATTCGGAGAATTTCAATCCACTCCCTCTACATAGAGGGAGACTGACATCCCGGACAAAAACGACGAAATAGCGGCATTTCAATCCACTCCCTCTACATAGAGGGAGACCGCCCGCGATATGATCCAGGCGCAGCGCATAATGGAATTTCAATCCACTCCCTCTACATAGAGGGAGACTTGGAGCTGCATAAGGTACAGACCAAAATTAAGGCATTTCAATCCACTCCCTCTACATAGAGGGAGACGAAGTATAAGCTTATACTTTCCGGCACACCGATACATTTCAATCCACTCCCTCTACATAGAGGGAGACCCGAAGGCGTAAGGTTCAAGCCTGGAAAAATCAAATTTCAATCCACTCCCTCTACATAGAGGGAGACACGTATTTGCAGGGAGCTCGGAGCTTCCGCGGATGATTTCAATCCACTCCCTCTACATAGAGGGAGACACTGGGGGCAGTTCAGCACCGAGGATGAGGCTATATTTCAATCCACTCCCTCTACATAGAGGGAGACCGCTCCCGGTGTGGCTCCATAAGCGCCTTCCATCCTATTTCAATCCACTCCCTCTACATAGAGGGAGACGCCTATCACCCGGCACCGTTCCCTCTGGCGTTCCTATTTCAATCCACTCCCTCTACATAGAGGGAGACCGGCCCCCGTTTCGGCCACCAGCGGCGCCGTTACATTTCAATCCACTCCCTCTACATAGAGGGAGACTGTCGTATGGCTCCTCGCTGGAAAAGCTTAAAATATTTCAATCCACTCCCTCTACATAGAGGGAGACCTTATTACATTAACACCAGCGACGCATCGGTGGCCGTATTTCAATCCACTCCCTCTACATAGAGGGAGACTCGTTGCTCATGCTCCTGCCCCTTCCCGGTCGTATTTCAATCCACTCCCTCTACATAGAGGGAGACGGGCCTCCATTCCGGCCATTGTTGCAATTACCGAAACATTTCAATCCACTCCCTCTACATAGAGGGAGACAGCAAAATTGCACAATTTTTATTTAATTTCCCCTCAAATTCCCACACATTTCCCATTATCATCTTTTAAAATAAACCATTCCATCTCTCTCCCCTTCAAATTTATCCCTTATCCCCTCAAAAATGCCCTTTTATTTGGTGCGAATCTCCCCGCAATACTATGTTCACTTCCTATTCGCACCTACAGCTTATCCCCCTAATTCATCTAACATCTGCTTATCACATCACCATTCTACACATAGCCTATCACATTGCTTCTAACCCGTCAAGCTCACACATCCATTCCACCGAATAATATAGCCTGCGCTCGTTTGTCCGCCTTTTTCGTCGTGGAACAATGCCTCTTATACATCATTAGCTTCACACTCGCCTGATATGGAAAACACAGGACCTCCCCATTTGGCGCAACATCATTGTGCGGCATGATTGACTCCCCCATAGTGCCATACAGTTACTCACCATTTATATCTATTATGACCAAATATTTTTCCGCAAATTTAAAAAGTACCGGTATACAGGTCTTCCTCTGTACACCGGTACTTTTATGTTTTACTCTTCCTCATTCAAAATCTCGATGCGGAACCTTTCCACAATCTCTCTTCTCGGCCATACATTCATGCGTCCACACACATTCAGAGATTCTTATACTCTTCTCCAAACTCGCTCCGCAAGAACTTCCTCGCCCGGTATATCCTAGAACGCAACACCTCCGTCGACACCTGCAACTCCTCAGCCGCCTCTTCATGCGTCAGTTCACAAATACATACCGCCTCAATCGCCTCATACCACTTCGGATTCTTTCTATGCAACGTTTCTAAAATCCGATAAACAAATTCACTCTGGACAACTCTCTCCACCACCAGCTCTGCACTGTTTTCTACGACGACCTCTCTCTCAACTCGTTCTACATTGGCCATCTCGTTTTTCGTCTTACTCTTGCGAAAATAGTCAATGCATTTACGCTTAGCCGCCAATATCAGCCACGCTTTCCACAATTCCTCCTCAACCGAGTCCATATACCTCGAAAAAGCCAAAAATACATCTTGGCACATTTCCAGAGAATCTTCTCTATTTCCAGTCCGATCCCAAATAAACTTAATAAGCAGGCTTGAATAACGCTCATAAACCTGATTAAATTTTTCTTCATTTATCATTTGTAATCTCTTCCTTTTCTTTACCGCAAGGTTTCTTTCCCTGTCCGTATTTCTAAAATCTATGAACCCTCATTCAACGGTCACAGACTTTGCCAGATTCCTCGGCTTATCCACATCGAGTCCTTTGGCAACACTCACATAGTACCCCATCAGTTGCAACGGCACAATCGCCAAACTCGTCGCAAAATACTGCTCCGTTTTTGGAACATAAACCGAAAAGTCCGCCGTATCCTCAATACTATAATTTCCATAACAAGTAAGCCCCATCAAATAGGCTCCCCTGCTTTTCACTTCCACCATATTACTGATCGTCTTCTCAAACAGCGCCTTTTGTGTCAGAACTCCAACCACCAGCGTCCCATTCTCAATCAAACTGATCGTCCCATGCTTTAACTCCCCTGCTGCATAGGCCTCCGAATGAATATAACTGATCTCCTTCATTTTCAGGCTACCTTCCAGGCTAATCGCATAATCAATACCGCGCCCGATAAAGAAAATGTCCCGTGCATTCGCATATTTGCTCGCAAACCACTGAATCCGTTCTTTATCTTCCAGCACCTTCTGGATTTTCCCCGGAAGTGTCCCCATCTCGGTCAGCAACTCTTCATAGCGCGCCTTCGTAATCTTTCCCTTCACCAAAGCACTCTGAACAGCCAGCAGATAAACCGCAATCAGTTGTGTACTGTACGCTTTCGTCGTAGCAACAGAAATCTCCGGTCCCGCATACGTATATAAAATGTAATCACTCTCCCGTGCTATGCTGGAACCAACCACATTTACAATTCCAAGAACCGGAATTCCTTTCTCTTTCGACAGCCGCAACGCAGCCAAACTGTCCGCCGTCTCACCAGACTGAGATACGACAATCACCATGGAATTCTTCGCGAACCGCGGATTACGATAACGAAACTCCGATGCAAGATCTACCTCCACCGGAACATCCGCAAGTTCCTCTATCACATATTTCCCTACCATTCCCACATGGTAGGCAGAGCCACAGGCCACGATATAAATCCGCTCCAGTTCCTGCAGCTTCTCGTCCGACAGCCCAACCTCGGACAAATCAACTCGGCCTTCCTTCACGTAAGCGCCGATGGTATCCTGAACAGCTTTGGGCTGCTCATGAATTTCCTTTAACATGAAATGCTCATATCCGCCTTTTTCCGCGGCTTCCGCATCCCACTCAATCTCCACCATTTCCTTTTTAATCTCTTCGCGATCAATATTATAGAAATGGATTTCCTCCTGAGTCAACTCAGCAATCTCTAAATTTCCAATATAAAAGACATTTCTGGTACTTTCCAGAATTGCCGGTACATCCGAAGCAATCAGACAGCCGCTATCATTCTTTCCAATAATCAGCGGACTGTCCTTACGGGCTGCAAACAACTTTCCCGGATGATCATGAAACAAAATTCCGAAGGCATAAGACCCTCGGATCCGAAGCATCGCGCTGGAGATCGCTCCAAGCGGCGTGCCAGTCTTCTTATAATAATAATCAATCAGCTTCGCCGCAACTTCCGTATCCGTCTGTGAATAAAACGTATAACCGGATTTCTGAAGCTTCTCTTTCAGTTCCTGGTAATTCTCGATAATCCCGTTATGTACCAGAACTACCGATTTATCCTCCGTGCAATGCGGATGTGCATTTGTCACCGACGGTTCACCATGTGTCGCCCAACGTGTATGCCCCACTCCACAAGTACCCTTCACGGCCATGCCTGCATCGGTCTTCTCAATCAGAGTTTTCAATCGGCCTTTTGCCTTAACAAGCTCGATCTTCCCTGTCTCTTCATTCCGTATGGCGATTCCCGCCGAATCATATCCTCTGTATTCGAGTTTTGACAGGCCCGATAAAAGCAATGGAGCTGCCTGCTCGCTTCCGAGGTATCCCACGATACCGCACATAATTGCATCACTCCCCTCTTCGATTCCACCAGCCAAAATCCTTGCCATCTTTCGGATAAATAAGGAAGCCGCAGACTCAATCGCTCATTTCTGCGGCCTTCTTTCGTACTGTTCCGCCCGGCGGAATTCTCCTTTTTTTCAAAATTACTATAGCAAAATTTAAAAAATCCGTCAAGGGTTTTCTTAAAATCATAAAAATCTTTGCTACTTTTCACTCCCACCGTCAACAGTATGCGTCTTATCCACTCTTCTCTCAAGAGAAACCACGAAACAACCGCCATTTTTGCCACACTCCACGCTATTGACCTAAACGAAAATACTCTTTTAATCCATTTTCTAACATTCCAAAAGTCTTTATCCCATTGTATAACTTCATAACACAATGGCAACACTTTTTATTGTCAGCATGGATCTCCTGTTCAACAGCGTTCTGCTTTTCTTCTTCAATCCTCATCACATAAAAACCTCAGAATTTCATCCCACGTATCTTAAATATTTTTCTCTTTCTGAACTCCTCTCTCGCCCCCAATATTATATATTTTTGAGAATATTATCATATTTTTAGCATTAATGCAAGCACTATTTCAATAAATTCAGGGTTCTTTCACGAAGACTTTTCACCACCTTCATTTTCTTTAGAATCAGGTATCACCTTTTTCTTAATAATTATCTGCTT
>JAUNPS010000081.1 GCA_030536575.1 Eubacteriales bacterium | reverse complement strand
GCTGACCGCGGGTGCGGAAAAGCGCTAGGAAGCTAAAAAGACTGCTGGCCACTGGTCGCGGCGCGAAAAAGTGCTCAGGGGCTAAAAAGACTGCTGACCGCGGGGCGCGGAAAACGCTAGGAAGCTAAAAAGGCTGCTGGCCACTGGCCGCGGCGCGAAAAAGCGTTTGGAAGGTAAAAAGACTGCTGACCGCAGGCGCGGAAAAGTGTTTGGAAGAAAAACAGCCGGGTGGCCCGGCGGCAGAGATGCTTTGGAAAAAATATAAAAATGGAAGAATAAGGAGGACAATACTATGAATTTCCCGAAAGAATTAAAGTATGTAAAATCTCACGAGTGGGTGAAAGATGAAGGAGACGGCACGGTAACGATCGGTATTACCGATTTCGCGCAGGACGCCCTTGGCGATCTGGTGTTCGTGAACCTTCCGGAAGTCGGCGATGAAGTGACCGCCGGAGAATCCTTCGCGGATGTAGAATCCGTAAAAGCCGTATCCGACGTCTTCTCGCCAGTGACTGGCATCATCAAAGAAATTAATGAAGAACTTTTAGACAGCCCGGAAATGATTAATTCCGATCCTTATGGCGCATGGTTCATCCGCGTAGAACAGATCACGGATCACGAAGAGTTTCTGGATGCGGAGGAATACGAGGCATTTGCGGAGTCCGAAGCGGAATAGGATTCGGAACGCAGGCGGACGGGAGGCGGATTTTGCGGCGCTTTCCCGGTTGCCTGGCGGAAATGCAGGAAAGGAGGAAGAATCATGGGAACTTATGTAAGCTCGACCAGGGAGGAGCAGCTTGCGATGCTGCGAAGTCTGGGGTATGAGGATTTTGAGGGATTGTTTGGGATGATGCCGAAGGATATTAGACTAAAGGATTCCTTAAGAATCCCCTCCGGCCTCTCCGAACTGGAAGTACAGGCCAAAATGGAATCCCTGGCCGCCAAAAACACCATATTCCCCCACATTTTCCGGGGAGCCGGCGCTTATAACCACTACATTCCCGCGGCCGTCAAACGCATCACGGCCAAAGAAGAATTTGTGACCGCCTACACTCCCTATCAGGCGGAAATCAGCCAGGGAATCTTGCAGTCCATTTTCGAATATCAGACCATGATGTGCGAACTAACCGGTATGGACGCGTCCAATGCATCCGTTTACGATGGCGCGAGCGCCGCCGCGGAAGCCGCCGCCATGTGCAAAGACCGAAAACGGAGCACCGTCCTGATTTCGGCAACATCCCATCCGGATGTGATCCGAACGGTGAAAACCTATTGCTACGCCAGCAATACCGAAGTAAAAGTGATCCCGGAGAAAGACGGCGTAACCGACCTCGACGCGCTGAACGCGGCATTGGATGCAAAAACCGCCTGCTTCTACGTGCAGGAACCGAATTACTACGGAATCCTGGAAGACTATCAGGCATTGGGCGAAGCCGTTCACGCGGCAGGCGCAAAATACATCTGCGGCTGCAACCCCATTGCCCTCGCAATCCTGAAAACCCCCGGCGAATTCGGCGCAGATATCGCAGTCGGCGAAGGCCAGCCCTTAGGCCTCCCGCTGGGCTTTGGCGGCCCCTACCTGGGATTCATGACCGCAGCCGCTTCCATGACCAGGAAACTGCCGGGACGAATCGTAGGCGAAACGAAGGATGCGAAAGGAAACCGCGCGTTTGTGCTGACCTTGCAGGCCAGAGAACAGCATATTCGTCGGGAAAAAGCCAGCAGCAATGTCTGCTCGAACCAGGCGCTCTGCGCGCTGACTGCTTCCGTTTACCTGAGCGTTATGGGAAGAAAAGGCATTGAGCAGGCGGCTGTCCAATGTACGTCGAAGGCACATTATTTGCAGGCAGGACTGGAGAAAGCAGGATTGCCGCTGAAATATCAGAAGCCCTATTTCCATGAATTTGTGACCACGACGCCCATTCCGGCGGAAAAGCTTCTGGCGGAGCTGGAGAAAAAGGGAATTCTGGGCGGACTGCCCTTAACGGAATCGGAAATTCTCTGGTGTACCACGGAAAAGAACACAAAGGCCGAGATGGATTCCATTGTGGAAACGGTAAAGGAGGTGTGCGGGAAATGAAGCTGATTTTTGAAAAGAGCGCAGAAGGCAGAGGATGCAGCATCCTTCCGCCCTGTGATGTCCCGGAGGTGCGTCCCGAAGGATTTGAACGGGAAAAAGAACTGCATTTGCCCGAAATGTCGGAGAATGATTTAAGCCGTCATTATACGGAACTGGCAAACCGCGCCCATGGCGTGAACAATGGATTTTATCCCCTGGGTTCCTGCACCATGAAATACAACCCGAAGCTGAATGAAGAAATGGCCGCTCTGCCAGGCTTTGCGAATATCCATCCCTTACAGCCGCAGCACACGGTTCAGGGGTGCCTGGAAGTGCTGAAGCTGGCGGAGACATTGCTCTGCGAGATAACCGGAATGGATGGAATGTCCTTCCAGCCTGCGGCGGGCGCGCACGGGGAATTTACCGGAATGCTGCTGATCAAGGCGTACCATGACAGCCGGAATGACAAAAAGCGGACGAAAATTATTGTGCCGGATTCTGCGCATGGGACGAACCCGGCCAGTGCGGCGATGGCAGGATTTGAGATCGTGAATGTGCCCTCCGGCCCGGACGGATGTGTGGATCTGGAGAAGCTGCGCGCGGCGGTCGGCGAGGACACGGCGGGGCTGATGCTGACGAATCCGAATACGGTGGGATTGTTTGACAAAAATATTTTGGAGATCACGAAAATTGTGCATGAGGCGGGCGGGCTGAATTACTATGACGGCGCGAATCTGAATGCGGTTATGGGAATCGTGCGGCCTGGCGATATGGGATTTGATGTGATTCATTTGAATTTACATAAGACGTTTTCGACGCCGCATGGAGGCGGCGGGCCGGGAAGCGGACCATGCGGATGCAAGGAGTTTCTGGTTCCGTTCCTGCCGGGGCCGCGGATTGCAGGGGAAGAGGAACTGCGCATGGAGTACAGCCAGGAGTCTGTTGGTTCCGTGAAGGAATTTTATGGGAATTTCCTGGTGGTGGTAAAGGCGCTGTCCTACATTCTCTGCCTTGGAAAAGAAGGGATTCCGGAGGCGTCTTCCAATGCGGTGCTGAATGCGAATTATATGATGCACGAACTGGAAGATTTGTACGACTGCGCGTATCCGAGGCCCTGTATGCACGAATTTGTGCTGTCGCTGGAGAAGCTGAAGCATGAGAAGGGCGTTTCAGCGATGGATGTGGCGAAAGCGCTGCTGGATTACGGGATTCATCCGCCAACAATGTATTTCCCGCTGATCGTGCATGAGGCGCTGATGATCGAGCCGACGGAGACGGAGTCGAAGGAGACGCTGGATGAGGCGGTGCGGATTTTCCGGGAGATTTATGAGCGGGCGCAGACGGAGCCGGAGGAGCTGCATCGGGCGCCGAGGACGACGGTGATTGGAAGGCCGGATGAGGTGCAGGCGGCGAGGAAGCCGGTGATTCGGTACGTGTTTGAGTAGAGGGCGGCCCGCCCGTCGGCGCGGTAAAAAGGCGAAGCTGCGAAAGAATGGCCCGTGGCCGCCCGTCGGCGCGGTGAAAACGGTGAGGCTGTGAGGGAATGACGCAGGCCCGCCCGTTGGCGCGGTAAAAACGGCGAAGCTGTGGCGAAATGACGTGCGGCCCGCTCGTCGGCGCGGTAAAAGGGCGAAGCTGTGGCGAAAATAATATCCCGCAGGGCGTTTTAGAAAAGAGGAACGTATGATTAAAAAAGCGACGCAAATCATCACAAAAGAAACGAATCCTTATCGGAACCTTGCGTTGGAGGAATACCTGCTCCTGCATGTGGAAGAAGAGGAATGCATCCTCTATCTCTGGCAGAACCGCCACACGGTTGTGATCGGAAGAAACCAGAACTGCTGGAAGGAATGCAGGGTCAGCGAACTGGAGGAGGACGGCGGCTTTCTGGCGCGCCGTCTGTCCGGCGGCGGCGCGGTATACCACGACCTGGGAAATCTGAATTTTACATTCCTTGTGCGAAAGGAAAATTATGACGTGGACAGGCAGCTTCAGGTGATTCTCGAAGCGGTAAGAAAACTGGGAATCCGTGCAGAAAAGACCGGGCGGAATGACCTTACGGTGGAGGGACGGAAGTTTTCGGGCAATGCCTTTTATCAAACCGGAAACTGCTGTTATCATCATGGGACGCTGCTTTTATCCGTGGACACCGCCCAAATGTCCCGCTTCCTGAACGTGTCGAAGGAGAAACTTCAGTCGAAAGGCGTTTCTTCGGTAAAGTCCAGAGTGGCGAATTTGTCTGAATTTTGTCCGGGGCTGACGGTGGAGCAGATGGCGGAAAAGCTGTTTGAGGCCTTTGGGGAAATTTACGGATGCCAGGCGGAGCGTATCGCGGAGAGCCGGCTGGATGCAGAGGAGATTGCGAAGGCGGCGGCACGCTTCGAGTCCTTTGAGTGGAAATATGGGAGGAAAATCCCGTTTCAGTTTTCTTTTGGAAAGCGTTTTGTGTGGGGTGACCTTCAGTTTCAGTTTGTAGTGGATGAAGGCGTGGTACGCGCGGCAGAGATTTATTCGGACGCGATGGATGAGCAATGGATTGCGGCGCTGAAGAAAAGCCTTCCGGGATGCCGTTACACCCGTGAAGCATTGAGCGAGGCGGTGAACCGGGCGGGCGAGCGGGCGTTTGCGGACGACGTGAAGGCCCTGATCCGGGAAAATGTGTAAGCGGCGGGCGGACATGTGCCAAATTTTGTCCGGACAGCAGCGTTTATTTGGGATTACGTGAAAAAATGAATTGCAGCGAACAAACAGTAGGAGGAACTATGGCAGAACAATACGATTTGATTGTCATCGGGGCAGGGCCCGGCGGCTACCTTTCCGCCGCGAAAGCCGCCGGAAAAGGGATGAAGATAGCCCTGGTGGAAGCCGGGGAGCTTGGCGGCACCTGCCTGAACAGGGGATGCATTCCGACGAAAACCATCATGCATTCCACCGAACTTTTCCAGGAAATGAAAAACTGTGGGCAGATTGGAATCCATGTCGGCGCGCTTTCATGCAGCATGGACGAGGTGCAGGCGCGCAAAGAGACGGTGCTGGAACAGCTCCGCCAGGGCATTGCCATGCAGTTAAAAAAGGCGAAAGTTACGGTATATCATGGAAAAGGCCAGATTACCGGGCCCCATGCGGTAGAGGTGAATGGGGAAACGCTGGCTGCGGAGCGGATTTTGATTACCACGGGTTCGGTTCCGGCAATGCCGCCGATTCCGGGGATCGACCTGCCGGGCGTGATGAACAGTGACGAGCTTCTTGCTAAGGGCGACCCGATTCCGGAGAGGCTGGTAATTATCGGCGGCGGTGTGATCGGGATGGAGTTTGCTTCGATTTATCAGGCGCTTGGCACCCAGGTGACGGTGATCGAGGCGCTGGATCGGATTTTGGCGACACTCGATAAGGAAATTGGCCAGAGCCTGAAAATGCTGATGAAGAAAAGAGGCGTGGATATTCATACCGGCGCGAAGGTTGAGCGGATTGAACGGACGGAGTGTCTGCAAGTGACGTGCACGGAGAAAGAGAAGGCGCTGACGGTGGAAGCGGATGCGGTGCTGGTGGCCGTTGGGCGCCGGGCGTTCACGGAAGGGCTTTTGGGGCCGGGGGTGGAACTTGCCATGGACAGAGGAAAAATCTGTGTGGATGAGCATTTCCAGACCAGCGTTCCGGGGATTTATGCGGCCGGGGACTGCATTGGAGGAATCCAGCTTGCGCATGTGGCGAGCGCGGAGGCGATCAATGCGGTATGCTATATGAACGGAGAGGGGCCGGAGCAGGATTTGGCTGTTGTGCCGTCTTGTGTTTATACGAATCCGGAAATTGCGTCCGTTGGGCTGTCGGCGGAGGAGGCGAAGGCGGCGGGCCGCACGGTGCTGACCTCCAAGTATCCGATGTCGGCGAATGGGAAGTCTCTGTTGTCCGGGCAGGAGCGGGGCTTTATCAAAGTGGTGGCTGATCCGGAAACGCATCAGGTTTTAGGCGCGCAGATGATGTGTGCGCGGGCGACGGACATGATCAGTGAGTTTGGGACGGCGATACGCAATGGGCTGACGTTGGAGCAGATGGGGGCGGTGATACGGCCGCATCCGACTTTCAGTGAGGGGATCAGCGAGGCGGTTATGCTGTAATGAGGATGGGATCCTTGGCTGTCTAACGGGTTTACGGTAAACGGACTGCATAATCGAATTTTGAACTTGCGCATGTTTGCCAAAGTCATAAAACTCAATATTAATTTTTATTGCACTATTTCTTTGGATTTTAAAATAATTTAAGAAATGGTGCTTTTCTTAGTTCAATATTGATGATATACTAAAAATATATTTTTTATTGAGGTATATAAGATGTTGTTTTATACAGGAGAGAATATGCCACAGTCAAACATACTTATGTATACTACAGAAGATGGAGTTACAAAAATAGAAGTAACATTTGATCATGATACGGTTTGGCTTTCTATAGATCAAATGGCTGAATTATTTCAACGAGATAAAAGTGTAATTGGAAAACATGTAAGAAATATTTTCAAAGAAGGAGAATTAGTAAAAGAGACAGTTTGGGCAAAATTTGCCTACACTGCTTCTGATGGCAAGACTTATCAGGTAGATTTTTATAATTTAGATGTTATCATTTCCGTTGGCTATCGGGTAAAATCCCTGAGAGGGACACAATTTCGAATATGGGCAACCTCGATCTTGAAAGAATATATGAAAAAAGGGTTCGCATTAGATGATGATCGTCTTAAGAATCTTGGAGGCGGGAACTATTTTGATGAACTATTAGAGCGTATCCGTGATATTCGTTCTTCTGAAAAAGTATTTTGGAGAAAAGTTTTGGAAATATATGCAACCAGCATTGATTATGACCCGAAGGCCGAGAACTCGATTTTATTCTTTAAACAGGTACAGAATAAAATGCACTGGGCGGCTCACAAACACACGGCAGCGGAAATAATCTATCAACGGGCAGATGCGGATAAGAATAATATGGGATTAACAGCGTGGGCTGGAAAAGAAATCAAACGTTCTGATGTAGAGGTTGCAAAGAATTATTTAAATGAAAAAGAAATAGATGCATTAAATAAAATTGTTACAGCATATTTGGATATTGCGGAAGTTCATGCCCTAAATAAAGAGCCGATGTATATGAAGGACTGGTTGGAAACGATTGATGATTATCTAAAAATGACAAGAAGGGATATTTTGACTACGAAAGGAAGGGTTACTCATAAACAGGCTCTTGAGAAAGCGCATGGAGAATATGAGAAATATCGGAAAAAGCAGGAAGATTCCCTTTCTCCTGTAGAGCATCATTTTCTTGAAAGCATAGAAAAGTTACATAGGCTGGAAGAAAAGAATTAATTTTTTTGCCTTGGATTTGACATACGGGTGGCGGAGATTGTGTAGGGAAGGAGAGCGGTGGTTGATGAGGAAAAAGCTTCCGATCGGGTTAGATGGGTTTGAAAAAATCCGGACGAATGATTTTTATTATGTGGATAAGACGATGTTTATTGCGGAGCTTTTGCGCAATTGGGGTGAGGTGAATCTGTTTACGCGGCCGCGGCGGTTTGGCAAGTCGCTGAATATGAGTATGCTGAAGGCCTTTTTTGAGGTGGGGTGTGACCGTTCGCTGTTTCGGGGACTGAAAATCGAAGGGGAGAAAGAGCTTTGTGAGAAGTATATGGGGCAGTTTCCGGTTATTTCGATTAGTTTGAAAGGAATTGATGGGCGGAATTTTGTGGCTGCAAGTGCATCGATGCGTAATGTGATTGGAAAAGAAGCGCTGCGCTTCCAGTTTCTTCAGGAAAGTGACCGGCTTTCTGAAAAGGAGAAAGAAATTTACGGCCAGCTTACGAAAGTGGGAAGTGAGAAAGAAGCAATCTTTTCTATGACGGATACAGAACTTGAAGATAGTCTTCAAACACTTTCCCAGCTTTTGACAAAGCACTACGGAAAGAAAGCCGTTATTTTGATTGATGAGTACGATGTGCCATTAGATAAGGCTTTTCAGGCAGGCTACTACGACGAAATGATTACACTCATTCGGAAGCTGTTCAGCAATGCTCTGAAAACAAACGATTGTTTACAGTTTGCGGTATTAACCGGGTGTCTGCGCATTTCAAAGGAAAGTATTTTTACAGGATTGAATAACCTAAAAGTACACACAATTACAGACCCCCGCTACGACGAATATTTCGGCTTTACGGATGCAGACGTAGATGAAATGCTCGCTTTCTATGGCCTGGAATCCTCGAAAGACGTGATTCGCGATTGGTATGACGGGTATCTTTTTGGAAAAGTTTCCGTATATTGCCCGTGGGATGTGATCAATTACTGTGATGAACTGCTGGCTGACCAGGAGGCCGAACCTCAAAACTACTGGGCAAATACAAGTGGAAACGGCATGGTTCAGCGTTTCATTGGAAAAGCGGATAAAAGTACAAAAGATGAAATCGAGAGTCTTTTGGCGGGGGAAGCAGTCCAAAAACCGATAAAACAGGAATTAACCTATAAGGAACTCGACAGCACAATTGATAATCTCTGGAGCGTCCTTTTTGCGACGGGCTATCTGACCCAGAGGGGGAAACCTTCCGGCGGCGAACTGTCACTGGTAATACCGAACAAAGAAATCAAAAAATTGTTCATCGACCTGGTGAAAGACTGGTTTAAGGAAACCTCCAGAGCCGATTTGTCCAGAATTGAAAAATTTTGTGCGGCATTCCCGGCAGGGGATGCAGAGCTGATTGAGGAAATGATGTGCGATTACTTATGGGATTCGATCAGTGTCCGTGATACTGCCGTAAGGATAAGCATGAAAGAAAACTTTTATCACGGGATGCTCCTTGGTCTTCTGCAAAGCCAGGGCAACTGGCTGATCCGCTCCAACGCAGAACTTGGGGAAGGCTACAGCGATATCTCGATCTGCACGCCCGAACGGATTGGCATCGTCATTGAATTGAAATACGCAGACGACGGGAACTTGGAAAAAGGCTGCGCGAATGCATTGCAGCAGATCGAGGCGCGGAAATATGACATCGGCCTTAAACGCAAAGGGATGAAGAAAATCATCAAATATGGCCTGGCATTTTGTGAAAAAGAATGCAAGGCGGCCATGGCCTGATGCGAAAGGCCGGCGCAAACAAAATTTTTCCGCATTGCCCCAAATTCGACAAAAATCATATTGACAGAGATTCTCATTTATGATACCATCACAAGAAACAATCAATCAACCGCGTGAGGGAGTAGTTAGCAGCCCCAGGAAGCTGTGACATGGTCAACATAATGATGAAAATCTGGCCACGTCTTAAAAAATGAGACTCACGGAATCAGAAGCATACCGTTTTGGTATTCCTTTGGTTCCGTGAGTTTTTTGTTTCCGCGGCAGCAGCGCCCCTTTCCGGCAAGAGAGGAGAAACAGTTATGTCTTTTTTTACACTATTTACGCTGGCTGTGGGGCTTTCTATGGACGCCTTTGCAGTTTCCATCTGTAAGGGGCTGGCCCTGCCGAAAGTCACGCCGAAGCAATGTTCGATTGTCGGCCTCTGGTTTGGCGGCTTTCAGGCTCTGATGCCTCTGCTGGGTTATTTCTTGGGATTCCGGTTCCGGGATAAGATTACGGCCGTCGATCATTGGATTGCGTTCATTCTTTTGGGGATCATTGGGGTGAATATGATCCGTGAAGCCTGTTCGAAAGAGGAGGAGGAACCGGCGGATGCGTCCCTGGGGGTGAAGTCCATGTTTGTGCTGGCGGTTGCGACCAGTATCGACGCGCTGGCGGTGGGAATTACGCTTGCGTTCCTGAATGTGAACATTATTCCGGCGGTCTGTTTTATTGGTGTGACGACGTTTGTGCTGTCTGCGATTGGGGTAAAGATTGGGAATGTGTTTGGAACCCGGTACAAATCCAAAGCGGAGATGGCAGGCGGGATCATCCTGATTCTTCTGGGAGTGAAAATTCTCCTGGAACATTTGGGAATTTTCTAAGTTTCCGTGCCCGCAGTAATGGCGTGAAACCTTTACCCAAATGGTTAAAAAAGTAACAAAGAAGCGCGTTTTGACGCGGTGACATATTGAAATAACGTCCGTACCATGCTATACTGACAGTAATCCAATACCGCGCTGAACGCGGTGGGGTATTTGGCTTTCACGGGTTTCGCCGAATATCCATACAGACATGGACGTTTGGCTCATTGCCCGGAGGAATCAAAGAGTTGGTTTGTTGAACAGGCACAAGCGGGGAACATGGAATGGAGGCGTGTTTGATGGCAGAAGAGTTTAAGCTTTTATCGTTTTTAAAAGGTGTTTTAAAAGAATCCTACGGCATCCGGAAGGAAAAGCTGGCGGAAGGCATTCATGCGCCCATGTTTCTGGCTGCGAATATCACGGATCATAGTAATCAGCAGGGTTCGGACAGCTATCTGATGCGCATGCGCTCGAACCCCTACATAAATCAGCGGGAAGACCAGTATTTAAGCGCTATGGATTGGGACGATGTGTTCTTTGAAGCGGAGCAGCTTGGCGTCCGGATCATTTTTATTAAGGGCGGCGAACCGCTGACGCGCAAGTGCATTCTGGAGCGGGCGGCCCGTTACCGGAAAATTTATTTCCCGGTGATCACGAATGGCAGTATGATGGATGACACGTATCTGGATTTCTTCCGGCAGAACCGGAATCTGATCCCGATTTTGAATATGGCAAGGTGCTTCCAACTGGACGTTTCCCAGAATGGGAGGGCGTCTTTCATGTACGGGCAGATGATGCAGAGTATGGAAGAGCTGCGCAGCCGCGGGCTTCTTTTTGGGACGATTGAGACGATTACCAGGGAGAATTACCGGAGGGTTTTGAGCAGGGCTTATTTAAATGAACTGCAGCGAAGAGGCAGCAGCATTGTGATCTATATGACGGTGGAGTGCCCGAATGGAAGCGGAACGTTTACGGAAGAAGAAAAGAAGGAGATTGAAAAACGGCTGATCGAGGAGCAGGAGCAGCGCGAGGATATGGTGCTGGGATTTCTGCCGAGGGCGGATATTCTGATGGAGCGGAATATTTTGCAGAGGGAAGGGCTGTTTGAGATTACGCCGACGGGGATTGTGGAGCCGGCGCCTTATCGGACGGATGGCGTGCAGAATGTAAGGGAACATTCGTTGACGGATATTTTGCGGGATGATTTGTATAAAATAATGGATGAGAGAGGTTTTGCAATTAAGAAAGCGGATGGATGATATCCGCTTTTTACAGTGAAAGTACCGTTTTACGGGGCAGGCTGCGCGAATTGGAGCGCCAGGGCGAGCAAGCCGAGATACGGCGTTAGGCTGCGGAAGTCGGCGGAGTCGGGCGGCCAGGGCATGGTATTCAGGCCAAGGATACGACGTTAGGCTGTAGAAATCGGCGAAGCCGGGCGGCCAGGGCATA